>DACE01000023.1:4803-4939 GCA_002494645.1 Euryarchaeota archaeon UBA256 | reverse complement strand
GGTCCTCCTCGTGATGTTCTTCCGCTCAAACGGAAATGATGATTGGGACGATGATGATTACGACGACGATGAAGATGATGACCCAAGCGAGTCCAAATCAGGACCAACAGGGCCCGCACCCGGGCCTTCGGGACCA
>DACE01000023.1:0-4754 GCA_002494645.1 Euryarchaeota archaeon UBA256 | reverse complement strand
CTGGACCATCAGGTCCAGCACCCGTTCAGGAAGAAGTTGTTGACGAAGAGGAAACCTCAGTCGAAGACGATGAAAGTTACCGTGTTGATGAAGACGGAACTGAGTGGTGGGAAGACGATGAAGGAACCTGGTGGTTCCGCCTTGAAGGTGAAGAAGACTGGCAAGAATGGACCGATTGAGGGGTGACTTTAATGCATCAACGCAGTACTTTGGCCATTTTCTTGGTCTTGAGTATGGTGATGGGTGCGTTGCCTGCGAATCACCACTTCAGTCTTGAAGAAGTCCGACAACCGTCCTTTTCAGGTACCGCAGACCGAGTTGTTTTCGACGCTCCGCAGGCCACGATGTCGGCAGATGAGGTGGTTGATTTTGATGCCATCATCTATGATGCGGTCAACAACATCGTGGCGGGGGAGGTATCTTGGAGTTCATCCAACGGTTCGATGACATCCGATGGACTGTTTTTCCCTTGGTCCTCGGGCTTGATTGAGATCACTGCTGAATACAATGGCTTGCAAGCCACTCACAACATCTCCGTGAGCCCCGGTGTTGCCACATCCATCGAGATCACAAGCCTAAATTTCATGGCTCAAGTCGACGGTAATCTCACCGCAGACCTTCTGGACGGAAGGGGTAATCGCATGGCGGGTGGGTCGAACCTTGTCTGGGATATTGACGGAGAATACATCGGTCATGGTTCACCAACGTGGACGCCAGATGATACTGGAATCTTTTCGGTAAAAGTTCGCTACAACCAACTTCAAGACGACGCCAACATCACCGTCGGTGCCGGAAGCCCTCATGCCTTCGTCTTCCCAGATATCCTTCAAGTTCGGGCAGGGTCGCTGACACAAATACGACCTACTCTGGTTGATGTAAACGGGTATGAGATGTCGCTTTCTTTGGTTCCGTCAATCGCTTGGTACGCTGAAAACGGTTCATTCAATGCACAAGGAGAATACCTTGCAACCAATACGGGACGGTGGGCCGTAAGGGCAACTTCAGGCAACGTGACTGGAACGGGTTCAATTCATGTCATCCCGGGGGACGCCGTCGCTTCGGAACTTGTCTTCTTGGATGAACCGCTTGAATTTATGGCTGGCGAATCTTATGAATTGGCCTACGAACGAAGGGACGAGAGTGGGTATATTGGCTTCGTCTCACCACCGATTCAATCCATCAGTGTTGATTCAGGTGGTTTGTCGGTTGACGAGGAAATGAGGGTGTTTTGGAATCCCTCGACCACCGGAATGGCTACTCTTTCTGGTCAAGATGGAACGGTCATGACTCAACAAAGCGTAACCGTTGTTCACGGGCGAGCCATTGACGTTTTCTTTGAAACAACACCCAGTGCGCCCTCTGCCGGAGACCAAGTAGTGTTGGTCCTCCGAGCAGTTGATGTCAAAGGAAATACTTGGACGGTGAACGGAACCGCCAGTATGGAGATTGGAAATGAAGATGAATTGACTCAAACGACATCGTATTGGATTCTGCAAACCGAAGAAGCTCGTTCGTGGCGCTTTGAGGGCAGTTGGTATGATAATGCCACTGGGGCTCAATTTATTGCAGACAAAGCATTTGACGTGGTTGTTGGAAGGCTTGCTTTCATTACCCTTCAGGGTGAAGGAAGTCTGGTGCCTGCAGACGGTGAGTTGGACCTTAATCCGCAATTTTTTGATGCGTATGGGAACCAATTACCACCGATTGCTTTGAATTGGACATTGGACGGTAACGACATTACCCTTGACATGCTCCTCAACGATGGACGTTGGGTAGCAACCGCACTGGGTGGCCATGAATTAAGGGTCAATGCCGATGGTGTCTTTGCAACCGTTCGCTTGACCGTAGTTGCTGGTAGCCCACATGCCCTCGTGACCGATGCAGATGATGGCCTGTTAGTGCGTGCTGGAATTCCAACCGACCTCTTTGTCCAGGTCGTTGACATCCATGGCAACCTCGCTGAAGCTACTGACGTCAACACGAGCATTGGTGAGGGATTTGGTGAATTGGTCGCCTCACAAACCGGTCTTGGGTATTGGTCCTTTACTGGAAAGCAAGTCGGGGTCTACACGCTTGACCTAACGGAAGGTGATGCCCAGCATGCCATTGAAGTGACCGTTGAGGCTGGTGACCCAATTCGTATTCAGGCAACACTCAGCCGCGAGACCATCGCAGAGGGCGAAGTCGTGTTGATGGGGGCCATCGGTACCGATGCCTTTGGCAATTCAATTTCCATACCCAAAGACAACACTTCAGTGACGTGTACTGCTGGAGATTCCTCATTCGTTACCAACGGTACTTGGGAAATTGATGTCAGTAAGGGAGGGACAGATCGTTCCTGTACGATTCGCTGGAACGGACTTCTCGCCCAGACCTTCTTTGACGTCGATGAAGTTTTGCTCGGTGGTGCAGTTGGGTCAACCAATACGGCCATGACCATGGCTGCGATTCTTCTCTTCCTTATTCTCGCAGTATTGATTGTCCTCAATAGAAAAGCATCTCAAGGAACTCAAGAAGAATGGATGGATGAGGCCTTTGACGAGGATGAATACGAATCAGATGAGGGCGAGCAAGACGTTGAGGCCGGTGAGCAAGGACCTGGTGTCGTTGATGATACACCCGTTTACGAGCGGCATGGCTTGACCGAAGAAAGCATGAAACAACTCGCCGCTCATGCGGGAGAAATCGGAGTGATGCAGGCTACACCGTCCACAACACAGGGCGAGACAGGCTGGTACGTCGACGTTTCACAGGAGTTACAATATTGGGAAGTGACTTCAGATGGTGAATGGATTCGCCACGAGTAATTGTCCATTGACCACCATTGAGTTTGTGCCACGGTTTAATTAGGTTCATCTGCGAAGCAAATCCAGTGATAGCATGAGCGTAGACCTGCTGATTGAGCAACTTAACGAGGCCTTGGGCTGGGAATTACGCGCCGTCAACATGTACGCTCACTATGCAGCGACCGTTCAAGGCATCCATCGTCTCCAACTCGACCCACTGTTTACAGAAGAAGCGAGTGAATCTATCGCCCATGCTGATGTAGTCCGCAGGGCGATCGTCAAACTTGGTGGTATTCCCGTGACCGAGCGCAACCCACACCCGATTGCAAACGCCACGGATTACAAAAGTATGCTTGAGCGGTCGCTTGAAACCGAAACGAAAGCATCAGAGGTCTACGGAACGATCATGACCATTGTCGACCAAGTCGGCGACCAAGAAATGCACGACGCCATTGAGCAGATTTACTTCGCTGAATTGCGCAGTCTTGAACATCTGCGCCTCATTCTCGCTTGAAGCAGAGGCGCTTCACTCTTCTTCGATGGTTTCGAACATCTGGAAGAATTCATCAATGTCGATTACGCCATCACTGTTTTCGTCTGCTTTGTGGAAAATGGCCCTCGTATCATCCTTGGAATACTTGAAGCCAAGCGCTTTGAGTGCATTTTGGAACTCACGCACAGTGAGGTGATTCTTTGTGCCATAATCCGCCGCATGGAAGGCAGCAATTCGCCTGTCATGTTCGGTTTGAGTTGATTTCCCGAATTGCTGACGGAAGGTTTGGAATGGCGTGTTTTGGGCGATGTAATGCTGACGTCCATAGAGATAGTATGTTGCAATTCCGGCAGCGATAGCGACAGCGCCTCCAAGGAATGCTTTGGACCCCATCAAAGATATGAGGAAGGCACCTGCGACGATTCCCCAGATGTTCATGTAAGGGTAGAGTGGTCCCTTGTACGCTGGATTCCAGTCGTGCTGGTCGCTGGTTTGGCGTAAGACGATAACGCAAGAGTTGATGATCATAAAAATCATGATTTTAAATCCAGATGCGAGTTTTACTACGTCCTTCAGGGGTACGAAAAGAATGGCCAAACCCATGGCAAGACCAGTCAAAATAATTGGGATGTGTGGTGTTTCAAACCGTGCATTGACCTCTTCAAGAGGTTGGGGCAACAGGTTGTCTCTTGCCATGGCAAAGAGGAATCGAGAGGATGCCAGAATGCCAGCAAGTGCCATCGAGATCATGGTGATAACGGAAAGAACCGCTGCTATGATACCAAATTCAGTTCCTGCTAATGCTTCAGCAAAGCGGGTGATGGGGTCTTCAACAACCTTCCCAGTATCAGCATCAATCCACCATTCACCAGGTATGACTGCCATCATCATGAAAGTAAGGAGTGCATAGATGATCGTTGCAATCACGAGCGAAAGCATGATGCCTGCTGGCAGGTTCTTCTCCGGGTCTTTTACTTCCCCTCCAATTGCGGCAACTTTGGTAACGCCGGCATAAGCGACAAACACGAAGGCAGCCGTTTCAGCGAGCGTCCAAACATCGGTATCAAAGGCTCCATTGATGGGGATACTTGCATCAAAGGTGCTGGTAAAGGGCGCCATGAGAATCAAGGCAGCAAGAAGCAGTACTGTCACCACGACGATGGGCGTTTGAACCGCTTTGACCTTGGAAACACCGAGGATGTTTACTACGGTGATGAGCACGAGTGCTGAAAGAGAAAGCGTATACATGCTCATTTCGATATCAAAGTAGGTGGTGATTACGATGAAGTATGCGGAAAAACCGATGAGTGAAAATGCGGATTTCAACAAGAATGATGCCCACAACCCCAGACCGCTGACCGTACCGATAAGCGGGCCGTATGTTCGCTCCAAAAACACGTATGAACCTCCGCTCGAGGGCATGCCGGAGGCAAGTTCAGACTTTGAGATTGCACCGGGTAACACAACCGAAGCAG
>DACE01000029.1:216-103868 GCA_002494645.1 Euryarchaeota archaeon UBA256 | reverse complement strand
GTTTTGCCAAGATAATCTCCTCGACGCTCCGCTTCAATCACGTTGGCATATATTTTTCCAGTTGTGAGGTTGTTATCCTTGGAGAGATTGATATCGAGGAATCGTTCGTAGTTGCCGAGGTCGAGGTCTACTTCGCCGCCGTCATCAAGGACGAAAACCTCCCCGTGTTCGAAGGGTGACATGGTTCCAGCATCGCTGTTCAAGTAGGGGTCTATTTTGATGGATGTGACTCGCAGTCCAGCGCTTTTGAGAAGAACTCCGATGCTACTTGCAGTGACGCCTTTCCCTAATCCAGAAAGAACTCCCCCGCTCACAACGACGTATTTCATGCACCATCAACGGGCTTTGAGGCCGTCGCGCCCCCCTAATCAACATACCGAACAAAGCCGCATTCTGCATTTGCGTGATTTTCATCCAAGACTGGATGAGCGAAGGATGAAAAGGTGTCCGAAGAAAAGCAGGTTGAGGGCGAGTCATGGAGTCACTACCATCCACCATGACCGCATGGACAAAAACCCGGGACGAGGAAGGAGGATTTTCACTCGCCGAGCATTCTGTGCCATCCCCCCTAGCGGGAGAGGTCTTGATTCAAACGCTCTCGACATCGGTCTGTGGAACTGATTTACACATTTGGAAGTGGGATGAGTGGAGTCGCAACAATGTTCCATTGGGGACCATCACCGGCCACGAAACCAGCGGGCGCGTCGTAGCCCTTGGCAAAGGAGTGACGACCCATGCCATCGGTGATCATGTGGCCATCGAGTGCCATCTTGCCTGCTGGGAGTGTCCGCGCTGTGACGAGGGCAACGCCCACATTTGCGAAAACGGTTCCATTTTCGGCGTACACGGCCACGGGGCTTTCGCTCCCTACTTTGCCATTCCAGCCACCAATGCACGACATGTTCCCGAAGGCTTAGATCCTGGCCACGCCTCAATTCAAGACCCGTTAGGCAATGCCATTCACACGCTCACTGGCGGCCCCGTTGAAGGTTCAACCGTAGCCGTGCACGGCTTGGGCCCCATCGGTTTGTTTGCTGTCAATGCAGCCAAAGCCATGGGTGCAAGCCAAGTCATTGCGGTGGATTGGGACAATACCTACCGAATGGAGTTGGCTCAAGAACTCGGTGCTGACATTGTTCTTGGCAAAGATGATGATGTGGTCGCTGCAATTCTCGAAGCTACAGAAGGACGAGGTGTTGACAACAGTTGTGAATTTTCTGGGTCACCAACCGCTCTTTCAAACACCATTCACTCCACCCGAATGGGAGGTTACGTCAACGTTCTTTCGGTCTACGGTCAAGCAATGCCTGCCGTACCCATGAACGAAGTTGTGTTCCGATACTTGCACATCAAAGGCATCAACGGAAGGAAGATGTGGTCCACCTGGGACCGAATGCATGACTTGCTTGAGAAAGGCCTCATCGATGTCGACAAGGTCCTGACACATCGGATGCCCATTGAACAGTTTGAGCAGGCCATCCAATTGGCTCTCTCGGGAAATTGCGGCAAAGTCGTCCTGGATTTTGACGCCTAAGCACCAATCCAACGGTAGCGGCGAGCGCCTTCATCAACGCCTTCATCACCAATTTCAACCAGAGCAAATTCCGCGTTGGGCTCCACGACACTTCCTTCCTGAACTCCCTTGTGCAGGTTTTCGTAGGTAATTTGGTCAATCGCAGTGCGTCCAGCGAGACGCTCAAAGAGGTGCCAACCCGCAACAACTTCTCTCCAGCGAGGACTCACACGACCCTCGAATACCTTTGCCTTGGCGCCCGACCCGTAGCCGCACATACCCAACATGGCTCCGTCGAGGTTGGCGTTTTCTTCAAGGTCCGACTCGAAGGTTGACATAAGAGCGAGGAAAATGGAACCGGTGTATTGATTTCCAATCAAACTGCTTGCACGCTGACCTTTCTCGATTCTGCTGGCGTGGAAGGCAATGTACTCGGGGGTTTTTGAAATCGCTCGACGGTATCCATCCATTTCATTCTCCCACTGAATCTGCACTTCGGGGTCGTCTGATTCTGGGCTTGGTGGAGCCGCGCCAAGTTGCTGCTCAATTCCCTGCCACACCGGAGTGTTCTGTCTGTCGTGGCGAAACACATCGGGAAACATGCGCTTTGCTTGATATGCATAGGGCAGGTGCATGATGATTCGAGACCACTGCTGAGTAAAGGGTTCATCGTTAGTAGGATCAATACGCCCTCTTCGCTCAGCTTTCATTGAGAAGTCATGGAAGGCTTGCCGAACCGCTTTCTGATAGCATCGATTGGAATATTGCCCATCGAAGATCGGGTCGTCTCGGTGAACACTGACCTTCTCTTCGCCGTGAGAAAAGATACCCAACTTCCGAACGGTAGACTCTGGAAGGTGGCGAATCATGCGCTCTACGAGCCCTTTTTTCATGGTTTGACCTGCTTCTTGAGCGAGTTGAATCACGTTCGATATGACCGAACGAATTGTGACCTCTCTTCGGGGCTTGAAAAAATCGTGAACAGGTGTAGTTGAAACACCAATGCAATCCGGAATTTCCAGCAGGCGGGGGTTCCTTCGAATCAGCAGGGCTCCTCCTCCTGCACCTTGCGTATATTCCCCTGAGGAGCCGAGTGCATACTTGGCGTTGTCAGAAAATACGACGATTCCAACCCGCTCATCGAGTTCATCCGAGCGAGCCACCCAGTCAAGGGTGGTATGCAGGGCGTCAACTGCACCGATGCAAGCAAAGGTCATGTCAACGACGTCACATGTTTGGAAACAATCTGAACCAAAACGCTCCCCGTAGCGTTGAGTCAGCATATCAACGATGTAGGTCGCTGTTGGCTTAGCGCCGTCAAGGGCAGATTCTGTGCCCAAATACATTCGCCCGATGGTGTTGGGGTCCAAGCCATTTCGGTCAATCAGTTGCATGACAGCCATTGCTCCCATCGTTGCGGTGTCCTCATGTACGTCTGGGATGGACATCGCTTCCAAACCAAGGCCTTTGCTCAATTTCCCGTAATCAGCGCCACGAAGGTCCGCAAAATCACGCATGTCCATGTAAAGGCGTGGAAAGTGAATGGCGATGTCGTCGATACCAACGGGTCTTTCCACAGAAGTCACCATAGAGGCGGGCGATGTCTTGGTCTATTTGAAGACAAGGATTGGGGCAGGCATTGCAACTCAGTTTTCATCCATGCCGATGCCGTCTGGGATGCTCGGGTCTTGCTTGGCCCACAGGACATCGTCAATTCGAAGCACGGAAAGTGCCGCTTCAGTTGCACCAGCAAGGACTTGCCGTGTGATTCGTAGCGGCTCAAGGACACCGTTCTCCATCATGTTGCTCGGTTGCTTGGCAACAACATCGAGTCCGATGCAATGGGCATCATCACCTTCGTGAGTGCTTTGCTTAGCCACGACCTGAAGGAGCGTGTCAAGCGGGTCAAGACCTGCATTTTCGGCCAAGACTCGTGGAATAACTTCCAACGCATCTGCATATGCTTCAATGGCGAGTTGTTCACGCCCAGGAATGCTTTCTGCCAGTCGGCGTAGATGGCGGGCAAGGGCAATTTGTGTCGCTCCACCGCCGGGTAATAAGGCAGGTTCCTCCAGCAATTGGCAGGCAACACCCAAGGCGTCGGCAAAACATCGTTCAACTTCACCAACGGCTTCCTCAGTTGACCCCTTTGCAATGAACGTCGCTCCTCCCTCTTCAGTTTGAACAATCCAGTGCATGGTGCCGTCCCATCGCTCGTTTTTGCTGCTGATGAACGCGCCGAGGTCAGATTCGTGAAGGCTCTTGACATCGTAGGAGAGTGTGGCGCCGCATCCACGTGCAAGCAAGTCGAGGTCGGAGCGGGCAACCCTACGGTAGGCTTGGATGCCCGCTTTTGAGAGCAGTCCGTGCATGTCGTCGTCGATGCCGTCTTTGCAGGCAAAGAGCGTGACGCCGAGATCGATGAGGTGCTGAACTTGTTCGGTCAACAATCGTTTTTCTTCTTGGCGAAACGATTCGAGGACGCCGGTGCCGGTCACGTTCAGTGTGACGTTGCCCATCAGTTCCCTGCGTTCAAGACCACCATCCACAAGGGCTACTTTACCCGCTTTGATATGCTTGGGCATTGCATCGTTGACGCGCTGTTTTCCAAGAACCAGTCCCGTTACCAGCCGTGAATCGGTCATTGCGCCTCCGGTTTGAGTGAGAATCTTAACACGCGTTGGGTCGGCTTTGGGCCTTCCGTCTTGGTCTTCAAGCACTGCCTTACCGGCCTCAACGGCCAAGGAAGCGAGAAGATCCTGCATGGCGGTGTGAATCTTACCTGAAAGCGAAGTTGTCGCTGCTTGATGCTGACGTTCGGTCGTGGCTTCCAGCGTAAGGTTGGGAAAATGTTCACGGCACGCATCTTCGGCAAGTCGATACCCACGAGCGATGGCGGACGGGTGAACGCCTTGAAGGACGAGTTCCCAAGCGTTTTGCAACAGTTCAGCGGCCAGAAGAACGGCGCTTGTCGTCCCGTCACGAGCAATGCGGTCTTGAGTGGTTGAAGCGTTGATGAGCATTCGGGCAACAGGGTGCTCGACTTTTGCAGATTCGAGAACCGTGACGCCGTCGTTGGTGACCATGGTCCGTCCTTGGTCGTCGATCAACAATTTGTCTTGGCCGCGTGGACCGAGAGTGGTCCGAACTGCACTGGCCAAGGCCAAGGCTGCCGTGATGTTGTTTCGGAGCGCCTCTCGTCCTGTTGAGCGCGTCGTCTCTTTGAGAATCGGGACTTCGCTCATGAGCAACCCACCGTTCACACCCCCATAAGCCAAACCCTCGGGCTTGACGGGTGATGACTTCAGTCTTCGTCTTCTACGACTTCAAAATCAGCGTCAACGACGCCATCATCAACGGAGATGTCTCCATCTTCACCGCTTTCTTGCTGTGCCATCTCTGCAGCTGCAGCTTCGTAGAGTTTGGTGGAAACGCCGTGCATGGCTTCCTCAATTTCCTTGACCTTCGCCTGAATTGCAGCATCGTCCATCGCATCGATGTCCACGGGCTTTCCGTCTTCGTCATGGACCATTTTCTCAAGCTCGTCGAGGTGCGCTTTGACGGGTTCAACATCGCTGTCTTCGAGTTTGTCAGCCGATTCGTCAAGCGTTCGACGGGTCTGGTAGAGGATTTGGTCGGCCATGTTGCGCATTTCGACCTTGGCCTTGCGGCGTTGGTCTTCTTCGGCGAATTTCTCTGCTTCTGCTATCTTGCCTTGGATTTCGTCTTCGCTCAGAGAGGTTGCAGATTCAATCTTGATGGACTGTTCCTTACCTGTTCCCATGTCCTTTGCACTGACGTTGACGATGCCGTTGGCGTCGATGTCGAAGGTGACTTCAATTTGTGGCACACCGCGTGGGGCAGGAGGGATACCGACGAGTTGGAATTGTCCAAGCGTCACGTTGTCTTTGGCAAATTCACGTTCTCCTTGCAGCACGTGAATTTCAACCGCAGGTTGATTGTCAGTCGCTGTGGAATACACTTCTGAGCGTCGAGCAGGGATGGTCGTGTTTCGCTCGATCATGGTCGTGGTCACGCCACCCAAGGTCTCAATGCCGAGGGTCAGTGGAGTCACGTCGAGCAGCAGCACATCAGAAACGCCTTCGTCACCGGCGATGATGCCGGCTTGGAGGGCAGCGCCCAAAGCGACAGCTTCGTCGGGATTGATGCCTTTGTAGGGCGGCTTACCAGCCTCTTTCTCAACCGCATCATGGACTGCAGGTACACGGGTTGAACCACCGACGAGAATCACCTTGTCAACGTCACCTTTCTTCAGACTGGCATCCTTCATGGCTTGACGAGTAGGGACCATTGTTTTCTCAACGAGTTTTGCAATCAAATCCTCAAACTTGGCACGTGTGAGCGAAAGGTCGAGGTGAGCAGGTTGACCGTCCACCATGGAGATGAACGGGAGATTGATTTGGGTTTGTTGCGTGCCTGACAATTCGATTTTAGCCTTTTCAGCCGCTTCCTTCAGGCGGGACATGGCCGTTTTGTCCTTGGCGAGGTCGATACCGGTATCCTTCTTGAATTCAGCAACCAACCAGGAGATGATTTTTTCATCAAAATCGTCTCCACCGAGTTTGTTATTTCCAGCAGTGGCCTTCACTTCGATTTGAGGCTGTCCGTCGACTTCGTAGATTTCGAGGACGGAGACGTCAAATGTTCCACCGCCCAAGTCGTAAACCAAAATTGTTTGATCTTGGGTCTTGTCGACTCCATAGGCGAGAGCAGCAGCAGTGGGTTCGTTGATGATGCGGAGAACATCGAGACCGGCGATGCGCCCGGCATCTTTGGTGGCTTTTCGCTGAGCGTCGGTGAAGTAAGCCGGACAGGTGATGACCGCTTGCTTCACTTCGTGACCCAGATAGGCTTCGGCGTCGGCCTTGAGTTTTTGCAAGATAAAGGCTGAAACTTCTTGTGGCGTGTATTCAGTGTCATCCACTTCAGTTGTCCACTTGGTCCCCATGTGACGCTTGACCGAAATCATGGTGCGTTCTGCGTTCGTCACGGCTTGTCGCTTGGCGGTCACGCCAATCAGTCGTTCACTGCCGTCTTTGGCAAAGGCCACCACCGAAGGCGTTGTTCGTGCGCCTTCTGCGTTGGGGATGACAACGGGTTCTCCGTTCTCAATGGTTGCTACACAGCTATTTGTCGTTCCAAGGTCTATTCCAATCACTTTACTCATTTGTTCACTTCCTTTCAAAAGATGGGGATGCCACCGTCATCTTCGTCGTCGTCATCTTCGTCGCCGACATCAATGCTTACCTCCTCGGTGGCAGGGAGGTCATCGTCACTCGCTTCCAGTGCTTTGCCCTGGGGGGTGAGTTTGAGTGTGATATCCAATATGCCGTTGTTGAGCGTCCAATCCACCACATCGTCACAGGGGTGCGGTAGTTCGACCAAGGCAATCGGTTGGGGTTGAGTTGAGCGGAGAATCTCCATTTGAGATCCGTTTTTGATCAGTTCAATTTCCAGTTGCTCGCTCTCAATGTCTCCTTTGAGGGTGAAATCGAGAGTAACCGACATGTTCCAGCCGTCCAGATACACGTCTTCTGTCGGCAGTTTCACCGTTTCATCATCTTCGCTTTCGAGGGCGCTTGGGTCGATTTCTACAGGGGCAGCGTCGACCTTCACGTCCATGCCGAGATTCTTCAGAAGGTCCTCGATGGAATTTCCAGAAGAGAGCATTTTACTGATTTCAGAAATGTCGAAGTTGAAATTGACTTCACCCTTGGCAATCTTTTCGGGATTGATTCCCATGGCTTCGAATTGGTCTCGAAATTGTTTCAAAAAGCCACGCAGTTGTTCTTTATTGAAGGGAAGACCCATCTTGGTAAACATCGCCTCCAGTTGCTTGAGAAACTCTTCTTCCCATTCGTCGTCAGCCATAAAAATCACCACTACTAAACCATCGGTTGTATAGTGGCCTCTTCGCCACCGGATATAAACCTAATCAAGACACCTCGTATCATTCACACCCAATTGAGTTGGGCGTTCGTCGTCTTTGAACTCACTGTCCGGTGATCAATTTCACCAAGGTTCGAACATGAATGCCAGTAGCGCCGTTACCGACCATCTTGTTGGTCTTCGCTCCCCAATAGGTTCCAGCGATGTCCATGTGAGCCCAGGTGATTTGTTTGGCGTCGTCGCCCTCGCCTCGTTCTGGAACAAATTGCTTCAAGAAGGCAGCAGCGGTGTTTGCTCCACCCCAACGGCCAGCGCCCAAGTTACGGGTGTCAGCGATTTTTGAATCGGTCATTTCCTTTTCGAATGCAGGAAGCAGCGGCATGGGCCAGGCGAGTTCGCCAACATCGTTTCCAGCTTCGTGGATGCGGGTTCGGAAATCCTCGTCGTTGGACCACAAACCAGTGGCTTCATGGCCGAGAGCAACAACACATGCGCCGGTCAATGTAGCAAAGTCAATGATGTACTCTGCATCGAAATCAGTACCGGCCTTCCAAAGGCCATCGGAGAGGACAAGACGTCCCTCGGCATCGGTGTTGAGCACTTCGATGGTCTTGCCAGAAAGCGTTTTGATCACGTCACCGGGTCGCTGAGCGTTGGCCGCAGGCATGTTTTCTGCCATGCAGGTGATACCTACCACTTTCTTGTCGTATCCGCACGATGCCAAGGCTTGCATGGTGCCAAAGACCGTGGCTGAACCGCCCATGTCGTACTTCATTTCGTCCATGTTAGCACCTGGTTTGAGCGAAATTCCTCCTGTGTCGAAGGTAATTCCCTTTCCGACGAGAACTGGATGTTGGCCTTTTTGATCTCCGTTGAGGGTGAAGATGACCATGCAGGGTTTTCGGGACGAACCCATGCCAACTGCAACCAAACCACCCATACCGTGACGCTTTGCTGCTTCAAAGTCAATGACTTCGACCTTGACATTGTCGTACTCCTTTGCCCAAAGTTCAGCTTTTTCAGCGAAGGCCATTGGATACATGTCGTTGGGAGGGCAATTGCCGAGGTCTCTTGAGAGGTGAACGCCGCTTGCAACAGATGCTGCGCGGTCAATAGCGGCTGATAGCACCGTGGCATCGCCTTCATTGCAGTTCATTCGTGCAGACAACTCGGCCTTTTCTTCATCTTCATCGGCCATTTTGTAATGGTCGTAGGAGTAGTCTCGAAGCATCATGCCCTCTGCAAAGGATGCCATAGCGCTGATGTCTGAGGTGTCGAAGAACACGGTCATTTCATTACCGTGGTGCTTTTTATGACCAGCAACAATGGTAGCACCGGCTTCCCGGTAGGTGTGGTGGTCGGCCTTGTCTTCCTTGCCTAAGCCAATAAGAATGGCTTTGCCGCCTTCAGTACCCATGAGCGACATGGTCGTGTTGGCTTTGGCTTTGAAATCCCCGTCACCGAGGACTCGGTTAATTTGGCTCTTAAGTGCGATGGGGATTCCCTCATTGGTCTCCGGGAGAGAATCTACGCCTTCGAAAAGGGGAAGGACGAGCGTGCCATTGATGTTGTTGCCTGAACTGACTGTTACTTGCATGATATCACTTGCTTGGCCCAACGAACCCCCCCACTTCAAACCTTTTCCCCTGCCCTCTGCTATGGAGCTGCCAGAGCATACTCAACGCTCACGCTCAATTCAGTGTCCTTTGGTGCAAGAGTGAGCAGACTCAAGCATCCTCTTCACGCTTGGCAATCACACTCATGCCGAGAAGAGAGAGAATCACTGAAACAGGATTGAACAGGCCAAAACCTGTCAAAAGGTTATCATCCTTGCCGTTGTTGATTTGAATTGAACTTGTATTGATGGATTCGTTGACCCATTGGGATGCATTGATGACACGTTTCTGATACATCAATCCCCACGTGCCGTCTTCAAAAGGCTCCATCTCAAGGTCGAAGTTGACATTGGTGACATTGCTGGCATTGACGGTAAACATTGGCGAAGTCCACACGACTTCTCCCGCTGCATCCATGTGTTGCAGCGATGCATTAGAAGTGCTTGCATGCCCGAGGTTTTCAACCGTCATTTCCACCTCGTCGCCGCTGACTGTGAGGGATTGAACGTTCAAGCGCGCCCGCCAATACCAGACGTCATTGATGAGGTAACGCATCACGTTCATCTCCTCTTCCAAACGGTCATGCAACGATTCGAAGGTACCGGGTACGAATTGCTCATCATCGGTCTCAAAGGTGAAGGTCGGGAATCCCATTTTGCCGTAGCCGTAATCTCGGCTTGTTCCGCAATTCGGGTAAAGGCCTTGGTTGGCATTTTGAATCGGAATATCTGATACTGTTGCGTGGACGTCATCGCGTATGAAGTGGAAGAGTTCCCAATCCGGTGGCTGTTCGGGCCATTTGCCCCACGGGTACAGCATGATCCACACGCCCGTGTGCATCGTAACGTAGAGGTCTGCATCGGTCATGTAGGTGTTCATGTAGGCTGAATTCGAGGACGTTTCGGATTCACTGAAGGCGCTGCTCCCAGGTTGTGTGGTGGGGCAGGTATTCCAATAGTGGTCATAATTTCTGTTAAGGTCCACTTGATTGATGTTCCATCGTGTGTCGATGTCGTTTCCGTCAGGATTGAGCATGATCAAGATGTGAATCTCCGTGTTTTGAAGGACATTGATGGCCTCTTCGTTTCCTTCTGCCCATTCGTTGATGTACCATTTCGCTGTTAACCAAGCCAAAGCCGTCCCGAGGTATTCATTACCGTGATGACCGCCATCGATGTAGATCATTTCTTTGGGTGTTCCATCTTCTTTTGTTTCCATGGACCAATCGGAGAGACGGACCACCCAGAGTGTTTTTCCGAGTTCAGATTCTCCAGCACTCGTCACGTCGACGATATCGGGATAGGTGTCAGCCCAGTCATTGACTTCCATGGTCAACGTCGCCCACGTCAGGTGGATGTGATTATCAATCGGTTCACCCGGCCATGCCTCCTGTTGCAGCGGGTCGTATTGAGCACTCGTTGTTGGAATGCCGGCGAGCAGCATGCAGACCACAAGTCCCACAGCTACTCGCATGGACTGGCCTCAATGCGGGGAATCAAAAACACTTGCATGATTGGTGAATCTCACCAGTCGGAGGTGAAGGCATTGGGATTGGCTACCTTTTCACCTTCGCGGGTCCAAATGCTCGGTCCGTCGGTGGCGTAAATGTCTGCGAATGGATCGATGTCTTCTTCCTTCAAATTACGTTGCATGTAGGCCTCGACACGCTCTCGGAGGTCGGGCTTGAATTTCCAGTAGTGAATACGCCATTCTCGGCCGTCCCAGAGCGTTGTTTCTTCAGATTCAGTGGTGAGAAGGTCGTAGTCTTGGAACATGTAGAACAGGTTACGGTCAGTGGGCTCAAGGGCGTTATCGATGATTCGATTGTAGAATCCAAAGAAACCCAAGGCGTGCTCGGCCATGCCTTGTGCGACCTCGGAATCCATGTCCAAATCAATATGTTGTTGAATTGCTTTGGTTAATTCTGCTAATGTCATCCCCATCGTTACACCCCGTTTTCGGACACCGTAACCGCGTGTTTTCGGTCCCCGTTGCTATATTATATTGTCCTCCGACCCATATTAAATGTTCCCTCAAATTTGATGAAATACGCCGTTGTACCTCATTCGTGCCACAGAAATGGCATCGGCAAGTCCTTGAAGGGGGCTCACTCCCTTGGCGTCATGGATGAGGTCTTTGATGCAAGTCAATTCCTCGGTTTGCCCTCGTCAAGTGGTCCCGCTGATATCGCCGTCATACCGCTGGCGTATGAATTGACCACATCCTACGGAATGGGTACGGCAGGGGGGCCACGGGCCTGCATTCAAGCCAGTGCTCAAGTTGAATTATTTGATTCGACATTGAACGGGGATTTACCTGCGGGGGCCAATATGGTGACGCTGGAAGATTTTGAGGCACAAGCAGCCACTCTTCGCCTCCAACTCGACGAGATCCTCAACCACGTCACACCTTGGCTCAGAGGCCAGTGTTTTCCACTTTTTTTGGGTGGTGAGCACGGCATCCTTCCCCCCATCATTCAGGCAACATCAAGCCACCCTTTGGTCAATGGTGACCTCTCGACATTGACCGTGGTTCAATTGGATGCTCATGCCGACCTCCGCTCCCATCTCAACGGAGAGGTATTCTCTCACGCCTGTGCAGCCTCACGAAGTTTGGACCTCGGCATCGGGAGATTGCTTCAAGCAGGCATTCGAGCATATTCCTCTGAGGAAGCCCAACGAATTGTCTCAGATGAACGTATTACGACCTTTTTTGCTCGGGACACGCAACACCCCCACACGGGCGGAACAGCCTGGGCTGAATGGCTTGATGTCCTTCGTGAGTTGAACGGTCCCGTGCATTTTACGCTTGACATAGACGGTCTTGATGGGTCTCTGGTGCCTGCTACGGGGACACCTGTTCCCGGAGGATTGTCGTACTGGCAAGCGGTGGAAACCATCGAGGTACTCTTCGCAAACCCCAAGGTGACCGTCATCAGCGCCGATGTGAATGAAATCACACCACAACACGACACGCCGTTGACGCAATTCACTGCAGCGTGTCTTGCTGCTAAAATCGTGGCGTGTCACCTCCTTGCCAAACGGGAAGGTCGCTGGCAAGCGTGTGAAGCGGCAACAATTGTTGAGACCCCCCTCTTTTCCTTTGAGTCGTTCAAGCAGGAAGGCTCATCGCCATAATTAAAGAGGAAATCGCGCCGGCACGGGGATAGCATGACGTCAACTCAAAGTTCCGGTGCCCATGTTTTCATGGACTATATTGGAGCCTATTTTGGCGATGAGGATTCACATTCGCAGGTCTTAGAACTCATGAGAGCTGTTGTTGATCGTAGTCCAGCGACTGAAGTCCATGCCAAAGCGGTGCCTTTTGATGGAAGCACATCGCCTCCTGGTTTTGCAGCGGTAGTCCTGATTGACGAAAGCCACCTGACAGCTCACTGTTACGCCGACCGAGGTTTGTTGGCGGTTGATTGTTTCACCTGCGGTCAAACCGACCCTGACGAAGTAGCCGATGACCTGCATGCCGCTCTGTTGCAGGCCATACCCGAACTTGTATTGGTCAAGCGAGAACGCATTGAGCGTTTCACCACCGGAGCGTGAAACCGTGAAGATACGAGCCTTTGTTGACGAACATTTCCGTCATTTTAACGCTGGAGAATTACAGCGTGCAAGTGCATCATTAACCGACCTCCTGCACGGCGAGGGGAAACTCTTCCTGACCCTTGCTGGTGCGATGAGTACGGCGGAAATAGGGCGCAGTCTGGCCGAAATGATTCGCCAAGGGCACGTTGCTGCGATTTCGTGCACGGGTGCAAATTTAGAGGAAGACCTGTTCAAACTGGTTGCTGGTGAACACTATGTCGACCTTCCACATTATGCCGACCTCGGACCTGCCGACGAGGCCTTACTCTTGGAGCAACATCTCAATCGCGTCACGGACACCTGCATTCCCGAAGAAGAGGCGATACGCCACATCGAAGACCACCTTATGGCCTTGTGGACTACTGCCAGCCGTGAATTGACGACCTTACTTCCCCATCAATTCCTCTACGACTTGCTGCTCTCGGATAAATTGGAGGCTGTGAATTCCGATGCTGCACAGCATTCATGGCTGATGGAGGCTGCGAAAGCAAATCTTCCGCTCTATGTGCCAGGTTGGGAGGACTCCACCCTCGGCAACATCTTTGCAGCACGTTGTTCTCAAGGCTTGGTGAATCCAGACATTATCGCTTCAGGAACGCAGTATATGCTTCATCTCATTGCGTTCTACAAGAATCAAACATCTCCACTCGCCTTCCTTCAATCCGGAGGAGGTATCGCTGGTGACTTCCCAATTTGTGTTGTCCCTCTGCTCCATCAAGACCTTGAAGACATCGTTCCTTTGTGGTCTTGGTTTGCCCAAATCACCGATGCTACGGCGTCCTACGGCGGTTATTCCGGTGCTCCACCCAACGAGAAAATAACATGGGGGAAACTTGCTGTGGAGACGCCGAAGTTCAACATCAACAGCGATGCAACGATTGTTCTGCCTCTGTTGTTTGGCTACGTTCTTGACCTCTGAGGAATACATCATCCCCAAAGTCTTGAAAAGGAGCATTGCCACCTTCTCTACATGAACACCATGCGACGAGGACTTTGTCTTGTCATTCTTTGCATGTTCATACTTTCCACGGTGCCGATTCAAGCAGAAGAGAGCACTTCTCCCTCAGTGATGATCACCACGCATTGGCTACCAAGCGACGGCGCCGCCAACGACCACGCCTATTTGCTGACGTTTTCTGATAATGGCTCCTACGGGATGGACATCAGCATGCTTCATCAGCGAAATCAGGTCGCTCTCGAAACGGACCATCAGATTGAATGGGGTCACGAAAACGGACTTCGAACGGCCATGTTGACCTTCAATACCAGTCTGCAGTGGGGCGACACCATCGATTTGGGCGTTGATATCACCAGCCATAATACGATGCCAATCACCGTTTCAACTGAACGAAGCATGGTCGTAGGGGTATGGAATCAACCGATGGATGACCACGAAGTATTGCTTTCGACCACATGGTCAATGGACCAAAATTACACCACCGAAGAGGGCGAACAACGCTTTTCGCTTGTCTTTGACGGGCAAGGGTGGCAACAACGCACGGGAGATGTGCTCAACTCATGGGAACTTGGTAACGGGACCTTCCAAACTTTGGAATCAACCGAAGACGGACAAACTGACCTTGACCTCGTTTTCACACAATTATGGAAAAACGAAACGATTGTGGGAGGTGTCCTCACCTCCCAAATTTTTGACGCCCGTGGATTTGGCTCGTTGGACACAACCGTCATCGACGGAGAAACCGTTACGGTGATTCACGCCGATGTATCACAAGCCCACCTCAACCGCTCTCTCATTGAAGGCGTGATTGAAGAAAGCCTGCTGTTGGAAGCCACTGGAGACCTCAATGTGACAGAGGATGTTGACAATTCCAGCCTCAATATCGACGGCGAACTCTCGGTATTCTACTTCCAGTATCACGATGTGGACGGTGAACGCGTCCTTCAGCACACTCAATTCGAAGCAATGGCAGACTTTGTCCTGATCGACGATGGTACCCGTTTGGATGTCTCACTGGATGGATTCACATCGCTTGAACACTGGGAAGATGGTGTTCGTGTGCAACACCATGAAGAATTGTACGGTACGGGTACCTTTGGTTTTGAAGACCAAGATGAAAATTCCTCGGTCACGGTCAACGGAAGCATCCTCGATTTGCATACCAAGATCGTTAACGGTACGACATTGATCGATGATTTGCACGTGGACGGAACACTTTCAGGAGACGTTCAAGGAACCTTTGGCGTTCTTCGAGGAATTGAAGAGACGGGGCCGCAAGCCAATGCGACCGAAGAGGTCTTCTTGGTGAATGTGATTCATCAAGAATCTTGGTTCAACATCACTGGAATAAACGGTGGTAATTTCTTTGACGGTGCTGGGCTTGGTGCCACGCACAATGAGACTTGGGATTATCAAGTCGTCAATTCGGATTGGGATAACCGCACCGTTCGCCTGGTTTGGAGAGAAACAGGCGCTGACGCCTCGGAGGGCGATGAGCGACCCGAACGCAGTCCAATTCAACAAAATGCGAGTGCACCCGAGGCGGAAGATGGTTTGGGCGACCTTACGGTTGGCCGAGAAACTGGTTTGATGCCTATCCCAATGGCGCAAGACGACCGAATGCGCTTGGACGGTCAAGACGGGTTAACGTTGACCATTACTGCGGGAACGTCCCGCATTGATACTCGCGACAATCACAATCTCTCTGTCATTGAATGGTCGGGCACCTACGGGGGTTCGGGTGAATCCGGACAAGCCTCCGGCACCATTGTATCGGTTGGCCCGCTGCAGGGCCTCCTATCAAGTACGACTCGATCACTGGATATTCCTTTTGGAGAATCAAATCAAACGGTGACGGTGGTTGAATCTCAATACCTTGAGCGTGTCCTGTCTCCTGCCATTGTGAGTGAGGATGATAATTCACCACCAGTCATCGGCGAGCTTCGCCTGCAAGAAGGACTTGTTCTTGGGGAAGGAGGGAGTATCGCTCATCTCGAAGTTATTGTTCAAGATTCTGAATGGAACCTCGAAACTGTTGAAGTTGACCTGAGTCCCATCGGAGGTGACGTTGTCTCACTCAATGACCGCGGTCTTGAGGGTGACTTGAGCATCGGAGATGACGTTTACACAACGGCCATCATCGTTCAAGGGTTGGAACTTGGAGAGGTTGTTGTCAATGTCACCGCAAGCGATGGTTTTGGAGCAAGCAGTTCAGCCTCTGGCTCCATCCTTGTGGTCAATCAAGCCCCTCGAATCACCTCGCTGGAATTGGTACCCTCAAGTCTTGAGCGTGGTCAATCCATCGTTCTCAACGTCGAAGCCTACGACGGACACGGCGTGGAAAGTGTCAATCTTGACCTGCGTGAATTCGGTGGTACGGTGATTGAGTTAAACAAAAGTGGCAATGTGTGGGCAACCATGGCTCCGATGCCACTCGGGATGACACCAGGCGAACAGAACCTTCTTCTCGCTCTTACAGACCAAGCCGGCGCCAGCGCTTCCTATCGGACGTGGCGTCAAAGTTCGGGAGCTGTCGGGCACGCTTTCTTTGGACCGCATTACGTCAATGGCGGCAGTGAATCCCCCATTGAAGTCACCATTCTCAACGACCGCCCGACAATAAATACAGAGCCTTTCAGCATCGTCAAAGGTGAACTTGAACTCGTTCCTTATTCCGTCCATGTGAGTGACCCAGACGGCATTGAGCGAGTACAAATCAACATGGGCGTGTATTCTCCAGTCGGCGTCACTTCGTGGGTCTTGATGCACGATGATGGCTTCAACGGAGGCGATGAAGTTGCAGGAGATGGAAACTATACTGCTCTCCTCTCGGTCCGTGCTGGAACGCCTTTGGGCTTCCATGAGGTATCGCTACGGGCTTTTGACACCTATGGGGAGGTCAATCTTGGTGATGCAGTCATAGAACTCTCTGAGGCGGATGCGCCCGTGGATGACGTTCAAGGTTTGAGCGGCGCCGTTCTTGTGGTTCTCGGCGTTGGTGTCCTTCTTGCTGCGGGTTTGGTAATTGCGCTCCTCATGCGGAGCAACGATGGTGAAGACGGTAAAAACGACCGTTTCGGCATGCAATAAGGCCCATGGACTCAACTCGTTCAATTGATACGCTGTGAGCCGAACGCGTGCTAAGGTTCACGCCGACAATGGTTTAAACTCCCTCCAAGTCGCAAGCATGCGAGCGAGCGTAGTGTAGTGGTTATCACCGGGCGTTGCCAACGCCTGAACCCGGGTTCGAGTCCCGGCGCTCGCACTGTTTGACACACAGCGAGCCTATCTGGTGTGATTATTCGTCAAATTTTATGGAGTGAATTGCCTAAGGTCGGACCGGAGAGACCCATGTCAGAACGCCGAACCATCTTCATTGGAAAAAAACCCCTACACGCCTATGTACGCGCCGTTGTGATGGCGATGGAGGCCGACGACCGTGCCATTCAACTCGTAGCCCGTGGTGCCACCATTTCCCGTGCCGTTGATGTTGCAGAGATTTGCAGAAGAAGAAACGGGCACATTGCTCAAGGGTTGCCAGAAACAATTCACATTCAGAACATTGAATGCGGTTCTGAAGAAGTCCCTACCGAAGGCGGAACCATGAGGACCGTCAGCGTACTTCGCATTGATATTGATGGCGTAGGGGATGTTCCTCAGTCCGAAGAGGAATGAGCGATCAACAAGGCCAGCCGACGTTCAATTTCGGCCGCAGTCGCTTCGTAAACCGGATAGGCTTGCCCAACAGGGTCCTCAAGGGCCCAGTCTTCATCGATTCGCATCACAGGGCAATGAACTCCGCAGCCCATTGAAATGACCTTGTCGAAATCTTCTGCCTTGAACATATCAACATTCTTGGGCACCATTTCGCTCGTATCAATACCACGCCCGTCAAGGAATCGTTTTGCATGAACCGCGACTTCCGTAGCGGGGTGCGTTCCTGCTGAACTTGCTTCAAGACCCAACTCGCGAGCCAGCCCTTCAGCCATTTGAGAGCGGCACGAATTTCCAACGCATACGAAGAGAACTTTCATCAATTCGCACGAAACCTCGAGCACTAATGAAGGCTTTCTCTTGAGATACATGAGTTGACATACGTGATTCTCTACATGCGCATGTGCGATGGAAACCTTTTGCTGTCAATCTCGGCATTTTCACCCTCCTCTTCGCTCTGCACGTGGTAGCGGCGTCTCGTGATTTTGCCCTTCTCTTTCGACTCGTTGCTCTTTCTATCACCCTCCAAATCCTCTTTTTTGGACCTTTGACGGTATGGATTGAAAATGCGCCTTCAAGGTTCGAACGAAGGCAAACAAATGGAATTGCCACCTTCGTGGCCCTCCCGCTCGCATTTGGCTTGGCATGGGCCTATGGGGGAATGGCTTGGGACCTCTCCGCTGTTGTAGTGATTGTTGGATTCACTGCTGTCGTTCAGGCGTGGACGCACGCGACCTTAGATTCCAGCGAGGAAGCATCCGTCGTGGGTGGGTTGAAGTAGCCCTGTAGGGTGGTCGGAAGCATGGCGGATTCACCCGTAACCATCACGACACCCGGTAGCGACGAGACTGCATCAGCAGGACCGTCACCTCAAGAGCAGAAGCAGATGGAACAGGCCTACGCTCAAATGAAGCGAAAGATGGCAATGGAAGAGATTGGTCGTAATATCAAGCACAAGATCATGGTTCTCTCCGGCAAAGGTGGTGTCGGTAAATCAACCGTTTCAACAGGCCTCGCCCTCTCACTTGCCCAGCAAGGTCATGCTGTTGGTATTCTCGATATCGACATCACAGGTCCGAACGTTCCGAAGATGATGGGGCTCGACGGTCGCCGCCTCCACGTTGAGAACAAGCGTATTCACCCAGCCCAAGGCCACTTGGGCGTGAAGGTCATCAGCATGGCCTTCTTGCTCGAGGACGAAGACACGCCAGTCGTTTGGCGCGGCCCCATTAAATTGGGTGCTATTCAGCAATTCATCGGTGATGTGGAATGGGGAGAATTGGATTATCTCATCATCGATTTCCCTCCGGGTACATCCGATGAGCCCCTGACGGTCGCTCAATCACTTCCTGATATCGACGGCATGGTCATTGTCACGACACCTCAGCAAGTGGCGCTTTTGGACAGTCGCAAGTCGATTACCTTCTCCGAATCCCTGAAGGTTCCAGTCATCGGTGTGGTTGAGAACATGAGCGGCTTTACAGTCAGCGGAACCGCCTCGCCTAGCAGCGAACTCTCGGTTGCGGCACCGGGTGGAAAAACCATCACGACGACAACCGACGAGGAAGGTAACTTTTCGTTCACCCTCGACATCTTCAAAGAAGGCGGTGGTAAATCAACCGCAGAAGAATTTGGCGTTCCATTCCTCGGCGCTCTTCCCTTTGACCCGGGCTTCGTGCGCGGAGGAGACGACGGCGTCCACCGTATCGTCTCGGAACCAGACGGGCCTTCAGCGATTGCTTTCTCCAAAGTAGTTGCAGCCATTCAAGACCAACTCTCGGATGGCTCAGATGGTGGATTGGAAATCATTTGAGGTGAAGGTATGACCGAATCACTTCCCACCTTGAAAAAGCTCGAGCGGCGAGATCAGGACATGGAATTGACCTACGAAGACGGCAACTCGTACACAGTGACCTACGATGACCTTCGCCATGCCTGTCCTTGCGCCAAATGCTCTCCCATGCGCAATGACGACGACGCAAGTCGTACACTACGGCGTCAAGTCGAAGCCTTACCAGCAGAGAAACCCCATATTCGAACGGTCGGAAAATACGCCCTTGCCTTTGAATGGCAACAAGGATGCTCAAGTGGGATTTACCGCTTTGAGCGCATCCATGACCTCGCTCTTCGTCGTGACCCTGACCGCGGAAGACCCTACGTCCACGGCGCATGGTAGAAAGAACACCCATCTTCGGGGCAAAGTGACGACGCTTTCATGAAGAAGAGGCCGTGACCTATCAACGGAGTGAGTGCTATGCAGAGCGTCTACCTGACCTGGATGATCAGCGCTCTTGCTCTTGGCGTCATCCTTTTGCCAGTGTTCAAACCTCCCTGGGCCAAGATATCCTTGCCCCCCTTTGTTGATTTTTTCAGACGGTACTGGATTCACATCCTGATCGTTTTCGCCATTTACAATGCCAAAGACGGCCTTGACCAAATCGACCGCGTCTTGATGGCGAGTACTGGATTGGACATGACCCCTTACATTTGGGCCATTGAAGGCAATCTGGTTTTGTGGGTCCAGCAAACCTTTGAACACCCGCTTCTAACAGAAGCCCTCACCCATTTTTATGTGGCAGGTTTCATGTTCATCTGCTACGTATCTGTCTTCTATTTTGCCTACTTTGATGACCGCTGGCTGGCCGACCGCGTCACCCTTTCGATTGCATGGGTCTACATTTTGGCCGTGCCGTTCTATCTCTTCTTCAACGTCCGAGTCACCGGTGATGCCATTCCGGAAATGCAAACCTTGGCCTATACCCTCACTCCGGAAATTGCCGATTGGTTCCGTCGCGTCGACCCCTTTACCAACGGCATGCCCTCTCTCCACATTGGGATTCCATTTGCCGTTTGGCTGTGTTTGACCCGATTTGACGATGACCGCCGTTGGAATCGCTACCGTCACACGGTCTTCGCATACACGCTCTTGACCGCATTCACCATCATCTATCTCGGCATCCATTGGTTTGTTGATATCATTGGCGGCATGTTGGTTGCGGGTGCTGCGGTATCCATGGCAGACAGGACGTCAGCAACATGGTGGAAATTCTTTGACGAACGGACGATGAATGCCCGCATCGTGACGGTCCTCACCCGCCCTCACAAAGCATGGGCAGTCATCCAACACCGGACGAAGTTGTTCTACAAGCAATACCGCACGCCAAGCAGTCGTGAGACGGGGAGAATGGCGGTAGCCATCCTCATTGTCGTTATGGCGGTGGTGACCTGGGACTTGACCAATCGTTCACTGCCTGCAGGCGGAGTAGAAGCTCCACAAACCACAGCTGCTGCGGACGGGTGGCTGGTCACGCTTGACAATCAAAGCGAGGGCGTGGTTCTTGTTCTTCACGATCTTTCAGTCGAATATTATCAAGCGGAGATGTTGGCCGTAGCCGGACTCAGCATGAATTCAACCTACGCCCTTCTTCAGCAGACCCTCGTTGTGACCAATGACTCTCACCTCTTCGTCTATGATGTTAACGAACTTGACGCACCCCAAGCCACGATAGTGATGCCGGAACATGACATGTTGTTAATGTGTGAATTCGCCCAAAACCCAGTCATAGTGTACACCACAAACGGTGAATTGCATGCGATGGATCTCAATGGAGAACCCATCAACCCAACCCAAACACCTGTGAACGACATCGGCTACCTCACCTGCACGGGTTCTGAAATCGCCTTCGTTGTCAATGCGGAACCAACCACCGTCAATATCGTTCAATTGGGCGTTTCAGGGCAAGTAGCCTATGAGATCAACGCATCAGCCCCTGCTGAAGAAGACGCCATCCTAGAAACATGGCTCACGCCGGTTGACATGGAGAACGCCAGCATCGTCGACGTTGCCTTCACTCGGGAGCATCTTGCCGTAACCGTGAACGTCAGCGCTACCGACCGTTTGGTGCTCTACAACCGTTCATCGGCCACGCAATGGCTTGCAAGCAATCCAAAATATCATGCCGCCGACCCATCAATCGGTCACGGTGTTATGGCATGGTCTGTGCGGGACCACCTCAATCCTCTTTCCCCCCAGACGAAGTACCTCGACCGGGAAATCTACTTCGTTGAACTCGCAGCGAATACCACGCAAATTCTAACCTCTGATACCAAGGAACAGTGGGACCCACAGGTTCTCGAACACCATCTCGTCTACTTTGAGTCCGACGGTGAATTCCAAACCGTAGAAATACATTCTTGGGAACCGGAATTACGCCTCTATTCGAGTTTCATCCTTCAAGCAGGTGTTCTTCTCGCCTTTGTAGTGGTGGCTTGGAACATGTGGCAGCGCCAAAGCGAACGGCGCTCACATCGTCAGCCGTGATAGCGAACACGCGTCCGTACGTCCTCGAGGCGCGTATGGACTTCAGTGGCAGAAGGAACCTTTCCTCCCTGCAAGACTGGGGCTTCGCCCATAGCGCTTTCAGCATCCAAATATCCTTTGATGACATGGTCGATTGCGCCTTCCCACTGTGGATGGGAGGCTCCCAAAATTTCATCCAATACGTGAAGGTCAATGCCAAATCGCTCCACATCATATTCGATGGACGCTAATCCGAAGTCGATCAGATGGACTTGGTCTCCGTCAATGAGGATGTTATTGGTGGAAAGGTCACCGTGGGTGATGGCTTCTCGGTGCAGTCGGCGAACACTTGCCCCGACGCGTTGAAGAAGGTGCTCCACCATCTGGGAAGTCGTACTCTCATCGTTCAATACCTCGATTAGCGGGCGACCGGGAAGGTATTCGATGATCAGTTGACCTCCTTCATAGTCCAAATCCCAAACCGCTGGAACCGAGAGCCCACAACGTCGCATTTTCACCAAGAGTCGCGCTTCGCTGACCATTCGCCGGACTCCCAATCGATGGTCAAGGTTGGGATGTCGCCATGCACGAGGTCGTCGTTGCTTTCTTACGGCATCGTTACCGAACCATGTCCCTTTCCATACTTCTGCCTCGGCACCAAGGTGCAGGCGTTGGGTGGCATGGAAGACCATGTTCTGCGCAACGGATGGATGTTTTCAAACTTCACGCCTCATCCGTTCATTCAAAAAGGGTAAACGCTTGGCTAACATGAGAGCCATGAGCATTAGCCTCCCGATGTGTTCCGTTGACTTCATGGACACCACGTTGTCGATGGAAGAACAGGCTATTGCCGACCATATTCAAGACTTGAAAAAGCAACTTGGAGACGATTTGCTGATTCTCGGCCACCACTACCAGCGGGACAGTATCGTCATGCATGCGGATTTCCTCGGCGACTCGTTCATGCTCAGCCAAAAAGCGGCTGATTCCTCTGCAAAATACATCGTTTTTTGTGGCGTTCATTTCATGGCGGAGTCCGCTGATATTTTGACCTCGGATGAGCAGTCAGTCATCCTTCCCAACATGAGAGCAGGTTGCTCGATGGCTGACATGGCGACCTTGAGCGAAGTTGAAGTCGCCTGGGCTGATCTGTTGAGCGAATCTGGCCTCAGCGACCCGATTAACAGAAAACATCCAGAACACCCTGCAGAGGATGGCGAATCGTATTTAGTGCCCGTGACCTACATGAACTCAAGTGCTGATTTGAAAGATTTTGTCGGCCGTCACGGCGGTGTTGTCTGCACCTCATCAAATGCCCAAGGTGTGTTGAATTGGGCCTTTGAGCGAGCAGGACCCGGTGGAGCGGTGCTGTTTTTCCCCGACCAACACCTCGGAAGAAATACAGGTCGAGCAATGGGTATCAGCGAGGAAGTTATGCCGACATGGACGCCAGGTATTGGAGCAATGGGTGAGATAAAAGGCTCTAGAATCATCCTGTGGCACGGTTTCTGTTCGGTTCACAAACGTTTCACTCCTCAACAAATACACGACTTCCGGTCGCAGTATCCTGACGGTGTTGTTGTGGTTCATCCCGAGTGCCCCAAAGAAACGGTTGAACTCGCCGACACCAACGGTTCGACCCAATACATTCGCAATTACGTCAATGACCTTCCTGCTGGCTCAAACGTGGCGATTGGAACAGAAATCAACATGGTTGCACGTCTGGCACGTGAGCACCCCGACAAGCACATTGAATGTCTGGACGATGAGATTTGCCCCTGCTCCACGATGTACATGATTCATCCAGCCTACCTTATGGATGTACTCGAGCGTTTGGTGAACGGTGAAATTCCCAATCAGGTCATCGTTCCCGATGAGGTGCAAGAAGGGTCTCTCCTCGCATTGAACCGAATGCTGGCCATTCTCAAGTGAGTGGAAAAAGAACGCCCTTCCCTGCCTTCCATCCAACGAAGGCAAGCAAAGGACCACCGAGGGCGGAGGAAGCAACATAGCCCAGTAAAGCAGACCATTGCTCTTCGTCGTAGAGTGTGGCCGTTTCGATCGAGAAGGTTGACATCGTTGTGAAGGCACCCAAGATTCCCGTGCCAAGAAGCAGAGCCTGCGTTTCACTCAGGGTACTCGCTGCTACCGCAGCGGTCATCACGCCCAACAAGAGAGAGCCGACCAGGTTGACGGTGAGTGTCGCCCAAGGGAAGCCTTCGGAGGAGACGGTTTCACTCACGTAAAAGCGGAGAAGAGCGCCGATAGCCCCACCGAGCGCCACTGCAATCCAGTCGGAGACCATGAGTTACGGGGGCGCCCTGAGGCTATGAACATAGTCCATTTCCATCAAAGTCTCATCCTTTTTTGACCGTGTAGGAGTCACGGTCATATGCTGCTTGTGGGTGGGAGGAGCATGGAAGCAACCGTTTGGTTTCTCACCGGCAATCAAGGTAAACTGGAAGAAGCGCAACTTCATTTTGCTCCATTAGGCTATGAAATCAAACAACTCGTTGTTCCAGAAGGCGCTCTGGTCGAGCCGCAATCTGCGTCTTTGCAGGACATTGCAATTTCGAAACTTGAGCAGGCCAAAGCACATCTCCCAACTCCCGATGCAATGATCATGGTCGAGGATTCTGGCTTGTTCATCAACGCCTTGGATGGCTTTCCCGGCGTCTATTCGTCCTATGTGCACGATACGATTGGTTGCCAGGGAATTCTCCGCCTTTTGGCTCACCTCGAGAGCGAAGACCCCGTCCAACATAAGAAATTGAGAGCCGCCTCTTATCGTGCCGTTATAGCAATGTGGAATGGAACATCGATGTACGTTGGTCTTGGTGAATGCCCGGGTTCGCTCGCCAGTGAAATGCACGAGGGTCACGGTTTTGGCTACGATCCCATCTTCGTGCCACTCGATTTGGATGACTTCGGCCAACCACTTCCAGCGGGGGAGCTCGGTTCAACGAGCACCCACGGTACAGCATTTGGAGGCGTTGAAATCGATATCAAACATCACTTCAGCCATCGCAGGCGTGCGCTTGAGAATTTGTTGGAGCAATTGCCCTAATGGGCATTGCATTCTTGTGATGAGGCTCTCCATCACCGTCATAAAGCATCAATGAGTCGGCTGGCTGAGGGACATGGGATTTACGAGGACCGTCGTAGGTTTGCTCTTTGTCTCTGTGCTTGCATTTTACCTCTCAACCGTCGGTCAATTAACCGATGAAGCAAAGTGGGGTTTTGTCGGAGCAATGGGTGTTCTTGCCTTCCTTTGGGTCAATTTAGGTCAGGCACCATCTTCATCTCAACCGCGCCAACGCGCCCGCCCTCAAACTCCAACACAAGAACAACCTGAAGAGGTCGTTGAAGCAGAACCCGAAGATGAAGAAGATGACCTTCCGGCTCCAGTCGTGGTGGGTTCGCTTGACGGAGCAACGCTACGAGAGCGCAAATTGGCTAAAATAGCGGCTGCTGAAGCCGCTCAAACCGCTCAAGTCGCCATGATGTCCGAAGAAGACGCTGAGGTTGAAATCGAAGTTGAACTTGAAGACGTCCATGTCGCTGATGAATACGTGGTCGCTGTCAGCCCGGAATCTGTTGAAGATGCCGATATTGAAATGACCGTTACCGACCGACGCCAACGCCATGAAGCCATTCGAGAACGGATCAAGCGCCGCCGAATGGGGCAAATGGCGGAGATTCGTGCTTCTACAGCCCGCATGTGGGAAGATCATGCTTCTGGAGAAGACCTCGTGGCTTTGCTCCAAACGCCGGGTCACGGACATTCCGTGATGGTTGAACCCGAACATCCTGAACCAGGCCATGTCTACGGTGCAACTTTCATCCGCATTGATGAGGGCCGTATCCTCAAATTACGCTTGCCTCTTGATGTTGGATTCGAATCCGTACAGCAGGTTCAACCCGAAGTCAGCGTACCGGTTTTGGTCGGACCTGACGGTAAAGAATTGCCTCCTTTGGTGGGTCCCGACGGCAAGCCATTGACGCTTCCCCCTCTTCCCAGTGCAAGCGGTGCCTTGGCAGCGCTACGGGATGAAATGAACGAATGAATCGTTCCTGTCACTCTGCACCGACTCATACGTTTAGTACACTCCCATAAGGGGAGTTTTTATACTGTGAAGGCGTAATCTATTATGCGTAATCGCTCAAGAGGTCCCGTCATGAATTTTTCTCCGTTCTGAATGTTGCGAAAACAGCCATCGATTGCGGAAGCGCCGCATCGCCATTTGGCGGTGTTAGTGCGCGCTTCTGCTCAGAAAGATTGGCAAAGCAACATATGGAGATTGAAACATGAGTAAGAAAAATGGAAAAGGACGTAAAAAGAAGGGCAACAAAAACCAACGAGATTATTGGTACAATCCAGCCACTGAAAGGCATGAATTGAAACCACATATTCGGAAGAAGCGGGCCACTGAACATCGACGTCGCAAGGCTGAGAAGGCACCCAAGAATGCAACAGGGGCAGACCAAGATTCAGAACCTGGATCTGTAAAGATGACTCTTGAAGAAGCAATTCGTAGGAAAATTCCAATCCGCGATAAACCAACGGGCCCATGCTGCGCAGACGTGGACGCCCTGCAACAAAAGAACGAGGCAATGTTGAAGGAATTATTGGATAAGCCCAAATGGGCAATCAATCCGATGACAGCTTATCCTGAAATCATTGTGATTCAGTTCTGGTTCCGTAAAAAACACGATCGGCATTATGCCCACTTTATCGTGTTCTTGAAAGAACGAGGCATCAAGTACACCAGAGGTTGAATTGGTCCTTCCAAAACGCTGTTCCCGAGCAGTCTCTCGGGCAGAGGGGGGGCATTGGCCCCCTCTCACACGGCCGACAGGCTCGACGTTTTTCAGTGCTGAGAGGTGTCACTTGTGCTTCCATTCAGGAGTTGTTCGGTTGATGAATGCTTGAACGCCGATTTCTTTGTCCTCACTGTCAAAGAGGCCAGCAAAAGCCTCAGCCTCAACGGCAACACCCTCGGTCAAACCGACATCGAGGGCTGTACGGAGCATTTCTTTACCGACTCGTAGGGCATGAGAGGATTTGCTACCAATGGTTCGGGCCATCTTGAACACGGTGGCCTCCAACTCATCGGGTTCCACAACGTGATTGACCAAACCGATGCGTTGTGCTTCATCAGCGTTGACCATCTCGCCGGTCATGATCATCTCATGAGCCTTGCCGTAGCCAACCAGGCGTTCCAAACGTTGGGTAGCACCATAGCCAGGAATAAGGCCAAGATTGATTTCGGGAGTTCCGAACTTGGAGCGTGTACTAGCGATACGAATGTCACACGAGCAGGCGACTTCACAGCCACCACCCAATGCGAAACCGTCGACCATGGCAATGGTTGGTTTGCTGAGGTTCCAGAGCGCCTCAACTGCGTTATCGGTAAATTTGACCCGAATCGTTTCGCTACCTGCACCAGCAAATTCAGTAATGTCTGCACCAGCAACGAAGGCATGAGGTTTGGCTCGCTTGCCTTCAGGTGGCTCGTTGGGTGGAGCACCCGTGACCACCATGCAGCGGACATCATCACATGCTTCTACCCACGCACACATGGCTTTCAGGTCGTCCATAACTTCAGCATTCAGAGCATTCATTTTGTCGGGGCGGTTGATGGTGAGACAGGCAAAAAATCCGATTCCAGCCTCGTCGTTGATCGCATGGAGTTCAATGTTCAACACATCACTTTCCGGTGGGTTCATGATTCTGCCACGATGTCCTTCTTCAATATCTCATCGCCCCTTCTCCAATGATGTCAAAGCAAGGTATGATATTTGTCATCCCTCTAAGGGGTACATGAGTGATGCTAACGCTCCTTTGGTCAGTGCAAAAGACATGGCCAAGAAGTACGGTGATTTCATCGCTCTTCATCCCTTGAATGTTGAGGTTCACTCGGGCGAATTTTTCGGGGTTTTCGGCCCTAATGGGGCTGGAAAATCAACCTTCATCAAACTTCTAACAGGGCAACTACGGCCTAGTAAAGGCCAAATTGAGGTTCTTGGCGTCAATGCTGTCGCAGACCCACAAAAGGTCAAGGCGAACATCGGTATTGTCCCCGAATCAGAATCTCCGCCTTCCTTCCTCACCCCTGCGGAATTCTTGGAATTTGTTGCACGACTTCGTGGAGTAGACGATATGCTTGTCAAGGTCGAGCATTGGCTTGACTGGTTTGGACTCCAGGACAAACGGGACACCATGTGCAAAGATCTCTCCAAAGGGCAACGGCAAAAGGTGATGCTTGCCAGTGCCTTTATTCACAAACCAAAATTACTGTTCTTGGATGAGCCCTTCGCAAATCTTGACCCGATCTATCAGCGTAAATGCCGTGAATGGCTGCTTCATCACGTGGAAGAAGGGGGTACGATTTTCCTGTGTTCTCACGTACTCGAGATGGCCGAACGCATGTGCAATCGAATGGCCATCATCAACGACGGCAAAGTGCTCGCAGCGGGGACGGTGAAGGGTTTGAAGCAGTCTTCTGATGAAACTCTCGAGGATGTCTTTATCCGCTTGGTTGGGCGTTCCATTGAGGATGTTGAACGGCACGAAGAAGAGGGCGTAACCATTGAAGATTCGGAGGAATGAACGTGGCGGGCACCTTCATTGAGTCACGGCCGTGGGCTGAGGATGTCATTGAACAAAAAGGCGGCTTGGGAACTTCTGCCCATGATGTTGACCTCAACGAACCCTTGCGGGGATGGAGCGCATTCTCTGCCACCTTCCGCGTCATGTTCATCGAAGAGTCCCGGAAGAGTGTTGAATTCGCCAAAAAGAGGCAGATCGTCCTTTTTCCGCTTTTACTCACGCTCGTAACCGCCATATCGACAATTGGTCTTCAATTTCTGGTCGGAGATTCAACGGCTCAATCCTCTGACCTCGATTCAAAAACATTCACTTGGCAAGAACTTCGCTTCGCACTCCATCTTCCTCTCTTCATGTTCTCTTTGGGCATGGGTACCTTTGCCTTTATGGGGCGAGATGCCATACTCCGTCGCTCAGGAACAAAAAACCATCTTCTCGCAGCACCGGCTCTTCAACCACTGCCGAATTCAATGGCACATTTCGCCTATTTTGTCAAAGATTTACTCTTCTATGTCCTGTTGATCTTGACGCCCATCATCAGCGGTATGGCATTGGGAATTCTTTTGGACGGTTTTGCAGGTATCCGCACGCCGTTGCTTTGGTCATCCCTTCCATGGACGTGGTTGGCCATGGCGACCACACTGGGGCAAGGACTTGCTCTGTCCTTTCTCGCATCCTCCCTTTGGTTGAGAGGTCGTCCGTTTACCATCATTGGCCCCGTTGCCATCGTCGCCTTAGGCATCGCCATTGGAATCGGCGCACTGCCCTCCAATCTTTTGTTGTGGGGCTTGGCCGCCCAATCAAGTCAGAGTGGTTTGTTCATCATTCTCGGGCTGATGTTATCGGTCGGTATCGGTTTCCTTGCCGCCTTACTGATTCTCGATGATTTTGATGTCAGTGTCGTGGAACAAGGTGATTTGCTGGCCCCGACCTATGCTCGATTGGGTTTTCTTGGCCGTGGGCACGTTCGTTTGATTGTGGCAAAGGAATTCGTTGACCTCTTCCGTTCTGGAGCCATCAAAAAGATGACTGTCTCCTATGCAATTCCGCTTTTGGTGCTTCTGGGCATGGCTTGGCTCGTGGATTTTGCCGAGGCTCCAATCCCCATCAACCTCCTGTCCTATGCCCCATTCTTGGGATTTTTTGGATTCAACTTCTATTCGTGGCTCACCATTCTGGATTCACCTGAATTCATGAACGGACTCCCCTTGAAAGTCCCGGATTTAATTCGAGCAAAGGTCGTGGTTTACTTCCTTGCAACATCATGGATTTCATTGATTTTCATCGTGCTGATGGCGTGGCGTTTGGACGAATGGGCTTCGTTGCCAACCAGCATCATCGTGATGTTTGCCAATTCAATTTACATCGTTGCCTTGACCGCCTTCTTGATGGGTCTAAGACCCAATAAGGCCATCTTTGACGCATCGATTATGATCTGGTTTTGGATTGGAACGGTTCTTCCTCTACTCGGCCTTTTCTTACTCTCCTTTACCCAAGGTGATGTTTCCCTCTACGGCAACTGGTGGGAGCGGGCATCGCAAGACGGCCTTGCTGCCACCTCGCAAATGTACGATGAAAGCATGGTTCAGCAAGGCTATGTGGGTATGATAGTCATCTCGATCATGCTCATTTTGGCTTCAGCGGTATTGTGGAAGCTGATGGACCGCCGGTGGGGTCGTTCAGAGTTTTCAAACTGAACTTTCCCGACGTTTGTTGAGGTATCTTCATGAGCGGAGGGCGCAGGCCTTCCTCCATGGCTCGGGTCTTCGCAGTTTGTGGAATGCCCGGTTCAGGTAAGGGCGAATTTGCAGCTGTCTTGGCTCAAACGGGTATTCCTGTCGTCTCAATGGGCGATATGATCCGAGCGGAGGTTCGGCGGCAGGGTCTCACCGAATCCCCGAATATCTTTGGCGAGGTAGCCGCGGCCCTCCGTCAAGAGTTCGGCGAAAATGTGCTTGCAGTACGCCTGTGCGATGAAGTTGACCTGCTGCTCAACGACCATGAGATTGTGTTGATTGAGGGGCTGAGAGGTACGGCAGAAGACGATGTTTTTTCCCACCGTTGGGGTGATGCTTACCAGACCGTCGCCATCGTCACAGATGCCGAACTTCGCTTCAAGAGAATTCAGCAGCGTGGGCGTTCCGAAGACGGTGACCGAGCTGCTTTCGAAGCGAGGAATGAACGAGAACGGGGTTGGGGACTCGACCAACTGATTGAGCAGGCGGATGTCGTCCTGCACAATGATGAAGATTTGAACGATTTACAACAACGATGTTCATCTTGGCTCAACGGGCTGAATGCGGCTTGATTTTCTCGCTCATCGGCATCGCTCAAAATGTGGGCAGGGGGTCGTTTTGGAGGTAATTTTCACCCAAGTGTTATAGTCGGGGAGATGTTGTAGCAAAATGCGTTCGGCGGTGTTGATGACCATGGCAAGAAAAAAGGGTGGTGGAGAGCGACGTCAGCGAGCCAAGCAACGAGCACAGTACGATGAGATGGACAAGTACCCCGTCATGCCACCTCACGCCTTTGCACGTATTGTCCGTGACAAGACCACGCTCAACATCATCTACCAGATTATCGAACCGCCTCTCACCAAGAAAGAGCAGGAACAGCGTGACGAGATCATGGATATTTTCATTCGTTCACTTACGGCCAATATCGAGGAAATTGATTCGAATCCCGATGCCTATGTCCGCACGGCAATGGACAAGGTCATCAAGGCTTACAGTATGAAAATCAATAAAAAATCCAAGTCAAAGATCTTCTATTATCTCCGACGTGACCTCATCGGGTACGGCAAAATGGATGTGCTCATGAACGACGTGAACGTTGAGGATATTTCGATGGACGGGACGAATGTCCCCATTTTTGCCTATCACCGAAAATTCGAATCTGTGGAGACAACCTGTGTTTGGGAGACCGACCACGAGTTGGAATCCTACGTCATCAAACTCGCACAACGCTGTGGAAAACACATCTCAGTTGCTGAACCGCTGCTTGACGCTACGCTGATGGACGGGTCTCGAATTGTCATGAAACTCGGCCACGAAATTTCAACACGCGGTTCATCGTTCTGTATTCGCCGATTCAAGGACGACCCGTTCTCACCTGCGGACATTGTGGCCTTCCGAACGATGTCCTCGTTGATGACTGCCTATCTTTGGATTGCCTTCCAAAATGAAGTTCCGATGCTCTTCGTCGGCGGTACGGCTTCCGGAAAAACAACGACCCTCAACGCCATGTGCATCTTTATTCCCTGGCAGATGAAAATCGTCTCAATCGAGTCCACCCGTGAAGTCAACATCCCACAGCCCAACTGGGTTCCTGGATTGACCCGGCAAGGGTTTGGTGGTGAAAGTGACGACGGTGTGATCGGTGAGTTCGAGTTGCTCAAGGCGGCCCTTCGTGAACGGCCAGAATACATCATTGTCGGTGAGATTCGTGGTGCTGAGGCTTATGTGTTGTTCCAAGCCATGGCCACGGGACACTGTGCTTATTCAACGGTCCACGCCGACTCGGTTCCCTCTCTCGTTCACCGTTTGGAGAACAAACCAATTGACATCCCCCGTGTGTTGCTTCCTGCTCTGGAAGCATGCTGCATTCAAATCCAAACTCGTATCAACGGCCGCCGTGTTCGTCGCACTAAGCAAATTGTCGAGATTGTGGGTATTGACCCCAATTCGATGGAAGTCATCACCAACGAAGTATTCCGCTGGGACGTTACCAATGACGACTTCATCTTCAGCGGAAAATCATATGTTCTTGAGAAAATCATGGTCAAAATCAACTACAGTCAAGAGGAAATGCGTCGAGAACTGCGTACGAGGAAGCGTATTCTTGAGTGGATGGTTCTCAACGATATTCGAAAAGCAGACCAAGTTTCACAACTCGTTACCGAGTACTATGTCCGCCCCAATGAAATTCTTGCCCGAGTGGACGGCTTGAAGTGATTGAGCAACGATGAACGGGGTGGTACAATGGACCTGACGGCATGGCAACGAATCTGCAATCGTTTGCTGGGTGGTTTTGTCAAAAAACGAGCACGCAACGATAAGAAACTCTCTTCCGACTTGGTCAAAGCGTCTATTGGAATGATGCCAGAAGTCTACTTGGCTACCGTCATTGTCACCTCCATTGCCATCACGTTGATGTCGTGGGCCTTTGTCGCCGTTTTCTTCTTACCCGACATTGGTGTTATTGCCTTTTACGAGAGCATTCAGGACGCATCGTCGATCAATCCGTGTTTCGAATGGGAATATTGGAACCCGACGTTGATTGACCCCTCTCTTCAAGGCAATGGCTGTCCAGATTACCAACTTCAGGTGTTCCCACCGCTTTTCAAAGTCATCATCGTCGCTCTGGGTGGATTTATCATTCCATATGGGGCTTTCAAGTACAACAAAGGGGGCGCTGCCCGAGAAAAAAAGCGACGAGGTGATATGATTGAGAAGTACCTCCCCTATGCAGCATCCTACACCGCTGCCATGGCCGCTGCTAACGCAACCCCGAGCAAGATTTTCCGCTCCCTCGCCATGAACAAGGAAATTTACGGTGACGTTGCCGATGACGCAGCCATGATTTATCGTGATGTGACCCTTCTGGGTTACGACTTGATCACGGCGATTAAATTGAGCGTTGACCGAGCCGCATCCGTCTGGCTGACTGAATTTTTCCAAGGCATGGTTGGAACCCTAACCGCTGGTGGCCAGCTGAAACTCTTCTTCCTCAACCGGGCTGAACACTACATGCGTGAGAACAGGACGCGGCTTCAAATGTTCCTCGAATCCATCGCCTTACTTGCTGAGTCTTACATTGTGGTCGCCGTTGCTATGCCACTGTTTTTGATCGTCATGCTGGTCATCATGTTCTGGGTATCGGGTTCGGGCGCACAGATGAGTGAAGGCATGCTCTACGGCATCGTCCTCGGATTTATTCCGATGATTCACATCGCTTACGCCATTCTGGTGTACACGAGCAGCAAGGAACAAGATATGTAGAGGGGGGTGAACGCATGGCGAGAAAGAAGGAGAAGATTGTGGTCAACCTTGACCTTCCTAAGGACGATTCAACCTTGACCCGACTCTACATCATACTCTTCTTCTCAGTTATCCTCGGCCTTTCCAGCGGTTTATTCTGGATTTCGAATTCAGGATTTGTACCCACCACCAACGGAGAGCCGATGTTTACCAATCTGTATTGTGGCGCCACCGCAGCCGATGAAAGCGGCCAGTCAACCGGAGAATATTTCCAAACCAGTCAAAAACCCACTTACACGGCCAATCAAACGTGTTCCATCTTGCAAGATGAGCCAGACCGTATTACCTGGACTGGTGAGGAATGGACATCGGTCACCAAACGAGGTAAAAATTTCGACGTTCCGGGCGTACCGTCATCTGCAACCGGTGGTTCCGTCGTTCTCCAGCCCCTATGGCTCAACTGTTCGGTTGAAGCCTCTTCAGATTATGATTACACGATTGCTGTACGTTCGCCAATGGGAGATATTCTCGAATACCAAAACAATACGGCCAATGACGGCGATTGTGGCTTTGAAATGGTGACGATTGAACCGGATACTCGCTACGAACTCATCGTGATGACGACCGATGACAATGAATTCCTTTCAACCGTGACTTTTGACATGACCGTGCATTATTTTGACGGTATTCCCACGAATATGAACAATAAATCGCTCTGGCTGGGGCCTGCATTGGAAGCCGGACCTGTCAAGATACATCCGACGATATTTTTGAATTTCTTTGGCCTCACCTTCCTTTTGTTCATCTATCCAGCCTCCTATTATTGGGAAAAGGTTGAGGATAAGAAGAACGAAGTTGAAGAAAAATTCCCAGATTTCTTGCGAGACCTCGCAGAATACTGGAAAGGTGGCCTCTCGATGACCGTGGCCGTTCAAACCTTGGCAACATCGGAATACGGTGCCCTCAATGACGAAGTCAAGAAAATGTCTGACCAGTTGAGCTGGGGTGTCAAGTTCAGCGACGTGATTCGTCAGTTCGCAGACCGTGTCGGTACTCCGCTGGTTCAACGTGCGATCGCTTTGATTGCCGAGGCAGACCGTGCTGGTGGTAAAATTTCAGATATTCTGGTCACCGCAGCCAACGATTCACGGGAATTGAAGTTCTTGGAAGGCGAACGAAAACGAACCATCGGTTCCTACATTGCCGTTATTTGGACTTCTTACTTCGTTTTCCTTGGCGTGATTGTCGTTCTCGCTAAGGTGTTTATTCCTGCTATCGCAGGCTCGAATTCGAGCGGTGATGACGGTGGCGACAGCGGCGGACAGACGATTGGAAACATGACCATCCGTAACATTGACCCCTTGTTTTTCCTGACCATTTTCTATTACGGCGTGACCATGCAGGCACTTGGTAACGGGTCCATGGCGGGCCTTATGGCAACGGGCCGCTTTTCAACTGGATTCAAGCACGCTGGAATGATGATTGTCGTTGCGTTGGTCGTGTTCAATTTCGTAGCCTTCTCACCCGACCTCATCGGTATCACCGAAGTGCCCGGATTGAACCCCTCTTCGGGAACCTTCGTGCCAACGCCGTTGTACTGGGGTTGATGTTCTGCGCTCGGACGAAGATGCCCAAATTCACATCCTTGAGATGCTGACCTTGTTTTGGCTTTTCTTTATGTCCGCTACCTTTCTGATTCGCGTCCATGTACCCGATTCACAATCCGTTGCATTGGATGCATCATTGGAGATGACAGGTGACGATGCCATTCGATACGGCTTGGGTCTTGAAGCCGAAATCAATGGTGAAAACCGTCTGGTCGAATTGTTGGCCAGTGATGACCGTGAAGGGGCGTGTGAACTGCTCCAAGCCGCCATCGAACCCGGTAAAGAAACCAATTGTTGGCTTGCCAAAGACAGTTCAGTATCAACACCTCACGGTACGGTAGGTACTCCTGGTGGCGGGACTGTCGCCGTCCACCATCTCGTCGTCGTCGACGCACATGCTTGGACGGTAACCCTCGACGTTTGGGCTCGTGGAGGTGGTGCATGATGCAGAACACAGCACTGACCCGAGCTGACCGTGGCCAAATGCTCCTTGCCACGGGGGTCGTGTTGCTCATGTCCCTACTATCGATGGCCATTTTCGGCGTGAAAGTTGCCGGTTTGACCCTTCCGCACGATGCCGCTTCGGACGATGTACTCGTCACCACAGAGGAGGTTTTGCTTTCTCTTGAACCACTCAGTCAAGCCCGAACCAATCTCTGGATGGACGGGGGTCTTGATGGCTTTGAGGCTGCAGAATTAGCATTGGAAACGGTCCACGACGACCTGCTCCACCACGGGGAACTCAGAGGCGTTGAGATCAAATTGACCTCCATTGAGTTGGTCCAAGTTGACGCTACTACCCTTTCTGTGACGGCTGAACTTGGTGTATCAGATGGTGAAGCCATGCTCACCTATGATGTTGATTTTACACTCGCAGTGTAGTTCACTGCTCAGCCTTCTCGTTGATCGCCCTGTTGAGGAGTGTGAACATACGCTCAACATCATCAACGCGGGTCGGGTCAACAACGGGCCAATTGGTGATTTTTGAACGTTCGATGAGCCCGTCCTGTATGGAACGGATGCGGTCAAAACTTGCCAAATAGCGGTCAGAGCGTCGATAGGAATGAGCATCACGGGATTTGAGCATTGAGCGGTGTGCCTTTTCCTCGTCAACCGCCATCACGATGCCCAGTGCAATTCCCCCAGCATCTTCCCAGGCTCTGAGTAACCTCGCACTGGGGTTCACATGAACGCCTTCAATCAGTAAATCGATTCCTTCCCGCCGTGCACGGTCAATGGTGGCCAAGAGGCCCGGCTCAACAGACAAGCACGTTTCCTGCCAGTCCAGTACCGGATGGCCGCTGGCTCCTTTGGAAAAGGACGAACGGTGGAGGGCAGCATCCAGGTGTTCAGGGTCACTCACCCGCATGATTTCACGGATGGCATCTGTGGACATCAAGCGAGTAAATCCAGCTCGGGATGCAAGGCCTACAGAGGCCGTTGATTTACCAACGCCAGTAGCCCCTGCGATGACAAGAAGGCGTGGTGGACGCGTCACGAGAGCCTTGGCCGTTGATTCTGCAAGGCCGACCCGCCGTGTCATGGCCATGACTAATGTCCACGAGCACATGAGGCTTCTGCCCTCTCTCCACTCCAAAACCACTTCTTAGAAAGGGGGTGGCCTTACCGATGCGGCTTTGAATCGCCATTGCTTGGAGCGTCCATGGCCGAAGAAAAGATGTGGATTGCAGGAGAATGGTGCGCTTCCTCAGATGGCGCAAAAAGCGATGCATTGAACCCAGCTAACGGGGAGGTTCTCGCCACCGTTCCCAAAGCGACCGTCGATGATGTGAACCGTTGTGTAGATGCTTCACGAACTGCGTTTGAATCAAAAGATTGGAAGTTAATGGACCCCGCCCAACGCGGACGCATCCTCAACAAGATGGCTGCAGTCACCTACGCCAAAGCAAAGGAACTCGCTGCTTTGGAATCGGCCAATAACGGCAAGACCTTCCGTGAAGCTCTTTCAGAAATCCGATACGGTGCGTGGACCTTCGAGTACTTTGCAGGACTCGCAGATAAAATCGAAGGAAGTACGATCCCCGTTCCTGGCTCTCGCTTGAATTACACCCTTCGTCAACCTCTTGGTGTCACCGCTCACATTATTCCGTGGAACTTCCCGCTCCAGTTGGCACTTCGTTCGATTGCTCCTGCACTCGCAGCAGGATGTACCGTGATTGCCAAACCAGCATCATGGACGCCCCTCTCTCTTCTTGCTTGGGCCAAAGCCATCGATGAGGCCGAAACGGGTTTACCTCATGCAGTTCTCCAAGTGTTGACCGGCTCAGGTTCACTGGCTGGAGACGCTCTTGCTGGCCATAGTGGCGTTGACGGCATCGTCCTTACCGGCGGCGTGCCGACTGGAAAAACAGTGATGGCAAAGGCCAGTGAACAACTGACGCCCGTCACTCTTGAACTGGGCGGAAAGGGAGCAAACATTGTCTTTTCCGACGCCAATCTTCGCTATGCTGCGAAAGCCATCTGCTTTGGCATCTTCATGAATGCAGGTCAGATGTGTTGGGCTGGCTCCCGATTACTGGTCCACGAAGACGTTCACGATGACCTGGTCCAGGCTGTTTGTGATGAAGTCAGCAAGTGGCCGGTTGGTCCGGGCATGGAGGAAGGCGTACGTATGGGAAGCCTTGTCCACCAACGCCATCGAAGCGAGGTTCTCGAGAAGTTGGAAACAGGATTGAAGCAAGGCGGAACCGTTGTGCTTGGGGGGAATGCTCTTGACCGTGATGGCGCTTTCATGGAAGCCACGGTCGTGACTGGAGTTGAATCATCTCATCTGCTCTTCCAAGACGAACTCTTCGGTCCAGTCTTGGGTGTCACCTCCTTCTCCAGCGATGAAGAAGCACTTGCTCTCGCCAACGACACACCCTTTGGTTTGCTCAACGGCGTATGGACCAACGACCTTGGACGAGCACACCGTTTTGCTCGTGATTTGGAATGTGGGATGGTTTCCATCAATGAATATCCCATCACATTCCCACAAACGGCCTTTACGGGTTGGAAGCATTCAGGCATTGGTATTGAACAGAGCCAAGATGCACTTCGTTTCTACACCAAGGTGAAGAACGTCAATGTCAAGTTGTGAGGGTAGAACATGGCGATTGAAGTTGAACAAAACGACCAAATTCGCATCATTACCATGGCCGGTCAAGCATCGACACAATCCTTCTCGATGGAATTCCTTCCACGCATCGCTGAGGCGATCAATGATGGTTTAAACGACCAGAGTACGAAGGCCATCGTGTTAACCGGAGAGGGTCGTTTTTTCTCTGCAGGTGCCGACATTAACGCCTTTCAACGTTCCATTGATGAAGGCGATGCACCACAATTAATCCGAAAGTTGACGGGTATTTTACATCCACTCATCGTTCGTATTCGAACATCAGCGACCGTTGTAATCGCCGCACTCAATGGCGTTTCTGCCGGAGGGGGCCTCGGTTTGGCGTTGGCATGCGACGCACGTATTGGAACACCTCAGGCACGAATGGCTGCCTCCTATGCTGGAATGGGTCTCTCTCCGGACGGAGGCACGACCTGGCTCTTACCACGTTATGTTGGTGAACAAGTTGCCCGTCGTTTCTTCTTAGGCAACCAAATTTGGACTGGACAAGAGGCACATGAACATGGCGCCATCGATACGATCGTACCTCAAAATGAACTCATGCCTACTGCGATTGCCTGGGCAAGAATGTGGTCGTCCTGGGGCGCCCACACCAAAGAAGCGACAAAGCATCTTCTCCATGTTCAGACAAATCATGATTTTAGCACCCATCTCGATCATGAACGGACGCTCATTGAAGCGGCGGGAACCACGGAGGCCTTCAAAGAAGGAGTCAAGGCCTTTCTTGAGAAACGTGAGCCTCAGTTTGAGTGATTACTGGACTTGAAATTGGATGTTTTGTTCGGGGGATTTCTTTCCACCAACACGCATCAAGCCGACGAAGAGCGCTACGATTCCACCGCAGATTGAGCAACACCCTGCAAAGAAGGAGCCACCTGAAACTAGCCCGATTCCTATGAGATCCTCTATGAAGGGTTCGTACATTTTGTCGAGGTCAACAACGGACATGTTTACGCCACCGTCGTTACTGATATGGATTTCACCTCCACTGAAGCATGTGTGCTCCTTGTCGCCAAACTCGTCAGCCATAGTGTAACAAATACGTGCGATGATAATATGGTCTTCGATATCAAAATATTCTTCATCGCTGTTATCACCTCGGATGTCACAGTCAAAACGAGCGATTTGAGTATCAATGTCATTGCCGCTCTCATTTGACGTAGCGTCGTCGTCCCATGTGATGCTGAAGTTGAGACCATCGCAAGCATCGGCTTGTCCGTTGCCGTCAGAATCAGCCCTCGGGTCTCCCTCAATGAGAAGGTACCATCCCTCTTCACCCATATTGTCTGGGTCATCATACTGAAGGGTCCCGTTTTCACCGATAACACGAGTGTAGTCTTTCGTAGAGAGATCATTGAACGCATCCTCAATTGAGGCACCTACAATCGCTCCAATCAAAAATCCGACCAGTCCAATGGCCACCAGAACTGCTGCGATAATCATCGGGACTTTCGGCCCTTTACTCGGGTTGGCTACGGTGAAACCAGAAGAAGATGTTCCAGGGCTGACCTGTATTGTTGTTTGACCGGCATTTTGCGGCCACATGCTTTGGTCTTGCATAGTTTGTCTGTTGCTTGGAACCTTTTGACACTATGGGGTTGATTCTTCAAAAGAAGTCTCTTCCGCTTCCCCACTGGACCAGTCATAGATTCCCTTGCCGGTTTTTTTCCCGAGTCTTCCCTCCTCAACCAGACGCTCTAAGAGAGGGTGCGGTGCGTAGGCGTCATCTTGAAAGGAAGATTGCAAATTCCTCAAAATATCACGTCGCACATCCAAGCCAACCAAATCCGTGAGGGCCAAGGGCCCCATCGGATGTTTGTAGCCCAATACCATGGCGGTGTCGATGTCCTTCGCACTGGCCACGCCATCAGCCAGCATGCGAATGGCTTCATTGCCCAATACGACACCGAGGCGGCTGGTTGCGAAACCTGGGATGTCTTTCACCAAAATCGTAGTTTTCCCCATCCGACGACCGGCTTCCTCTGCGAGGGCAATGGTGGCTTCATCCGTGGTGTCATGACGAACCAGTTCAAGCAATTTCATAATAGGGACAGGATTGAAGAAATGCATACCAACCACACGCTCAGGTCGTGAGGTTGCGGCTGCGATATCGGCGATTGAAAGAGAGGATGTATTGGTCCCAAGCACCGCATGGCTGGGAGCGAGCTTGTCAAGTTGAGCGAAAATCGAGTGCTTAAGGTCGGGAATTTCAGGTACTGCTTCAATCACCAGGTCCGCATCACTTACCGCCTGTTCAAGGTCGTTCACAGCCTCTAAGTTTGAACTCCATTCGGTTTTTTGTTCAGGGGTTGTTTTTCCTCGGGCGATGCCTTTGTCCCAGAACGCATCAATGCGTTGCATGCCCCGCTCCAATCCTTCCGGGAATGCATCGTAGAGCCGTGTCGCCCATCCTGCCTGCGCGCAGACCTGAGCAATCCCTGCCCCCATCGTGCCAGCGCCAATAACTGCAACGCGTTCAATCGCCATGTTTCTGCGAGGTTCTCCACCTTCATGATGCTTGCTCGCCACGATTGTTGTTTCCTTGAGCTAACATGACGCCGCCCACGATGAGGGCGAATGCCAAAAGGAGTGAGGGTCCGAGTTGCTCGTGCAGCAGAAGCCAACCGCCCAGAATTCCGAAAGGAGGTACCAAGTAAACGTAGAAGGCAGCCTTTCCTGCTCCAATCGTGTGAATGCCATCGGCAAACCATACGTAGGCGAGAACCGTAGAAAACATGGCAAGGAAGACGATGCCTAACCACGCTTCTTGGCTTGGTGAATCAAATCCAAGGGTGTATGTTTCGTAACCAGCCCAGGGTGTGAGAATGAGGAATCCTATCACGGACGACCAGACGGTGAGATGGAGTGGACTGAGTGGAGCTTTTGCATCATCAGGGATTGTGGTCATGACCTTTTTCATGAGAATAGTCGAACTTGCCCAAGCCAGGGCTGCACCAGCGATGAAAGCGTTTCCAATCCATCGGTCAACCGAGGGAATATCTGTGTTGGGTGATGCCAAAAAGAGAATAGCCACGCCAGCCAATGCCATCAACAGCCCTCCAAGCAGTCGCCGAGTCATGGCTTCATTGAGGAAAAACACCGCGAGAACTGCAGTGAAAAGTGGGTTAAATGTAATCATGAGAGAAGCATCACCTGCTGCGGTGTAGCCCATTCCGTACATGAAAAGCACCTGATAGAGAAAGGTTGAGAAAAAACCGATCCAAGTGATTTGACGCCATTGCAATCGAGAGGGTAAGACCCATTGCTTTGACCATTGGAGATAAGCGAGAAAGAGAACGACCACCATGACGTAGCGAATCCATGCAGCGGTAATGGGGGGTACATCAGCCGCAACGACGCGTCCTGCTGGCCAACCCAAACCCCAAATGGCTGCGACCAAGATGAGTTTGAAGTGAAGGCTTGCATGTTTCATTCAAACCGCTCCAAGCCCAACTGCAACATCCGTGTTCGGGGGAGCCCGATTTCGGGAAGTCCAGCAGCGGGTGCGTGGAGTTTAAGACCTTCAATTCTGCTCACATAAAGGCCGTAGCTGGCGATGTCCATGGGTCTGTAGGGTGTTTCCAACCCCATACGGCAGAGGGTTTCACATGCTTTTTGAGAATAAATTGGAAAGCGGTTCGTCGAAAAGTGCATCCACTCTGAAATTCGTTGAGCGTCTACATCATCCAGAGTCATGAGGTGTTCAAGCAAGGCAACATCCGGATAATTGGTGGTTCGGAGAACCATTTCTACCTCGTTGACGACATCTTCTGGCCATGCGAAAGGAGCACGCTGCGACCAGATGTCAGCAATTCGAACGTGGTCGATGGAGTGTTCCTTTTCGATGGCGTAGAGTGACTCGATGTATGCTTCGTCTTCATACGCATCATTCACCAGCTGCGGAAGAGCTTCGTAGAAGCGTTCGCACATGGCAGCGTCCACGCCGTAAAGAGCAACTGGAATCATCACAAACCAACCCGATTGAAGATCAGGCGCTCGCACCAATTCCAGAAGCAATCTGGCGAGCAGTCATTGGCTTTTCAGCCACCCATTGCTGTTCGAATAATCCCTTGAGGTCTTCTTCGTCTTGAGCCGTAGGGAAGTGGTCGTGCATGTAATTCTCCCACGCAGCATCATCACCCTCGAAAGCCACGCCTTCTACGGTCATACGCTGTCGCTTGAAGTGGCCAATTTCCCGGTGGAAGTTCTCATGAGGAACGTACAACTTTGCCGCACCTTCAGGGAGGTAGCCGTTGAGTTTCTCCACTTCGAGTACAATTTCGTCGTGATAGTGCTGTCGTGCTTCTTCGTTGAGCGTTTCTTTTGAAACTTCAAGGCCAGCCTCCAGCTTCTTGCGTTCGTCCCAGCGTCCTTTGACTCCCCAAACATATGCCCAGTGAGCCGATGAGGATTCGTCAACGCCGAAGAGATCGTGCGCCGTTGAGACCCACTTGTTGATGTAGCGTTGAAGCATATCCAGCGGGATGACGCCAGCCTTGATGATTCGGCGCAATCCGTTCGACCCCGTGCCGAGGTGGAAGGATTCTTCCTTGAGCATGGGCCCCATACTTGCAGCAAGCGGTTTGAAGGCAGAGGTTGAGAGCATACCAAGTTGGAATTTACCGTCTCGGTCGACGAACATCGTGTAGCAGAAGAAATCAAGCCAGTGCGGCATGGGTCGGTTGAAAGCACCGAGAAGTCGGTCGCCGTCCTGAGCGTTACGCTCGAGGAGTTTTTGTGCTTCACGTCGTCCTTGTTGGCCGAAATAGGTCATGAGGAGGTAGGCCATTTGCCATCCATGGCGCTGTTCTTCTGCCATGATGCGTGCTGCAGCGTAGCGGTCGTAATCTGTTGGAGCTGTGGCCAAGAGGTGGCGTTGCTGTTCAACGGAGGCGAATTCGGTATCACCTTGGACGGTGATCATGCTGACGAGGGCATCTCGCATGCTTTGATGAGGTACCTGTAGCGAGCGTTCCCACTTGGCTCGGCCGGTGTAGTCTCCGAATTCAATCTGTTCTCCGGCTCGCTCCCAATCAAACTGGATGGAAAGATCGAAATCGCCCATCCATTCACGCTTGTAGCCGACATTGTCTTGCCAGGCTTTGAAGTTCTCAATCCAGTCATCCCAAGTCTTCGGTAGGTTGTCCATGAGTGTGTGTAGTCGACGACCTCCTTATACCCTTTACGAACATGTTCGCCTGAACATGTTAGGGGCTCTGGCGACGAATCTCATCGGTAAAGGCATGAAAGACCGCTGATTCAATTCGTTGGAGTTGATTTGAAAGAGTTGATTTGGCGATGTTGAGCAAGCCCGCTAACTCGGTCAAATTGATGCGTCGTGGAACGTCCCAGTAGCCTTCTCGTGAAGCTGCTTCAAAGACCTCTCGCTGGCGTGGCGTCAACAACCTTGGCCCCGTGCTTCGCGTTGAGAGGAGGCGGTGAGGAATTTCATCGGAGCGAAAACGATTGATCAAACCCCTCATCTGTTCCCGTTGGCCCTCAACCGTCCACTCAACCCAACCATCTCTGACCTCAAACGGCGTTCGTGGGACAACACCCAAGTCCATCAGCGGACGAAGAAAGCCACCTCCGCCCGCCGAAATGTCGACGTTGAAATAACCGTCTTCGAGCGGCGTCAATCGGTCGATTCCATCGTGTTGCATGATGCTTTCATCAAGTGGCACGCTCGACCAACAACGAGCAGTGCCTCTGCCTTTGCCCAGGGGCATGTGCTGCTCAATTCTCAGAGTTGCTTTCGGGTGATTACGGGTAACATCGCCGGCCCAATGCCCTTCAGGTAAACGGACATCAATTCGGAGTTGCTGCGCCATGCTTAGCCCTCTACACCAGCGTCCGGGGACGGACTTCTTCGTTACGAATCACGGTTTTTCTACTGACATCAATCAACTCATTGAAGGTGGTCGTGGTGCTTTCACCCAACACCGCTCCGGGAAGATAGCCGTCACAGACACCTGAAGCCGCAAAGATTGCGTCTTCGCTCTTACACAGGTCATGAGCTTTCCATAATCGGGTGAGGTCGTCGTTGACCATCGTTTCTGCCCGCGCCTCTTCTTCATCTGACCGGAAGACAAGCCGTCCCTCAAAGAGTCCACCTAAGCCGCGAATAGCCGTCGCTGAAATCACACCTTCGGGAGCAGCGCCAATGCCCATGAGCATGTCGTAGGGGCCATCGTTTTTTGCAGCCCAAATAGCTCCGGAAACATCACCATCTCCCATGAGGTGAAGTTGAGCGCCGGTGGCACGAATTTCCTTGAATAAGTCGTGATGGCGTTCTCGGTCCAATGCTACAATACGAACATCTGCAGCGTTGCAATCGAGAACATGCATTGCTTGCTCAATGTTGTAGGTAGCTCCCCCCTCGAGAGCAACATGATCGGCCAAAAGGGGGCCAGTAGCCAATTTGTCCATGTAACAATCAGGTGCATGCAACAAGGTTCCACGTGGGGCAGCAGCGAGCACTGCGATTGAATTCGGGGTGTTGTCGGCACAGTTATTGGTACATTCTAATGGGTCAACGGCGATATCGATTTGCGGGGCTCCGTGTTGTCCGATCATTGAACCGAGAGGTTCACCGATGTAGAGCATTGGGGCTTCATCTCGTTCCCCTTCGCCAATGGCGACGCGTCCGTCAAAGGGCACGGTGTCAAAGGTTCGGCGCATGGCTTCAACCGCTGCATCATCTGCAGCATTTTTGTCACCCTTGCCGCGCCATGCTGCACTTGCGATAGCAGCCTGGTCAACCGCTTCAACGAAATGATGTGCAAGGTCAGTGGTCATGCCCATAGACCAAGGGACTCGCGGCAATGCCATGAATCAAACGGTTGCTGACCCTTTGAATTTCTCGACTACGCAGAGGTCGGAAAGCCGAGCAGTAGGGTATTGCCCATCCCCATCCTTTTCCAATGATTTGACCATGTCAAAAGCGCACAGGAGGCCTGCTGCAACGCCCGTTAGTGCTTCCATCTCGATGCCCGTTTTGTAGTGGGCAGATACATTGACTTGGCACCAGAGGTCGTTGCCTTCCCAAATCCACTCCACGCGCGTCCCTTCCAAGGGGATTGGATGACAGTGAGGAATAATACGCGGGGTTTCCTTAACCGCTTGAATCGCTGCGATGGTTGAGGCTTCGAGGACATTGCCTTTGGCGATCTCTCCGTTCTCAATCGCCTCCTTTGTCGAGGCTTTGAGAGAGAGTCTTCCTTTTGCTGTCGCTCTTCGTTCAACCACTGGTTTGCTTCCAATTTCAACGATGCCTTCGATACTGGTTTTCTTCATCCTAATCCCTCTTTCCATGTTGTTCCTAACGGCGTGACTTCTTTCTTCCAGATGGGTGCCTGACGCTTCAATTCATCGATGAGCCATGAACATGCCTCAAAGGCTTCTTTTCGATGTGGGCTGGAAACGTGAATCGCTACGATGGGTTCTCCGGGTCCAACCGCTCCAGTGCGATGAGCCATTGCAACTCCGTACAGTCCATAGGTTGATGTCGCAACGGTGGCAAGGTTGAGCAAAACAGGGCGCAATTGCTCGTGCCAGGCATCAAATTCTAATCGTAGGATCTCCTTGCCGTCATCAACACCGCGCGTGAGTCCGACAAAACTGACCACCGCTCCGCACCCCTCAGTGTTGAGTTGCTGGAGCAGAGCGTCGGGGTCCAGCACGGTTCGTGCTTCCTCAACCACGATGTGCTCGGCCATGGTCACACGACGAGAACACATCATTCAAACCTCACGCCTCCATGGCGTATCATGGCCGACACTCCCAGTCAACATCCACCCGTCCACATCATGGGCGCTGGACTGTCTGGGTTGGCCGCAGCAACCCTGCTTGCAAAGGCGGGACGTGAAGTGCACGTCCACGACATTCGCCAAGATTCAGGTGCACGCTTTGACGGAGATTTCCAAGCCTTGGAAAACTGGAGCATGGATGATGACTTTTTTGACCAACTTGAGGCATGGGGCCTTGCCCCGTCAAGTTTCAAAGCCACGACCTTTGACACGGTTGACCTCATTCACCCTGATGACGTTATTACGCAAGCCAAAACTTCAGGTGTCGCCTACAGAATTGTAGAGCGTGGTACTTCCGAACACGCCATCGATCAAGGCTTCAAGCGGCAAGCACTTGAGGCGGGGGCAACCATCCATTATGGGTCACGCGTCAGCGAAGAAGATTGCACCATCATCGCCTGCGGCCCGAAAGGGACTTCCGCCGTAGCCTACGGAGAGATTTTCAAAACTGACCACCCGAATCATATCGCGTTTCAATTGAATGATAAATTGGCACCAGGGTCCTATTCATACCTTATTATCATCGACGGTGTTGGTCTGATTTGCACCTGCCTGTGGCGTAAGCAACGAAAGAGTGAACGCTTCCTCAATGAAACCATTGCTTGGTATGAAGCACACTATCCGAACCTCAACCGCCAACCGGTCAAGAGGGTCGGAGGTAAGGGTGATTTCACCATCAATCAAACTTACAAACAAGACGGTCGCTATTATGTCGGTGAATCGGGTGGATTGCAGGACTTCATGTGGGGCTTTGGAATGCGAATGGCTGTTTGGTCAGGCGTTCTTGCTGCCCGTGACATCTTGGGTGAGGGTGATTATGAGCGTGACGTCCGACGCCACCTGATGCCCTATGTCCGTACCAGTGTTGCGAATCGTTGGTTGATGAATCGGGTTGGAGACCGCATGTTCAAGAGGATGTGCAAAGCATGGATGAAAGACCAGGACAAACGCGGAGACGGACTGATTTGGATTGGTAAATTATTTCGTCCAACGATGTTCAAAGGGCTCCTCTACCGCCTCGTGACCCCGTTCATGTTGGTCAAAGACAGCAAAGCGATGGGCCGTGGAGTGCGCCGTCTTCCGTTCAGGCCTGCATTGAAGCGAGACGAATGGGAACCCTCTGATGAGGCAATAGCGATTCGAGAACAATGGAAAGCTGTTCGTGGTCAAGGTGGCCATGTATCCTTTGCCAATGACAATGAAAGTGAAGTTCAACCGCAAGAAAAGGCAGCGATTTCTTCTTAATACCGTCCCGTGTGGGCAGAGGTATGAGCGACCTTTATGGATTGAAACTCGAACCGATGCCGAACCGTCTTGTCAATTACGGAGTGACCGACAACGGCATCGCTGTGATTGAACTCACCTCCGATTCAGCAGGGGCTCCAATCGAAGGCACAAATGACCGCTCACCCAATACCTACACACACGGGATGATGCGAGATATTGACGAAGCAATTGTCCGTGCTCGCTTTGACGATAGCGTCACTTGCATCGTGTTGACTGGAAACGGTGCATCTTTCTTTTCAGCCGGAGCATCCATCCAAATGCTCAACAGCGTAACACCAGGCTTCAAGTACAATTTTTGCCTTCACGCCAATGAGACCCTTTCACGGCTTGAACAGACCGCAAAACTCGTGGTCTGCGCCATTAACGGTCATGCCGTTGGCGGTGGTCTAGAAATCGCAATGGCTGCTGATATCCGTATCGCTCGAAAGAATTCGGGCAAAGTCGGTCTACCAGAAATCAATCTTGGTGTCCTCGCAGGAACCGGTGGTACAGCACGTTTGACTCGTCTCATCGGCAAGGCCAAGGCACTCGAAATGATGGTTACGGGCGAATTGATGTCCTTTGAAGATGCTCATGCTTGCAATCTTATCAACCACATCTGGGAAGGCGACGCAGATGATTTCCGCCGAGACATCCTCGACTGGTGCAGCCAATTCACACTACCCAACAAGGCAGTCAAGGCCGTTGGCAACATCAAGCGATCTTGCCAAACAGGACCTGAAATTCCCTTCGAGTACCATCTTGCTCTCGAGCGAGAACTCCAAGCAGCACTCTTCAACAGCAGTGATGCCAAAGAAGGCATCGCCGCATACGTTGAGAAGCGTGTGGCCAACTTCACAGGTGAATGAATAAAACAAAGGGGTTGACAACCATGTCTGAATTCCATGTACCGGGCGATGTGCCTGACGAATTGATTGAAACTTATCTTGACAACCTTCGGGCTGCAACTGCAGGAACCGGTTCGATGAACCTCTTTGCGTGCGACCAAAAAATCGAACACTTGAACGATGACTTCTATGATGGTGGAGATTCAGTTCCTCTCAGCTCAAACGATCCCGCCCACTTGTTTGAGATTGGAGCGAAGACCCTTGAAGCGGGTACTCTTGGCGTCCTTGCGGGACAACTCGGCTTGATTTCGATGTACGCAAGAGATAACCCTGACATCCCCTATCTTGTCAAACTGAACTCAAAATCCCACATGGTGAAAACTGGACAACGGGATCCAGTGTCTCAGGCTCTTTGGGACATGGACGATGTGATGTCACTGGTCCACAACGGCATCAACGTTGTTGGGATTGGCTACACCGTTTACATCGGAAGTGAATACGAGCATGAAATGCTTACCGAAGCAGCCCAATTTATCCGTCAAGCCCACGAACAAGGAATGATTTCTGTTGTTTGGATGTATCCGAGAGGAAAAGCAGTCACCGATGAGAAAGACCCACAACTGATCGCTGGTGCAGCCGGCGTTGCAGCCTGCCTGGGCGCAGATTTCGCCAAAGTGAATTATCCCAAGGCGTGGGAGGGCATGACTCAAGCAGAATCGTTCAAAATTGCTGTCGAGGCCGCGGGCCGCACACGCATCATCTGCTCTGGAGGTGGAACACTGCCTCCCAGAGAGTTCCTTCAACGCCTTCACGACCAAATTAACATCTCTGGGTGCAAGGGTGCTGCAACCGGACGTAATATTCACCAAAAAGAGACCCAAGAAGCTGTCCGCATGACCGCTGCTTGCCATGCCATCATCTGCGATGGTGCATCGGTTGATGCAGCAATGGCCATCTTTGAAGGCAACTAATCCCGTAAAGCACGCTCCGTGCTCAATGGTTCATTTGCAGTGATGAGCAACGGCACTCGCCGTCAAGATTCGCTTGATGAAAGTTGACGATGGCACACTTCAATTCGAATGCACCGCTGTCTCAATGCCAAATCTCTTCAAGAACCTTCGTGGGATGATTACACAGAGGCCTCATGGTGAGGCACTGCTTCTGATACGATCTCAGAGTTTGGTCGTACCGGTTGTGAAGTTGCCTTCACTATCGACGATGATTGGCGTACCTTCAATCCACTCGGGGCAATGTTCGGAAACCCAGTTTCGAGTGGCCCACTCGCAGATGTCGTAGCCACCGGAGAGGATTCCAGATCGCTTGATGTAGCCAACTTTGACGATGTCTTTGTCTTTGGAGAGTACGTTGCCCAATTGTTGGCTGGTCGTACCATGTCGCATGGTGCTGTTGATGTATTCCAAAATCTCAGCGGTGTTTCGGGGTCGGTCGCCTAAAAATTTCTTTATTTTTTCACGGATGCGTGTTGTTTTCATGTTCTTTTCCTCCTGTCATTGATGTGGTGGCTCAAGTGGTTATGTGCCGCTGGTTTACAGGAGCGAGGCCGCTGATATAATGGTTCCTCCCCCAACCAACGATTTGGTTACAATTGGTGACAAAATATCGGTGTTTTTTCTACATCATGGGTGCGGCGAGTAAGTAAATGAACACTTCTCGAGTGGAAATCAATAACTAAATGTAACTATTAATGCGTAAAAGGGTAGGATTTATGAATCATAAAAAATACGCTCATTATGAGGTGACTGGTGATGCCGTCGGGAAGCATTCGTTCGGCAGCGCATCGTAAGATCCTGTTTTGGTTGAGCCGGGGGCCAAGTACGGTTTCTGAAATCGCCAAGCAATTTGACATGAGAATGCCTCACGCATCGCTTGCGTGTCGGCAATTACGCACCGCAGGTTATGTTGTTCGTGATGAATCCGGTGGACTTCGAAATGCCCCGATGTACCTGAGTCAAACGGGCCTCGAGCGGTTGGAGAAGGACGGATTGGAGAAATTGAAGCGTCATGTGAGTGAAATTCCTGCAAACACGGGCGGAGTTGTCGTTCAATCGGAATCAGCAAACGTGCTTCTTGGTTATGTCAAACCGCCAACATCTTCACTCTTTTTCATCCCGGACGCCATGAATTTCCAAGGTGAACTTTCCACTGGAAATCAAGGGGGGACGTGGATTTTGTTTTCGGTTGAAAAAATCAAATGGTATCTTTTGAGCGATTTTTCTCCAACGACACCACCTGCAGCTAGCACTTCGGGGACACTCGCAGATTTTGGAAATGCTCCGTCCAAGATTGGCCTCGCCCGTGGAAAAGTACTCGAACAAGCCCCATTGACTGCATTGATTGAAGGCCAGTGGTTCTCAAATTCATCACAGCCCGATGCAACTCCTCAATTTCTCATGAACGGTGAACATTGTCTCGGCCACATATCTGGGACAACGCTGGATTACTTTCCTCCAAGCGGAATCACCGCGCACCTTCCTCACGAACTGGATCGTTCGCTTGTGGTCGAGGCTTTGGGACAAAAGGCCATCAGCCTAACAGATGGACAGGGTCGACGGAACCGTCAACTCCCTCTTCCTCTTCTACGTCAATGGCTTAGTGGACGACATGGACGAATGTCCGAGGAGCGGATTGAAGGGATGTACGCCTCATTGAGTTCAGATTTGGTCAAGAATGCTTCAAAACTTCCACAATCGTTGAGAAAGGATATTGTCTCAGATTTTGGTGACGTTGATTGGTCCTCTGACGAACTGAATGAAGGTATTGTTGATACCTACGGTATGTCGGTTCGTGGTCTATCTGCACTCATCTCATACCTCGTAGAACACTCTCAGTGGCCCTGTGTCATCGACTGGCCTTTTGATGAACTTGATGAGAATTTTCAACATCGTATCACCCTTCATCCCAAGTGCAGGGTCTTCATGACGCGCCGAGGTCGAGGCGCCTTAGTCTCCAGAGATTCAACACACCTCGTCACCTCCCCGGTTCTCGCTGAAGTATATGCTCAGGTAGGTCGCGACATTTCCCTACCGGTTGTCCTCAATTCTGCTTCAGACTCCGCACAACCTTCCTTGCCGCCCCGTGAATACATGCCGAGCAATGCTGCCGAATTATTGGCTCCCTTCGCTGCAAATGAGGCAGCAAGATTCAGCGTCCCACTTCCAAAAGGAAGGCAAGGCGATGCTCTTGCTCGTAGCCTTCATGTTTTTCCCGAAGGCGACGCACGCATGGCGAATGAACTCGAAGCAATATTTCCTCTTGCTTCTTGGATTTCATCGCCCGCAGATGAACGTACTCAACGATGGCTACGCATTCATACCGAACTTCCCGAAGGTTGGGCAGACCTACTCAAGGTTGATGCTCTTGATGTGGTTGACCTTCCCGAAGCCATCGCCAAAGGAACACTTCAATGGCAAGGTCTTGCTTTGCGGCGTCTCAAGGCGACGCTTCCACATGCCCCAACGGCAGTTCTCTCATTCGCCAAAGCCCTCGATGAATCATCACTCGGTCCTTGGTACGCTACGGCCCTTGTTGCCAGCCTCAATCTCGAAGATGAAAATTACCGTGAACTGTATGACCAAGCTCTTCTTTCGTGGCTGGATTCGCCTTACTTAGCCGTTGAAGTCATTGAACATCTCTTTGGTGCACCAAACAACAAGTTCACAGATGCCAGACTGGACACGTGCCTCAAAGCCGCCCGGATTCACCCCAAATCATCACTACTTCATCTTTGGTCACGTGGCGTTGATGTTCTCGTGCAGAACCTTCCATGGACCACCGAACTGCAACGCCAGGTCATGACTTCATTACCGAATTCATGGTGGTTGCCTTATGCAAACGAGTGGGTGGTGAATCAATTGAACACGGTTTCAGGAAGGGCGTGGTTGAGTCAACACCCCTTGCCGTGGTTGGCAATTCTTGGCCGAACCGAAGGTGAACACTGCGGTTTTCCCGGCCATGAAGATGCCCACCGAGGATGCCAACTCACAGCCGAAGACCTCCTGGGGATTCATCTGTTGCCTGAGGGCCCCGGTGTGCTGCCACTCCGTGACCTCTTCGAGGCAATTTATGCCCGCGACCATCAACTACCCGTTCCTATTTTATCTTCTCACGGCGATGGAGCATGGCTCGTTCAACCCATTGCATCATGGCCAAAACTAGGTGCTGCTGTCCTTCAACACGGTGACGAAGCCATCGGACGCGTCCTTTTCGGTCGCAGTTATGCTCAAAGGTTATCCACAAAGTCACCGATGAAGTGATATAGAGTCGTCTTGAGCCGTTGCTACCGTACCTGCAACATCGGGCTGAGCTACTGTGAAACATTGCTATGACGTCTGACACCATGAGTACGGCCGCAAATCGAAGACTGGGATGACCCTTCGGGGCGTGACTCCCGGTGCAAATGCGGTAAACCATCGGTAGGTTATGGGTCCTTGGACGACGAGAGGATGACCTCAAGACAACCACCCTACCGGACAGAACGCCCCGATGCCGAGGGTCAGGCCTCCGAGGAAACGATGAACGAGGCCGTTAGGTGTCGGGGCACAGTTTTCGAAAACCTCTTCTCAATGCCATCATGTTGCGATGACCTCAAAGGCTGTTGGTCCTAACCAGTGTTCATGGAGGGCGCTTACCGCTTTCAGCGATGTTTGGTCGGCGGCACCTTTGACCGCTTTCATGCCGGACATCGCCTCTTATTGGATGCGGCTCAACGTCAAGCTGCTCACCTTGAGATTCACATCACAAGTGACCGAATGGCAGACTCAAAAGCAGCGAACATCCAATCCTTCGAAACACGCCGTGAACACCTCTTGCAGTGGATCGAACGTCATGCACCTCGTCGTGGGACGGTGTTTGAATTGAACGATGTACAAGGACCGGCACCTCAACATCCTCTTGCAGACTGTATCGTAGCCACGCCTGAGACGAGAGGGCAATGCGAGCACATCAATACATTGCGCCATGCCAACAACCTTCCATCCTTGCACATCATCGAAGTAGACCATCTTGCAGATCATTGCGGAGGCATCATCAGTTCTTCTCAAATCCGTAACGGTAAGATCGATACTGAGGGTCATCCTTGGGTGACGTCTTCGATGTCGGCCAACATTTTGTTGATGCACCCTGGTCTTGACCGAGAACTCAAAACACCAATGGGGACACTCTTTGAGGGCCCTGAAGATGCTCCAGATGTAGCGATGTATGCTGCATTAGAGGACCGTTCATTAAGCCAAGACATGTTGATTGCAGTAGGAGATGTGACGGTACGTACGATGCTTGAGATGGACATAATCCCCGACATTGCTCTCATTGACGGACAAACAAAACGAACACCCCTCTCTGAAAGCGAACAGGTAGACCCGAGCTCCTTTTCCTGTCATCTTGACGCGAATAATCCACCAGGCCAACTGACGCCATCCCTTCTTGAGGCACTTGAAAAAGCCGTTGATGAAGAGGAATCATGCCTGATTTATGTCGATGGCGAAGAAGACCTTGCTCCCCTCTATGCACATCTTCTCGCCCCAATCGGCTCCATCGTAGTATACGGACAACCCGGCAAAGGTGTGGTGGTACAATTGACGACATTGGCAACCAAAGGACGCTGTCGTCGTTTATTGGAATTATTTGAGGTGGAATGATTGGACTACCCGTTGGTTTCAATCACCGTCTGCGTGCGAAACGGAGCCCATTGGATTGATGGATGCCTCGAAGCCCTCATTGCACAAACCTATTCCAATCTAGAAATTCTCCTCGTTGATGACGGTTCAACCGACGGCGGGTCGGAGCGTGCTCAACATTGGCACGACCCTCATGGTGAACGAGGTATTCCCATTCATGTTCACCAACAAGCCGCATTGGGTCTATCTGCAGGCCGGCGCTGGGCGGTTGAACATGCCAAAGGAACGTGGGTTGCCATCACTGACATCGATGTCCGCCCCGAGCAAGACTGGATTACCAATCTCGTCACCGCCGCTAAACCCATTGACGCAACTGAAGATGTAGTTGCAGTAACAGGTCGTACCGTTTTTGAGCGAGCCGAGGACCTCGTGAGCCGAATTCGTTCGATCGAAATCGCATCAAAGTATCGGTCAAGGCCGAGAAGAACGAGTTTAGCGAACGGTCCCTGCTCTATGTTCCATCGTGATTCTCTCAGAAAGATTGGGGGCTTTGACCCAGGCTGGTATCATGCTGAGGACATGGAGGTCAGTTTACGCTTGCTGGAAGCAGGAGGGACCATCGTGTACGCTCCTGATGCTCTTGTACGCCACGTTCCAGAAACTGGAACGGGCCTTTTTCTGCATAAACGCCGCAGAGACGCAAGGGCACATGTTCGAATTCTTCGCCATTATCCGAAACGAAAACGAAACGGACCAGCCTTTGATTTCCTCGGAAGTTCAACAATGGTTCTGTTCCTCTTACCCATCTGGATCATGATCGCAGGGTTTGCCCTTCCGACCCTTACTTCACTGATACAGGAGACGATGAATACACCTGTTTTATTTGAACAATGGGACTCTCAAAGCCTCGTCATCTCGATGCTTCTATTAACGGCTCATGAGGTTATTTTGTGGTGTGGTTCTTTGGGAGTTGTGAACCGTGAAGTGATGAAATCTTCCACAAAAGGTAAATTCAGCGTGATGATTGGTGTGCGTTGGTTGACATTTCGTTGGAGCGTTGCCTTATGGCAAGGCACAATCTTAGGGTGCATGGACGCTTTGTTGGGACGTCACGGACATCGTCCGCTTTTTCGCTCCAAGCCTTAATCGATGTTTTCATCGCCGGGGGGGACTCGACTTGCGTGATTAAGGGCGAATCCTGCCGCAATCAAAGCAATGCTGACTGAATAGACGCCAACATCGATCCATCCGCTGTATTGGATGCCAAACCAGAAGTAAAACACGAAACCGAGCAGAAGGCACCAAGCAGCCATTGTTCGCTGTCCGCCACCGACACTCAGATCGCCCAAAGCCGTCCATGTGTCGTTGACCACAAGACCACGGAACCACGTTGCCGTGTGGCCGCCATCATTGATTGGTTTGAATCCGAATACGATTAATGCCAAGCAGGCTGCGACAAAAATTGTATCGCCGAAGGGTTCGAAGTGGAACCCATCTCTTGCTCCACCAAAGGCTTCGTTTGTTGCTTCAAAGGTTAGCAGGCCTCCCCAGGAAATATGTTGAGTTGGATGTGCCATGCTGAACATGTTGAGAACGGCCAAAAGAAGTCCCCAAGCGCCGAGGATAATGAACCAGTTGGAGTAGAATGGAACGCTTCCATCACTGGAGGTTTCAGACGAATCAACATTGTCCTTGCCGTCGCTCATGTTCCTGCGGACTGACGAGGTGCATTTAAGCACACCGAACCAGAAAGAGGGAGAATCCCTTCATCACCACGCCTCAAAGCGAGGTTTGCTGATGGTATATTGCATTGAACACAAGCGCCATTTCTTCCTCGGCTGCCTTCATGATTTCAGGCGCGTTAATGTTCGATGGAATGCAGGAATTAATTTCCTTGGAACGTCCATAGCGCCCCTTGCTAACGGTGCGGGCGGTGACCAGACCAAGCATGTCAAGGTTGGAAATGAGGCCTGAGATACGGCGCTGGGTGAGGGGGTTTTGTCGGATATGCTTGCACGCTTGTCGGTAAATGTCGTAGACTTGGCCGGTTTGAACATTTTTTAGACCATTTTGCTCGTTGATCAAAACAGCAGCCAGAACCAACTTTTGCTGACTTGGAAGGGTCGAAATCACCGGCGTCATTTGGTCGGATTCAATTTGGCTCTGGGCCACGCGAACATGATTTTGATTGACCGAACGTTCCCCTTCTTGTTCTGCTTTTTCTGCGGAGATTCTCAGGAGGTCAAGAGCGCATCGAGCATCACCGTGTTCCTGAGCAGCAAGTGCTGCGCAAAGCTCGATGACACCAGAGCCAAGGACGCCTTGATTCAATCCTTCAAGGGCGCGTTGGCGAAGAATATCCTGAAGTTGTTCGGCATCATAAGGCTTGAACAAGACATCCAATTGGCCGAGTCTTGAGCGGACTCTCGGGTCGAGGAAGTCAGTAAATTTCAGGTCGTTAGAGATGCCGATGACACAGGCACGTGCCTTTTTGAGAGAGGAGTTGAGACTGGTGAGGTTGTACAAGAGGTCGTCTCCGACCTTCCTGACCAAGTGGTCAATTTCATCCAGGACGATCACAAAAACACCACCGCGCTGATCCATACGGCGTACTAATTCGTTGAAAACGCGGTCGGTTGGCCAACCAGTGAAGGGTATTTCACCCTGTTCGTAGGATTCAAGAAGTGAATTTCCAATGTGGCTGAGGACGCGATATTGTGTGTCAATCTGGCGGCAGTTCACCATAATCGACTCAACCTGACTCCCCATGGATTCTCCTTTGGCTTTCAGGTGGTGGCAAACATACGACGTAACAGCAGTTTTTCCAGCGCCAGTGACTCCGTAGAGCGTCATGTTTGAGGGAATATGTCCTTTGAGGGCCTCCCAAAGGTTGTAGGAAATTGTTTCAATCTCTTCGTCGCGGTGTGGAAGTTGATTTGGGCGGTAATTATGCCGGAGGTTCTCTTTATTTTTGAAGAGCGTTTTTTGTGAAATGAACTTGTCAAAGATGTTGTCTTCCATACATGTTCACCTCGCTTTTATACCTAATAGCAAAGGGTCGTTTTCAGACCCAACGCCATATGTGCCTTGAGTCCGAGTCCCCCTTATATGCCTGTCCACTCCATCCTTTGGAAGGTTGTGATTTGTGAACAAGGAACGGCTCATATGCTAATATAAAGACAGCGGGTAAAAATGCAAAAAGAACATTTTGGAGCCATCACGAACCATTAGATAAATCCGCAATAAGCCATGTCCCTTTTTCCCATGAAATGGTGGCACCATCTGAAAGTTGGGTGACATGCTGAGGAAGTCTTGGAACTTCCTTCGTGAGCGTCGTTTCAAACTCCGTCCTTTCATCGATGAAGGTATGGGTGATGGCGAGTGGAGTTTGGCAGCGCAGGGCTAAAGCCTCAACATCCTTTGGTTTGTGATGATGGGTTGAGGGAACCCAATCGGGAAAGCCCATCTCGAGAATGGCGATTGCGGACCGTTCGATGGCTTCGTGGAGTGCTTCACACGGACCGGAATCTCCGCTGTGTACAAAATTTGCACCGCTTTGATGTTCAAAGCGATAACCATGAGGTTCCACGGCATCTTCATGATGAACTTCAAAACGTTCCCAGGTCCAACCGTCATCGGTCGATCCGATTTCGCGCTCATCCCACACAACCGTCTCAAGGACGCTCTCCAAGGAGCCCGGAAAGGCGAGTTGACACAAGTGAGTCAGGCGTTCCCTCACGATGGATGAGCCAACAACGCGAAGCGGTTGGAGTTGTTCTCGGTCGGAAATGTATTTGCGTTCGAGCAATAAGAAGGGAAATCCAAAGACATGGTCTCCGTGAACATGCGTGATGAAGATGGTCCGAAGGTCCGCTGGCGAATAACCAATCCTTCGCATACCTGCAAGTGCGGTTGGTGGGGCATCGATGATGTGTTGACGGTCAAACATCGCAAACGAATGGTGTCTGCCGTGAGGGAGGAATGCATTTCCAGTCCCCAGCATCACGATGCGATGGTCCATGAGCATCCCCAACACGCCCCCCCTCTTCTTCCCATCGGTGCTTCACGGTGGCTGAATTTTGGACCTCTGCGCCGATGTGAATTCATACCAATGATGATAAAGCAACCTTAGATGGGAAAACCATCGCCACTGTGTGGTTGAGGTGAAGGTATGGCTGATGGTTGGTCTGCAAAAAATCCCTACATGAGTAAAATTACTGAGAATTTCATTCTCAACGGTGCTGGGTCCAGAAAAGAAACCCGACACATCGTCTTTGAACTCGGAGATTCAGGTTTGGACTACAAGGTCGGCGATGCGCTTGGTGTCGTCGCAGAGAACCCGCCTCACATCGTTGACGAGTTGATTGAAGTTCAGGGTTGGAATCCCGATGCCGAGGTCAGCACTCACAAGGGTGACCGTACGCTTCGTGAGGCTTTGAAAAAGGATTTTGAAGTCCACCTCGCCAATAAGAAGTTCGTCCAATCATTGACTGAAAAAGTGATTTCAAGCGGCATGAAAATTTCCATGAGCATTGTATCCCGCTCACGTAATAATGAGACCTGGCAAGCCACTGAAGACGCAACGACCCCGCTTCGACCCTCCGTTGCTTCTGACGACCCTGCCTCTCAAGTTGAAGCCATCACGGCTGACGCCAAAGCCATTGAAAACTACCTCTGGACCCGTGATTATATCGACATCATGCGTGAGTTTGATGTCAAATACTCCCACGACGAATTCCTTGAACTTGCCGACCGCCTCAAACCTCGCCTCTACTCTATTGCCTCCTCGCACGATGCGCACCCTGGTTTTGTTGAATTGACCGTGGGGATTGTTCGTTTCGAATACAACGGAAGAGCACGAGGTGGCCTTTGCACCCAATTCATGGCTGATGAAATTGATACTTCAGGAGCTCCAATAGGTGTCTTCATGTCACCGACCAAGTCCTTTATTCTCCCAGAAGACAAAGAAACCGACATCATCATGGTTGGCCCTGGAACAGGAATTGCTCCTTTCCGTGCCTTCATGGAACAACGAGTTCATGACGGTGGTACGGGTAAAAACTGGCTCTTCTTTGGTGATCAGTCTGAGAAAACTGAATTCTACTACAAGGATGAAATCGAACAATGGATTGACGAAGGCCACCTGTACCAATTTACCACGGCATGGTCACGTGACCAAGAAGAGAAAATCTATGTTCAACACCGCTTGAAAGAACACGGCGCAGAAGTCTGGGAGTGGTTTGAGCGCGGTGCTTATTTCTACATCTGTGGTGATAAGCAATACATGGCCAAAGACGTTCATAGAGCACTGATTGACATTGCCGTTGAACACGGTGGCATGTCCCTTGACGACGCAACACATTTTATCGAAAAGACGATGATGAAGGAACAGAAACGTTACCTTCGAGACGTCTACTGATGTTCACTCTTCCGGTAGAGGTATGCTGACCACCGGCACAGCAGCGGCTTGTGCTAAATCTTCCATTCGTTTGGTCCAAACCGAATCGGGTCCCGGAAAGGCCAACATATGTGTCGCATGTTTGAGCATTCGTTTCCCAAGGTCTGCAATCGCTTCGGGACGTCCGGAATCTACTCCATCTGAAGAACGCGGACCTGCCCAAGCTTCGGTGAAAACTGCGATGGGAATGTTGTTGTTATCGGCCCATCGCTCTGCGAGAAAGTCGACCCCACTCGCCCCGCCAAGAATGATCACGTCGGGATAACCATGGTATTTGACCCACTGTTCAATTTCGGTTTCAAGGAAGGAATAATCATAAAATTTTGAATTCCCACATACGACTAAATTGATGATTCGCCCATCGTTGTTCAAGTCCTTACCCGCTAGTTTTCGCAGCACACTGCTGCCTGTTGCCTCTGCTCCGCTCATGTTGACCCATAGGCGTAGGGGGTTATCAAATCTCGGCATTATTTTTCTTTTTGATGCCATTTTTTCCCATTTTCAAACCCTATTCCTTCCGTATTTCGGTCAATTGATGTGCACACTCTGAGAGAAATGATAAGAAGCATTGGAGCATCACAACATTATGACTCATCCCAGGGATGCGAACGTCCCAGCAGCCCCTCGTCTTCCACCCGTCGGTGGATGGCCTCGGGCAATTGTGCTCCGAATCCTGGCACTAGCACTTGCTGGCTATGCCGTATCAAATAACCAAGATGGTTTGGGGGCAGTTATCGTTCTCTTCATACTCGTAGTGCCCTTTGAGCGTCTCTTTCCCCGTCACGACCATCAGGGCTTCCGTCGCCCTCACCTCGAACTCGACGTAGGTTATGCGCTGGCCTCCCCCGTCCTCCAAAGTATTGGTTTAGTTGCTGCAATTCTCGTCGGCGTGTTGAGTTTTGCTTGGATTCCCGGATTGTTACTTCGCCCCTACGTCCAGTCAATACCTGAGCCATATCTTCTCATTGTGGGCGTAATGTTGTTTGATTTGGTGGGGTATTGGACCCATCGTTTCTACCATGAGGTGCCTCAACTCTGGCGTTTCCATGCCATTCATCATTCGCCGGAGGACATGGACTGGGCCAGCGGTTTTCGTGCGCATCCTTTCGATGGTACGCTGATCGCCCCAGCATTTTTCTTTCTCATCGCGGCGGGATTTTCCCCAGAAACCTCAGGATTGATCGCCATCGCTCAAATTTTGCTCGGTCTTTTTCTACATGCAAACGTTCGTCTCTGGTTGCGTCCGCTCTCAAGAATTATCATGACGCCAGAATTTCATCACTGGCACCATTCCAATGAGGAGGATGCTATTTGGTGTAATTATTCGACCTTCTTGCCTCTGTGGGATTTAATCTTTGGAACCTATTACATGCCAAAAGACAAACGCCCCACCGTATACGGGATTGATGAACACATTCCAATGACCATGATGGAGCAATTGCAATATCCGTTAGCTGGCATTGGAAATCCACTGCGTATCATTCGCCATCCATGGCGCTCATTCAAGAGAATGCTTGTGACGTTACGAGGTATCTTGAGGATGATGAGGCGCTCTATGTTTCGTCCTCGTAGTCAGCCTTTTGTTCGTGCTGTCGCTTATGTTCAGGGGGAAGACGAATCCGTGGTAGAACGCCCATCTTGAATCCGTTCTTCTGCGTGGGATATCACCGCTTTGCTCATAGATTGCTTCGGTTGAGGGTGATGTATGGGCTTCAAGCGTGTTCTCATTGCGAACCGAGGCGAAATTGCGCTCCGCATCCTCCGTACCTTGCGTGATATGGGCATTGAGGCGGCGATTATACACGGTCGAGAAGACCGACTCTCACTTCCCGTTCGTATGGCAGACATTGCTTACCCCAACTATCGTAGCAACCCCTTGGACTCCTATCTCGACATCGAATCAGTCATTCAGGCCGCAAAGGAATTGGAATGCGATGCCGTACACCCAGGTTATGGATTCTTGGCCGAGAATGCCGCCTTCGTCGCTCGTCTCGAAGAAGAAGGGATTACCTTCATCGGTCCAGCATCAGGTGTGATCACCTTACTTGGTGACAAAATTGAGGCCCGAGCAGCGATGGAAGCAGCCGGCCTTCCAACCGCGAAAGGCTCTTCAGAACCGATTTCCAGTGCCGATGTCGCACGTCAACTCGCTGATGAAATCGGTTATCCCGTCATCATCAAAGCAGCAGCCGGCGGCGGGGGCATAGGGATGCAAATTGTCGAGAAGGCCGATGAATTTGAAGGCGCTCTCAAACTCTGTCAATCACGAGCAAGGTCGGCCTTCGGTGATGAACGGGTCTTCGTTGAGAAATACATACAAGGGGCTCAACACGTGGAGTTTCAGGTTCTTGCAGACGGTAAGAAAGCGATTCATTTCGGTGAACGCTTTTGCTCCATCCAACGACGCCATCAGAAGTTGGTTGAAGAAGGGCCTTGGTTGGATGATGCCAAGCGAGCAGAGATCGGTGACCTTGTTTGCCGAGGAGCGGAATCCGTTGGCTACAAGGGCCTTGCAACCTTTGAATTCCTTCGTGATGCTAACGGCGATTTCTACTTCCTTGAAGTCAATCCGCGAGTTCAAGTAGAGCACACCGTCACCGAATTGATTACCGGTCACAATCTCGTTGAACTCGGAATTCGAGTTGCACAAGGTGAAGCATTGCCGCTTGCTCAAGAGGATATTACTTGGCGAGGACACTCCATCCAATGCCGACTCAATGCAGAAGACCCTCGCGAATTCGTACCCAGTCCAGGCCGATTGTGGGAGTGCCATTTCCCAAGTGGGTTTGGCGTGCGTTGTGATACACACGCTCACCCGGGGTACGAGATGCCGGGATGTTTTGACTCTCTTCTCGCAAAATTACTCGTCTGGGGGCGTGACCGTGAGGACGCCATCGCCCGAATGAAAACAGCACTTGACGAAACCATCATCACAGGTGTGGAGCATCTGATTCCACTGCACCGCCGGATAATGGATGAGAAGGATTTCAACAATGGTGATATCACCATTCAGTACATCGATATGCATCAAGAGCTTCTTGGATGACATTGGACGTGGTTTACTATGAGTGTTCTTATCGTTGGAAGTATCGCATACGACTCAGTTGAATCCCCAGCAGGCTCTGTGACCAATGCTTTGGGGGGTTCTGCTACCTACAGCGGCTTATCGTGCCAATTCGTTCAGCGTCTCCACAATGGCTCCAATGCTCACCTCGTGGGCGTCGTTGGCTCTGATTTCGCCGAAAGCGACCGTGAAATCTTAGCACATTCAGGGCTTGAACTCAGCGGGCTTGAAGTGGCTGATGGGGAAACGTTCCGATGGGAAGGGGCTTATCACGGTGCAATGGCTGAGGCTGAAACACGAGCAACTCATCTCAATGTGTTTGAGCATTTTGAACCGAGAGTACCCGAACACGCCAAAGAACCAGCCATTCTTTTTTGTGCGAACCTTCACCCTGCAATCCAACGAAACGTGATTGAGCAAACCTCACCTCTTCGACTTACCATGCTTGACTCAATGAATCTCTGGATCGACATTGCTCGTGATGAACTGCTTGAAGTAATGACGGCTTCGGATATCGTCATCATCAATGACGGGGAAGCACGAATGCTTTCTCAAGAAGATAATCTGGTGAGGGCCATGCAGGATTTGGCCGAGCAGACGAAAACAGCCACGCTCATCATCAAACGCGGCGAACACGGTGTGCTTGCGCTTCACGAGGGCGATTTGTTGGCGCTTCCCGCCTATCCGACTGCTCATCTCGTTGACCCGACTGGATGCGGTGATACCTTTGCAGGCGCTCTTGCCTCACACCTTTCCCAACGGACGCAGGCATTGGAAACTGCAGAATTACGTGACGGTCTTATGATGGCGACCGTTATGGCGAGTTTTACACTCGAAGCCTTTGGAACCGACGCCTTGCGAGAATTAACGATTCAAGATTTTGACGACCGCTACTTGAGCTATCGAAAGATGCTTGGCCTTTGAATCAATCATCATCCAAGCGGCGAACATTGACCTTCTCGTCTTCAGATATCGTGGGGGTTAAATCTCCAAAGGAAAGGTCGTCAAAGTTTTCCTGAGTCTCACTCGTGAGGTCCTCTGCAGTAGCCAGTATGGCGCGTGCTCGTGCGGCGATTCGGTCGGCCTCCGCTTGTTCGAGCAACCCACCTTTTTCAATCGATAAGCGGTCTAAAATCTCTTCATTGGGAGGTGTGTTATTCTCGGTGCTCTCGCGAAGTGCTCCTGATGTTTCAGTCGTAGCATAGGGCGAAGGGCTAGCGGGTGCAATGGAATTCCTCATCAAACTGACCGATACGTCTCTTAAACGGGTAAAAAAGCCTCGGCTTTGAGGCTGGCGAGAAGAGAATCCAGTGACCCGTCGTGGCCTAAACGGAGTATCCTCAATCCTGCGGGGCTCTCGGTTTTTCAGAACTTGATGTGTCTCAGGCTGGCTGGCTTGCGGATCGGACTCCACTTCAGGCTCGGCGATGTCATCGACAAGTTCGGCGTCCAGCAATTCTTCATCGTCATCCAGTTCCGATTCGATTGATTGATGCTGGGATGGAATATGAACTTCTGAGCGTCCCCAAAATGAGGGCAAAGGTTGGGGCGCTTCACCCGTTGCCCTCCCCACCTCTTGATGCATGGGGGGTGCTACTGGGACAGGGACAAGAATGGGGTGTGCGAGGGGCCCTGGGCGGTGGTCGGGACCGTAGGAACTGCTCTCCGCCTGACTTTGCTGGCCGTAGTAGGTGTTCAAGAAACTGGGTAAAAGTGAAGGGGCGGGAGGAGTTGCATCGTCGGTTGGTAACCAGTCCATTTGGTCATCTGTCTGTGCAGCCATGACGGGTTCATTCTCGGTTGGGTGGAGTAAACGGTCGATAGAAACAGGTTGGTGGATGATAACTGGTAAATCCGGAGCGGGGAGTATTTCGGAATCATTCCAGTCACGAAAACTGACTGCAAGAATGGCTTCGTAATTGGTTCGGGCCTCCTCAATGGATTTTCCCTTTAGCACTTTGTTAACCATGAATCCGAGGCGATGCAAGGTTGCTTCATTTCCGAAAAGAACGTGAGAATCTCCCGATGAAGCGTGAACGGTGAAGGTCGGCTGCTTGGTGAAAACTCGAGCCAAGATGAGCAATGCTCCCAGGCCGATGAAGGCAAGGCGGTACAGGGGTGGGACCAATAATCGGTATCCGATCCACATAAATGCGGCTCCCAAAACAACCAACCATGCAGGGACGAGGTGAGTTGAATGGTGCTGAACGGTATCGATCGCCCCCATTCTGACATTGATCGCCGTGGTCCGACGACCTTGGATGCTCAGCATGCGCTCATCCAGATGAATGTTCACCCGTTCCGATGATTCTGCCAACCGAAGCGACGAGAACACTTCCGTGTCCGTCTCACTCGTTGGTACAGAACGCTGCCCAATTTCGTGCATCCCGTTCCTTGGTCCATTGGTGCGAGGTTAAGAAACCACCGCAAAACATCCACCTCAAGAGCCGTGAAATTTCCGAGTTGGAATTTCGCCGAGGCCGAATTTAATCTTGACGTTCTGCTCGTGCTGAACCCATGATTCGAGGCCTTGAATCAAGTTGCGCTAAAAGAATTGAGGGAGGGTCCGTGGTGCGGATGAACAGCGGACTTTCCCATTTCACGGTGAGGTGTTCGCCTTCAGCGTTGTCGACTCTGCCAACAACGAATTGCAAGTCCACGCTCGCATGGACGACGTCTCCCTTCGCCAAAACTCGTTTTTGGAAAGGTGAGGTTTTCAAATGAATCAGTGATGTGTTGTGCTGTTCAATCGCAAGAGGGGGGGTGATTCCAGTTTGCTTGTCTTCTACCGCAGGGTGGACGATGATGGTGCTTCCAGTCAAATGGTCTTCCTTGGCATTTCGCAGGGCCAAGCCCACACGGTCACCTGCCGAGGCGACGGGCACGTCATCATCCATGACTTGCAGTGATTTTGCCGTACCAGGCCCCCGTGCTGGGAGCAATAACAATTCATCGTGTACGTTGACGCTCCCTGCTTGCACATAACCAATAGCAACCAGTCCGATGCCTTTGACATTGAAGTGTTGGTCAACAGGTAGAACGAGAGGAGCTTGCGTATTGGCGAGAAGTTCCGGTTTCTTTTCGTCCATCAATGTGTACAGGCACTCGCGAAGGTGGACGCCATCATTGCTTTCAAAGGTCCAATCCTTCAAACCCGCTTGCTTGAACAACATGGCCGCTTGGTCTTCGTCAATCCATCCACCCTGTGGCGGGTTGAGTACTGCAAGCCCGCTCTCGATACCCGCACTGGCAAAGGCCACCAAGACCTCGCCCAGCGTGGCATCGATGGCAGTCACCTCAACAATGCCGACGCGTGCTGTTGACAAGGCATTGAGAAATGGGGGCAAACGCTCAGGATATTTTGCCGGACGAATGAGCGAAAGAATGCGCGGGCCGCCCTCTCCCGCTTCCTTGTGTACGTAGGTGTGCACGTCACGTTGATCGGCGGCTTTTGCGATGCTTTTAGCGAGGTCATCGGAGCCGATGATGGCGATGTTGAGTACGACCATAACCCCACCCAATGGTCAGGGCTTCATGAAGGATAGGGTGATTCATTCCTTGCGTTTGGCCTTCTGTGCCAGCATGTTTTCACGGATTGCCTTTGCCTTTTCCCACTCTTCTTGCTCGTCCTCATTGCTTGGTGAAAACTGAGGCACAGGAATCGGTCGCATCATTGAATCGATGGCGACGAAGAAAAAGTACCCTTCACAAATGATGCTTTTTTCCCAGGTGGCTTTGCTCATGGTATATGCAGTGACTTTTGTGCACGCAGTGTGGCTGCTGGTGTAGACCACTTGGCCCGTTACTTCCAACAGGTCTCCTTGACGCGCAGGGGCGATGAAGGTGAGCGTGTCGATGGAGATGGTCACAAATTCTCGGTGGGCAAACTTTGCACACGCTATTCCACCCGCTTTGTCCATCAAGGAGAGAAGGCGGCCGCCAAAGAGCGTATTGTATGCATTTGTATCTTGAGGAAAGACCTCTTCAATTAGCGTCACAGGCTCTGTTGAGTAGGGGTCCATGGTGGCTCCACCGCCTTCTCCCTCATAATTCATCGTCCAAAATCAAGGTGTTCGAAGTCCAATTTGGCCGAAACCCCAAAGCGACGGGATTTTAGGGGGTGTTGCCCTCCCTACCTTGCAGGTGACACCATGCAAACCAAATCACCCCGAAAAAGCACGCCATTATTTCTCGTATTTTTGATGCTACTCGCCCCTCTTGCAGCAGCCAATGTGACGAATTTCGCCAACGGAACTGGAGAAGCAGAAGTCGTTATTCGTGACGGGAACTCCCTTGTGAACATCGATGACGGAGCCATCAATCTCCCTGACGGAGAAACCGTCACTGGAGCGACCATGACCGTTTCAACATCAATGGTTGAACATGCCGCTCATTCTCGAATTGACTTGGAGAACGGTGCTCAAGAAGGAAAGAACGTTTGGGATCCTGCCGACAACAACCAATTGACTGAATTCAGCGATATCTCACTGTTCCAAATTGAAGCAGATAACACTCCAACTCCTGTGTCACTGAAGGCTGAAGGCTTCCTGACAGACTTTGAGGGGACTGGTGCGAACTTCATGGACAGGACCGACCCGAGCGACATGCCTGCATCTGGCATCGGCTGGGACCACGGCAGTTTGAGCGCCTCCGACACGCCCGCTGGATGTGCATCCGGTAACGAATGCTGGGGGACAAATCTGGTCGACAATAACTACACGGACGACAACGGCGTCAGCGGATTCAAAGTGTCCCTGCACTCCGCAGAACTCTTTGTGGACCCTCTTCTCAAATCGAAGACAGCCACCTTTGATTCCTGGCACAATCTCGAGACCACCACAGGCTCCCAGGCCAACACGCTGCGTTTCCTCGATTGTGCTTATGTTGAAGTTCGCTCCTCTCCCAATCCCGGCTTCCCGCCCGACAACAGCGGTTTTAACCACATCAATTTTGATACAACGGCCAGTTCAGGCATCTCATACGGAAGTAATTACGCCCAAGGTGGTACTGGTAGTCAAAACGGAAAGATCCGGTCTTCTTGCGGTGGGCTCCAAAATGGTTCAAACTGGGAATACGGGCTTGCAGGCCAATCGACCACTACCGCAAATCCAACCGGGTGGATGAACCTCGCTATCGACCTCACTGATTATATCGACGAATACGTTCAACTTCGCTTCGTCATGCACCATACCGAAAGCACGCAACCTAACATTGATGATAACATGTCCGGATGGTACATCGATAACTTCCTCTTGGGCGATGTTTTGCCCCAAAATGGCAGCATGACCGTGCGTGGAATGACGCCTTCGGTCATGGGTGGTGAAAACCATCCGAATGGATACGGGATTCTTGCTCTTGAAGCAGAAACTTCCTCCAGTGCGATTTTGACCGTTGACGTCCTTGACACGTCAAGTAACATCATTACCGACAAGAACGGCAACCTCATGCAAGGCCTCAGCGGTGATATCATCGAACTGTGGGACATTGATTCTCAAATGTATCGAGCAGTCAATCTTCGGTTTAATTTCAATTCAGGACCAGACCGCCTCTCAACACCGATTTTCCACGGCTTCAGTATTGGTACCCGAGTCGGCACGGGCTTCAACTTCACAGCGATGGGCCCATCTGCCATCGACGACGGTGTATGGCAAACGATTGGTGGTGGCGAGCCAATGATGTACACGCCAAAATTGGTCAACAACAAGTTTTCGCCGGCTCTTGAGCGCAGTAAATTCAGTTATCCAATCACCTCAATCACGCCTTACATTCAGGATGACTGCAGTGAATCACCTGATATTCAGGTGAATCCAACGGGAAGTACAAGTTCGGTGTCACTCGATGACGGTGTAAAGACCAGTTTCCCAGCACCTTTGTTTGGATTCAGCGCAGTGTTATCCTATCAAGGAGCCTGTGATGTTGGTGGCATGTGGTTCGACCTTGAATTCGGACATCACGCAGATGATTTGCGTATTGACGTTGCCAACGACGGTGATGTTGACTACGGATTTACCGAACCGGCGTTTGACATGTTCGGGCGCCAAACCCAATTCATCTCCAGCACGATTGATAACATCAACTATGGCGGTGACGATTCAACGCTGACCTTGGGTGTCAACGGAGCAGCGCAAGGAGCATTCTTCCTCCTTCCAACCGGTGCTGAAGTCTCGAGTGCTGAACTGAGCTTTGACCAAGTTAGCATTCGCTCAAACAACGATGAAACCGAAGGCTTCTCTTTGATGCTCATGGCGGGTTCCCAATCTGAAAGCCTCGGAGACATGCCCAACGCCACTCAGATTCTTCCAGAGATGCTAAGTCCATCGATGCCGCTCAAGGATGCTTTGAACAATTTGTTGACCAACCCTTCAGTTCCAGGAACGCATCAAGATGAGTTTGGGCGTTACTGGGTCATGTTCCGATTGGGTGTTGATTCGCCCAATGCATCCTCAGGAACCAGCCTCAAGGTTGTTGAGTTGGACATTGTTTACAATTATTCAACCGTGCTCAATACCAACGACGGGCTTGACATTGAATTGAATCAAGGCATAGCCTTGTGGACCGGTGGCGCAATCGCTACGGTCCCCATTGCCGTTCACACCTCAAGCGGCGGTAGCGTCAAATTCTCAAACCTCGACGTATCCTCTAGTACTGGATACACCAACACCATCTCGTTGACCAACAACCCTGTGGGCCTTTACCCAAGCGGGGACATTTACGAAGTTGTGACCACACATGCCGTTGACCCCGTGACGGGAACGAGTCTTTCTGAAGCATGGCTGACCTTTGAAACACCCACCGATTACATCAAACTCTCATGGTCTGACTTCATGTCCTTCAGCGAGGCCAGCGATGTCAACAACTACATCACGCTTGAATCAACCTCTTCGGTGAGTGACGTGACCAATGGAAAGCAGGTTACATGGCATTTCCGCGTCAATCCAACTTGGGACGACACTGAAGCCGTGCGCCTCTATGCGGGCTTGACGACCACCAACAGCGTCAACGGACTACCGGATGCAGTCTTGCTCGATCCCGCCGTTGGCAATGCGATTGAAAACGATGCAGGTATCACCATGTTCACGCTTCAAAACAGCATTGGTATCACCCAATCATTGACCGGGGCAGAATCAGGGCAAGATATCAATCTCGTTGGAGAAATCCGCCTTGAGGATTTGAACCAAGCTCCCGACCCATCGTCCTACTTCATGGTGCTTGAAATCAAGCATGTCAACACCACGGATGGAAACATCACCATCGAATGGGAAGAAGTAGCCAACCGCTCTGGCGTCATCGGCGGCGATTTCAATTGGAATATCGACCTTGGAAGCGCTGCGGGAAGCGAAACCTACCGTTTCGCAGTACGAGGCTATGAGGGCGGAGATTTGCTTTGCCCACCTGCTGAATACAATCCCGATGAGACCTGCGGCATTCCTTTCGATATTTCTATCGATACCTACGAGCCCAATCTCCTTGACATACAGGTCTTGAGCCCCGGTACTGATGCAAACGTCGAAGAAAACTGGAGAACCTTGGTGGACGACACCTGGGTTGTTCCTCAGCAAAGCCAGAAGATTCGCATGTCGAGTCAGGACCTTCCAAGCCCACCAGCAAGTCTTGACTTGCACATTTGGGTGGAGCACGACCATGACGCAAACGACAACGGACAACCCGATGCTGACGAATACATCACTGTCACCATGGCTGGTGACGGAGCTGCGCCAACTGCAAATTACACCGGTGAATACAACGACGTAGCCAACGAAGGCCTTGAAGGGAAAGTATCGATGTGGATTGAAGGCTTTGACCTCGCAGGTAACCCCATTGACGGAGGTTCATCTGGCTTCGACGACGACCGTATTACCTACGTCTCAATGACCTCCAAGACTCCAGTGATTCGAAATTTCTTCATCGAGGACTCTCAGGGCAACAGCTTCCTCAACTCCAACGCAAACCAATGGGGCGGCACGTGGAATCAAACCATGTACGCAGGGAACACCTACCACCTCATCATGGAAGCCAGTGACGATAACGGATGGCGTGACGTCGATTTCTTCCAACTCAACCTTGACAAAACATCGGACGATATGGTCATCTATTATTTCCCTCGAAACGGAACAACTTGGACTAACAGCCCTCACATTGAAATCGTGGATGATGGTACAAATTCACCCTCCATGCTCAACATGGATGGCTTTGCGCTCATCGATCCGTTTGAATCGGATTTCATTCTCGACATCCCTATTCGTATCAACTGGGGTATCGTAGGCATGGACGGAAAGGACCTCGAGCCACGCTTGCAGATGCAAGATCTCGACAATCCCCTCTACACCATGCTCTCTGGTGTTCCTGGCCGTTACATCCAAATTTGGCGATACTATGATGGTATCCAACTTGATTTGCGAACGGATGAAGTCAACAATTTGATGATTACACCTACCTTTGAAGACATGAGTGAGCCAACAACGCAAGACGTCCGTCAAGGATTCGTCTTTGCAGGTGACACCATTCGCTTCAACGGGCAATATGCCTTTAGAGAAGGAATTTACAACAGCGTTTACATCAATCCTGAGGTCGAACTCACGATGGAAATCATTCGAAGCGATGCTGCTGAGGACTTCAATAAGGGATACATCTCGACGCCAGGTGAGACCATCACACATACCTTCACTGGCGGTGTCTTTGACTTCAACATCACAGCACCGGTCTTCACAAATGAATACCAATATGAATTCAAACTGATCAACCTACCCGATGGAGCAGAAGACTTCACCTCTGCATTCTGTGCCACCTCAACCTCGTACGGATGTCAATCGTTCACTCTCAAGGTTGACCGCACACCTCCTGAAGTTGTATCCAATACATGGCTCGCCCAGAAAGGCGCTTTGGATGCCAGTGCTCCAGACCGAATCATCAGCAATGTCCTTTCGACAGCGGTGTATGACTGCGTTGACATCCAGGTTCAAATCAAGGAGCAGGAAGCCATGTTCCCCGGTGATTTGCAGGTCAATTGGATGTTTTATCAAGACAACATCAACGACATCAAGTGGAATGAATACGTCAAGTACTTCGGTGCAGAACCAGGTTCAGAGACCCTTTCATTGAGCACCATGGGTGGCGGTTACCTTGCAACTGCAGGGTGCGTTGACCTTTGGCCAATCACAGACGGTGTCTACGAACCAGAGGGAGATTGGGACGGAATTGAGCTCATCTTCTGGGTTTCGGGAGCCGATTCCGCAGGTTCTACCGTTCGTTTGGGCGGTGGACCTCAAGAAGATGGCTCGGTACTTCCGATCTTCTCGGGACAGCCGCAATACAAGTCTGAATACACCTTCATACGAGAAGAGGCAACGTTCGAGATTGAGGATGTCCTGATCGATTCTGAGCCACGAGTGGGACAGAGCATGGATTTGCGAATCAAAGTCAAGAATACCGGAAGCATGGCGGGCGTCGCAGATTTGGTGATTAAATCCGTTACCGACGGTGGAACTCCAGTGGTTGAAACTACCGTACAGTCAAGTGAATTGGGCATTGCAGAAACAAGCGATTGGATTGAAGTAACGCTCGAACCCTTTGGCGCCCAAACGACGGGAATGTACTACCTTATCACCCTCAACGGATCAAGCGACCCACTCTATGACGGGTCCACTCGAGGAGATGCATTCAATGTCAAGGTCGCTCAAGAAGAAGACAGTTCTTCGATGCTTCTAATTGTCATACTCTTGGTTGTCGTTATCGGAGTTCTCGGAACATTGGTCTTTGTCTTTGCACGCCGTGGTGGTGGAGCAGCTGAATCAATGTTTGATGATGAATATGAGGATGAAGACGAGGAAGATGGCTACGGCGAACAAAAGGTCTTAGCGCAGATTCCTGGCAATGTTGATCCGGAAATGGCACGCGCCATGGAAGCCTTCCCACAATGGACTCAAGAAGAAATCCAAGGATATTTCGACCAAGGATGGAACATTGAATCGCTTCACGATTGGGTCAATAACCAGTGAGGTCTGAGGATGACTTCCCAGCACGACTGGGCCGACATGGTCTGGACAGACCCGGACGGAGGGCGCGTGATACTTCACGGGACCCTCCCCACCGTGGTCTTTCCCAACGCCATGCGTCCAAGAGACCAGTGGCACGGATTGGCCTTGCTTGACTCTCCGGATATTGTGGACCTTTGGATACAGGAAGAGAAAGACGAGGTCGAATCCCAGGGCATCAACCTCACCCACGGGCTGCTTTCAGGTGGGGCATTTGGAAAGTACCTCGAGGGGATCAGCGAACTCGAGGAGATTCAGGGCGGCAGGTTTCCAGACCCTGAACCACGTCGTCTCCAACGAAATGCCGACCGCCACGAGCGACCCGTGTTCTTCATTGAACCTCTGGCTGATGATGAAGATTGGAGTGATTACCTCACCGAGGAAGCCAAAGCAGTGTCCCACTGGAGAAAATTACTCGGGATGGTTCGTGTTACGAAGCGTTGGAAACGCTTTGTTAGGGCTCACCTCTTCCTTGCTCAACCACCTCCAAAGGGCCAGTCTACCGATTTGTCAAGTGCCAGTGTGCTGGCAGGTGCTTGGTGGGACATGTGTGAATGGCTCAGTAACCCCGTGCTCCATCAACGCAGAGATGAACGCTATGCTGCCCGAATCCGTGGTGCATTAGCAACCTTGCGCGAGACTCATGGAGACGAAGCAACCCTCCTTGTTGCGCTCCATATGCCCCATCGGCACACGGTATTTGAGGCTCTCAAGACGCACCTCAAACCTGAGGAGATTTCATCAACACCAACCGACCCCGTCGCACTGGAGGAGGAATGAAATGGCAGGCGGTTCCATGGACGTTCGCGTCGAAAACCAACTCGTTCGCTTCGTATGCCCGACACCTGTTGACCACGACCAAGTCGTGAGCGAGGTCGGCGGGCAGCGAAACAGTGGCGTCGTCATCAAAGCCCTTGACCGTCCCCGTGCTACTTTGGTCATCGATGAAGAGGGCCGTATTGTGGTTCACGGAACACATCGCATCGAAGCAGCCCGTGCAGCGGCCAAAGAGTTGCTGCTCCGCTTGGGTATGGATGACAGCGGGCTCGTAGCAGAAATGGGTCCAGTGGTTGCATCGTTTCAATTTGAGCAAAATATCAACCTCCAAGCGATTCCTGCTCAATTGACCTCAGGTCAAGCAGAATACGACCCACGCCTTGGATGCACCACCATTCATGATTCGCGTCACAGCCTGACCGTTCAACTTTGGCCGAATGGAAAGGGAATCGTCGCTGATGCTCGTCACCCCAACATGGTCGCAATGGCTGCGGTGTATTGGAAGTCCGTCTTCTCGGAAGCTGGATATTTCGTTGAGCGAATTTGAGGCGATAGCATGACCTACGACGGTCCGATTCTTGACAATCATTTCCACCTCAACCGTAACGGTCGATATCTGGACGCAGCCAAAGATTTCCAGCGAGCGGGCGGGACCGATATCGTCTTGGTTCATTGCCCTGATTTCCGCCAACCTCCAGAGACACTCAGCGGCCATACTGAATCCTACATGGACACACTCGCTATGGCTGATGCAGTACGTCACGAGGTTGGCTTGGGCGTCAGGGTTGTCCTAGGGCCTCATCCAGCAGCCTTCGCCCACCAGTTTGAACGCTGGGTGGAAGAAGACGGAGATGCTGGTCAGGAACGAGCGGTTGAAAATTATCGCCACTCCATCGAAGCAGCCCTCCATTTTGTCCACGAAGGCCAAGCCCACGCTATCGGAGAGGTTGGGCGACCCCACTGGAAGGTATCGCAACACATTTGGGACCTTTCAAACATGCTTTTGGATGAGACCATGCATCTTGCCGCTCAAGAAGGGATTCCATTGCAGTTGCACGTTGAAGGCGAAAGCGATGCGACCTATCCTGACCTTGCTGCGAGAGCAACCAAACAAGGGATGGATTTGGTCAAACTGGTCCGCCATTATTCTCCTCCAGACGTGCGAGCGAGCCATACTCACGGACTGACACCGAGCGTCCTTATTGGTAAAGGGGCACTTGAACGCTTGATTGAAACTCAACCTTCGTCCAGCCACGGCTTTTTTTTAGAAACGGATTACATGGATGACCCCCGGCGACCTGGTGCTGTTTTAGGTCCAAAGACGGTGCCAAAACGGACGAAACAACTTCTCGAAGCAGGTGTTGAAGAGGACGTTCTATGGACGACACACCAGGAGTTGGCGCTGAAAGTCTACGGCGAAGCCCCTACACCCTCGTGAAATGAGATTGAGCCCTTGACCCTCCCAATCTCCCATCACATTGATGAAAGAGAATCCGCACCCTACCAATGTGGCCGCTATGCAGAATACGCGATGTCTTGTTCTCGTCACCATGGCACTCCTTGTCGCCTCAATGCCCGTGACGGCTCAGGTTCCAACGGCTCCGGGGGTTGAAATCGACTGCGAGGAGAAGCAACCTGAACTCGACGTACACCCGCTCAATACGCCATCCGTTGAAATCACATGCACGGTCAGAAACCCTTCTACATTCCAAGAAACAATCAGCGTAGAGAAAGAGTGGGACGGCATAGAAGTCGACATGATATTGGGCGAAGACACCTTTGACCTCGGACCTGATGAAGAAGAAGATTTCATGGTGACCTTCACGGGACAGACCCGTATGTCATCTTCCATCTCATACGAATTTACACTCATTGCGACCGTTACCAATGTTGGCGTATTGGATTGGCCAGAAGCCCTCGCCTCCAACGCAACCGTGAATGGTGATTTGAACATCGCCACCTACGGCATGGTGGATTTGGAGATCTCAGACAAAAGCACGAGGACCATGGGAGAGGGTGAGGAAGTCAAAGTATCCTTCCAGTTTCAAAACAACGGAAATGACGACGACCGAATTAACGTCAACATCGTCAATTCGGACGAACTAGAAGCACTCGGCTTTACCTTCCCCGACGGAACCTTTGTTGCTGAAACGGTGAGCGAAGACGGTGTGTCTACCGTCAGAGAACTCACCATTCGGGCCCCATCCGCCGTTGACGAAGACGCACGACACCAACTTGTCTTCCAGGCTGAAAGCGAAAACGACCCTGATGCTCAAGTGAGTGAATCCACGATTTCTGTTCAGTTGGAAGCAAGTGCTGCCGCAGGTGGTTTGGGAGGTGGACTTGAAGAAGTCAACAAAGATACCTTGGTTCTCTACGGAAGCATCGCAGGTGCTGCCATTTTCGGCTTGATTCTCATCCTCGCTATGGCCCGTGCTTTACGTCGTCGCGCCAATGCTCAACCGATGTATGTCCCTACCGTTGATGTTGTGGATGAGGTTGAAGAAAAGGATGATTTGGACCTTTCCGAACTTGACGACCTCTTCCTCGATGATGACGATGAAGACGATCTTGACGCTGCCTTTGCAGACTTGTGAATACAGGCAACGCGGCCATCTCCTTAAGGTCGCTAACTCGGCCGATGTACCCCATTTGGAAGGGTAACACTCAAAGGCTTGGTGTAGCGCACTACACCTGTTATCTAGGGAGTGTTTTTCATGATTGGACTGGAAGGGAAAACAGCCTTTGTTTTCGGGGTGGCTAGTGAAGACTCCATCGCCTGGGCCATTTGTCAGCAATTAGCAGCGGCTGGTGTGACGCTCTATTTGGGGTACCAGAAGCGATTCATGAGCAGGGTGTTCAAACTCAAAGATGAGTTGCCAGCCATCGATGGTTTCTATCCACTGGATGTCGCAGGTGATGAATCCACTGCAGAATTCTTCACGGCATTTGCCAAAGACCATCCCGGTAAAAAAGCAGATATTCTCATTCACGCCATCGGTTTTGCTCCTCGCGCTTGTTTTGACCGACCGATTCTCTTCGTCGAAGACCAAGACATCAACACCGCCATGACGATTTCGGCCAATTCACTCCAACGCTGCCTCAAACATGCCTTGCCGTACCTCAATCCGGGTTCTTCGACCGTGACGCTTACCTATGCGGCCTCGAATCGCTATGTCCCCAATTACGGTATCATGTCTATGGCAAAAGCCGCGCTTGAGTGCTGGACTCGCGAATTGGCTTGTCATCTCGGCCCAGAAGGGCACCGCATCAATGCCATCTCATCGGGCCCCATTCGGACCATCGCTGCCGGAGGCATTCCCGGTTTCGACAGGATTCTTGACCACGTCGAAGCCAACGCCCCACTGCGTCGCAACGTCAGCCAGGCCGATGTTGCTGGTGCCACGCTTTGGCTCTCAAGCCCCTTGTCTTCGGGCGTCACCGGACAGTGCATTTATGTCGACGCAGGCTATTCGATTACGATGGTTCCCGAGAGCATCATGAATTGAGGTGAAATGATGTCGCTGACCACGGAAGACGGCAAACCCTGCGAGGGTATTGACCAGGGTCCATTTGAGCCCATTGCGGTCGTCGGTCTTGGCGCATTGATGCCAGATGCAGATTCCATTGACACATTTTGGCAGAATATCATCGACTCTAAAATCAGCATCGCTCCCCTCCCCGAAGGTCGCTGGCCAGGTCCAATCGAGCATTTCTGGAAAGAAGGCGAACCTGGTCAACACACGGAAGGATTCACGTATTCCAAAATCGGTGCCCTCGTACAAGAAGCTGAATTTGACTGGCGACGCTGGCGTCAACCGCCCGGAACTCTTGCCCAAATTGACCCCTGCCAACTTTGGGCTGTGACCGTCGCAGCGGATGCCATTGAACATGCTGGCTACGACGGTGAAGAAAGTGACATTGACCGAACCCGAACAGGTGTGGTCTTTGCCAACGCCCTCGGTGGTGAAAACAGAAACCTCTCCAATATTCGCGTGTGGTCAAACCACACGGCATCATTGGCCCAGCAACACGGCCTACCCGTTTCGAACGCTGAAGCCTTCACCGATGAAATTCTCGAAGGCACGCCTCGTGTCAATGAGGATACCATGCCCGGCGAGTTAGCGAATGTTGTCTCTGGTCGCGTGGCGAACCTGCTTGATTTACAAGGTCCAAACCATGCCATGGATGCAGCATGTGCATCCTCGATGGCTGCCGTACTGGATGCCTGCCGATTGCTGCAGATGCGGCAGGTCGACGTCATGCTTGCAGGAGCCACAGACCGAACAATGGATCCCGCTACCTTCTCCAAATTCTCTGCTATCGGTGCACTATCTCCCACGCATTCCTCTCCCTTTGATGCACGAGCCAACGGCTTTGTCATGGGTGAAGGAGCAGGTGTTCTTGTTCTCAAGCGACTGAAGGATGCGATTCAAGATGAGGATGAAATCTATTCAGTCATCCGGGGTATTGGAGGTTCATCTGACGGGAGGGGCAAGGGAATTACGGCTCCCAGTCAACGAGGTCAGATTCAAGCCATTGCCCGTGCCTACAGTCAAGCAGGCTACCCCGCTTCAAGCGTTGAATTGGTAGAGGCTCACGGGACATCTACAAAAGTCGGAGATGCAACTGAACTCTCGACCCTCTCTCGGTTGTGGACCGGTGTTGAGGGGACAGGTCGGGTTGCTGTTGGTTCAATCAAATCCCAAATTGGCCACCTCAAGGCTGCTGCTGGTATCGCAGGAATCATGAAATCGGTCATGGCCCTTCACCACCGCACCATACCTCCGAGTGCGAACTTCGAAACACCCAACCCGACCGTTGACTGGTCCAACATCCCCTTCTTTGTCCCAACACACCCTCTGGAATGGCCCCGCCCGGCACATCATCCTCGCCGAGCAGGCGTCTCTGCATTCGGCTTTGGTGGCACAAATTTCCACGTGGCTCTCGAAGGCTATGAGCCGGACTACCATCTTCCATTGGCTTCGGACTGGGATGCACGTTGGAAGGCTTACAGTCGTCAAGGTCAAGTTCAAGCCCCGTCCATTTTGGACGAAGATGCCACGCCTTCAATGTCGCATGAAGCCATGAAGGCGATTGAAGGAGGCGTCCTTCTGCTCTCCGGCGACTCAGTGAATTCTCTCAAGAGCCAACTTTCTGCCCTTTCGTTCTCCGCCCCTCTCTTCGATGAAGACCCAAGGGGGCGCCGTCTTTCAGAGGCGCTTCAGACCTCGAGTTCAAACTATGACGAAACGGCTACCGCTCGTTTGGCGTTGGTAGCCACCTCTTGGGCTGAATTCACGAAGCGACAAACCCTGGCAGTCAAATCACTTGACGACCAAGAGAAATGGGGTTTTCTCCAAGCCCAAGGTGTATTGGTCAGTACGGATTCACCCATGCCGGCCAAAGCCAAAATTGCTCACATGTATCCCGGACAGGGGAGCCAATACGTTGGGATGACGCACGACCTTGTTCAGCGGTTTACTGCACCTGGAGATGTTTGGAAGCAAGCCGATGAAACCATGGTTGATGTCTTGGACGGCGAAACACTGTCGAGTTTTGTTTTGCGAAGCAGCGTCAGTGATGATGAACGCAAGGAAGCCGAGCATAAATTGAAGCAAACCGAATACACTCAACCCGCCATGCTCACAGCAGATTTGGCGATTGAACGAACACTCAACACCTACGGACACCATCCCGACATGGTTGCTGGACATTCTTTGGGCGAATATGCTGCACTCATGGCCTCTGGTATTCTCGATATGGACGGCGCTCTGCGAGCTGCTGCTGCTCGTGGTACGGAAATGGGCTCTGTCGAGATCGACGACAAAGGATTGATGGCCAGCGTTACTGCTCCTTATGAAGAGGTCGAGGCGGTCATAAATGCTGCAGAAGGCTACGTCATTGCCGCCAACAAAAATTCGCCTAAGATGACGGTTATCGCTGGTGAAACCGAACCTGTCCAAGCCGTGATGGCTACTTTTGAAGCAAAGGGATTCAATTGTGTTCCATTGGCTACGTCGCACGCCTTCCATTCGCGTATTGTTGCACCAGCCAATGAGCCCCTACGTCGCTTCTTAGAGGGTCTGACCATCCGCTGGCCGACCATTCCCATCACAGCGAACGTTGACGGGACCTTCTATCCCGCAGAGGGGGAAGATGCCAAAACGAGTATTTTGAAACAACTTGCCCCACAAATGGCTTCCGCAGTCGAATGGACGAAGCAGATTGAGACGATGTATGAGGCTGGGGCTCGCATCTTTGTTGAAGTTGGGCCAAAACGGGCTCTGTCGATGTTTGCATCTCAAATTCTCGAAGGCCAACCCCACCTTCCCATCATGTCCAACCATCCCAAACAAGGTGGCATTGCAACCTTCTTTACCGCCATTGGGGCTTTGGCCTTGGCTGGAAGAGCCCCTCAGTGGCCTGAACTCAATTCAAGTTCCATTCAGGAAGGCTTCCGTGCAGGGCCGTTGGAAGCGTATCAAAGCCCTTCACTTCAATCGGGGGCGTCAACTTCAGAACTTGAGGCCCTTCGTACCCGAGCCCGCCCCTTGCCCAATTCAGGCGGTGGCACGGCGGTTGTTGCAACTGCTCCAGTGGTTCAAACCGGCCCACTTGATTCAGAGTACGCGACAACAAAGGCGATACAAGCCTATGTTGGAGACCGTATCGCCAAGTTCAGTGGCTACCCCGCATCCTTCTGTCACGGCCATGTGCTCCTTCAACAAGGACTCGGCCTGACCGCGCATGAGGTTCAAGACGTCATGTCCACTCTTGGCTCTGAGGCTGACACCGACCCCGAATTTGATACCTCAACCGTGCAGACCGCAGGCGACCTCAACCGATGGGTCCGTTCACCGCCCTCTTCGTGGGCGCCAATGGCTACCTTGACCGCTCCACCATCCACCGCTCAAGTTCAGCGTGTCGTGGCCGCAACAGGAATGCAACCATCGGTTGCTTCCCAGCGCGACGTGGATCCCTATGTTGTCAGTGGTATTTCCTTGGGACTACCAGGCATGGAGCGTGTCTTTTCTGAGGATACCTTTGAGCAATTGGTACGAGGAGACACCTGCATCAGTGAAGTTTCGGATGAATACAAGCAACGGCTGCTCGACAAGAACATCGTACGCCTGATCAAGGGACGAGACGGTTCGGTCAACATGGACCAAGCGAAGGTCTTCGGGGACATACCACAACTCGCCGGCTTGAAGGGTGCCTTCGACCTTGCGGAAGAGTTCGGAATTGATCCGAAAGCCGTCCTTGCATGGGACATCAGTACACAACTCGCCGTTGCCGCAGGTCTGCTGGCTCTTCGCGATGCGGGGATTCCACTGACGCCAGTGGAACAAGTTGGCAAAGGTGGCCTTCGCCTCATCCGCAATTGGCAGGTACCACAACGTCAACGCGACCGTACTGGAATTGTCTTTTCATCGTGTTTCCCCGGCTTGCAGATGGGCGTTAAACATGCCAAGACAGATGGTGACGACGGCGAAGGGCGTTTCGACCGGCGATACCTCTTCCAAACTCTCAATATGGGCCACTCACAATTTGCTCAATACACCGGCATTCGTGGACCAAATACCACCATCAACCTCGCTTGTGCTTCAGCAACCGCCGCCTTCGGTGTAGCCGAAGACTGGCTGGATGCTGGACGAGTTGACCGCGTGGTCATCATCAGTGGAGACGATGTCACGGGCGATGACCTGTGGGAATGGATTGCAGGTGGCTTCGCCGCATCGGGTGCAGCAGCCACAGGGAATGTTGTCGAGGAGACAGCTTTGCCATTTGACCGACGTCGCAACGGTTTGGTCCTCGGTATGGGTGCTGCAGCATTCGTGGTTGAACGGCATTCAGAAGCGCAGCAGCGTGGCGTTCAACCCATCGCTGAATTCCTTGGTTCAACGACGGCCAACTCGGCTTATCACGGCACACGCCTTGACGTTGAACACGTCGGCCAAGTCGTCAATGGCTTTGTCAGTGAAATGGAGCAACGATGGGGCATCAACCGTCATGAAATCGCTCCAAAAACGGTCTTTTTCTCACATGAAACCTACACCCCTGCTCGAGGCGGTTCTGCTCAATCTGAAGTCAAAGCCTTGCGAGATACCTTTGGCGATTCTACCAATCAACTCGTCATCGCCAACACCAAGGGATTCACCGGCCATCCGATGGCGGTCGGCATTGAAGATGCAAGCATGTTTTACGGCTTGCTCACAGGCCGTATTCCCCCCATTGCTAATCACAAGGAGAACGACCCCGAGTTGGGCGATTTGAATCTCTCCAAGGGCGGCGATTATCCTGAATTGGAATATGGGCTGCGCTTTGCGGCTGGTTTTGGCTCACAAATCGCCTTGTCTCTCATGCGCCGATGGCCAATTGAGGGTGACCGAATCAACGGCGCGAAATTGCTTGCTTGGACTCGAAATCTAGCAGGTACTGACAAGGTCGTCATGCGTGTATTGCAAAATAAGTTGGTTGCCTACGTCGATGGTGAAAATAATCTCCATGGCGGCATACAAGGTGAGGCTTGGCCTCCTACCGAGCCGTGGGAAGGGTTGCCCTCACAAACGGAACCGTCGGTTCCTGAACCAACGCCTTTACCAGAGCCTGTTCCCGTACCTGTCTCCGCACCAGAACCCGCCCCGACACCGGCAAAGGCAGCCACCCCCGTGGACGATGAAGGCATGGTCGGCATTGTCATTGAAGTCGTTGTCAACCACACCGGGTACCCTGCGGACTTTGTCGAACTGGACCAAGACTTGGAAGGTGAATTGGGCATTGATACGGTCAAACAGGCTGAAATCATGGCAGACATTCGTGACAGATTCAGCCTTCCCATCGATGAAGATTTCGTGTTGTCCGATTACCCGACCCTGAATCACATGATAGGATACATTCAGCACATGAAGGGCGGTGCGGCACCGACGCCGACACCGACACCCGCACCGATGGAATCAGTAGAAGCAGCCACCCCTCCAGCCACACCTTTGGTAGTACCGGTGGCGGCTCCGATGGAAACTCCAGTGGTAGTCGACGATGCGGACATGACAGGAACGGTTGTTGAGGTGGTGGTCGAGCACACGGGTTATCCCGCAGATTTCATTGAATTGGACCAAGACCTCGAAGGTGAGTTGGGAATTGATACGGTCAAGCAAGCCGAAATCATGGCCGATATCCGTGACCGTTTCAACCTCCCCATCGATGAAGATTTTGTACTGTCCGAGCACCCTACACTCAACCACATGATCGCTTACATTCAACGCATGAGTGGGGCAGGAACACCCGCACCTACTCCAACTGCTCCAGTGGTGGAACCCGAACCGGCTCCAGTCGATGTACCTGCGGTTGCCCCAGTACAGACGCATGCTTCGAATCCCGATATTGAAGCCGTGTTGATCGAAGTTGTCGTCAGCCATACGGGCTATCCGGCTGATTTCATTGAACTCGACCAGGACCTTGAGGGTGAATTAGGCATTGACACCGTAAAACAAGCCGAAATCATGGCGGAGATTCGAGACCGCTTCTCCCTACCGGTTGACGAGGATTTCGTCCTCTCAGACCACCCTACATTGAACCACTTTACCGGCTACATTACCAAGATGCAAGGTGGTTCATCTGCTTCAACTGCAGCGCAACCCCAAGAAGTTGCAGACGCCCCGCTCATCTCTGAACAGGCAGTAAGCCCTGCAACGGCAGGAGGAACCCGCCGCTGGCAGATTGAGGTTGAGGATTGCCCTGGGACGCCTTCACTTTTGGATGTCAGCGGTACGGTGCTTGTCACCGACGATGGATGGGGCATCGCAGAAGCCTTCTGTCAGCGAATGGAAGCACGAGGCCTGAAGGCCATTCGGGTTGGTTTTGAAAGTCGAATACGTGACCCTTCCGTTCTCGATGAAGGCGGTCGAACGGTCTATCGTGCTGACCCTGAGCAACCCGAACACATTGCGTGGGTTGCCCAACAAGTAGCGGATATTCCACTGGCAGGTTTGGTTCACATGGCATCCATGAAATTAGCCTCCGAACAGTGGGACGAAGACACCTACCCATCTTCGCAAATAGCCCTTTCCGGCCACGGTTGGTTTGGCTTGCTCAAGGAGATGAATTCACAGTTGACAGAAGGTCGTCAGGCCTTCATCGCATCCGTCACGGCGATGGATGGGCGTCATGGAAATCTCGGAGACCGCTTCAATGCGGTTCAGTGTGCAGCATCGGGCGTTACGAAGTCCTATTCCTTTGAGCGACCTGATTTGCGGTGCAGAGCACTCGACCTTCACCCCGACTTGGTCTTCGATGAGGATGCTGCAGCAGCCCGAATCGAGCGTGACCTCTTCGAACTCGATGGTGAGGTTGAAATCGGCTTGGACCGGGATGGCCGTCGTTGGACGCTTGTTGCCTTCGCAGAAGATGTCGTGGAGGGCCTCAAACCACTCACTTCCGCAGATACATGGCTCGTTTCGGGCGGTGGTTCAGGAGTGACGGCAGCGTCCATCATCGGTGTCGCCACGGCAAGTCCCAACACAGGAGCACACTTCGAATTGCTCGGACGCTCTCGCCTTATCGAAACCACCAAGGAATGGATCAGTTGGAGTGAAGAACAACTCGCCGATGAGAAGAATGCATTACGAGAACGGTTGATGGCTGCAAGTGAAACGGGTAAGGTGACCATGGTTGAGTGGAACTCATCATGGCAAACATTCACCCGTAGCCGAGATGTCTACCTTACACTCGATGCCATTGAACAAACTGGAAACAAAGCAGCCTACCATTCCATCGATGTCATGGACAATGAGGCCTTGACTGCTTTGGGCAGTGGACTTGGCCGAACGATTACAGGTGTGGTTCACGGAGCGGGCTTGGAAGATTCAAAACTTGTTGGTGACAAGGACTACTCGACCTTTGACAAGGTCGTTCGGGTCAAGGTTGACGGTTGGAGAGCCTTGCTCGCAGCGGTGAAAGCCTCTGGAGCAGATAATCCAGAATTCGCCTGTTGTTTCACAAGTGTAGCAGGGCGTTTCGGGAACGGTGGGCAAACGGATTATGCCGCAGCTAATTCTGTTCTCGACGCAGAAATGGCACGCATTACAGCAGCAGGTCAAGGTCGTGGCGTTGCCATTGGATGGACGGGCTGGAGGGATGTTGGTATGGCCACACGCGGTTCAATCGAAGCCGTCTTTGCTTCTGCTGGCATCGACACCCTCGCTGTTGAAGACGGCGTGAATATCTTCGTTGATGAGGCCCTTCGCGGTGGAAAACGTCGTGTCATCGGTTGTGGTTCACTAGGACTCATGGACCGGTTCAATGCCTTTAGGGACGCTCCTCTCAAATTATCGCCCGCTATGGCGGCTACGATTGCAGACCCTGCACGCTTCCCGTTCATTGACCGAGTATTAGGTGTTGAAGAGGGGCAAACTTTGACGACACAAACGACTCTTTCCACACAAGACCATCCCTTCCTCGTTGATCATGCCATCGAAGGCGTTCCCTATCATCCTGGAGTTATGGCATTGGAGATGTTCGCTCAAAACGCGCTGTTATTGCGGCCTTCAACCTGCCTTGCAGGGTTTGAAGCCGTGCGCTATGGTTTGCCCGTTAAATTGCTGAAAGGCCCGATGACGGTCCGTGTCAATGCTGAAGTTGAGCGCCAAGAAGGGGACATGACCTGGGTGCGATGTCAACTGGTTTCTGACTTGAGCAATTCCAAAGGAGAAGTATTTGGTGAACGCGAGCACCATGTCGCTTTGGTACGCTTGGTTGAGAAATGCGACGACCTATGCCCCTTCCTTCAGCGTGAAGTTGACGATTTGCCGAACATCGGGACGCCTGCCCCAGGTGATTTAGCGCACCACCCGGACTTCATCTACAGCCGATATTTCCACGGCCCACGTTTCCAATCACATGGCGGAGTCCTGCGCGGTGTCGGGGATGAGGAACTCATGGGCATCGACGGGGTAGCCTTGATGCGCCATCAACTACCCAAGACTGACCAATTCGCTCTCGAATCCGAAGGTGAAGAAGTCCTGCTCGAATCACTCCCCATGCTGATTGAGGCTGGATTCCAGAACGCTGGCCTCGTCGCCATGGAAACCTTGGGCTTCAGCAGTCTTCCAGTTGGTATCACCTGGTCGACGATGTTACGGGTTCCCGACCAACATGAATCACTCCGCTTGAGAAGCGTCCAAACTTCGGCCTTGGATGACGGTGTGACCGTTCACGATGTCCTCATCGTTGGTGATGATGATGCCCCTGTACTCGCTTTGAAGGGCTTGGAACTCAAGGCGATGGCTCAGGTCGATGAGAGTCAGCGCTTCTCGCTTGACCGATGAATCGGTGAGGTCATGGAGTCAAGCGTCGTTGAACTCTCTCTCGCAGATACTGCACATCGAGCCTTCATGATGCCTCTCGCTGATCGTCCCGTTGACATGGTACCTCTTGCCAACTCAGAGGAAGTAACGACCTTTGTGACAGAAAAACGTAGAATTGAACATCTCAGCGGGCGATATTTGCTCGGTTTAGCCCTTAGCGAATGGGGGTGCACTGACCTTTCCTACCTTGAAGTTCAACGAGATGAATATCGTGCCCCACGTTTGGCCTACATCCAAGGTGTTTGGCAGCGAACACCCCTCCCATCTATTTCGATCGGTCATTCAGGAAGTCACGCTTTTGTTGCCCTTGCACCGCCCGAAATAGCCATCGGCATTGACGGTGAACCCCTCGAACGGAGCTTGGCTACCAATGCCTTTGACCTCATGGCCAAAGGCGAGGAATTGGCCGAACTTCAGGTAAAGCCTCAACGTGCAATGCGCATGTGGGTGAAGAAAGAAGCCGTGCAAAAAGCAATGGGCTTAGGCATGCACCTCAACCCTCGAGAAATTCAACTTTCAATTGATAGTAATAACCAACTTATTTCAATTAGAAATTCAAAAGTTCAATTGGATTATTACGAATCAAACGGGTATAGAATTGCCGTGGCAACGACCGCTAAATCTGATCCGATGATGACGGCAGAAGACCACCTTTTGGAAGAAACTCGTATGGCGATGGACGCCAATCCTGAGTGGGGTGTTGGGTGTAAGACAAACCGCAGCGGTGCCTGATTACTTCCAAAGGCGACTGGATTCCCAGGGAAGGTCCAATGCAATTCCGATTTCAGTCAGAATGACGAAATTCACCAGTGTGTAGGCGAGGACACTACTGGTTGCGACGATCAGCGATGTATTGATGATGCGTTGGCGTTGACGACGGACTTCATCAAGTGAGCAAATGCCGTCTTTTCTGAAATACAGCACCAAGCCAACGGCAACAAAAGCAATTGAGAGGAGGGTGAGGGCGGGGCGGAACCACCAGTACCCGTTTTCTCCCCAGTACAAGTTGTTCGACAGTGCAGTAGCGGTTGACACGCTGGCCAAACCAAACATAACCAGCACAATACTTGGGAAACAGCACATGGATGCGAGGAAAGCGGAGCCACCGATGACCTTCCAAAGCGACTTGGCATCACTGGATGATACGGACTCGCCCATGCACTGAAAAACATCGTGGAGTTTTTGAAAGATTGTTCTCAACTACACGCATCAAAATCCGCACTTTCGTTTAAAGCATCGTGGTACAACTTGAGCGGAAGGACGGGTGTTCCGTCCGACCATTTCCCCATTTGCGTGAGCATCGTTTCGTCAGTCATGTACTGGTAGGCCCAGTCTGCGGTGAACGTATCGTTGCGGCTTTGTGCAACAATGTAGTCAGCTTGGGCGTCAATTCTCCTGTAGAAACTCCAGTCCGAAAGTGTGTCATGAGCGGGGTCCGCCTGCAGATAATGACTCGCAATTAGTCGAGGGAAGCCATATTTATCGGATTGAACCTCAATGAGTTGATTTCTCTCAGTCGGCAAGTCAGAGAACATTTGTTGGAAAAAAGCACCTGGACATACACCAACTGACATGTCGTCTCTAGAAACTGCGATTTGTACCAGTGTCTCCTTTGGTAGGTTGGTCAAATTTGGTTGGAGACTGGCCTGCGCAGGACGGCTTGCTGGTGCTTCAAGAGCAATTAGCAAAGAACGGTCGGCCCACCCTCGTGAAAGAATATCGTCCAAGGTGAGGAAGGAATAGCCCGCCCCCAAACTGTGCCCTCCTACCCACAGATCACTGGGATTGATCGTCATATTGCCCAGGTGGTTCTCAACTTCAGCATGTCTTGGTTCTTCGATGGCCATGCCGCTGAGGTGTTCAAGAGCCGCACGAATTGCAAGGTCTCGATAGGTATGCTGCAGGAAATCACTTTCGCCTTCTGAATCAGAGGCTTCGAAGGACTCATAGCCGTCAGGGCGGAGGTCGGAAGGATACTGAAGCAGAGCCACAGCCATGCCTTTTGCAGCAAGGTGTTGTGTCCAATCCTGATACGCATCAGCGTCGGGATAACCAAAGCCATGAAGGAGGATTGCGAGTGGAATGGATTCAACCTCCTTGTCTTCTGCGATGAGGGGCAGGGTGAGGTATACGCTGAAGGTGATGTCATCCTCGAGTTCGCCTTGAACGGCCATGACCTCTGCGGGCATCTCGTAGGCTTCGCTGAATTGTACGGTCTCAAAGGGCCCGGGTTCTGCACCGTAGCCGATGACGGGTGCATCGGGTGGGGATGGTGCAAAACCGATGAGTGCCGGGATACCGGGAACGATCAGCCACGCTGCGAAGAAAACCCCACAGAGATGAACAATACGGGGCCAAGCGATCTTGCTTTGTCCCATTTCCCTGATGGTGGGCATTCCGCCAATCGCTAGGAGAAGCGAGACGAGGATGACGCCGAAAAGGGTCGGGAGCAGTAAAAATGCACCTCGCAAGTAAAACACGTCCATGAGGAAGTGAATGCTGGTCAAGCCAAAGGTCAAACCAAGGAGGAACAACATACTCAATCGTAGGCGTGGTGAAGGATTCTTAGTGCTGTATTTGCGCACGAAGTAAGATGCTCCTACGATGAAGACCACGAGGAAGAGAACGGACTCCATTGACGAGCGTAAAGCCATGGTCCACTCGAGAGAGCGAACTGCATGGGGCCAGACGGCATCCACCACATCTTTGCCCTGCAGCAAGCGAAGGATTACTTCGCCGTATGATGCGAGGAACCCTAGAAGAAAGGCGGGAACGGTCAATCTCACCGTTGACGAAGGAGCCACGGGGATGTCTTCCTCCAGCGACATCTCTTCCATCCTTCTGCAATGGGTTCTTCGCCTTCAAGAAGATTCGTTTTGGAGTCAAGCCCCGACGTTACGAATCTCCGGTGTTTGATCTGCAAAGAAGAATTCCAGCATGGCCGCCCACATCACGAATTCAATACTCGCTTCGAGATTCTCTTGTCCACCGACAACTGAAATCATGTTTTCAAGGGTATCAGTAGGGGAGTGGTAGGCTGAATAATCGGCATCGTAGGCGCCAAGATGAAAGATGGTTTGTGCGCCAAGGTCACGGAAGGTCACGTGGTCTGAACGGCCGAACGTATCCTCGTGGACATCCATGACGAGGTTGTAGTGGTCGTCCCAATGTTGGTCACATCCAGCACCGTAACTACCCTCAATGCGAAGGTCCATCGGTGCCTTCAATACGTTGCGGTGGACGTGATCAAGAATACTTGTGATGGCCACATCTTGAACCTCAGGGTCAATGTCAGGACCCGACCAGGCATGGTAGGGGAACGGGTCGCCATTTTCCTTGACGGCAGGCCAAGAAATGCCCATCATGTCCATGTTGATGTAGAATCGGAGTTCTTTGTCCTGTGGAAGGCATGCATCGCAATCGTTGTTGGCGAAGGCATTGGAGCCTCGCAAGCCCTCTTCTTCTGAAGACCACAGGGCGAGGAATGTATCGCATTCGACCTCCATGTCGACCAGAACCTGAGCGAGAAGCATGATAGAAACCGTACCAGCGGTGTTGTCATAGGCTCCTTCCCAGGTGCCGCCACCCGGTGGTCCCGCAGGCGGAGCGATGTCCATATGGGCGCCCATGCCTTGCACGCATTCGTCTGAGCGACCTTCCTTCCAAGCAACGACATTGAGCGATTCGGGCTGTGTTGGATTGAGCGTATCGATGACTCGCATCAGGTGTGTATCGTAGCCCAGTCCCTCGAAGTGACCTTGGAAGTAGGAGGCAGCCCGTTCGAATTGAGCATTGGGGCTGCCCATCCAGCGGAAGTTGTAGGAGCCACAATCCGCCGAGGGTGTGTCACACGTGATGTAATCCATTTTTTCGAACCATTCAGCCCCGCTCATCACTGGCGTACCGTTTCCGATGGTCGGATTGAATACCGTCTTGCGTCCCTCTGCATCGTAGATGGTCAACTCAACAGCCTCGGTGTACGGCGTGGTCAACAATTGCAGGAGAATACGGTCGCCGTCGACGGGGACGGAACTATCGATGTCGATTGAACCGTTGACGAAAAGCAAGACATCGTCGGCAGGAGCAGAGATTCGTAAGCCTTCACCCATCAGGAGAAGTTCGTGGAATTCTCCCGCTCGGATAACAGCATCACTTGCTGCAAGACCATCAATGGTCAGCACGCTATCAGCGTTGACTCCACCGCTCCCCCCGTCTTCCCCGAAGCATCCAGCAAGTGGTGTGAGCAGCATCAAGAGCATGATGAGGAGTGCCGTTCGAGTCTCTCGTCCGTGACCTGCCATGCTGTGCCCTCCTGCTCGTTCTTCATAGGTCTTAGCCTTCGCCCAACTGATGCAGAGCGCTTCAATACGGTACGTCTTTCCAGCCAATTTTGTATCCGATGATGTTGAATGCACGGTGGAGGATTGGCGTAATGAGAATGAGTGCGACCATGGGCAAGCGGAGTTCTTCAGCTGCCAAAATAGAGGTGCCAAGGAACAGTTGGCCCCACAAGAACACCATGATGGCAAAGGGGAGTGTGTCGAGCAAGGGTGCTTTTGACGAAATATCACCTTCTCGCTTGAGCCCACGACGTCGCTTGAGGAAGGAGCCCGTGCTGTCGCCAACCAAACAGGCCAAGCCGAGGAAGGTACCGAGAATAAAGGCAGTCCCTACCGTTCCACCAACATCAAACCAGGTTGCATCCGAACCAATGAGCGGGTGAGCGAAAACCGTTGAACCGTCTGAAAATACCGTTCCGAAATTCCCTTCCGTAAGCGTGAGGGCCATGATCACGCACAAGAGTCCTGATGTCAGCGACCCGCCGATGAGACCGTTCCAAGTCTTTCCGTCGCCGAGCATTCGATTCCCGTCCTTCATGACACGCCCACCATCAATGGGCCATGGGCCGTAACCGGTCTTCGGGAACCATTTCCCCCACATCATGGCAAAAGTATTGGCGAGAAAACCCGGCAAATACAACCAGAGCGTCAACAGACAAAGAAAAAAGAAATTCACGATAGGGCACCTCAAGTTGGCTTCTTTGACGAAATCTCCTCACGGCGAGCCTTTCATACTTCCGTGACTCACTTCACGCACAGTGAGAATACTGGCCTAACTCAGTGGGTAAAGGTGCGGATAGCGGGAGTCGAACCCACGACATAAGGTTGGAAACCTCAGATGATAACCACTTCACCATATCCGCAGTGTGGTGTGCCAACCCAGCAACCTCTCCTCTTTGAGTCAATCGGTGGATGAACTTCCGGTTCACTTTTTCCGGCGGAGGTCGTCAAAGAGGGAAGAACTCACATTTCGCTTGCGAACAGGCGGTGGTGCATTCCTCTGGCCGATCATCGGGGCAGTAGGGCTTCGATTCGTGATGCCTCGGCTTTGCCTCATTTCTTCAGCTCTCGCCGCCCGCTTGGCGTCACTGCGCACGTTACGGCTGTGTCCACGCAGCATGAGCGCTCCCATCAAGACAAAGAGAACAAGTGCACCAAGGGCTGCTTGGACCATTGGATTCTCAGCCAGTTCGGTCAATGCTGAGGATTGCTCGGTCTCGTCGAGCACGACCGGGGCGTTGGAATCCTCGGTCCACAGGACGACGGTCACGGTGTCCATTGGAATCTCAGCCCCTGGCTCATATGCCGTGAGCACAATTTGGTGGGTACCAACTTCAAGGACGGTGCCCGAGAAGGTCACTGTTTGAGAATTACCGGTATCGGAAGTAAAGGTGAGGAAGTGACCCGTAGATGAACCCGTCACGCTGGATGTTGCCAACCAGTCGATGTTGGCAGCGAAGGCTGAGGACATTGGCGTAGTCAAGGTGCAAGTGAAGGTAAACCAACCACTTGCTGCGAGGTCCAAATCAATGCTCATTGGGGTGCATGAAAGGCTTGCTTCTGCTGAATTACGAGACGGGTCATTGGGCCAATGGTCGGGCTTGTGAGCCCCAAGAGTTTGATTGTCACCCCAGCCGTCACCGTCACTGTCGAGGTATTGGCTTCGTTCATCAGGGAAGGCATCAGCCGTATCTGACCAGCCATCGCCGTCACTATCCAAACATCCTCTCTCGTTTCCTTCCGTCGAGGTCCCAGCAACTTCGGGACATGAATCGCCGTCTGTTCCAGCAGGTTCATCTCCGTAGCCATCGCCATCAGTGTCGTACCATTGTGAATTGTCTCCGAGCCAAAGGTCGTTGAGATCGCTCACTCCGTCTCCATCGTCGTCGACGCAACCGTAGAGGTCAACGCTTGACGTACCTGCGGTAGCGTTGCAACCGTCTGGTGTTAAACCGTCAGGATTGTCGCCATAGCCGTCAGCGTCAGCGTCCGTCCACTGCGTAGGCTCGGCGGGGAATGCATCATTGAGGTCTGAAGTACCATCTTCATCAGCATCAACACACCCAAAGCGGTCAACGTTTGAGGAACCCGAATCGCTTGGACAGACATCAGCCTCGTGACCGCTGCCGTTGTCACCGAAACCGTCACCGTCACTGTCGACGGATTGTGTTGGTTCATAGGGGAATGCATCTGCTCCATCGCTGGTATTCCAGCCGCTTTGGTTGCCGATTGGTAGCGTTGGGTCTGAGACACCATCCCCGTCGCTGTCGACACATCCGAGTCGGTCAGAGGTTGAATTACCGCTGATGAGGGGGCAAAGGTCCTCAACATCGTCGTAACCATCCCCGTCGCTATCGGTGGTTCGTGTTGGGTCATCGGGGAAGGCATCTGTTGCGTTGGACACACCGTCTCCATCACTGTCGACACAGCCGAAGCGGTCGATGGTTGAAGTTCCTGCTTCGCCGGGGCACGCATCGGGTTGAATGCCGCTGGCATTGTCGCCGTAGCCATCACCGTCTTGGTCCAGCCATTGGGTCGCAAGATTGGGCAAAGCGTCGATGACATCATCCCAACCGTCTCCGTCCGTATCGGGGCAACCAAGGCGATAACCTTCGGTTGAATTCCCGGGTAAACTTGTGCAAGAGTCAGGCTCAACTCCACCAGGGTTGTCGCCGTAACCGTCGCCGTCGGCGTCGGACCATTGTGTGAATTCATCGGGGTGAGAGTCCTCCTGGTCCGCCCAACCGTCCGTATCACCGTCGGGACAACCGTAGGTTCCATTTTGCCATGATTCACCGGATTGAGAGGGGCATGCATCAGGCAAATTACCTGCAGCATTATCGCCGTATCCGTCAGCGTCAGTATCGTTCCACTGCGTCGAATCGGTCATGAAAGCATCAGCTCCGTCGTTGGTCGTCCACGAGGCGTCGGGGTCTGAATAACCGTCACCGTCTTGGTCAGGACATCCTTTTCTGTCGTGCACCGAGGTGCCGAAAAAGGCAGGACAGGCATCGTCTAATCCGTCATCAAATCCGTCCCCGTCGCTATCGCCCCAGCGGGTGGGGTCGTTGGGGTAGGCGTCAGCACCGTCATCGACGGTCCACAATGAATCGGGGTCAGAATATCCGTCGCCGTCGGTGTCTGGACAGCCAAAGCGGTCTTGCGTGGAATTACCCGATAAGGACGGGCATTGGTCGCCGTTGGTACCGGTTGGGTTGTCGCCGTATCCGTCACCGTCACCGTCCGCCCACTGGGTGACGTCATTGGGGTAGGCATCGGCTCCGTTGCTGACCGTCCAAGTGCTGTCGTTGTCCGAGGATCCATCACCGTCCGTATCCGGGCAACCGAATCGGTCTCGGTTTGAACTTCCTGCCGAAGATGGACATGCATCGGCTTGGAAACCACTGATTTCATCGCCATACCCGTCTGCGTCGGTATCGTTCCATTGCGTGGATTCGCTGGGAAAAGCGTCATCGATGTCAGCGTACCCGTCACTGTCGCTGTCTGTGCAACCAAGACGACCTGCTTGTGAGGAGGTGCCGTGTGTTGAAGGACAAGCATCGGGGTTGTTGCCCGTCGCATTATCGCCGTAACCGTCGCTGTCAGCGTCAGCCCACTGTGTGGCATCGTTGATGAAAGCGTCTGCGTTATTTGCACCAACGGTCCATCCTGAATCGGGATCTGAGTATCCGTCACCGTCGGTATCGGTGCAGCCGTAGCGGTCTTGATTTGACAAGCCATTGGTAGATGGACAAGAATCTCCGGTGGTCGCAGGAGGCGGGTTGTCGCCGTACCCATCTCCATCGCTATCGACCCACTGCGTTGCGTCGCTGGGGTAGGCGTCAGCGCCCAGAGCAACGCCCCACGAACTATCGGGGTCTGAATATCCGTCGCCGTCACCATCAGGACACCCGTTCCGGTCTTCACTCGAAGGACCAGCAACACTGCTGCACGCATCTGCGCCGTTCGAAGTTGTCCATCCACTGTCACCATCGGAGAAGGTATCCCCGTCAGTGTCAGTGCAGCCATAGCGGTCACCTGTGGAATTACCTGCGACTGAAGCACAGGCATCTGGCTCGTTTCCTGCCGCATTGTCGCCGTAGCCGTCGTAATCGGTGTCGGCCCACTGAGTTACATCGGACGGGAACGCATCGGCACCGTCGTTCACGGTCCATCCACTGTCGGGGTTGGAGTATCCGTCACCGTCGGTATCTGGACATCCATCACGGTCTTGGTTCGAGGTGCCTGCGGTCGTGTTGCAGTCATCCTCGTCATCGATGTATCCGTCTAAGTCAGAATCTTGTGTGAGGTTGGTAAGGCTGTAATCGCCGGTCATAGCGAGAGCGAAGAATTGCGGGCCAGTGGGAATACTGGTACCAACGACGTGGACTTCCCACGTACCCTGGGCAGGAGATGCTACGGTCATGCCGAGGAGATTGTCGACGTTGTTGCTCAAGTTTGTCCAGGTGCCTGTGGGACTCTTAATCGCCAAATCAACATCATTGACGAGATTGGTTGATGCTGCAGGTGTTGATGCAGGGTCGGTCCACGACAGTGCGAAATTGATGTCATCGGCACTGGCGGGTACGATGAAGGACCAACCACGGTCGTCGTTGGTGGACACCGATTGGTCTTGAATCCACGACGTATTGAGGGCTTGTGACATGTTCACTCGTCCCCAACCTTCGTGGTCGTTAGGTGCTGCTTCACCTGCGCCGTTGGTGGACGAACTGTACTGTCCGGTCATGTCGTGAGCGCTGGCGGTGAAGATGGCTTTCACGAGAGCAGAAGTTGGATTGCTTTCCCCAAGGTTTTCTATCAGGTGTTCCAAAAGAAGAGCAGAAGCACCGGCTGTTAGGGGGGTTGCCATGCTGGTGCCACCCATGTAGGTGTAACTCGCATTGTGAGCCAACCATCCTACGTCCGAGGTACTACGAGATTTTGCTGATAGAATCATAGTGCCTGGAGCCGAAAAGTCTGGCTTGAGCCGGTCATCATCGGTTGGGCCACGGGACGAAAATGCCGCCATTCCGTCGGGGTTGTCGGCCAATTTATCGGTTGAAATCGGAGAGGCATATTTCGTACTTCCCCACACCCAGGTCATGTTGGACCGAGCGTTTTCAGTAGCCCCAACGGTAAGGACATTTTTTGCGGTTGCTGGTGAACCCATCGAATCCAAGTCAATCTCACCATCTCGTGGAGTGGTGTCAACACCTTCGTTGGCTGCAGAGAAGAGAATCACCATTTCATCGTGAGTTCGTGCACTGCTATCGGCTTGCATTGACGAGGTGGTGTATTGTCCGGCTACGCTGGACCCCCAAGAATTGGTGTGGATTCGGCTTCCGTTGGCCCAAGCGAGTTTGAACAAATCATCGAGGTCATTGGGGATGCCGAGTAAATCTTCACTTCCAGCGTTTGTTGTGGCGATGGCATGGAAGAGCAGATGAGCCTCAGGAGCGGCGCCGATGATATCGCCGTTGCTGTGAGTGCCGTCACCAAGCACCGATCCAGCGACGTGGGTCCCGTGTCCGTGCTTGTCCTCTGCATCGTCACCGCACGGGCTCAGGCTGTAGTAGGCGCAGGTTGATGGTGGAGGTGGGAAGGAGAGAATGCCCGTGATGTGGTCACGGAAATCGGGATGCATGTTCGAGTTGTTGACGCCGTTGTCAAGACCGGTATCGGCGACCGTGACAATGATTCCACTGCCATCGAGCCCGTTCCAGCCACTGTCAATGCTGGACATGATGCTGCCGTCCCACAGGTCATCGACGTGCATGACTTCGATGCCTTTACTGTTCAAAATCTCAAAGAAGGGTTTGGGTTCAACCCACTCAATTTCGGGTTGAGATACCAGCCATGTCAAGCCTTCAGCGTCGAGCGCAAGCGTAGCAAATCGGCCTGAATGCGAATCCAACACAATGTTGCTTTGCTCGTTGAGACCCTGAGGGAGTTCTTCTCCTGAAAGAACGATGTTGACGATGGCTCCTTCTTGATTGACGAAGGGATTAGTGACCTCCATTTCGATACCGAGCAAACCACGTGCGAGGTCAGTACGGATTTTATCGGTGGAATCCAAAACGGCCATTCCTTGAACGTTCAAGGATTCAAGTTGAGCCGGAGTTTTTCCGTTCACATCGCAGTGGAATCCAGTTGGTGGGAGGAATGAATAACATTTGATTCCCTCATCAGCAAGGTCATGGAACCATTGTGAAGGGACTGGGTAAGCATGGCTGAGAATGTGAAAGCCGTCGACGGATTGTTCGCCCGTACGCTGTGTCCATTCCGAAGGAGCAAGCAAGGAAACATCACGATAGAGTAGGTGTGTTTCATCAACCGCATCTTCACTTGACAACCAGCCGTGTTCGCTGTCAGCTCTGGGTTCGATGTTGAGCATGGAGAGCAGGTCCAAATCAGCGTCGGTATCGATGTCGATGTCGCTTGGTAGTTGTCCATTCGCCATGGCAATAGGGGCCATGATTTGGAGCAACATGAGCCCGATGAGGATGATGGAACTTGGTCGACGGCTGGTCAGCATGTCGTTGTCTATACCGGCCTACCTCATGAAAGATTGCATGAGAGGTCTTCGGATTCATTATGATTGATTTCATAGCGAGGGTTCAAGAATGCCGAGCATGGGCGTGTTTCTATGACGAGGGGACATGCATCAAAAGGCAGCAAAGATGCAATGGCTCCCGAAGACCTCAATGAAGGCGCTCAAGTTCTTGGTCGCCAAATCTGGCGTGTCGTCCCCTACGCCAAAAAATACCCAAAGCGTGTAGCGACCGGAATTTTTGCAAATGCGGCAGCCCGGTTTTTCGATCTCATGCCCTTCGTAGCCATTGGATTAGCCGTGGATTACTTCACGACCGATGTTCTCTCGGGACCACAACTCGTTCAGGACCTCGTGACCACCATCCACCACAATCCCGCTTACGGTTACGGCATCCTCATTTTCCTTGGATTTCTCTGCTTGGCAGTCTTCCAAGGCATCTCTGAATATGCGTGGCAAACGCTGGGATACAACATCCAACACGATTTGCGCATGGATGCTACCCGCTCGCTCATCGCTATGGAAGCCTCCTATTACGATCTCAGACAAACGGGGCAAATCATGTCCGTGCTTTCGAGTGACGTCAATCAGTTGGAAGATGTAGTTTCAGATTCCTCAACCTCCATCATTCGAATCGTCATCACCTTCGCTACAGCCTTCATCATTCTCTCCTTGATGTCATTTAAACTCGCAGCGGTCCTCTTCGGCCCACTGCTGTTCATTGTACCCGCCGTGTATTGGTTCTCCACCCGTGTCCAACGAAAGTACCGAAAGCAGCGCGAATCAACGGGCGATATCCATGCAGTCCTTGAAAATTTGATTTCAGGTATTGCCGTAGTGCAAGCCTACAATGCTCAGAATTGGGAAGCCAACAGAGTCGCCGACCAATCGGGTGAATACCGAGACCAAGCCATGGGTGCAAGCAAGGACAGAAATCGCTTCATCCCCATGATCTACGCTATCGCGGGCGTGGCCTTCGGACTCTTGGTCACGGCAGGTGGTTATCTTGCCAGCCAAGATGAAATCACCACGGGCCAACTCGTGACCTTTCTGCTCATCAGTACTCGAATGACCATGCCGATGTTCATCTTCGGTATTCTTGTCAATCAACTCCAGCGGGGTGAGGCTGCTGCGCAGCGTGTCTTTGCAGTCGTCGACCTCGAACCTACCATCGTTGACCAAGAAAGCTCAAAGGTGCTCGAAGGAGGCATTCAATCCATTGAGTTCAACAACGTCTACTTCACCTATCCCAACACCAGCATCAAGGTGCTCAACGGAATCACTTTCAAGGTGGAGGAAGGCGATTTCCTCGGAGTTATGGGGCACACAGGTGCAGGGAAAACGACCATCCTGAAATTGCTCATGCGCTATTACATCCCCGACAGCGGTGAAGTTCTCATCAACGGCGAGCCGATTACCGAATTTACACTTCATTCGCTTCGCGAAGCCATTGGCTTTGTCAGCCAAGACCCCTTCCTCTTCTATGGAAGCGTACGGGACAACGTCATCTACAACCAAGAATCCACTGAGGAGATGTTGAAAGATGCGCTCACCATGGCAGGAGCGTGGGATTTCGTCCAAGAGTTGGAACACGGTTTGGACACGATGGTCGGCGACCGTGGTGCCATGCTGAGTGGAGGTCAGCGTGCCCGTATCTCACTGGCCCGAGCCATTTTGAAGGCGCCAAGTTTGTTGATTCTCGACGAGGCAAGCAGTGCTTTGGATGCTGAAACAGAGCGGCGCATCCAAGAAAACCTCCTCTCATCTGGGAAGAATCGAGCTACGATTGCCGTCGCTCACCGATTGAGTACGATTCGTAACGCCAATGAAATTCTTTCCATGGTCGACGGGGCTATTGTCGAGCGGGGCATGCACGATGATTTGGTTGCTTCAGGAGGCGTTTACGCCAGTCAATGGACGATTCAAACTGGCGACATGGCCGGCCTTTGAACCTCAGGAAGAGGCTTTCCGTCCCGTGACCATGTTGGCAAGGCCGACAAGCAAGACAAGTCCTGAGAGCCACAACGGCATCAAGGGAACGAAATCATAGGGCAAGTGCAGCATGTCCAGTAAGGACTCGCCTCGAGAGAAGGTTCCACCAAAGGAGGCGGTGGTCAAGATGAGTCCTGATGCGGCCATGCCTCCGAGCATCTGCCAACGCTTGCCCCATTCTTCAGCCCAGATGCTTGAGCCTTGACGCCGTCGTACGTTCAATACACCTAATGCAAGACCGAGTGAAGCACAAGAAAGAAACATTTTGTTGACGAGCAATGGATGGTCAATTCCATCTCCAGGGCTCGAAGCGATCCCCGTTGCAATCGCCATCGGCATGGCCAACAGGCCGAAGGCCAGTGCAAAATGCGCCACCTGGTCAAACAGGTTGAGATGACGTTCCAAGCGAACGAGGCCGTGGCTTGCGAGACCAGCAAAGAGGAAAGCCGCTCCAGCCATGGCAAAGGAGCCGACTGTAAGTTCGGTGCTGACGACGTGGAGAGTGTTCGAGGTGACCATTAGAGTTCACCTCCGTCAAATTCATGATCGCTGAGTTCGGTTTTCATCACTTCATCAGCCCGACGCTGTTGGAGTGCCATGAAGCCAGCCATGAAGACGATGATGAGGGCGAATGACTGCGCATAGGCTGCGGTTTCGTCCACCGTCCAAGAAGCCTCTTTGCTTCGCAATTGGAACCACGGCGTGGTCTGCGAGGGCCCCTCACCTTCGAGATGGGCGCGCCATTCGATGACAGAGGGTTGGAGTGAGGCGGGCAGATCAAAGCCCCATGTTCCATCAGCGAGTTCAGTGACTTGGGCGCTCTGCCCCTCACCGCCAGCAATCCTCCATTCAACCTCGACGGATTCCACAAAGGTGGTTTCCACATTCATCTTTGTTGCCTCACCCAGCATGCGTTGAGTGGTCGGAACATAGTCTGAGGTCAAGCGTGGTAAATCTTCGGGAACAACCAGCACGTCAACGACCATCGGTGTGATGCTTTGCCCGAAGAAGGGTGCTTCGCTACCGTCTTCAGTTCCGTGGTGAATGGCTGCATACAAGTTGTATTGGCCGATGCTTGGGGCGCGTAAGGTCCAGGTGATGTTGCGTTGCTCCTGAGAGGGCGATACGGTAATTTCGACGTAATTGTCAGTGCCGCCTTCGCTGTTGGAGATGATGACCCATCCGTCATCTGACGGCAAGTCTCCAGCACCTGCAAGACTGCTTAACAGAAAGACTCCGAGCAGCCCTTGTTGCGTGGTCTCGATGTTCTCAATGCTCACCGTCACGCTGGTGAGCAATCCTTCGTAAGCCACCGCTTCACCAAGCAACGTGACGGTTGAGGCAGAGGAACGGTTCATGTCGGCGTCACCGTGACAGGCGCCCCCACACTGAGCGTCAAAAGCCCCCTCACCCACACCGCTTGGGTTGGCTGAGCCAAGACTGGGTGCGAATAACAATACGATGACGAGAAAGACCCAGAAATTCCCACGCATCAGCGCTCACCTCCACGGACCAGATTGCGCTGAAGCAGCACGATAGAGCCGAGCAAGAGTAAGATGCCAAGACCGTAACCTCCCGTTGCTGATGCCTCAGGTGCTTCCATCACCGGCGTCTCAATGTTGAGGCTGACGGTTTCCACGGCGTTGAGGTAGATTCGGTCTTTGTCGACGGGCTGAATCGCATATTCGTTCAAGCCACTCATCGGTGGGCTGTCTGAAAATGAGGTGTCATTGACCGTTGCAATGACTTGGCCGCCACGAATGATGTTGAATGCTGTTTGGGCGCCGTCCCACGACCATGAGAGTTCGACATTGCCTTGACCGTCATGAATCATGATCAGATTCTGAACGTTGGGGCCGACGGTTGGCTGAAGGGTCTGAGTGGTGCTGTTGGACGCACCAAATTCGTCGCTTACGGTGAGTGTCAAATCGACCACACCTTTCGGTACAAGAGTGAGTTCTTTCCCAGAAGCGCTTCCAGTCGCCCACGTCCAGGTGTAGGTGAGGTCTTGCCCGTCAAGGTCGGTCGAGTCGTGTGCAGAAACCACGACTTCCTCGCCAAACCAAATGTTGGACGAGAGGACCGCATAACCAGCGGTTGGTGGAAGGTTAGGGATGACAAGGCTGTGTTCGACGAGCTCTCCAAAGGTTTCACCGTCCCATACATTGACGCTCATGGTCCACCTTTGTCCCGGTGCTAATTTTTCAGCAGGTACTGCGGTTGCATTTTCAAGACCAGCATCACGGAATCCGTTTTTGTACCAGTTCGTCCACATGCTTACCGTATCACCGTCTGCATCACTGGTTGTCAGTAGCGGGGCAAGTTGGTTGAGTGAAGTGACGGACTCGGGCCACTGCGCCTGCACCGAAGGAGGTGCGTTGAGGATGGTTGCTTGGGCGCTGGTGTCTGTCGTTTCCAAGGCTCCATCACTCACCGTGACTTCAACGGTCCAAACATCGCCTTTTGTCAAGGACGAAGCACTGAGAGTGGGGGCGGTGAGGGCTGGGACTTCTTGTCCTTGGTTGAACCATCGAAGGGCGGTGATGCTCACTGCATCACCGTCTGCATCTTCGCTTTCTACATTGATACTGAGATTGTGCATCGCCGTCATGCTGATGGAATCGAATTGAAGGTTGAGGATCTCGGGAGCAGCGTTGACAATGGTGACCGTATCGCTCTCTTCCCAGGGCGACCATTCAATTCCATCGGAGGCGCGAACGCTCGCTCTCCAAGCCTCGCCTTTGGAGGTCATTGATGGGGGGAGTGGGTTCATGCCGTTGGCAGCCTCGATGCTTTGTCCGTTAACCGTCCATGCAATTTCACGGTCAACGATAGCGTCGCCATCTCCATCCGCCTCGTTCCATTGAACCAAAATCTCGGCGGTTGTATCCGTTGGTGACGAAGTGACCAAAGCGACTTGACTCACGATTGGAGGAGTGTTTCCGCTGGCAATGGTCACGTTTGGAGAGGGTGACCATGCACCAAAACCTTCGCCGTCATATCCGCGCACTTCGACCGACCACACATCGTTGCTACGTGTAGCGATTGAAGGCAAGGTCGTTGCGTTGTCCAATTCGGGAACGACCTGGCCGTTAAGACGCCACTGGAAATGGACTTCAAAGGAATCTCCGTCTGCATCAACCGATGTGTATTGGAAGGTCAACTCCGTGCTGGAATCGGGCGAAACATCGCTCAGTTGGACGTTGGATACTAGCGGCAATGAATTGGCGATGGTGAGCGGTGAAGACATGACTGGAGTGCCCGTATCAACTCCGTCAGAGGGTGTGATTTCAACGGTCCAAGTCTGGTTCTTTGCCGTTGCTGAGGACGGAAGAGTGGCGGTGGTATGAGACGGCATGAGGCTGTTGTTCAAGTGCCAAGCAAAACTTGTGCCCGACTCGCTGTCTCCATCGCTGTCACTGAAAGTGTAGGTGACAAGGACGGCATCCTCTGTGGTGGGGTTGGTCGGCTCAAAGGTGAGGGAAGTTACCGAGGGTGGATTATTGGACGAAACAGCTTCACTGATCGAAGTGCTGGTGGTCCCGAAATCGTCCCCAGCCTTGTTTTGCCCCCCGTTTCCGGAAAGGACGGCAAGATTGAATTGAACTGCACCTGAACCGCCTACGGGCGAAGTCCAATCCACGGTCCACGAAGTACTGGTCCACGTATCGTGAGTAGCCTGCAAGCCATTACTACTGACTTGAGCGGCCGAACTTGGATTTGACAGGCTGCCCTTGTTCACTGCTAAATTGAAACCACCGCTCGAAGGACTGGTGGACATGCCAATGGTCAGCGCGTAGGTCGTCGACGCATCGTAGGCAGAAGGAAGGCCAGTCAATACCGGGGAAACGCTGCCGGGAGCATTGGTATGGCATCCGCAACCGGAAGATGAACTGTTGAATTTACCATCCTTCCGAGCGTCAACCGCACCACTCTGGCTGACCAAGAGCAACAGCAGGGTTACGAACAGTACTTGTGGCCTCATGAACGAAACTTAACCGAATCCTTATTTGATTGTTCGTCATCTTTTCAAGGAGAAGTTTCGGATTTATCTTGGTTGACCCCAGCCTGCTGGTCGAGGTATACAATCAGCATTGAAAGGAGCAAAAACAGGGGAATGCCCGCAATCAGCGCCCAAACTCCTATGCTCAACCCTTGCAGTCTCAGGTCGTCAAAAATCTCTCCAATGAGGATGACACCCACGACCAAGAGAACGCGAAGCAACAGCATGACGGGTCGAATGGAATACCAAATGGCTTCGGCTTCACTTCGCTGGTCAGGTTGGTCAAGGTCAACCAAACGTTGCGCCAATGACCGACCCGCCATGAGGTTATTTTACCCGTCTGCAGTGATAGAGATTCGCCTGTTGACGAAGGAAAGAGCCCCGTTTTCATGCTGTTCGAATGCGGTCGTCAATCTGTGCACCTTCACCTGCACGGCCTCCAGTCCGACGAACTTCTCGCCAGGCCTTGATGACGCCTTGCCCGTAGGCCCACTGCGCTAAGAACACAAAAAGCGGAGCCAGGAAAACCGTCCCGACCGAGCGATGCGGGGACGTTCCAATGGCAGCCCCAAGCCATGAAAGAGCGATGTAGAAACTCACCAGTCCCAAGGGGATATGGAATGCGACACGAGCCAAATCCCATTCGCCTGAAAGACTGAACCAAAGGTCGGCCTCAGCGCCACCAGAGAGCCCGCCGTAAAGCATGGCTGCCAGTGCTAGCACGACAAGTGGGGGGAAGAAGCCGATGGCCGTGTGTGACCATGTGGCAATTTCAGGCCAACGCTTGTTGGCAACCATCCGAGTGTAGCCGTAATTTCGCATTTGCTTCATGTAGGGCTTGAAGGGGCGGCGGCGGCGATGTGGCATCACGTTGGAAGGGTCGATGAAGAGTTTGTGTCCAGCACGTTGTATCTTGGCGTCCAGTACCACGTCTTCTGCGCCAATGCATCCTTCTTCAAAGAAGCCTACTTCTCGCAGGTTGGCCATGCGATGGGCGCAATTGACGCCGGGGTTGTGCGTGATTGGGACGAGTTCTCCCTTCGGTTGGGCGCCGTAGCGAGTACCTGCGGTCATGAATTTGGTGCAAAAGGCCACGTCGGCACATTTCGCACCGAAGGGGTCGTCGTCAGGGGCAAAGTTGGGTCCACCAACTGCCCCGACCTCAGGATTGTCAAACCAACGAATGAGTTTCTCTACCCAGTCAAGTGGAGGGACGGTATCATCGTCGGTGAACAGCACGAGGTCGTGATCCATTTGGTTGAGGGCGAAATTGCAGGCGTCGGCACGGTTGCGAGATGGGTCTTCAATCCACGTAGCACCGTGTTTTTCACACACGGCTTTGGTGTGGTCTTTGGATTTGGAGTCTGAAATGACAATTTCAAAATGTGGATAGGTTTGCTTGCCCAACCGTTCAAGAACGATGTCCAATTCATCGGCGTTATTGATGGTTGGAATCAAGACAGCCGCTTTGTACGGCGTTCCGTCAGCCTTGGAAAGAACCGGAACGGCCTGCGTGGAGTCGCCCATGAAGAGCCGAGACGCCCGCCTCATAAGAAATCAAGGGCGAAAATCTCA
>DACE01000029.1:0-127 GCA_002494645.1 Euryarchaeota archaeon UBA256 | reverse complement strand
CACAGACATCTGTGCCGGTTTCTATGATGGTCACACCGTCACCGACGGACCAAACTTGGTCGTCAGTTGTTCCAAACTCGACGAGGCCGCAAACGCCGCCAGTTCCGCCAGGGTTGTCACATGTTAC
>DACE01000010.1:18440-182855 GCA_002494645.1 Euryarchaeota archaeon UBA256 | reverse complement strand
TACCCATGTGCACATCCTTAACTTTGAGCAGCGTAAGCGAGTAGAATCTATTCGAGCGTGGCCGTAAGAAGGCCTAGATCAGCGGCCCAATCTGAACGCCTAACAAAAGAACAATGGTCGCACACACCGTGATGAGGATATTATCGTCAATGGGGCCAAATTCATAGCGTTCAACAACGGTTGCGACCACCGCAGCAATCAAGCCCCACATGGGGATTGATGGGTCGCCTGCCTGTCCCGCAAACCAGCCGAGTGGGGCGCTAACAATGAGCATGAAGACGTTACCAATTGGACTCTTTGAGCGCTCTCTGACGACTGCGTTTCGTACGACGCCCGTAATGCCGTCACCAAATGCCATGAACAAGGATGGAATGATGGCCAGCCAAGGGTCACCGACAATCCACCAGATGAAGGAAATGGATACCCACCACATCAAGGCGAATTTTACATCGTTTTGGTTCTGATCGGTTTGAAACCAATACATGCGAACTCCAGCACGGTGCGTCCCATAGGTCAGGGTGGTCAAGAGAATTCCACAAATTAAGGGATACCACAGGTCTGTAAACAGGAAGGGAACGCTGAGCGAGCCGACGCCGCCTGCCATCATGTGGACGATTTTACGGTTGTAGTACACTGCTCGAATGTGCTCCATCCCCCGGTTCATCATCATGGAATAAGGCACTTTGGTGGCAAAAAGAATCACCATCACATAGAGGCCCATGCCCAGAGATGCAAGCAATTGGTCGTCCATGTGTGAAGCCCCACTTGCGCTTCTATGACCTTTTCGTGAAGAAAGCAGTTGAGGGCGAACCTTCAAACACCCCCACTCTTCACCGAAAGGATGGAGAGGAGCATGTCAGAAGTTCGTAACGTCATCATCATCGGATCGGGGCCAGCAGGCTACACGGCTGGACTGTACACCGGCCGCGCCATGCTCAACCCCCTGATGTTTGCAGGATATATGTCTGGAGGCCAATTGATGTTGACCAGCGATATCGAAAATTTCCCCGGTTATCCCGAAGGCATCGGTGGTCCAGAAATGATGACGCAATTGCGCGAACAAGCCGAACGTTTCGGTCTTGAAGTTCACGATAAAAACGTTGACAGCGTTGACATGTCTGAGCGTCCCTACAAGGTGAGTGTTGAGGGTGAAACCTACCTCGCACATTCCATTATCGTCTGCACGGGTGCTGAGTCGCTTTGGCTTGGTGTGCCTGGTGAAGAAGCACAAAAAGGTCGTGGCATCTCAACCTGCGCCACCTGTGATGGCGCCTTTTTCCGCGACGAACACGTCCTCGTTATTGGAGGTGGAGATTCAGCCTGTGAAGAAGCAACATTCTTGACACGCTTTGCAAGTAAGGTGACACTTATTCACCGCCGTGATGTCTTCAAGGCATCCACCATCATGTACGAACGTGCAGCCAATCATCCCAAAATTGAGATCAGAACCTTCCGCCAAGTCAAAGAATGGCTTGCTGATGAAAAAGGACTGACGGGTGCCGTTTTAGAAAATACGCAGGACGGGTCAACCGAGACCATTGAGGCAACCGGGGCCTTCATCGCCATTGGGCACACCCCCATTACTCAATTTCTTGGTGCTCAGGTCGAAACGGATGAAAACGGCTACATCATTCACAAGGAACACACCATGACCTCTGTCCCTGGCGTCTTTGCTGCGGGAGATGTGGTTGATACACGTTACAAGCAAGCCATTACCGCAGCCGGTATGGGTTGCGCTGCTGCTATCGACGTTGAAAAGTGGCTTGAAGAGAACGTCCACTGAGGCCGTTTCCTTCATGGAGGAGAGGCACCTGCGCCATTCATGGTCAACTTTGAGCGACATGCTCGTCATGTTTCACTCCCTCATGTGGGGATTGAGGGCCAACAACGTTTGGCTGATGCGAGCGTACTCATCATTGGTGCAGGTGGATTAGGCTCTCCCGTTGCCTTATACCTTGCAGCTGCCGGCGTAGGACGAATCGGTTTGATTGACAATGACCGAGTGGATATCAGTAACCTCCAACGCCAAATTTTGCATTCAACAGCCGATGTAGGTAGCCTGAAAGTAGAATCAGCAAAAGCCTCGCTCGAAGCCATTGACCCGAATCTTAGAATCGAAATCTTTCCTACTCGCTTAAGTCCCGAAAATGCCATTGACCTTCTGGGAAAGGGATGGGATGTTGTGGTTGACGGAACCGATAATCTACCTACACGCTATCTTATTGATGATGCTTGTTCGATTCTAAATTTGACTTGGGTCTACGGTTCTATATTTCGTTTCGAAGGCCAAGTTTCAGTCTTTGGCTACCAAGATGGCCCAGTTTATCGCGACCTCTTTCCCGAAGCCCCTCCGGCTGAAGCAGTCCCGAGTTGCGCCGAGGCCGGTGTGTTTGGTATTCTTCCTGGCATGGTTGGCACGCTTCAGGCAACTGAAGCCATCAAAATCATACTCGGCCTTCCCCCTTCTCTCAACGGTAAACTGCTCGTTTACGATGCTCTGGAGATGACATTCACGCCTCTTACCTTTGAAGCCGACCTTGACCGTGAGCCCGTTCGCGACCTTCGTCGAGTGGCGCAGATGCTTTCGGAAGAGCAATGGTGCCAGTCACCGATTGACCATGACATGCCGCAAGAACAAATATCCTCTTCGGGTAGTCCTACCTCCATGTTCAACCACATATCGATGACAGAATTCCTTCAACGACGGGAGTCAGGATGGACTCCATTCATCCTTGACGTACGCTCTGACGGGGAATACCAACAAGCACATGTGGCTTCCTGTGACCTCCAAGTTCCTCACACAGCCGTTCTTTCTGTAACCGAACAATTACCAAAAGACTCCGATATTGTGATTCACTGCAAAAGTGGTATGCGCTCGCAATTGGCTGCAAATGAACTGATCAAAGCTGGATGGGACGCGAAGAACCTTTACAATCTCGATGGCGGTATTCTCGCTTGGAATAATGCAGCGCCCGATGAAATTGTTTGAGCCTTCCTTCACACCTGGCCTTGAGGCGAACCGCTCTGAAAGAACACCATCATCTGCTCGTGGGGGGTGAGGTTGATAGCCACTCATGTTCTGCTCTTCGTAGGGAGGGGTGTTTATCGCTACAATCATCATCGCTGATGAAAATGAAGGACGCCGCAACTTATTGGCGAATACCTTCGAGCGAGAGGGCTTTGAAGTCACCCGTCTGAGCACATTAGGACAGACTGAAGCAACGGCATTGGGAGTCTTTCCTGACGTCGTACTTCTCGAAGGGGAATGGTCACAAGGAAGTGCATTGGACGTTTGTCAGACCTTGAACGCTCAACCCAAATTCCGTAATACGTCTCGAACGGTTCTTCTTTCGCGCACTACCGCACCGGATTTTCTCTCCTCGGCAGCCATGGCCGGCGTTTCGGAGGTCATTGGAAAGCCAATTGACATGAACATGCTCTTGAGCCAAATACGCCGCCACGCTTCCAAACAATTTGTTCCCCCACCTGCCGAAATTGCAGCACCACAAGCCGGTACCTTTGGCGGCCAGCGTTTCAATGTCAACATGACCATGAACGACAGTAAGTGGGCGTTGCCCATGCTACGAAGGTTGGTTGAGGCGGGAAATATTGACGATGATTTTGTTGCTGATATCCAAGCTCAGATGGAGGCTGAGAACGGGACCAATGAGGATGAGGAGGGGTCGAATATGTCTTCTGAAACCATGACAGAAATGGTACGCCTTGCTTTGAATCGATTGGTTGGTTCGACCTCACAACCTCCTACAAAGCCAGCTCTGGTCAACGAAGTGAAAGCACCCAGCATCAGTGATTTGAACAAGGGTGCCACCCTTGGGGAGGGCGCTACATCCTCCAAACGCACGTCGAAAATTTCGGATTCAATGGAAGAGATCCTTGAGCGACAAGCAGAAGATCTGGCCAAAGAAGTTGAGAATACGATGGATGAGATTCTCGATGAGCGCCCTGATTACGTCTCCTTGTTGGAAGAAAACGATCAGGTGGGAATTGACCCTGAAACGTTGAAAATGACGCGTCTGACTTCAGAACTCGTTCATGAATTGATGCAGGCCCTTCAACGTCCTGGTGCCCTTTCTGACCTCACCTTATTGACGCAAGTTGAGGACGCATCGGGCTTGATTGATGATGTCCTTCAAGCTTTACCGGTCGATGAAGAGGAATGAATGCCCGGCTGGGAAACCATGCCCCTGAATGAGAGGATTGAAACCTCACATCCCCTGCCCGTTACTGGTGGGAACGGTGACGCAAGGCGATTTACCTGAAATCTTTGGTTCCAAGTGGCGTCCTGAGCATCCTCTTGCTTTCGTTCAACCCCTCCCAAAGGGTGCAGCAAAATCAGAACTTCTTGCCTTTGTCGCTCAACAGCACGACGCCCATCTTCACTTGGTAGCAAACATCTGGGACCACATGATTGAACAGGAACCCGAAACCTTTGAGGGACCTTCATGGCTTACCTTTTCTGAACGTTTCCTTGAAGCACTTGAACGTGGGCTCAAGAAGCAAATGAAGAATACGCTCGCTGATGAACTGAAGCGAGAAGTCATCCCACGCCGCAGCATGGAAATGATGCTTGAGCGACGACGCACGCACTTTTTGGTTGACATGCGCCTCATGCTTCGTCGCCTCAGCCACTACATGGCAATCACCGTGGAACAGCGTCTGGAGTGGCAGCGAATGATGACCCGAACCAGAGCGCTTGACACCGTGTTGAAGGACATCTTCAGCGAAGGTGTTGAAACACCCGATGGTGGTCGTTTTGGAGGTAAAGGCTTCAGATCTACATGGCAGGAAGGTGTCGTTGCTGTTGCCACTGCCCTCAAGCGCCAACCCGATGCCCCTCGGGACGCCAAACCTGGAAAAGGATACGATGGCGACCTTGTTGCCCCCATGATTCGTGATATTGGCTTAGGATTGGCCATGGGCGACACACCCCTTGACGTCATGGCTGCGAATCTCGGAAAGGTTGGCTCAAACCAAAACGGCGGGTGGGATGATGCTGGAGGCCGAGATCTGCACGTTGGAGCATGGCACGTTGGTGTGCTACCCCCGACCGCACCATTGCCCATCGCAAGTGCAACCATGACGGGCATGGCTTTTGCGGCTTGGCGAAAAGGTTTGGACCGGTTTCACGTGGCTTGCATCGGCGAAGGAGCCTCTTCAAGCGGAGAGTTTTGGGAATCGATGAACCTAGCAGGCGCCCGAGGCTTGCCCATCGCTTACATTCTTCAAAACAACCAAATTGCTTTGGATACACCTCCCGCAAAACAATCCGGTGTTGAACTGTGGGCTGATAAGGCCAAGGCGATGGGATTCCCTGCTTGGACCATCGACGGTTCAGACCCTGCTGCTTGGCACGCTTCGACGGCAACAGCCCGAGAATATTCCATGGCGGGAGGCGGGCCCACGCTCATCCATGTTGAAACGATGCGTGGCTGCGGCCATGCGCACCATCACGACGACCTCTACCTCGGAAATCCCAGTGGGACACCGCCGGGTTATGTTGACCGCGAGTTGTTGGACTATTGGGAAGCGAAGGACCCCATTCCCACACACCGCAGTTTATTGCTTGATTTAGGCGTAGAAGAGGGCGTCCTTTCAACGATGGAGGCTGACGAAGAGGCCGCAGTTTCAGAAGCCCATCGTCTGGTCAATGAAATGGAGTGGCCCGAACCTTCAACCGTTACCAAAGGAGTGACTTCCATTCATGATGCTGCAACTCATACAGACCACCTTCAACGCCTCAAGGGCGAATCGAGGACGATGGCCAGTGACAGCCCCCTCGCTGTTGGTGAGCGCGCTTGGGCGTATGCTGAACAAGGCGGTTGGACCTACGCCCGTGCCATACAACAAGCCATGGCGGACGTTGCAACCATGCACGGTGAAGATTGTGTCTTTATCGGCGAGGACATGGAAGTCGCAGGAGCCTTCGGAATGAACATGGCTCTGAAAAACGCAGGGCATGAAGACAAACTTGTTGATATGCCGCTTTGTGAGGCCGTCATCGTCCACACGGGTGTTGGTGCTGCTCTATCGGGGATGAAACCGATGGTAGAGATTCAATTTGGAGGTTTTGCAGCCCTCGGTTTCAACGCCCTGGTCAACAATGCTGCGATGTTGCGTTGGCGATGGGGCGCTGATTGTCCCATGACGATTCGCATTCCATTGGGCGCACGCACCCGTTCTGGCCCCTTCCATGCCAACATGATCGAAGCATGGTTTGCAAATGACCCTGGGCTTGTCGTCATGGCACCGGGAACTCCTCAGGACGCCTACGACCTCCTGATGGAGGGCGCTCAACTACCAGACCCTGTCTTGATGCTGGAACACATCGGCCTTTACGGCCTGCGCGGTGGCCAAACCGGTTGGGGCATGAACATCAACCAAAAGGTCGATACTGAAACGGTTGCAAAACACATTGCCTCCAGTACGACCTACAAATTAGGCCAAGCAGGGGTCATACGTGGCGGACGCGACCTCACGCTGGTGACGTGGGGCGCTATGATTCATCTTGCACTTGAGGCGGCAGAAACGTTGAGCAGTGAAGGCATTGAGGTTGAGATCATTGATCTTCGAACCCTCATTCCTTTTGATGCTGAAACATGTATTGCTTCAGTTCAACGAACGGGGCGCCTTGTTGTGCTCCAGGAAGGCCAATGGTCAGGTGGACTGGGTCATACTGTTCAATCACGAATCATGGAGGAGTGTTTCTACGAACTCGAATCAGCCCCTGCCGTCATCGGTGCTTTGGACACACCAGTACCCTTCTCACCACCCCTTGAAAATCATACTATACCGTCAACAGAGCACATTATTGCCATGCTCCGGCAATCGTGCCAATCATGAGTGGTCCGGGAACCATCGGTTTTTGATGTCGCATGCGAGCCATGCACCCATCCATGTTGACGTGAAATAAAACGGCAAGCTTGCCCAATATCCAGCAACCAAATTCGGCCCGAACGTACGGGCAGGGTTCATACTTGCACCAGTCATTGGACCTGCAATAAAGGCAAGAATACCAACGGTCCCACCCACCCAAAGTGCGATGATGGGTATCGATGAAGTTCGCTGGACAATCAGGAGGATGCTGGTCATCAAGACTGCTGTAATGGCTACTTCGATGAGGAAGCCTTCAGTCAATGAATGGTCAGCATCCACGAGCGTGGGGCCTGCTCCTGAAAGAAGCAAAGCAGCAACGAGAGCACCAAGGCATTGAGCGAGGATATAGGGTATTACAAGGGCATTTTCGAGTTGCCCGTCCCTCCAAAATGCCAACGTGACGGCCGGATTGATATGAGCGCCGCTGGTCGGGCCAACAAGCATGATAGCAAGGGCAACGACCGCACCAAAACTCAGCGAAACCATACCGTGCGAGGCACCGTAGGCAATACTTCCGCAACCCACGCCTACCATGAGAGCCGTTCCGAAGAATTCCCCAACGAGACGCCTTTGCATGGATGAACCAACGAGAGTGGTTTTGAAACCCTTGCGATGGTTATGAATGACGAAAGCCCGTGGCAACCGTCAAGAACTCACCCTGCTTGGATGACTCATGGAGGGGGATGGTCCAGTAATGGGTATTCCTCAATTGGTCCTCAATAACACGCTTCTCCTCAACGGGGCACTTTTTCTTGGTATTGTAGCCCTTCACGCTGGTATTGAGGATGCTCAAATCAATGCAGGGTGGATTTCAATCACACTCTTGGTATTTGCTCTCGCCCTCTTGATCAAGTCTGCCGATGTCTTCATTGAAGGTGCGAAAGGGCTGGCTTACCGAGCAGGACTGCCCGAAGTCGTCATTGGCCTTACCATTGTCTCCATCGGCACATCTCTGCCCGAAATCTTGGTCACATCCACGGCTGCCGCAGACATCCCTAACGCTCCCGAAGTCGCTGATTTAGCCATTGGAGGTATCTTTGGCTCCATTCTTGTTCAAATCACGCTCATTTTGGGTGTCGTGGTGGCTTTCCGAGGTGTCAAAATTCGGCCCTCTTGGCTCAAGCGAGATGGCGCCATCATGCTTTCTTCCATCCTTCTTCTGACCTTTTTCATCTTTACAGGGGATGTTCTTAGCCGTATTGAGGGCTCCATTTTAGTCTCGCTGTATGTCCTTTACATCTACTGGTTACTGTCAAAGCGAGAAGAAATCCTTGAAGATGAACTCTCTGGTGTTGAATCCGTTGAACGACGAATGAATCGAACCACCGCTTCTTACGCCGTCATGGTGACGCTCGGATTGCTTCTCGCTCTCTTTGCAGCCCATCATCTGGTCACTATTGCAAGTGCTCTTGCTTACGACCTTAATGTGCCTCATGCAGTCATCGGTACAACAGTTTCAGGTTTGGGGACATCCCTGCCAGAGTTGACCATTGCCTTCATGGCGGCCAAACGCAGTGAAGGAGTTGCGATTGGTACATTGATTGGCTCAAACATCACCGACCCTTTGCTTTCCATCGGGTTGGCAGCCCTTGTCCATCCATTGGCATTGACGTCTGCAAGTTACGACCTAACGATGTTCCTCATCATTCCTGCCACCCTTGTGGGTACTGCGATCGCTCTCATGATGATGCGCTCTCAATATGAATTCAAACGCTGGGAAGGTGTTGTTTTGATCCTCGTCTATCTCGTCTTCCTCGCTCTCTTATTGGCTGAACAACAGGGTATCCTCGTTCTTTGAGCAATCCCTGTATTGCTCCTTCGTTGAAACTAATCGCTCTTAAGGGAGCGGCGCGTCGCAGGTTCATGGTGGACTTCCAGCTTGATGAGATGCAAGCCATGCTCAAGGAATTGGCTCATGAATTCGCAGTCGAAGAGATTCGACCTGAGGCAGAGCACTGGGACGAAACGGCACATTACCCGAAAGAAACGATCCAAAAGGCCCACGAGATGGGATTGCTCAACCTTCACATTCCAGAGGCCTATGGTGGCGCAGGTTTGGGCTCATTTGAGGAAGTCTTGGTGAATGAGGAACTGGCGTGGGGCGATCCTGGTTTTGCTACCGCAGCCTACGCCACCGCACTCGCATCAGCACCCATCATCACCGGTGCAACTGAGGCACAGAAAGAGGTCTGGTTGCGAAAGATTGCCGAAGATGGGGCGCTGGCCTCCTATGCGGTAACAGAGCCAGGTGCAGGTTCAGACGTTGCGGCCTGCAAGACAACCGCCATCAAAGACGGAGATGAATACGTCATCAACGGTTCAAAAATGTGGATTACAGGTGCAGGTCACGCTGATTTCTTCTTCGTACTTGCCAAAACAGACCCCGATGCAGGATACCGTGGTATGTCTGGTTTCATTGTTGAAAAAGACGCTGAAGGCTTCTCATTGGGCAAGAAAGAACAAAACATGGGGCAGCGTTGTTCCGACACGCGTTCCATTTCATTTGATGACGTTCGGGTTCCAAGCGACTCCCTCATCGGGGGTTCAGAATCGGGTGGATGGATGAACGCTATGAAAGCCTTCGACATGAGTCGTCCCAACATTGCGGCACATGCAACGGGACTTGCCCGGGCGGCCTACGAACATGCCCTCAATTACTCAAACGAGCGGCATACATTCGGAAAACCCCTGCATCAGCACCAAGCCATTCAATTCATGCTCGCAGACATGAAAACCAATATTGAGGCTGCACGCATGTTGACGTGGAAATCAGCCTCTGATTTTGATGCGGGAGTGCGCAATACCGAATCAGCGGCTCATGCGAAACGCTTTGCTGCCGATATGGCGATGCAAGTTACCACCGATGCGGTACAAGTTTACGGCGGCTATGGTTACTCCGAGGAATATCCAGTCGCTCGATTGATGCGCGGTGCGAAGGTGATGCAAATTTACGAGGGCTCCTCTCAAGTCCAGCGCATGATTATCGGAAGAGAAATCACCAAAGGACTTTGAATCATTTCCTGCCTGAAAGAAGCCGTTCTTCAAGGCTCCAAACCTTCTCTTCGTTATGGTGCCAGGGTTCTGTTTTGTTCGATTGTATGGCGTGGTCTTCGAGTTCTGCTGACCATCGGTCAAATTCACTGTCTTCAGCGATATAGTGCGTTTCAAATTCGTTGACGTCGATGTGGTAGGCTTGAGCGTAATACTCGTGAACTTCAAGGATTGGCGCTTCCATCAGTTCTAATTCTTCTGCCATCCATTCGTCATCCTCATCAAATTCAACATCGTGTGGATCTTCAAAGATGACCCCCTCTTCACTGAACTGGTAAACATTCTCAAGGGCACTTCGAGGTGAAACAAGAAATTGCGCAAGCAACGGGATGCGCATCGCCGTGATTGAATCATTCTTCAAAGAGAGTGCGAGCGCTGCGATTTGGTCTCCAACCGGGAGCAAACGATGACGCCCTCCTGGATGGATACAGAGAGAAACGGAAAAACTGTTGAGGGATAGAACATCTGTTTTACGAGCACCTGCAGTGATAAAAAAACGCCAAGACAACTCCTCAAACATCCCCATTTCAGCATCGAATTGAGTGTCGTAGTGTGGCTGTGTTTCAATGAGGTATGTGCGTCTTGATTTGCCTTTGATGAGAATGCGGTCAAAACCGTGATTCCCAACAAGCCGTTCCATGCTATCAGATTCATCTGTGATGCTTTGGAGCAGGTCCATTGAACGTTGATGAGCGGCTCGTATTTCCTTCGTCCAATGACCGGGTGGGTACCATTGAGTGGCCTTGCTCATAACGAATGTAAATTTTGACTCTTTATGAACCTAAGAGTCACAATGCAAATGAGGGTCCATCCCGTCTTCCGTTCATGGGAGGAGCGTCAACGGCTGCCATTGTTCTTGCAGCAGGTGCAAGTACTCGATTGGGTCAACCAAAGGCATTGGTTGAAGTCGGAGGTAAATCCCTCGTCGCTTTGGCTCATGAACATCTCAGTCGAGCAGGCTGTTCACCCATTGTTGTCGTCACGCGTACCGAATTGGCAGTTGACGTGATGCTCGCTCTTCCTGATGCGAATATCGCCATCAACGCTTCTCCAGAAGAAGGTCGCACAGGAAGTCTCCAGCGTGGGTTGATGGCGCTGATGAATGAATTGGGTCGTTTGCCTCGTCGCGTGGTTATGGCTCCTGTTGACCGTCCGGGTTGGTCAACCTCCGTCGTTGTTGATTTGCTGAACCACGACGGCCCCGTTGGTGCAAAACATGGAACGACCCGTGGGCATCCCGTCGTCTTTGACACAACCTCCATGGAAACTGTGCTTGCAAGCAAACCCAACACGCCGCTTCGAGACATCGTGTCCTTTCTTCCTGTGGATGTTGATGCACCCTATCTCCACCTCAACATCGATACTCAAGAAGACATGCTCCAATTGATGGAGCACGAGACGGAGCTCATGGCGTATTTTTTACAATGACAAGGGATATGAGGGCGCGCTTCAAGCCGTTAACATGACCGCTCAAGTTTTAGCCTGGGCGTTGAAACAATTGGATGAACGTCACAAGGTCGTTCTGGCAACGGTATTGACAACTTCCGGTAGTGTACCGGGAAAAACTGGTGCCCGCTTGGCAATGAGTGGTGAGGGCCTTCAATGGAGGGGGACGGTTGGCGGAGCAGGGCTTGAGCATCGCGTTCTTCAACGCTGCAAAGATCTTCTTGAATCAGCCGAAAAACCTGAAGCTGAACTGCTCACATACGGTTTAAACAAAGGTGCGAAGGGCTATGAAGTGACACCACTTGATTCGCTTTGCGGGGGTCGAGTGACCATCGCACTTGAGGTGATGATTCCGGTGCCACATGTTTTGATCATGGGAGGTGGCCATTGCGGTGAAGCCATCGCTGGGCTACTCGACCGGATGGCATGGCCTTACTCTGTTCACGATACACGTGAACATTTTTCTTCAATCGAACTCTATCCCCGTGCTGCAGAGTGTATCACATCAAGCGTATCCGAATTGATGGCATCGGAAAATGAGAATACATTGAATCGGTTTTCCGATATCTTGCTGCTCGGCCATGATTGGTCAGAAGACCAAGAACGCTTGCTCTCGCTGTTGGGCATATTCAACGATGCTGGCCATCAATTGGATGGTAGTGAAGCCCCTCGTGTGGGCGTGATTGGGAGCCGTTCAAAATGGCAGTCCTTTGAGCAACAAGCCCTTGGCGAAGGAATCCCACAGAATCTTCTCGACCAAGTCATCTGCCCAATTGGTATCAACATTGGGGCAGAGTCGCCCGAAGAAATTGCTGTGGCAGTTGTGGCACAAATTTTGTCTGCGCACAAGGGGGTTTTACCCGACCAACCCACCTGGCGTCAGAGATCTTGAAGGAAGATTTGCTCTCGGAAGTAACGCAATTCATCAACGGATTCAAGGATGTCATCAAGCGCCCTGTGGGCTCCTTTTTTATTGTACCTCGATACATTGGGGTACCATCTGCGCGATAATTCCTTGATCGTCGATACGTCAACCATACGATAGTGGAGCATTTCAAGCAAATCTGGCATTTCTTTGGCGAGGAACTGGCGGTCGTTCCAAACACTGTTGCCACACAGTGGTGCTGTACCAGGTTCAATCCACTGCTTTAGGAATTCAATAGTTTGTTGCTCCGCATCTGCTGCATCAACGCCCTCGTTGTGAATACGCTCAACCAAACCACTTCCATAGTGGTGTTTTGTGTTCCACTCATCCATGCCAGCCAGGAGGGTTTCGTCCACTCGAATCGCGAGATTAGGCCCCTCGGCCACAATGTTCAATTCGCTGTCGGTGACAACCGTGGCGATTTCGATAATTGATTCACGCTCAAGGTCCAAGCCTGTCATCTCAAGATCAATCCAAACCATGCGCTTTCTCTTATCGTCCATGAAGCCTTTGAGGGCCTCGGGGGTTTTTGTTCTTCGCAGGTAGCCCGTTCTTGGTTCTCAATTATTAGTGGGCTCAAAATTGAGCATAATCTGTCCTGATGGGCCAAAGGCAACCACTGGAATATATCCTTCATGTGGCGTTTGTTGAATCGATTGAATAATGTTGTCAACAGCATCGCTTGGTAGTCGAACAGCAAAGCCTTCTCCAGTATCCAAGAGACCATTGTGAGTAGGGGCTTTCGGTTGCTTTTGTGGTTCCGGTTCCGGCACTTTTTGAACTTCTTCCTCGTCTTCGCTTTCGTCCTCCGCCCAATCAAACTCCTCCGCTGATGCCCCTTCTTCTGAAGTGCTCAGAGAGTCTTCCTCTGGGTGTTCCTCTTCCTTTGCAGTGGTGGCGATGACCGGTTCTGGTTCTTCTTCTACGAGGTCTTCTTGAGGTGCGTTGCCGCCTCCAGTTTGAATCTCAGGAATGGTCGGTACGATGGGGAGTTCTTCCTCAATGTAAATGCCGTCATTTTCGTTCATTCGTTGCATGAACAGGAATCCAAAGCCGAGTGCTAGCAACCCCATCATGACGATTCCAACAGCATTGAAAAGGTCGTTCTCAAGGGTGGTTGTGAACAAGAAGGATGTCAAGATGGAACCATAGCCTCCGATGCCTCGGCGCCAACGAGCATCAAGTTCTTCACTGAATCCTTGTATTCCAACAAATACAAGGTACATGGTCGTGATGAGATAAGCCACAGACGTCAAATCAACGGGAATCAAGAACATGAAAACGCCAATGAGTGTATAGGCGGTTCCAACAAGCCCCAATCGGTCCATGTAGGAAAAGAAATCCTCATCAGATGCCCATTCTATACTCTCCCAGTCATAGATAAGGTCGTCCTTGTTCGATAGCAACGTGAATATAATTCCCTGCACGGCAAGAATTGCCCCTGCAATGGAGGTTCTGTCCTCAATGGTGCCAATGTCGGATTGAATCATCACGTTAACGATGGCGAAGGTGACGAGGGGCGGCAAAATGAGCAAGTTGGAGGCCTGTCCACCTCGGTAGGCAGAATAGGCCAAGATCGCCAAACCAATAACTGGACCAATGCCGAAGAATACTTCGTATCCAATCAAATAACCCAATACCCCAAGTTGCAAAGAAAGTAAGGAAGTTGAATCCTGAATCTTCTGTTCATCGTCATCATCGGGGTCTGTTCTAAAGAGGTGACCATAGGCATGGAGAAGATTGAACATGCTGCCAACAAATCCTACAATCAGTCCACTCCAACTCCAAGCGTCAATCTCACTTGTCGCTGAGAATGTTGAACTGTAATTAAATCCGATGAAGAGGGAGATAAAGAGAACACCCAACATGTAAGGAAGGTAAGTGCTGTTGTTGTTATACCAAAGGTAGGCCATCATGAGGAACGAGAAAATCGCCGGCAACCAATATCCATCGGGAAGAGCGGAAAGGAGCGCGAGGCCGAGCCATAGGAATGCCAGGACTTCATGATAGGCAGGCTCTTTCATTTCGTCCCTCTGCATGACCAAGATGTTCAAGCTCATGTGCGTGGCAACAAAGATTCCAGCAAGGGCGGAGAACGGCCCGAGGTGACCATCGAGAAGGTAGGCTCCGATATCCGAGGGCAAGGCACCAATAATTGTGCTTGTGACACCGCTTCCAGTCATCCAGTTGTCGCTTAACAAAAGGAAGACAAAGGGTGTCAATAAGGTCACACCGTAATGACGATGCTGGATGGTTCGAAAGGCAACAAGGGATACCAGCGGAAGAAGGAGTATACCGCCTGAACTGTCAAAGGATGCAAGAATCATTAAGAGGCCGTAAGCAAGGCTGTCGGCGAAGAAATCCAACCCCGACTTGTCGATACCTCGTTTTGCGATGAGGGCGTTGACGGCAAGAGGTGCTGAGACAAGAATGAGGTCAAGGAGTACAGCGGCAATGATCATGTCTTCGTTGGAGTCAAAGGCCAATGACTGCATCTGAAGAGAAATAGGCGCTGCTAGGAACACCAAAAGGGCCACTCCCCCAGCTCTCGTGGATGAAGAGATTTCATCTAAATTAGTGATTTCCCAAACCAGGATTCCGACGGGGATGACCATGAGTAGGACCCAGAAGGGTGTTTCGACCAAACTTCCAAGACTGATGTCTGATATTGAAAAAGCGAACATGGTGAGTGATGTAAGAAGACTGAGCCTGAACAGTGGTGTCCAACCTGCATCCGCAAGGTCCTCCACCGTGACGGATGGCGTACTGGTGTCTACAATCCATGAGCTGGTCGCCTCATCAAAGGTCGGAGCGCCTGCTGAGCCTTGACTTAGCCAGCCAAATATTGACCCAAGGTCGAATTCCAATTCACGTCCCAACCGGGCCATGGCATACATGGCGAGGCTCAATGCAATGAATTGCGGTTCAAATCCGTCCTTGGAAAGGAAGTCCAATGCATCATAGGGTGGCATTTCAAAGACGTCCAAGAAGGTCAAGAGGAAGATGGTGATGGAGGTGAAGCCCAGGGCGAGTGTGGTTTCTTTTCGATGTTCTAAGACATCGTCTCGCTGAGAATGTATGATGTTGTAGTTGAGGACCATCATGTACCCGATCAAGAGCCATGGCATGTACCATTCAGGGTCAAGTATGGCTCGTGAAAGGACCACACATCCTAACATCCCTAAACTGGTGCTGGGGTTGATTCGTTCAAGGCGACGCCCGAATTCGGAGACTGCAATGATGAAGATTGGGAGGATGATGTGAAGATAGGTTCCTCCAAAGGCCAATTTCGTACTCACTCCATTGCTGGCTGCAATGATGTCGGTGAGAAGGTACGATGCACTGAAGGCCAGCAAGGTCGCATTGACGACCCAACTTCGTGCAATCTTTGATACAAATGCCATGTAGGGAATCATGATGATGCTCAGAACCCACGGAACAGTTGATGTTTCAGTAGGCAAAACAACAAGTGCAACCGCCAAACCGATTGGCATCCAAGGGACGCGCTGTTGGAGAACAGCAGGGAAGTAGGCAAGTAACACCGTGCACCACAAGGCAACAGGCAGTGTAATGTATGCATCAAGTACTGGGAAATCACCTGTTCTCAACGGGCCGAGAATCAAATTGAAATCTGCATTCCTCATTAGCAACAGGGCGACTACAACTTGTCCGACCAAGAAGATAGAGGCACGTTCCATGATTTCCTTGCGGAGATCTTGTCGGGCAGCGTAAGATCCTTGCAGTGCGATGATGAATACCATCAGGGAGAGTGCTCCGCCTTCGCCACCCGCAGGAGCGTTATCGTTGAGAACTTCATAGATGATTGGAACCAAGCCAGAGGCAAAGGCGACGATTCCAAAATTGAGTGCTTTATTTGAGCGAAGTGCCATTTCCATTGAAACCATTGACAGGACAATGATGCTGATGCCGAGTTCGTAACTGACGACACTCTCAGACCATCGAATCCACGGCCCAACACCTGCGATGAGGATGGCCATTGGTGCATAAGTGGCCACGCCCCAACCAAAACTAGTGTCGCCGGAATATCGCTTGAGGAGTCGGTGATGCCCGTAGGTGAGCAGAAGCGTGCCTGCCAATTGAGCATAAATCCCGTAGGCGTTTGGAGACCACTCAACTCCACCGTTGTAATCATCTGGGTTGCCAAACCAATCGAGTTCGAACGTTCCGGTCGCTATGCCCATCAAATATCGGGTACCCCATAACACACCAACCGTTGAGAAGAAGAAGGCAATGCCGAGGAAATAATTTTGAATGTCATACAGATGATATTGATTCTTCTTGCTCTGTAATTCAATGATTCCTATCGAAACGGCAAAGGAGGCCAGGCCCCCAACAAATAGCACAGCAAAGTTTTGATTCGTTGCTTCGTCATCAAAAGCGACGCTGAAAATACCGCCCCAGATGGCCAGAAAACCTATGCCCATCATGATGCCTTGTGACAATTTCATCAACAAAAGGTCATCTGAATTCATCTTCGCATTTGGCCTCACCGTCATGACCGGTGTGGATTGACCCGCTCCGTTTTGAAGAATTGTGCCTGAATAAGCAGGGCCTGATTGTGGGGCCGAAACAGGTCGAGGTCGCTGAGGTTTTCTACGTGGTGCTGCCAAGTTAATCGGTACAGGATTTGTAATTCTCCACTTAATATTTCACCCGTCATTTACCTTGAAGTGGGTGTTTTGAATCAATTGCTCATGCATCGGATGTGTTTAGCACCCTCCCAATGCCTTGAAAAGCCTCCACAGTCTCGCAAAGGTCAGTGAGCCTATGCTGATGAAGCGCGTGACGACCGTAGCCTGTTTTCTTTTGATGGCTCTCCCTCTCGTTTCCATGGCCATGCCCGTAGAGCACATCGAAGAGTCCGTTTCCGAGGGCTGGTGGGTCAATACCACAGTTGATCGTGATGGAAACGGCATCGGCGACATGGTTGAAAAATTCCACAATCATCCACTTTTCCTGGATGAAGACGGCACACTTCCTCTCATCATTGACTTCGACCATACACCTACCGACGAGGATGTCGCCATGCTCGAGCGGGAAGTGGACTATGTCCACCAGTGGAGTCTCCCACTTATCGACGCCGTTGCTGGGCGAGTGCCGCACAACATGATCCTTGAGACCACTGCCCTACCGGGCGTGGTTATGCTTGAGCTCGATGGCATTTTGGAAGTTCAAAATGGTGATGCTGCAGTTGTTCACGAAGTTGACCTTGCCCAACAGCAAACCGGCTACGACGGCTCCGGTGTGACAGTTGCCGTCATCGACACAGGAATTGACAGCCTTCACGTTGGATTGGATGATATGGACGATGATAACTCGACCAACGACCCCAAAGTGATTGGATTTTACGACCCTGTCAATAATCCAGATAAGACCAACGGTACTGAAATTCAAGCCTATGATGACCAAGGCCATGGAAGCCATTGTGCTGGGACAGTCGCCGGTACTGGTGCGCCAACCTATGAACACCCTGGAATGGCTCCCGGAGCCTTCCTCGTTGGTGTCAAGGTCCTTGATTCGGGTGGATCTGGCTCCTTTGCAACCGTCATGGCGGGAATGCAGTGGACCGTGGACTACCGATACGAATTCAACATTCGCGCTGCCTCAATGAGCCTCGGTGGGCCGGGAGCAATCGAATGGACTTCGTCCGAAGAAGACAGCGTGAATCGCATGTCAAACGAGATGGTACGCCAGGGTATCACCATGCTCATCGCTGCGGGCAATAACTTTGTTTCGGCACAAATCGGTACTCCCGGATCATCTGAAGATGCCATCACGGTCGGTGCATTGGACAAAGACACCAGTATCGCCATCTACAGCAGTCAAGGGCCGACTGAAGAAGGTCGAATCAAGCCTAACGTTGCCTTTGTTGGCTCCGATGTGATGTCCGTTGCCCACAATTCTGGAGACGGCTATGTGGCCTTCAGCGGTACCAGCATGGCTACCCCAGGTACGGCAGGAACGGTTGCCTTGATGCTTCAGGCGAACCCTGACCTCTCACCGTTTGACGTTCGAAACATTCTGCAAGAGACTGCTACGTATCGTCAATGCCACTACATGGCATCAAATGAGCCCTGTGCGGAGGATCTTCTGCCTAAGAACCGCCAAAACAACGTCTACGGCCACGGTCATGTAGAGGCTCTCGCTGCAGTGATGGAAGCGGCCCAACGAGACTATCAGTTGGACGCCACCCGCAGTGTCGTGGTCGATACAGCAGTTGGCGTCGATGACAGAATTCACCTCATGCCAGGCGATTCCATCGACATCACGCTCAACGGAAATATTGACACCCTACAGTGGCGCTCAAACCATCTCCGTGACGATTGGGCGAACCTTCATTCCTTTGATGAAGGTGATACTGCGGCCGAGTTGGACTTGAAAACCATCGTCCATCAACTCGAGCACCTGCCCGGCATCGAAGTGGACGGTAATCACACACTTTCATTGCGCGGCCTTGCAGCGAACGATTCGGGCGGGCACTCAGCTACTTCCATCGTCGCCGTGAATGTGATGTTGATGGACACGGCGAATGCAAAATCCTTCGGAGAATCCGACGAAGGCTTTGGTGGTCTTTCAGGATGGGTTCTTCCTGCTGTTGCCATTCTGCTTCTCTTGCTGGTGCCCCTTGGATTTTATATCCTCAACAAGGCTGAAGATGCTATTGAGGTTGAAAAACTCTTTTCAAACGATGATGACATAGCAGCTGTGGTGAACGACGCGGCCCTTCTTGAGTGAAGTATTCAAGCCGAGGCTTCTGCCCATTTGGACCGAATTTCTTCTGTGTCATCCATACGTCCTTCGTTTTGGAACGTGATTTCACCTTGGCTGTTGACAAAGACCACGGAGCCTGGACGCGTTATGTCCAAGGCTTCACCAACTCCGCTTCCTTTCATGAAGGCATAGGTTGTCAATGAAACACCAGTATCTGCTCCATCATCGTCATGAGCGTCAGCAGATTCGTGCCATTCGGTTAACGACATACTGCCTGCATTTTCTGCAGGGTCTGTTGACATGACCAAGACGGGCAATTCGGGCTCTGCATTCCAGATGGCATGCATGGTGGTATAACATGGGTTGTTGCACCATTCAGCAGAAAAAATGACAATAAAGCCCGATCCTTCCATGACTGCGTTATCGTATACCTTCCCGTCATCTGCCTGCGCTGAGAACGTTGGAAATGACTTACTATCATCGCCTTCATCTCCAGTGCAACCAGCCATCGGTGTGAGAAAAAGCAGGCTTGTTAGAAGAATCGTTAGGGTACGCATGGGCCAACTTTAGGGGATGTCCTCTTTCAAACCTTCCTACTATCGTCATGTGCAATAAAGCCATTAGGAGGGGCCACGAGGGACCTTCATGATGCTGAAATGGACCTATCCGGTTCTTTTCCTACTCCTTTTCTCCATGTGTTCATCTCCCGTCTTGGCAGATGAAGTTAATGAGACGGTCTGTGAGGCTCAGGGAACATCGACACAAGACAGAGAAGGCTGTCTTGATAGCGATGGTGACGGGTGGTCAGACCCTGATGGTCTTTGGAATGAATCCATGGGTGCAGATGCCTTTCCAAACAATGCTTCCGAACATCGCGACCTTGACGGGGACGGGTTAGGGGACGTGGAAGACCCCGACATGGACGGTGATATGGCTCTTGACGAAACTGACGTGTGGCCAGAAGATCCGATCATTTGGTCCGATACAGACGGTGATGGTTATGCAGACCAAGGCTTCCACAAACTCTCCGACAACTGCCCTTTCATCTACGGCAAAAGTCGCATCAGACTTCTAGGCTGTTCTGATATAGATGGCGATTTTATGCCGGATGAGTATGATGATGATGCAGACGGCGACGGCATCCGAAACGAAATGGAACGCTCCGCCTCTTCGGGCACGATTCTCTACGATCCATTCAATCCGAATTCAACACCGCTGGACACCGATGAAGATACGATTCCTGATGTCTTGGATTTTGACAATGACAATGACGGCTGGCCCGATGATATAGAAATCGATCGAGGTTCGGACCGCTTCAATGATGATGAAAATCCGTTCAACATGTACCTCGGCTTGAACACTGGAATCTTCTATACTGGAGGAATCAGTTCGACTTCATTCAGCATGGATTATGACCCCGACCACACCGAAATATCGATCTCCTTCGTGAGTGAAATTGTCTTCGAAGAATTGGTCATCCCTCTCTTGCTGGTCCCTATCTATTTTGCATTATACTTTTCTCGTAGGAGCGAGTACAGAAGGTGTTTGCAATCCGTTGAGTCGGCCACTACTTTGGCAGAAATGAATGAATTAGAAACCATCGTAAACACCTTGGTCAAGGATCGGAAGATACGGGTGTACCACGGACTCGTTTTACGAAATGCCATCGAGGCTATGGAAAACAAACTCAAGGCAAATTCAGGCGAAGAAGAGTAAACCAAAGAGCATCCGTTTCACCCCCAATTATCAAAGGGTGAACGGCCTACGGAGAAGCGGGGGCGACCATGGTCGGTAAGGAACACGTGTCAATGATTCCCGCGCCAGCGGGTCAGCGATGGTCAGCCACGGTGAACGGCCAGACCATGGAAGTCCTTGCACCAAGCAATGCCGTGCTTCTTGATGTCCTTCGCGATAAGGTCGGGACGCTGGGTGTCAAACGAGGCTGTGATCTCGGGACGTGCGGCTGTTGCACCGTCATGATCGACGGTGTGCCTAAACTCTCTTGCCTCACGTTGGCGGGCCAAGTACAAGGTGCAGACATCATTACCGTTGAGGGCCTTTCCGACGGCGCCCATTTGGCGCCGATTCAAACCTGCTTTGCGACACACGGAGGCTCTCAGTGTGGATTTTGCACGCCGGGGTTCCTGGTGACCTCACAAGCTCTACTCAACGAAAACGACAACCCGACGAGGGCCGAAATCGCATGTGCCATTGAAGGCAATCTTTGCCGATGTACTGGGTATCAACAAATCATCGACGCAGTCGAAGCAGCAGCAGCTCTTCACCGTGGCGAAGGCGATGCCGCTCAACCCGCCAGCGACCCGCACCCCGACCCACACCCGTCGGGCCCCGACGAGCCAACCATGCCACCCGGCCATGCGAAGTGATACCATGGGAACCTATCGCCAGCAACCCGGGTCCAAAGGCTCAGAAACGAGGCGAGACGGTAAGAGAGTGGCTGGTAAACAGCGTTTCCCCCCTCCTGGTTCAGGCGGTTCTGAACCAGTGATGAGGCCTCGTGATTTGGATTTCATTCCCGAAACGGTGGGTGGCCGGGAACCCAAGCCCGCTGGCGACCATATTCACGACCGCGATAGGACGGGGACGACAGTTGGAAAACCTATGGCGCTGGTCGATTCAAACGCCAAAGTCACCGGCCAAGCATGGTACGGTGACGACGTACGATTGTCGGGAGAAATCATCGGCAAAATTTTGCGTTCACCTCACCACTATGCACGAATCAAGTCAATTGATACGACGCGTGTTGAGGCCTTACCTGGCGTGCTTGCTGTAGCCACAGGTCAAGATGCACCGAACCGTTTTGGAGTGCTTCCTGTCACCAAGGATGAACACGCTATGGCGGTGGACAAAGTCCGCCACGTGGGTGATTTGGTAGCCTGCGTTGCAGCGGTTGACGAGGCTACCGCAGTTCACGCTCTGTCGCTTTTTGACATTGAATGGGAGATGCTTGAGCCGGTCTTTGACCCCAAGAAAGGACTTGAAGACCATGACGAACCCATCCACTGGCGCGGAAAATACCACCTCGCCCGGACCAACGTACAAAAGCGAGTTTTCCAAGAATTTGGTGACCGCTCCCTCGTCGATTCCCCTCACGCCTCCTCACACGGCTCGTGGACCATGTCCGGAGTCCACCACGGATTCACCGAACCGCATGCAGTTGTAGCACATTGGGACCCAAATGGCCGTTTGCAACTCTATACGCCTCAACAAGTCCCTCATTATACGCACCGAGCCCTCTCAACGGTTCTCGATGTCCCCATGCACCAAATCAACGTCGTGCGAACCTTTGTAGGTGGCGGTTTTGGTGGTAAATCAGACCCCTTTCCTCATGAGATGTGTGCTGCAATTCTCGCCCGTAAGTCGGGACGGCCCGTCCGTATTACCTTTGACCGAGAAGAAGTTTACTGGATCAATCGGGGACGGCATCCAAGCCATATCGACGTCAAGATGACTGCCGATGATGAAGGGCGTATTTCCAGTTTTGACATTGACGCTCTCATCGACGGTGGTGGCTTTGCCTCATTCGGACACGTCACGTCTTACTACAACGGCGTGCTTGCCACGGCCCCCTATGAGTTAGGCTCCTTCCACTATACTGGTGCCAGAGTTTGGACAAATAAGCCAGCATCGGGTGCTATGAGGGGTCACGGGGCAGTGAATACTCGGTGTGCTGTTGAGGTCGGTTTGGATGAGATGGCAGAAAGCATGGAGGTAGACCCTATCGATTTGCGTTTGGCAAACCTCTTGCCACCTCACAGTAGAACCATCAGTGGTTTCCGCATTACTTCAAACGGAATGCGTGAAGCCCTCGAGCGCGTTCGGGAAGGCTCTGAGTGGGATCAAAAATTCCGTCAAATGCCACTGGGTAAAGGCATCGGTATCGGTTGCGGCTTCTTTATTTCTGGCTCGGGATTACCAATACACTGGGATCCAAAGAACTTCCCACATGCTACCGTACACATCCAAGTTGACATGGACGGTGGCGTAACGGTTCACACCGGTGCAGCAGATATCGGGCAGGGTTCTACAACGGCGGTTGCTCAAGTTGTAGCGGAAGTACTTGCATTGCCCATTGAAATGATTCACGTCCGCTCACATGAAAGCGATACAAGCCCCGTTGACCTCGGGTCTTATTCAAGTCGAGTCACCTTCATGAATGCTAATGCGGCCATCCGTGCAGCGATTGGAATCCGTGACCAAATACTCAAAGCCGCTTGGGAAATGTTGGGATACCATCCGAATGTTTTGGTTCTTAACGACCGCCGAATCTACTACAAACACGACCCAGCGGTGAGTGTGTCTTACCTTGAGGCTCTGCACAAGGCTCAGGCCGATACCGGTGCTCTCATCGCCCGCGGCGCTTACCGTTCCCCTCCAATGGGTGGGGTTCACAAAGGAGCAGCAGCAGGGCTTGCGCCAGCTTATTCCTTTTCAGCATACGTCGCAGAAGTTGATGTTGATGTTGAGACGGGGTTGGTCAAATGTACCAATGTTTGGGCAGCACATGATTGCGGTAAAGCCCTCAACCCCTTGGCCGTCAAAGGACAAATCATTGGGTCATGCCACATGGGTCTGGGCCAAGTGCTCTCAGAGAAAATGGTCTATGGCAGGACAGGGCACCTGCAGAATGCCAACCTTTTGGAATACAAGATTCCCTCCGTTCATGAAATGCCTCACGTTGAGCCCATCATCGTCGAGTCAAGCGACCCAGAGGGGCCCTTTGGTGCTAAAGAGGCTGGTGAAGGGCCTCTGTTGCCTATTCTGCCGGCTGTGGTCAACGCTGTCTACGACGCTATCGGTGTTCGTCTACGAGACCTTCCACTCACACCCGATGTGGTCTACAACGGTATCCAAAAGCACATGAAGGCAAATGGTATTGATGACGAGACAGATTTGAACCCGCCTCGTCTCCAGCATGGTTCGCTCCAAGCACCCTTGGTCCAACGGGCTGCTGAGCACAAGGATCGTGACCGTTTGCGTCAGCGAAGCGAAGACACCTCTGCATACGTCAATGGGGTTTTGTTCGGCTTTGATCCGAATCGCCCGCTTTCTGAGCAACTTGAAGGATGGAGGGAAGCCGATGAACCTCTTCCCGAACAATTGGCTGAACTTGGATTCGCTGGACGGGCATGGCTCAAAAAAGAGCAACGTCAGATGGAGGATGATGCATGATGTTGATGCCGCCATTCACGCTCCACCACCCACAATCTGTCGACGAAGCCGTCGGGCTTGCTGGCGACTTAATCAGCAAAGGGGAAGCCTTTGATTGGGTGGCAGGAGGGACGGATGTCCTCCCAAATTACAAGTGGCATATCAATCCGAAACCACACGTTATTTCACTTGCCGCCATCCCCGACGCGCACTCTCTCTCAACCTGTGAAATCGGGTGCATGGTCCCTCTTGCGTCGCTCACAGAATCGAACGGCGTCCACCCGCTATTAGTTGAGGCGGCGAGTAAAGTCGCCTCTACATTAATTCGTAAAAGTGCAACAGTGGGCGGTAACCTTTGCCTTGATACCCGGTGTTTCTGGTACAATCAAGGCGAGGATTGGCGCCGGTCAATCGACTGGTGCCACAAAGCAGATTGTGGAACGGGAGCTGACTGCCGTGTGATACCGAATCAAAACACGTTGTGTGTGGCTACCTATCAAGGTGATATGGCACCCAATTTCATGGTGTTGGAAGCCTCAGTTGTCTTGATTGGTCCAGCGGGTGAACGAGTGCTTCCGCTTCATGAATTCTACCAACTCGATGGCATGAAAAAGAACGTTTTGGAACCAGGGGAATTCCTTCTGAAAGTCGTGCTTCCTGATGACGTCATGTCACGAGAAGGCCGCTATCAAAAACTCAGGGTTCGAGATTCGTGGGATTTCCCAGAAGCAGGTATCGCTGCTTCATGGGTGCCTGGCCGAATGGAAACCCTCATGATTGCCAGCACTGCGCTTGAATCGATTCCCCGTTTACATGCTGACGTGGTAGGTGAACATATGGTTGACAGCAATACAGATCTCGATGTCATCGCTCTTTCAAAAGCCATTCAGAAGTCAGTCAAACCGGTCAACAATACGGCCCTACCGCCCCGCTACAGGCGAAGTATGGTGAAAACGCTGACCAAGCGTGCGCTAAAAGCGCTTCTCGGAGGACGGTGAATTTCATGAAGGCCCTCTCCGTTTTATGTGGTGTTCTTCTCCTTTCAGTTCTGTTGCCCTGCGCACAAGCCCAAGAGTTACAACCTCCGTCATGGGAGGTCGGATGGACTACGGACGTTGACCCAAAGTACATCGTGGATTTGGAAGATGATTGGGACGTTGAAGGAGAACTCGTCGTCTTTGTCAATAATGAGCGTTCAAATGAATTGAACCTCGACTTAACCTATGATTTTGACGAAGATGGTCCCTTTATTTTCGATGGCCCCGAATCCATCACGGTCTCCGCCAATACCAATGATTCCTTCACCATCACCATCACCGGTGCTTCGGAACAAAAAGTCAGGTCTTTTTCGCCCACATCAACACTCCCGCTGACACTCAATGCTGAAGAGAGCATCGGTGAAACCTCAGTCAGCAGTCAAGAAATCGAAGCAGATATTACCGTTCCTCGCAAATACAGGCTTCTTCCTTCAATCGTGCCACCCCAAGACACTCTCTTTTCAGGTTCATGGGTTGAATTCTCCCTTGAAGTAAGCAATCTTGGCAATACGCAAGATGCGATTACCTCAGGTGAGGCAACCATTCGCAGTTGCCCCCATCTCTCAGTTGTGGGTCTCGAGCAACTCGAAAATACCGTCGTTAGTGTGACCAATGACGATAATTCCAACGCCGCAGTCTTCACACTCCGTCTTGAGGCGAGCAGCAGTCATCAAGAACGCCAGTGTGAGGTTTCGCTTGCCGTCACCTCTGAAGGTGACGAGACAACCCGATCAACGACCATGAACGTCCAAGTAGTCGCTCCAGAGGTGGAGCAGAACGACGAATACGATGAGGATGATGATGGGTTCGCCGAGGGTTCTGAAGAATCAACTTCACTGCCTTGGGCTCCGATGAATGAAACATTACTCGTCTTGTTCATTTCATTCGTTCTTATTTCAACCCGCCAACAACGGTTCTCCTGAAGGCCGTTGACCAAGGAAAAGTGTAATTTTTTACACCCTAGGCCGTTTTTCCTCAGTCAGTACATTTCGTCAACCGGTTGGAAACCGCCAAATGCTCCTAATCATTACAGAGCAACCATTATGAGTGGTACGAAACTCCGGAGCGTGTACATGTGGCGTGTCGCGTGAGTTTGGAGATTTTATTATGGCAGAAGCAGAGCGAACCGGATTGAGCCTCGAAGCGTGGCTCATGGTAGGTCTTCTCGTTTCGGTTGTAATCTCCACCGCTGTCATTGCCATTGTGTCCTCGGGAAAAACGACCGTGTTTTCCCCCTATCAAAACGAGGATGACTACTCCGAACAACAACTCACGACCATGCGAGCCGATCTTGAGGATTTCAATGTCGCAAATACCATGTCAACACCGATGTTGGTCAACGACTGGCAAGACCCCCACCGCACACTACTCGTGATTGCAGCTCCGGAAAAGCCCTTTGATGCAGCAGAAGCAGCGGCCATTCACAACTTTGTAACCGAGCGGGCTGGTAAAGTGATTCTCGCCTCAAACTCCACCAATGCACAATTGGTAGCCGAGGAATTTGGTGTAAAATACTTCGATGCTCCTATCCGTGACGACATCAACACTGGCCGTTACTACGAGGTCACAACCGATAACGGCGAGCGCGTATCACCCGACACCAAGAAAATCTGGGCTGTTGCAAGTATTTCCGAAGATGTCACCACCATGGGCGACGAGAAAGCAACGCCCTGCCAACCTGAGGACGTTGACGGCCGAGAAGTTGACGATTGCCGAATGCCCGTCCTCTTCCACCGCCCAACCGCCATTCAAGTACTTGATGAGCAGGCTGACGAAGGACGAACGGTGAACGTACTCGCCCACGCTTCTACCTCAGCAGAAATTGACTTGGGCCGTGGCGAATCAAATCCTACTCTGGGTGAAGGCGAAACCGGCCTCATTATCCGAATCGACTATCCTGGGCAAACCGTGCTCGACCAACGTGCACCTCTTGCAGGGGGCGATTATGGTGAACTTTCAGCAACGGGAAGCATTGTCTTCGTATCAGACCACTCTGTTCTCGCTAACCACCTATGGGATCAAGATACTGCTGAAGAAACCGGGAAGCAACAATGCGACTCACCTCTCTATGTCCAACATGCGCACATGTGCTGGGATACAGACTCTGAGGGACTTAACAAGGGACTCGGTGATACAACATGGCACGGTAACTCCCTCTACTTCATGGCCCTTATCGAAGATATGATGGAATTCGACAATACCGAACTTTCAACCCAAATCACTCGTTATCCTTCTGAGTTCAATCTCGTCTTTGACGAAAGCCGACACATTTCAAGCGCCCTCTCCATGCCTTTCACCGAAGCCATGGGCGCTATCGTCCTGCTCACCAGTGATGGCGTCCTCAAGTGGCTCATCATCTTGAATCTCTTTGCCCTCTTGGCCATCGCCATCATGGTGGTGCCAGAGAAAGAAAATTGGCGTCACGTCTTTGACTTGACGCGATTCCGGGAACGTCCAACAAAAGTTGACCCTTCCCAGTACCAACGGCGAACCCGAGACGCATTTTTGTCAAAGGTTCGCAACTTCAACGATTTGACGCGCGATGAATTCGCTCGTAAATCACCCGCCGAAATAATGCAAATGGTGCGGGAACCTCGATTGGTTGAACTTGTGAGTTCAAACCGTGCCTTCTCCAACGATGAATTAAGGGAATTGATCCCTCACATACGTCGTTGGGGTAATTGAAACAAGGAGGAATAGACATGCAACCCCCAGCACCACCAGCAGCCCCGCCCGCGCCAGCACCTGCAGCGCCAGCAGCACCTGTGGCCCCGCCCGCACCTGCCATCCCTATGGCACCTGCAGCACCCGCCGCACCTGTTGCACCTGCAGCGCCGGCCGCTCCGGCCCAGCCGAAGCACCAGAGTACCCCAGAAGTCCGAGAGCGCCTCAAGGCCGTCGGTGCGATTGCATCTGCAATCTCAGCCGAAGTCCAAAAGGTCATCATCGGTAAGTCACACGTTATTGACAATGTGTTGATCAACATTCTGTCAAACGGTAACCTTCTCTTCGAAGATTACCCCGGTTTGGCAAAGACGTTGATGACCAACACCTTTGCCGATGCACTTGGTTGTGATTTCAAGCGTGTTCAATTCACGCCTGACTTGCTCCCTGCGGACATCACTGGTACGAACATTTACGACGCCAAGAAGGGCGAGTTTACGTTCAAGCCAGGTCCATTGTTCTGCAACCTTCTTCTCGCTGACGAGATTAACCGTGCTCCTCCCAAGACCCAAGCAGCTTTGCTTGAGGCTATGCAAGAGAAGCAAGTGACCATCGGTACGATAACCCACAAGTTGCCAGCACCATTTATTGTTATGGCCACACAAAACCCTGTCGAGCAAGAAGGAACCTACCCACTACCTGAAGCACAACTTGACCGTTTCATGTTCAAGATGTCTGTCGGTTACCCTGACCGTGCTGACGAAGACGAAATCCTCGCCCGCCGTATCAGCCGTGGTAAGGACGCAGTTGACGTCGATGTCATTACCGACCCAGCCCGTGTTATCGCCATGCAGCAAGCCTGTGAAGACGTTTACGTCGACCCTGCTCTCCGCATGTACATGGTTGAAGTCGTTTCTCGAACCCGTGAAGATCCACGTGTTCTTGTCGGCGCATCTCCTCGTGGTTCCCAAGCTCTGCTCAAGACCTCACGTGCTGCAGCCGCTCTTCGCGGTCGTGACTTCGTGACGCCTGATGATGTCAAAGCCATCGCAGAACTGGCCATCGCACACCGTATTATCCTCAAGCCCGAGCATCAAATCAAGGGTCTTGAAGCCGGTGAAGTGATTCAAGCCATCCTACGAGAAGTTCCTGTACCAACTGTTTGAGTACCAACACCGAGGTGAATGAAACATGTGGAGTCGTAAGTCAGCCATGCTTGGCAGCCTAGCTGTTGCCATGTACATGCTCGGCCTTACGCTTCGAAATTCTCAACTCGTGACGATTGCCGTGGTTATTTTTGTGTTCCTCACATGGGCTGCACTCATTGGAAATCACGCAGATGTAGCCGCAAGCGGTCGTCGCGCAGAAGAATGGACGGGTGAAGAGGGAGTCGCACTTGGCAGCGTTGTTGCTATGCGCAAACTCTCCAGTGCCCGCATGTTTGAAGATGGTGAACTGAATGTTACGCTCAGGATGCAAAATACATCTTCGTTACCTAAGATCTTGGAAGTTCGCGACCGAGTTCCAGAAGTTATGCGCATCAAAGAAGGTGCAAATTACATTCTCATGGAACTCGGACCTCGTCGTGAGACCTTCATTGAATACACCGTTGAATGCCCACTTCGTGGCTTTTACAGCCTCGGCCCAGTGACCGTACGCATTCAAGACGCCTTCGGGTTATTCCACAAGGAAAAGGAATTGCATGTCTACAACGATTTCCTTGTGTTCCCCAAGATGGAAGATCTCAAAGAGACCTTCGTGAAGTCACGTGTACCCAAGATTTTCACAGGTGCCGTCAACATTCGTCAACCCGGTCCCGGTTCTGAATTTTATTCCCTTCGTGAATACTTTGAGGGCGATTCATTCCGTGCGATCAACTGGTCTGCGTATGCGCGCTCTGGAAAACTCATGGTCAACGAACGTGAACGAGATGCTGTTTCTGATATCATCATCATCGTCGATTCACGTGCAGTTGCTGAAACTGGACCAGTCTCACGCAATGCCTTGGTGTATTCGACCCGAGCAGCGGCTTCACTCGCTAAGTATTTCCTCGGCCGTCGTGACTCCGTTGGTGTCATTGTTTACGGTGATGAAGTCGTGAGCGTTGACCGGGATACAGGCAAGAAACAACTGTACGTTATCCTAACGAAACTCGCAGGAGCAGTGGCACGGGGCAACATCCCGTTACAGGTTGTTGTCAACAGGATTCTCCCACACATCAACAAGGGAAGTCCAATTATCTTCCTTTCGAATTTAGAGGATGACCCAACCATCGTTAACGCTCTGCGTGACTTCCGAGCACGTGACTTTGATGTCACCGTCCTTTCCCCTTCATCGCTTGAATTCGAGTTTGACGCTAAGCGTCTTGACCGAACTGGCTACGAAGTCATGAAAACCGAACGGGATGTCCTGATTGGCGAACTTCGTGGTCTTGGTGTGAACATTATGGATTGGGAGCCTGACATGCTCCTGTCAACCGCCCTTGCCGGTGCAAGAGGATTCTGAGGTGAACAAAGATGACCATCAACAAGCCATCATCCGACACATCCCACCTCTACGACGGAAAGACCGTACGTTCCGCTGCCCCTTCCCGAAAGAAGGCTGCTGGTCAAATTGGTTCAGGAAGCGCCATCCCCGAAGATGCGATTCCAACAGTGGAAATTCCTTCCTTTATCGAAAGCCTCCTCGGTGGACCTCTTGTGCCAAAAATGAAGTTCCTACCGCCCGACAAGATGGTACAAAACCTCCAGATTGCTGTGTACGGTATCTTGGTTGCTTTAGCCTTCTTGACTTACCTCATCTCACCACCCGACGGGACAATGTGGTACATTCTCTCTGGTAGCCTTGGCTTTGCTAACATCATGCAATTGGCAGTCATCGCCGGAGCAACTGTGTGCGGGTTCATGGGCACTTTCAAGCGAGATGCTCGCTTCTCTCTTACGAGCAACGTTTTGTTTATCCTCGCTATTTTGCGATTTGCTTCATCGAAGACTTCGCTTTCAAACGATGCCCTTGGCTTCCAAGACAATCCTTTCCTCCTCGCCATTTTGGTTGTTGTTTACTCAGTATTGTTGATCATGTACTTTGAGTTGAGCAACGGTGTCATTCGCTATTCCATGCTCGACACGAGTATTCGTACCAACGAAGTCTATGTGATGAATCCAAAGAAGATTGTTTCCAAATACCATCGCTCCTTGGTCATCAACCCCATTATTGCAACCCTCCTCGCCTGGTTTGTGCTTTCGGCGAATACCATCCTTCCGAAGGTTGTCGGCATCTTTTCGAGTGACACCTCCCTTCGTATGGAAGAATCTGTAGAATTAACTTCAGTCTATGGTGTCGCATTGGGCACACTCTTTGTGTTCCTCACCGTTGGAATCCTCTTTGGACTCAATTTACCCACGCACTTGCAACGCTTCCGTGAGAAGCAAGCAGAGTGAACGGAATCTGTTCACTTTGAACCAATTGAGAGTGCACTCATCATCTCCTCCATGAGTTTTGATAGGTCGTGTCGCTGGGTAAGGAAATGCGGGGCTCCTTTCCGAGCAGCGATGACATCATTAGCCCAATCTACCTTTGTCATGTTCATACGCATGTGCTCTGCAGCAGCACTGCCGATGAAGGAGATCATTGCCGCATAGTAGGTGTGATTGATTTCACTGTAGCGTTGATTGAGGAGTTGAAGGCAGCGATGAATCTCATGTTGAGGAATCACAAACCTCCATCGTGTTGGTGTCGCTTCATAGGAGCAAATGCGTATCTTGGCTTCTTGCAGCGTGTTCAGAACCTCTGAAAGGGACGTAGCGGTATTATGGATGTATTGAACGTCCACATCAACTGAAACGACCTTTGGGACACATGCGATGCCTTTGATGGCGGTATCATCCTCGATGTCGGGGCCAATAACCGTGCCAGAATGCGTGGCACTGTATCGGTGGAGATGTCGAATCTCAATAGGTACGCCGAGGGAGTAAATGGGCTCAACGGTGGCAGGGTGAAGGATTGTAGCATCCGTGCTTGCGAAATCCATTGCCTCGCCGTACCCCAAATAAGGAATAGGGGCAGATTGAATGCCCCATCGCGGGTTGACCGGATAAATACCCATGACATCCTTCCACAATACGACCCGCTTCGCATTCAATAACGCAGCCAAAGCCGTGGCGGTATGATCGCTTCCACCACGGCTCAAAAGAGCGATGTTACCGTCAGTACCTTCGCCAAACCATCCTGTAACAATCGGGATTCCGTTGAGTGCCTTTCGGTCAAGCATGTTCTTCGATTTGACCAAATCGACGCTACTTGCTGAATTAATTCCGTTCAGATGAAGACCGATGTCTTCTGCCCCTACAGGATGTGCATCAATGCCGTGCGTGTTCAGGGCGTGTGCGACGACCAAAGCAGAAAGGCGTTCACCAGAAGCGAGCAGACAATTGTAGGCTTCAGGGTTTGGTTTGTCTTCTGCAAGTTCGTCCAATGAATCTTCAATCCCTTTCAGTACTTTTTGAAAGACCGGGTAAAGGTCTGAATCCGGTAGAGATGGTGCAAAGCGAAGGTGTTGACTCGCTAAATCATTAACAAGGCGACCTGCATATCTGGGTTCTTTTGCTGCTCGCATCAAACGGTCGGTGGTTCCCCAAAACGCAGAGACAACGACCACGATTGGGCCGTCCATGTTGAATACGACTTCTGCGATTTTATCCAAATCACTTGAATCGCGCAGGCAGGACCCTCCGAACTTGTGGACTTCAGGTGATTCATTCATTGAAAAAACCTCCTCGCATCATAAGATCGCCAATCACCAGAGTCGCCATGGCCTCCGTCACAGGTACTGCACGAGGGGCGAGTACTGGGTCATGCCGACCTTTGACGATGAGTGCTTCTTTTTCGTTGGTTTTGAGATTCAATGTGACTTGTTCTTGAGGGATACTTGAAGGCGGTTTGAAGGCAACACGAACGTGAACTGGAGAACCGGTGGCTAAGCCTGCAAGGGCTCCGTCCGGTCGGTCTCCTTCGAGGATTGGTTGGTCAGCAGTTCCTCCCCAGGGGCTATTATGTTCACTTCCGCGCATGGTCTGGACACCAAATCCGTGACCAAATTCGACCCCACGCGCTGCGGGAATAGCCATCATCGCTCGAGCTAATGCAGGCTCAAGACCGTCAAACCACGGTTCACCAACACCAAGCGGAAGGCCACTAAGGAAAAGGTCAACCCTTGAACCAATGGAATCGCGTTGGGTTCGAGCCGTTGTGATGAGTTCTGCCATTTGGAGTGCGGCCACTGGGTCCCTACACCGCAAAGCCTCGCATGTTTCATCTGCCCAACGTGGGGGGGCATCGGTCATGAGTGCCGCTTCGATATCCCCGATGGCTCCTACATGTGCTTCCACGTAGATGCCGTACTGGCCGAGCCAGGGTTTGATGAGGGCTGCTAGGGCGACGAGCGGAGCGGTCATTCGTGCACTTGATGTTCCTCCGCCTCGTAAGTCAGCCTCACCTTTGGTGCGTTTCATCATCACCATGTCTTGGTGGCCAGGACGGGGGTGGTCGGGTAAGAAACTGTAATCCTTTGAGCGAACATCGTTATTCATGATGCGACATTCAATCAATTGGCCTGTAGTGACTCCGTTTTCAAACCCAGAGAGCCACTGGACTTCGTCACCTTCCTTACGTTTGCTGCTGTATGTTCCGCCAGGGCGCCGCATGATCATCGCTTGTTCAATCACATCATCATCCCGCTGAATGCCTTGTGGCATTCCGGTGAGGGTTGCGCCAACGAAGGGGCCATGGCTGGAACCGAACAGGTTCACCCGTAATGACTCGCCCAAATGCATGTGCATGGTGCTCATTTAGCCGAAATCTCCGGCCTTCAAGAAGGTGTTCACTCCAATTCGTCGTCGGTTTCATTCGATAGAAAGGAAGTTTCCATAATTTCAATGTCCTTGTAACGAGTCGTATACCATTTCTTGAGCCGTTCGATGGTTGGCGTTTCGTTACGGGGAACAATCACGACAAGGGCAGGGCCAGAGCCCGAAATTCCGGCAGACCGTGCGCTGTTCATGAATGAATCATTGCTCATCTTCCGCCCTTGAATGTCACGCAGAGCAGCGACAGTCCCTCGACCGTTCCATGTGATGGCTACCAATTCGTTTCCATCCTGCAGTGCGTTGAGCGCTTGTTGATAGGGCCGAAGATGCGGTGCAAAATCTTCCAGTGCGGGCTGTTGTTCACGCTCGCCACGTAAGACGAGTAACACGGTCCATTCGTCGCTTTTTGGCCCCTCTCCGGTCAGCAGGACGCCTTCAGCAACAGGGACTTGGATGTCCACCAACTTCCACCCTTGTGTTGAACAGGCCCATGCATCATCAATTGACCCTGTCAAAGATACACCTGCTTTCAATTGAGCTTGTGCAGAAAGAGCGACGAGGTCTGCGGGTTCGAGTTGAGTCTCTGTAGCATCGCACAGTGCGCGCAGCGCCCCGATACTGGTTGCAGCTGATGATTTGAGGCCCTGCTTGATTGGAATCTTTGAATTCACACCCCAATGCAGGTCTTCTTTTTCATAGGACTCCGGCAGCGAATGCTCCCCTTCAATCCAAACGTCCAGTACTGCGTTGAGTAGTCCATCCGGATCGTTGACCTCACGCTTACTGGGTCGGTCAAGTAAACGGACTGTAATCGGTAAATCAAGAGCGATACTCGCACCGTAACCAAGCGGTGCTGCATGGAGAAGGCTACATGCGCCGTGCGCCGAGCCTTTTCCGAGTACTCCCATTGTTTCATCGCTCCTCAACGGCACTCGAAATAGCGAGGCCGAGATGGCGCGCTTCTGTCCCGTGCCACCCCATCACCAGATCTCCGGCGCTGAGTTCGGTCACGGATTTGACCGCCCCATCGGAATCGATAAGTCGAACCGTTTCTGCTTGTTGTAAGAATACATGGACTTCTTTATCCTTCCTGCTCTCAATATTGACCGAATTCAGGCTAATTTTGAGCATCGGCCGCTGCTCTATCTTGATTCGTCCGAGGACAATCTCTCGGGTGCTACCGTCAACATTCACGGCCTGTACGAGATCACCTGCCATCAATTCACTCAGATATTTGGTGGATTTATCGGCCATCAAGATGTAGGCGTGAGGAGAACCAGCGTTCACACGAAACGGTCGTGTTGGGACAAAGGTCGATGGAACCGTTTCTGAATGCACTAAAACAAGGATTTCAGAACTTGAACCCACGAGAACTCCTTCATGTTGATTGAGTAATGAGAGGAAATCAAGGCAATATCGGTCTCCGAGACCTGCATCCTCCACTCGTGCCACTTCAAGATGGCTAAGTGATTCATCTGTGGCGTGAACCTCAGTTCGTGGAAGAGCAGGTGATGTCTCGAGCCGTTGAGATTTAACGCTCAGTGCAGCCTCAATGAGTTGTTTTTGATTCGTTACGACCAATGCATCTACTCCTTGCTGAAGTGCAAAACCAGCCCCTTGTGCTTGAATCGGTGATGTGATGACCGCAGCGATTTTTGTATGGCTTCCTTCTCGTGCGGCAATGAGGTTTTCAAGAGGGATCATCGACCATGTTTCGCATTCAATCAACAGCCAATCCGCTGTTCCAATGTACTGAACACCTTCGTGTTGACTTTCACCATCACGTATGTTGATATGCGCTCCAATCAATCCATTTGCATCGTACAGTTTTCCGTCCTTGACGTAGATTTCACACTCTTGTTGTGCATTATTTCGCCAAAAACGATCAACGCCTTCATGCGAATCTGGATGGGCCTTTCCATCATCTTGGAGCCACAATTCCATGTCAATACCTCATAGATTGTGTTCACGCATGGCTTCTTCGACAGTTGCATTGTGGTGAACGAGCATTACAACGGCTGCTGCGAGCCTCTCCATTTGTGGATGAGCGAAAATTTGCCTGCCCATGCAGATTCCGCTGGCACCTGCATCGAGGGCTTGACGGATTAATTCCAATATCGCTTTTGCATTTCCAGATGCGGGGCCTCCAGCAACAAGCACAGGAATCGGTGCGGCGTTGGCCACTTGTTGAAAACTTTCATGGTCGCCTGTCCAGACGGATTTAGCAGCATCACACCCGAGTTCGAAGGCCAAGCGCACACCATGGGCTTGACCTCCAGTTAGGTCTCCTTCTTGGATGCGAAGGTGCTCTCCTCTCGCATAGACCATGCCAAACGAAGGAAGGCCAAGTTGGTGCGCTTGCCGGTTGAGTTCCCCCATGCGTTCGATCATATCGGGCTCCCAACGGCTGCCAAGATTGATTTGGCTGGAGACTCCAACACCGCCTCTTGAGAGCGTTTCGTCAGCATGCCCGACCAGTATTTTGTTGTCGGATTGAGGTCCGCCATGACTTGTGGATACCGAGTAATGAATGATCATTGAGGTTTTGGTCCCTTCGCAAAGATGACTGAAATGACTCACGACGCCTTTTTGAGCCAAAATCACATCAACCTTCGCCCGAATCAGAGCCGTAATCGTGCCTTCAAGGTCAACGAGTCCATCGGTAGGGTAGTCGGATGCTCCATGGTCAATTGGAATCCAGACTCCACGGCCGTTTGGCAGGATGTTCTCAAGCCGAGAGGCTTTGTCCATGCTCTTACGCAGGCCCCCCTCTTCATCAAAGGTTTGTATCCTAACCCTTACCGAAGTTGCTCACTTGACCATCGCAAAATGGCTTCTTCAGCGGCTTGAAGATGCTCCTGAAAGGTTGACCGAGCAATGTCCATGACCTCTGCTAAGCCTTGAATCGTGACTTTGCGTTCTTCGTCGTAATAACCGTGCTTTGAAGCAAGGCTGACGCATTCATATTGCCGGTTGGTCAAGAGTTCTTTGAACAACTCGTCCTGTTGTTGGATGTTTTGCACACTAATTTTGTCAGGTGGAAGAAATGCTTTGCAGAGGTTCACAAAGGTCGAAATGGCGTCAGGTAGGCCACGCACGGTGACTGTGATCGCTCCGTCTTCGTATTCATAGGGCGGCAGGATGTGAATGTTTTCTGTTCCAGATGCGAGTAAAACGAGCGGATGTTCGTTCCAAATAACGAGTGCATCACTTTCTCGTTCGTTGAGAAGTTGTTCAACGGTGATGAAATCAATCGCATCCATATCCTTTGAACTCATCCCGTCCCGATACACTGGCATTGCGATTTGACGAACGCCATCTTTGGTGATGTTCAAATGACCCATAATGCTCAATTTTTGGACTGTTTTATCCAATTGTGAAAAAGAAGTCATGCCGAGGACATCTCTGGTCCATGTCAGGGTCACTTCTCGCATGTTCAATCATTAGAGAATGCCCTATCTTATTGTTCCGCCAGTCCATTGATACAGAATCTCTTAACGCATGTTTCAAGAGGTAGTTCTCTATCCCCCAACTGTATGGCACTCGATGACTATGTCGTGACAATTTTACTTGGAGGAGCCTTCGCTCTCGGTTTGATGTTCATCGTCATGCGAAGAGAGGCTCAAGTTAACATCCAAAGTGGTATGAAGGCAGAAGGCTTGATGAATCAACATTCGGGCATGGGCTTCGGTAAAGCAAAAAAGAATCTAGACCGTAAACTCGCAAGCGTCCAAGACATGCTGAGGCAACAGAACCACGGTGACCGCCAGCTTGCAGAGGACCGCTTTAATCAAAACCGAGAATCCAACCACGATGCTGATGAAGAAGCACGGCGCCAAGAAGAATTAGAAGCACAACGCCGTGAAGCAGAAGAAGCTCGTCGCCTTGAAGATGAGGAAATGGAACGCAGAGCACGCGAGCGAGATGAAGAAGAAGCTCGTCTCGCTGCTGAGCGGGAAGCGGCACGACAGGCCGACCTCTCTGAAGCAGAAGAAGCCCGTCTCGCAGAAATTGAAGCCGCACGAGAGCAAGAAATGCTCGAATCCCGAGAAGCCGCTCAACGAGCCATGTCCGAACTCAAAGCCCGCCTTGAGCGTGAGGGCGCCTCCTCTTCAGACGTCCAAATTTCATTGATGTGGAACAATTACAACGACCTTGACCTTCACGTCGTTTGTCCTTCGGGAGAGCGCATCCACGGTGGTAACAAAACCTCTGCCTGCGGTGGAGAACTTGACGTTGATGCCAACGTTCGTGCTGAAACTCGCAAACCTGTTGAAAACGTCTTCTGGGAAGATGGAAAAGCACCTGCTGGAAAGTATCAGGTCTATGTGCACTATTACAAAAAGCACAACAAGCGCAGGAGTAAGGACCCTACCAAATTCCAAGTGATTGTTAACGCAGGTAACGACCTTCTCGAGTACAACAGCGAATTGTCAAGTGGTGACCCCATCATGATGGTGGCGGAATTCACGCTCCCTACACCCGAGGAACGAGAAGCACGCCGCAAAGAGCTCGAAGAGGAGCTTCGCTTGGCAGAACAGGGAACTTCGGGCCAAAATGAGACAGAAGACCTTCATTCTGATGAAGTTGATACCGAGCAAGAAGATGTTCTTCCCGGTGCACCTGACCTTGATGCCCTGATGGACGAACAGGCCGATGAAGATTGAATCTCATCACGAGACGATTTCATCCAGGCGGCCTGCTTCCAGCGCCTTTTTGATGGAGCGAGCAATTCGACGTCCGGTTGACATGAACGGTTCGTTGATGTCTGAGTAAGGCGATCCTCCGATGAAAGGATTGGAACCCGCTACAATCCGTGCGCTGATTTCAAACACCTTGAATTCAAGTTGGTCTGTCACGATGGTCTCAAGACAGAAGGGGCCTAGCATCCCGCGGGATTCCTCTTCGAGGTTGTAGGATGCAGCGACCGTTCCTTCAGCCATCTCGAAGGCCTTTGGCAACAATGATTCACGGATGACCACAGGCTGGTTTCCTGTGACGACAAAGGAGGGTTCGAGTGACATTTCACGGAGGTCACGTAGAGAACCCAATTTGTAAAATTCATCAACGTTGCTCTCGTCACGACGGTCCATTGAGAGCAATTCAAGACGCCCCAATGATTTTCCAGCATGTGGCCCTCGTCCTTGGACTTGGTAACCATCCTTGGAAAGGGGGTCGAAAAAGAAATGAAGATAATACCGGCACCCAAGCACGTATTCTTGGATGGTAAATTCTTCTTCAATGTCCACGTTTCGGCGGAAATCACGGTAATCTCTGGCAATGAAGTATCCTCTTCCACCCTTCGCCCCTGCATACTTGACAATCACGGGCCCTGCAATCTTGTGCGGATCTTCAATCACTTGTGGCATGGTACAACCTCCGCTTTCTAACCATTGGCGCTGCAGGGCTCGACTGCTTTCCCAGTGCAAGATGTTACGGTTGCCGAAGGTTGGGACGTTCAAACTTCTAAAATTCGTGGCACCAAGATATTCAACGAGGGACCCATGAGGAACAAGAATGACGTTCTTTTCGCGGAACCATTCTGCATGGTCAAGCATTTCACGGTAGTCATCCAGCATCAGCCATTCGTCGGGGTCTGCACCGGGGAAGGCTTTGTAGAAGCGGCGTCGGTTCTCTCCTACCGCAATTCCGAGGGTTTTGAAGCCCTCTTGACGTGCGCCATGAAGGATTTGAAGCGAGGAGTGCGAGGCAACTACTCCAATGGTAATGGCATCTTTGTCGTAGTCGGCGAGCCAATTTCGCACTGCTTCTATAGGTACGCCCATAAGGAGGGGTTTCGTATTCGCTCTATGAGGGTTATGTCGTCTTTGCTTAATCGAATGTCCGTTGGAATCAGCCTATGAGGGATTAGAACATCATCGTTTGAGGTCGTTGAGATTGACGAAAGGAGTGAAGGGTTCATGGGGCTCCTGTCGCATGACACATCATGGTCGGCAACGCCCCCTCTCATCGGATGACCTACGGGAATTACCTTCAACTTGAATCCTTATTGTCATTGCAGGATGGACCCGATGGCTATCTGCCGGCGCCATCGCATGATGAACTGCATTTCATTGTGGTCCACCAGACCTTTGAACTCTGGTTTAAGTTAATTCTCAGGGAACTCAAAGAAGCGAGAGACCTGCTTGCTCAACAAAAAGTGGAAGAGCACGCTATCCCCAAGATTGTACGACATCTTGAACGCGTCAGTGAAATCTTTCGCCTTCTGGCAGACCAGTGGAAAGTCATGGAAACTCTCGCGCCCCAGGATTTTTTGGCCTTCAGAGACCGATTGGGTACCTCTTCCGGATTTGAATCCTGGCAAATGAGGGAACTCGAAGTCCTCCTCGGTCTGGAACAAGAGCAGCGTGTCGGTGGAATGGACCCCCTGGCCCACATGGAGAAACTCGCTGGGGAAGGAAAAGTCCCACAACAAGCCCTCCAGGATTTCCACAGCACGCATGAGTCCCCTTCACTCAACGATGCGTTGATTGCATGGTTGGCCAGAACGCCAATCCATGGTTCAACTCCCGAAACTCAGGGCGATCAAGAATCAGTAATGGCCTACGTTGCAGGTCATCTTGAAGCCATGCAAATTCATGGAGAGGAAGTTATTGCTCACATGGTTGCTATTGGGCATGGAGACGAGGCGAGCGTTCGTCCACGAATCGAGTCCAGCCGGACTGGGGCAGAGGCCTTCCTATTGCAAGATGGCGTGCTCAACAGAGCACGTGCAGGACTCCTCTTCATTGAATCATATCGGGATTTGCCTCTTCTATCCTGGCCACGCCGCCTCATCGACAGTTTTGTTGAACTGGAACAATCGATGTTGTTGTTCAGAACCCATCACGCACGCATGGTTGAACGGATGATTGGGCGCCGCATGGGCACAGGGGGGTCGAGCGGTGTTGATTACCTCGATGCTACGACCAAATACCGTGTATTTGTTGACCTGTGGGCGGTTCGAACCCTTTTGGTGAAACGTGAAAGATTACCCGATGTGGAGCAAGCCGAATTCTACGGCTTTTCTTCAGATGGTTCTCCTCATTCGTGAGGGTCGATGTCGATGGGAATCAAATGATTCTCATATTCATAGAGAGCGATTTTGAGAGGGTCAAGAACGAAACGGATCGCAGCCTCTTCAAGACCGTAAAGCGAGACCAGCTCTTCTTTGAATTCATCACGAAGGACTTCCTCGGTAGCATAGAGTGGAGCACCCATTCCAATTTGGAGGGCGCGTGCGCCAATAATTCGTGCTCGTTCAAATCGTGTGTGGAGTCGTGCTGGCTTGACCATGATTGGCACCTGCGAAGGTAATTCGCAAGTAGCCGAGCGGCCTACTCTTTTTGAACCTACCTCACTCTTTTGCCTGTCGTATCACGACATCTCGTTGACGCTTTCGCATCATCTCGTTGCGTTGAAGGAGAATTGCTGGGGCCAGCAAAGCCATCAGCAAGCCGGCTACAATGAGGGCCAGAGAAGACGGACGAAGCGAGGATTCTTGGTCTGCCATGACATCATTGTCAGGACTAACATCCACGAGGCCAGTGGGTGCTAGAGAACCAGCACTGAGTTGGCGTATTCCTTTGTTTTCGAGCATCACTACAAAGGCGCTATGTTCAGGAAGGGTGCTAGCATTCAGGGATATCGATGAGGTATTGGTCGAGTGAACTATGAATTGCTGAGCAAGACGAGCATGCGTTCGGTCAAGAGTGGTATGCGGTGTTGGTTCAAGTTGCCAAATCCGCACCAGTTCTCCTGTTGAAGTATCCCATGAGAGCGTCCCATTAGAGTATTCTATAGAATTAAAACCACTCCAGTTTGTGCTTGAATTATCGAGCGTTGTGTTGAGGTCCATGGCTTGGCGTGAGCCCGTCAGCAGGAAAGAACCGTCAACCACGATGGAGGGATAAAACAGCAACCGATATTCAGTGTCAAAGCGTAATTTGGAAGCGGAGAGGAATGTTTCATCCAAAGCTGAAGGATGATGTTGAAGGATGATGCTCCCGTTTTCGCTATAGTTGTTCAACTGGTCCGAGACTTGGAGGCACGGTTCGCACCAATCTGCACTAAAGTATTCGATGAGGTGCTCAGGTTGAGAAGGTTCACACGTTGATGAGGTGAGGCATTCGTATGAGATATAGCGGATATCAAGGAGCTGCCCACGGGGTTGTTCTGTACGTTCTTCAACGGATTGGGATTGGGAAAGAGTGGAGGGTATACACAACAAAACGATGAGCATCATAGCCAAGCGAAAGGCCGACCCCATGCACAGGGGTGGAGGCATTTGTTCAAAAGGGGTCTGCTCCCACGGTGCAACATGGAAGAATCGGTTTGGCGTCGCCCGTCGACCTTACCGCTTGTTCTCGCCGTGATGGCCCTCCTCATTGTCATCGTCGGGGGAAGCATACGAATCAACGACGCTGGTGAGTCCTGTCCTGAATGGCCGACCTGCTTTGGAACCTGGCATTTTGATGTATCCGAAGAAGAGCAGGAAGCCTACTGGGATGCGAATCCTGAAGAAATTGATTCCCGTGGTGAAGATCACCGTTACACAACCTTCCAAATCTTTGTTGAATGGTTCCATCGGCTTTTGGTTGGCCTCATCGCCCTCCCCATTATCTACAACGTGGTGATGGCCCTTCGGTCGCAAAAGACCTACGGCAAGCGGGTCGTCCAGAGTTCGATGTTTTCCGCTGTCTTGTTGGTTGTTCAAGCCACTGCAGGTTACATTACCGTACGTTACGATAACGCAGACTGGACCGTCGCGCTCCACCTTTCCCTTGCTTGTGTCTTCACAGCAGGCTTGATTTGGCAATTTATGGAGATGAGAATTCGGGAAGGAGTGCGTTGGGCCTTCCTTCGTTCACCACAGGACTTCGTCAACGCCCATATCTCTCGAGCGAATGCAATGGCAGGTGCAGTGGGTTTATTGCTGGTTCTCGGTGCATGGGTTTCTTCTTCTGCTGGAGGTCAATACAACCAAAGTTGCTCGGTTGGCTTCCCGACGGGCTGGCCTCAATGCCAAGGGTCCTTCCTTCCCTCCCTCGAAGGCCCTGGGATTTTCATTCAGATGATTCATCGGTTTGGTGCTCTTGTGGTCGGTTTGGTCCTCATTCTTGGTGTTTCAAACCTTCGTACGTCAGCCCAAGAGCGAGACGGAGCAAAGGAATTGGTTCGTTTTGGAGAAATCACGACTGGAATTTGGCTTCTCAACGTCATGGTGGGCGGGTCCTACATCGTTTTCGCAAAGGTAGGCGATTTCCCAGAATGGCTTTCTCTTCTTCACCTTGTGGTGGGTGTAGGCGCCTTCCTTTCAGCCGTATTTTTGATGTTCTGCATGCGTTTTTGCCAAGCGTCAGAACAAACCTTCGGGGCTGAGCAAGAATGACCGGTCCAGAGCCCGAAAAAGGTACTGAACTTGACTACCCTGGTCTGTTCAAGGTCATGATTCGTCTGATGAAACTCCGAGTCATTGTCTTGCTGCAGATCACGGCGATTTGTGCAATATTAGTGCACGATACCCTCGCCCGCTACGATGTCATCCAACTTGATCGTTCGTGGACAGATACACTTGGAACCATTGCCCTCACCGTTGTGGGTGGAACCCTTTCTGCAGGTGGCTCAAACGCCATCAACATGTGGTACGATGCTGACATCGACCCGCACATGCGGCGAACCATGAACCGGCCTATCCCACAAGGCCATGCAACACCACAATTTGCCCTCGCGTTTGGGAGTACCATTGCACTGCTCGGCTCGGCCTTGTTTCTCTTGGTGAGTGTGAAGGCAGCGTTTTGGTCATTTTTCTCAGTGCTTTTCTACGTTTTTGTTTATTCGATGTGGCTCAAACGTCGTACACCACAAAACATTGTCATTGGTGGTATCGCAGGGGCTACACCTCCCTTGATTGGATGGGCAGCAGCAGCAGGTGAGTCTATTGCGAGAGGCAGTGTACTTGCTCTTGGATCTCCGATTCCTTGGGTGTTCTTTTTTCTCATCTTCCTGTGGACACCCCCTCATTTCTGGGCCCTTGCCCTCTATCGCTCTGGCGAATACGGGAAGGTTAACATTCCAATGATGAATGAAGTTAAGGGGCCTGAATATACGCTCAAACAAGCCAAATTCTATTGTATCTTGCTCTTTTTGCTGGGTTCTGTACCGTGCTTTTGGCCTGATTCTGGCCTACCTCTTCTGTGGGCTTTTGTCTCGGGTGGCTTGACGCTATGGTATTCCGCATCTGTATGGGCGATTGACCCACACGAAGCCTTTGACGAACAGGGCCGAATGCCCAAAGCAGCGAAGTCCTTCTTCAGGAGCTTGTATTACCTCGGTTGGATGTTCCTTTCGCTTGTTTTGATCATCTTCATCCCCAGTTCGATGCTCGGGGTACTTGGGCCCCTTTGAGGCTTTGAGAATGAAGTCTTGACCACCGTCATGTTCATGAGAAGACCTTTGGTCGCCAAGTTTGCGAGCGGCAGTCGCATAGCCTGGCCATTGCGCTGGATTGCTAATCCAGTGGTGTCTCACCTCGGGAGTTCGAATCTCCCCTGCCGCGCCAATACTCATTCGAAGAAATCGTCGAATTCGCTATCGTAATCTTTCGAACGATTGCGCTTTCGGGCCTCCATCACTCGCTTGAGGCGCTTCCGCTTCTTGAGAAGGAGTGGAAGAAGAATGGCGTTGAGGACGAAAATCCCCAGCAGTGCAAATCCAGCGAATTGAAATTCACTCACCTGGGTCGCATCGTTTAATTTTTGCAACCATGGAATGCCCAGAGGTGGTTCAGGGGGTTCAGGTTCTGGTGGGATAAGGTGTTGGTTGTAGGTCCACCAGTCGTCTTGAATGGAGACACGTTCAACATTATCGGATGGATAATTAGCAATCATTTGCTCATTACCAACGCTATCAATGGGGGCGAGAACATAGTAGTAGGTTCGGTAAGGTTGAATGCCGTCAATCTGCATGCCGCTCTGATTGAAGGTACCTTGCTCGCCAGGTGTACCCGAAAGTCCAGCCGCAATCGGATTGATGAATTTCAGGTCGACGTTACTGGGGGCATATTCCAAGCGATAGAGATTCCACTTGAGTTCACCTTGTGCTTCATGGTCGGGCCAAATCCAAGTTAGGTTAACAACGTAGCACAAGGACCAGTCTTTCTTGTAGTCAAAGCAGTCGGTGTCGTTTGTAAATTGCCATTCATGATTGAATTGGATTATCGAAGTTGTTGGTGGGATTGCATCGCCACATAGAAGGCCAGGAGCACCATTGTTTCTGGCAATTTCAGCCATCTCGTAATTTGGGTTTCCTTCTCGGTCAATCGGGAGAATGGCATACGATGCACAAATACCAGTCGGTAATGGCTCAGGGTCAAGCCATGATTCATCGCTAAGTGCCATGGTCGTGGCGAAGGATTCACCGGTTAATTCTTCCCAGATGTCTTCATTGATGCCTGCGTTAGGGTCAGGGAAGAAGGTAGTACCGCTCACGCCTTGCAGTTTGTAGATGTTCCAACCTCCAACATATGGATTCGTGATATCTCCAACAGCGGTCCAATTAAGTTCAATTTGCCCGCCTGCTAAACGCGTCCAGTTCAGATTGTCAACCGTTACATTGGTTTCGGGTAGAACGCCAACGATGAGGATAACACCGTCTTTTGTTAACGAGAGGCTTGCAATTCCAGCCTCGCTGATCTCATAGGTGTCAACGCCATCAATGTAGGTCCAGAGGGTCGAACTAAGGGTGGGAAGGTAGCGCAAATCTACGGTTGATAGGTCAATGTTACCAGGGAGTAATTCACTCAAATTCATGTCCAAATACAACTCTCGCAAGACGATCTCATTACCTGTTGCTGGTATAATATCAATGGAAATCATCATGAGAGGTGATTTTCCTTCACCAATCCCGTAATTGCTGCCGAGGTAAGGTAGAGCAATTTCATGTTCTACGTCAGCCTCCTGTTCGGTTACGGCATAACCCGTCCAATAGGGTTCTACACTCAGGTTGATTGAATTAAGAACATCAAATTCAACATATGCGTATTCTGTGTTGCCGAAGGGATCACGCACCTCAAGAGTGAGACTGTGATGGCCAAGGCCAAAAGTTTCCCCTGTTTCATTGAGCACCTGGCCGTGTCCCCAATTATAGAACCCCTCTCTCCATGTATAATTGAGCGGCTGCGAGGCAATGCTACTGAAGCGACCGACCAATTCAACATCATCAGAACTCTCATAGATATTGTTTTCAGCATTGGTTTGCACATAGGGATTGATCGCTCCAGTTTCCACATCGGCATTGAACGAAAAGAGATTGTCAGCCATTCTGGCATCTTCACCGGCTTGGAAGATGGTCGGTAGTTGAACCCTCAGCAGGCGACTCGTACCCGTCGTCGTGAGGTTAAAGGAACAGGTTGCGCTTTCCCCTGGATGAAGCATTGCGATGTCGCAGGAATCTTGGACTTCGAGTTGGAATTGCTCGTCATAGACTTCGAAGGCTGCCGTGACATTGTCGATGGACATGTTCCCTTGATTGAGGATATCGGCTTTGACTCGGTCAGTCCCGTAATAGAAGGTTGATGCTTGTGAGTTGTGGCTGGGATAAACATCCACAACTTGGAGGTCGATGCTATCATCAAGAACCAGTGATGTTGAGGCTATGTTATTGCTTGGATTCAAGTCCCCATGGGGGTTTCCAGTGCTCGAAAATACGCCCCACTTCATGATGTACTCGCCTTCTTGATTGAACGAAAAGGCAGGGAGATTGATGTTGAAGGGTGTCATTCCGCCCCATGCGGCCAGGGTCGAGATATTCCGATAGGCCTCTCGCAACATCATCGTCTCATCTGAGTCCCAGAGTTGCCAGCCAAAATCAGCATCAAAACTACAATCTCCACAAATCGTGGCCTGGCCCCGGGCATTGAAGGTATAATCAGTGCCTGTGTTCAAGATGCTACTACCGTTATAGGTGGCCAAGTTGTTGATGTTTTCAAGAGGGTCATGCAAGTTGTTGACCATTGCATCAATGTAAAATTCAGTGATGTTGATGTTGAACACCAGCTCATCATCAGAGGGGTTCTGGTCGTTTTGGTCAAAGGCGAACACGACCGTATAGGCTCCCTCTGCATTGCCACCGGGAATCCACATATCCGTTGAGGTGAATATGTTTGAAGATGAGGCGGGCAAACTGCCAATTGAAAAGAGTCCCTTTTCATCGAAGTTTGACTTGCAAGTGGAGGATGTGACTTCGCCTTCACAGACATACCAAGCCAAACCACGACCGTTAGCTGAAGGTGTTGCGTACAAATTACTCACCTCTACTGAAAAGGTCATGGTGTCGAAAGCCGAATACCATGAATCTTCAGTGGGGGACGCAGAGTCTGTCAAGCCGAGTGAACCCGAGACCGACGCGCTACTGGCAGGTGCAGTAAGAAGCGCTCCAAGGGATGAAAAAAGAAGCAGGAGAACAAAGCCGAAACTAGCTCTAGTGTTGGTTTTCGCCCATGGCTTGCGCTCGCTCATCATATTGTCCTCGCATTGGTGCTTCAAAGACTCATCGCTCCAGAAAGGAGGTAGAGTCATCTTTTCAGGTATTCACCGAGATTGTCAGATCTCTCGGAAATCTCTGGCCAAGGCACCTTTGTTGCGGCAACCTCATGAATCTCAGCCAAGTGTGAGGGACCATGCGAAGGGCTCCGGTCATCTCGGCGGAGCGAGACGAGGGGGGCTTGACTGCCGTCATCGAGTTTCTTTCAGCCTTCACGCTGTTTTTGATGATTTTAACCGCCTTTCTCTCACTTGCACAATTGCAAATGGGCTCCAACGACCCTGACGTTGACCGTTTGGACCGTGCTGCAGCGATGGGGCTGGACCGACTCACCTCGAGCGAGGGCTGGTTCGTCCCTCTTGACGGATCCTTGGATTACGCGAATGCGACCGAATCATGGCACCACGTCTCGGCGGAGGCCCTCGCAGAAGGTCGTGTTCAAGCGGGCCTCATGCAGGAGTACAGGTTGGACTTGGAACGAATCGCTGCCCTTCACAACGTCACCGAAGAGGGAATGGCGGCAGGTTTGGGGCTTGACAACGATATGACGCTCTATCTCAAGATCCAGGTCGAGGAGAGTTCGGATTCCAGCCGTGTGGGCGCGGTATTATTTGCGGGGGGGACGGAGCGTGGAAGTGCACCATCCTCGTCCACAGCCTACCGGTCATTCCAGCAAGATGGCGAGCGATTACGAGTTATTTTAGAAGTTCATGATGGCGGTCGAAAAAACAACCAATTGCATGTCACTGAAGTCATGGCCCGCCCCTCCTCAAGTGGGCCAGAATGGATCGAAGTCTACAATCCAAACGACTTCGCTATTTCGCTCAAAGGTTGGTCACTTAACCACGTTAGCGGCTCCACATCTTCCGACCTCCTTCTTCAGTCGGGAGTACTCTCAGGGAAGTCGATTTCAATCATGACTGGAGATGTATCGAGCCAAGAGGTTGGAAACGCAACCCATGTTTTGGACCTAGGGCAGTATGCCTTCCTTGGAGTCGGGCAACTCGATGGGCTTGCGAACGGGCAGGGCGTGTTGAGTCTTCGTTACACGCAACTCGCAGAAATCACTCCCTCTGACGTCATGCGAGTTGAATGGGGAGGAAATACGGGACTGTTCATGGTCACCGGACAATCCATGGAATGGGATGGAGACAACAGGTTCTCATCAACGTCTTGGAGTTTGCAGGACGACCCCACCCCCGGAGAGTATACGCCCCCCTCTTGACGGCCCCTTTGCGTTGATTGCGTACAAACATTTCATCAACCCTCGGCCCATCCTCTGTCTTGTTCCCATGCAATCCACCAGTACTTACACGCGAGACCGATGTGTCACAGGAATCCACGGGTTGGATGAGATTTTACGAGGGGGCATCCCCTACGGTTCAACGGTTCTTGCGGCTGGAACCTGCGGTTCAGGAAAGACCACCTTGGCCATGGAATTTCTCGTCCGTGGCGCATTGGCTGGTGAAGCCTGCGCCCACTTTACAGCGACTGAACCCTCTGTCAAGTTGCTTGAAAACATTCGCCAATATGCCTTTTTTGACATGAACATGGTCGATTCGGGTCTCATCAACGTTTTTGATATGGACGTTTTGTATTCGTGGCTCGGCCTCGATAAGGCTTCATTTGACCTTGACGACGTCCACGCCCTCATCAAATCCATCGTTGACATCGTGAACACCATCGGTGTGACGCGCCTTGTGATCGATTCCGTGACAACGCTTTGTTACAAAATTAAATCCGAACAATTGATTCGAGATTTCCTCTTCACGCTGGGAAAGAAATTGGCTACGCTTGGATGTACGACCATCCTCATCTCTGAGATTACTTCTGCAACAGAAAACGCCCATTGGTCTTCATTTGGTGTTGAAGAAGCCATTGCTGACGGCATTATCGTCATGGGCGACGCAGAACGGATGGGTCATTTACTTCGCTTCCTTCAAGTGGTGAAAATGCGCGGAACTGCCCATAGTCGGGCCAAGCATGCCATTGAATTAACGCCGCTGGGAGTGATGCTTATTCCGATGCTAAAGTGGGGCGCTTCGAGTGACAAAAACTCGCGATGGGGGCAATAAATATGTTCGAACTTGACCAACGAATCGCAGAACAACTCACTCAAGTCTCTCTCGGTAGCGCCGTTCAAGTCCGAGTTGGTACATCCAATTCCTTCATGGTGACCGCAAGCACCATTCTTCCACTCATGCAGATGTTTGAGATGGGTGGTGTCTACATTTCAGCAAGCCGAGGAGCTGTTGAAATCATACAGGCCTTCGAAGCTGTTGGCATCGATGTGTCCAACATTCACTTCCTTGACTTGGTCTCCTCTGGAGTACTCGGTGGGACGGATGTGGAATACCCCAACATTACCTTCATCGATAGCCCCATCATGCTCGAGAGCACTCTGCTGCGAACACTGTATGTCCTACGGACCGTGAATTCACAACGAAATTTCGTCTTCCTTGACAGTGTCAATGCCTTGGCCATTTACAACGATGACCGAATGCTGGCTGAATACCTTCACACCTTCATCAACACCTTCCGGCAACGGGAGGTGCTTTCTGTAATTCTTAACGTGCCCGACCAAACACCACCCCTGGTCCTGGCGAATCTCGACACGTATTGCACGGATATCGTCGACCGTGGCCAAGTGGTCTTAATGTGAGGGATGAAGGATGGCAAGAACATTTGACTTTGACCCCGAAGATGAGGAATTTTTTGGCACCGTTGGCTCTTTTGGCGTTCCAAAATTCGATAATGAAATGAACGGAGGAGTCCCAAGAGGTTTCACCATCATCGCGTTCACCGAAACAGGTTCTGGTAGCGAATTATTTGCCAAACAATTCACTTCTCCCGCTGAAGAACCAGATAACACGCTCTACATCACCACGGACGAAGGACAACAGGAGATTACTCGTATCTTCAAAAAATACAATTGGCCTCTTGACATCAATGTTCGAACCATCGGTGAGGAGTATAACGCCAACGTTCTCGAACGCGACCTTTTGGCGAGTAGGTACCGTCTTGAAGGATTCCAGTTGGCAGACATCCAGCGTTTGGCCCAGACACGGTTTGTAGATGACAGCAATCAGGATTATCTTACTGAAGTCACCAATGAAATCATGGGCTGTGGTCCCTATTTCAGGGCTGTCTTGGACAACTTGGATTTCTTCCTGCAGCGTGAAGACCCATCCCGCGTCATTTCTATGGTTCGTATGCTTCAAGCACACGCACAGATGGTACGTGGTTTGTTGATGATATCCGTTTCAACCGATGGGCTGAACCCTTCAATCAAACAAGAGTTGTCCTCGATTGCCGACATGGTTCTCTCGTTCAAAGTACGGACAATTGGAACAGATTTCGAAAATTCAATGATCGTTTCAAAATTCAGAAACGCTCCTGAGAATCTCAAAATCTTAGTGTTCCGCGTGACGCCAGAAGAAGGAATCACGCCCGAAACGGTCGAACGTATCGCATGATGCTGAGCATCGTGTGCGAAACGACATGTCCAAAACAGTCGGGGGTTCCCAACAGCCATGGGCAAGCGGGCCGCTACGGGTGGATTTGACCCCTCGGGCATTGATCCTGAGGCATGGGAAGAACTCGAAGGACAGCTTGAAGCGACCATTCCGAACTATGACCGAGTCAATACTTGGATGACATTCGGCCAGGACAAGCGATGGCGCAGAAATGTTCGTCAGCACGCTAAACCGGGCATGAAAGTTCTCGAAGTAGGCTGCGGACCGGGTTCCTTCGCTGAGGATTTAACGGGCTTGGATGTGACTTGCCTCGATCCCTCTCCCGAAATGCTCGCAACCGCACGACGTCGCGTGGATAGCGCTCGTCAGCAGCGAGGCGAATCTCCGGCAGCATATGTTGAAGCCATCGCTGAGTCAATCCCCTTGCCTGATGACAACTTTGACATGGTGTTTTGTTTGTTCTCATTCCGTGATTTCAAGGATAAGGAGCAAGGGCTTCGAGAAATCTACCGCGTCCTCAAACCCGGCGGTCAGTTGGTCATTTGTGATGCAGGTAAGGCCAACAAACTTCATGGAATATTCGGAGTTCTCTGGATGAATACGGTGGTTCAGATCATGGCGCGCCTGATCACCAAAGACAAAAACCACCCGTGGAAAGGGCTCGCAAAAAGTTACACGCATTACGGTACAAATGGCTACTATCGAAAGATGATGAAGCGGGTTGGTTTTGATGAAGTTCAAGGACGACTGCTGTATCCATTTGGAATGGCAAGTCGATTCCGTGGAAGGAAGCCCCAAATTGAGGGCCAGCAACCAACCCCGTTAGACTGATAAACCCCCTTTTGCTGAGGCGAATTAACAGGTGTTCTACATGGGTATGGTCGACGTTCTCCGAAGCATCAAAAACGCTGAAAAGGATGCTGAATCCCGCCTCGCTGCTGCTCAGGAAGAAGCGGCAAAAATCATGTCGGACGCTCGTAAGAAATCCTCTGAGATGGTACAATCTGCGGCCGAAGATTCGGTTTCCATGACTCAAAAAATCCTCGACGAAGCTCGTGATGGCGCTCAGTCCGAAGCAGATTCGGTCAAAGCGGAAGGCTCCAAAGAAGTCGCCTCCATCGAGAAGAGTTCAGCCTCAAACCAGGACAAAGCCGTGCAAATGGTTGTTGACGGATTAACTTCGGAGTGAGGTGGTACCATGTTCGACACGGTAGCTATGTCACGTTTGACAGTGGCTGCTCCCGTCGATCGAATGGAGGATGTTCTCCGTGCCTGTACGAACGCTGGTTGCGTCCATATTGAAGCCTATTCAAACTTCGAAGACGGTGTCCTCGTTGGACAAGCCATCGGGAGCGACGAAGCCAACGAAGTAAGCGCACTGCTTGCCAAGGTACGGGCTGCTGTTTCGGCCTTCAACCCTGTAAACGCAGACGGCCCTGTGCCTTTGCACCGCATCAAAGAATTGATTGCTGGTGATTTTCCCGAAAAACTGCAAAACGGGCTTGACCTTCTCGACGAACAACGAGATGCTGAGTCTGAACTCTCGCTGCTCGACGAACAATTGAAACTTCTTCAGCGACTTGCTCCTCTCAACATGGATTTGGAGTTACTCACTGGAACTGGCCGAGTTGAAGTCTTTGTTGCTGAAACGAAGAAGTCCAGCAAAGCCCGAGGGACATTCGGGGCTCTTGCCTCAAAGGTCGAGATGGCTACAGCACCTGGAATCGTCGCCGTCGCATGTTTGCCTGAACAATCTGCTGAAGTCCAGATGGCTTTGGGTGAACTGGGCGGTAAGGCAGTACAAATTCCCGACATGAACGGCACGCCAAGTGAGGCGATCAAAAATCTCTCATCCCGCCGCTCGAAGATCGAAGCCATGATGTACTCTGCGGCAGAAAAGTCCGAGCGATGGGCGAAGGATAACGCCCGAAACATCCTCGCCGTCCACGAATATCTCACCAAAGAAGATGAGGTATTCACCGCTCCAACTCAAATGGCTGTGACCGGTCAAGCCTTCGCTCTGGATGCATGGGTTCCGTCCTCTAAAGACGGTGAAATCCGCTCTGCGTTGAAGGACATCGCTTCGCATGTTGAAGTAGAGGCCTTCGTCAACGACCATCATCACGACGACCATGACGATCACCACCATGAGCCGTCTCCTCCAGTGGCGCTCGAAAACAACCCCGTATCCCGCCCCTTCGAACTCATGGTTGACCTTGTTGGACGCCCCACGTACGGCTCGTTTGACCCTACTGCCCTCATGATGTTCACCTTCCCGATGATTTACGGCCTAATTCTGGGCGACTTCGGTTACGGTCTCATCATTCTTCTCTTGGGCATATGGCTCGGAACCAAGCCCTTTGCCGCCGACCCTGTGGTGAAAAACGGCATCACAATCCTGAAGTGGATGGGCGTATGGTGTATCATTTGGGGATTGTTATTTGCTGAAGGCTTCGGATTTGTTTGGGATGAAGCATGGTCGCCACTGGACGGACTCTATGTGTGGACTTACGATAACATCCACTTCCCTGCCTTTGTTGCAGAGACCCTCAACATGACGCACACTCACATCCCCTTCCATCGTGCGACAGGGGCACTTCAAGACTACGTGTTGCTTTCTGTCTACCTCGGCGTGTTTCACTTGATGGTCGGATTCATCATCGGCTTCGTTAATGTCGCCAAGGCACACGGCCTGGTTGCTGCCTTCTTCGAGAAGGGAAGCTGGATCATCATCCTCACGGGTGGATTCATCCACATCTACGGATTCCTCACGGGAGACCATGCAGTCTTTGCGGCAACTGCTCCAGGACTTGCTGTTCTGGGCGGTATCGTTTGCCTCATCATTGGTCTCGCAGTGTTTGAGAAGTTTGGTTGGGCCGGTGGCCTGATTATGGGGCCTATCGAAACCTTTGGTCTTCTCGCCAACACCCTCTCTTACCTCCGCGTCATGGGTGTTGGGGTCGCAGGCGTCAAAATCGCAGAAGTCTCCATCGTGATGGGGTGGGACATGATGACGGCGACTGGCGCTGGAATCATTGAGATCTTCTTTGGTGCCGTTCTTTTCCTCCTCATACAAGCATTCGCACTTGCGCTTGGCTTGCTCTCACCGAGCATCCACGCTGCCCGTCTCCACTTCGTTGAGTGGATGGGCAAGTTCTACGACGGCTCCGGTCGGGTTTTTACCCCACTCGGCGGTCGCACCCTCCATACGGAGGGGCAATCATAGTCCCACGGACAAAAACTAGGAGGTAGAAAAATGAACAAGAATACCCTGAAAACAAGCCTACGCACACTGATCGTCTTGCTAACGCTCGCCTTGGTCGCCCAAGGTGTTGCTGCAGAAGAGACAACCGATTCGGGTGCAACTGACGGAATGACTGGCGACGTTGGTGTCGGTCTAGCCCTTGGCCTTGCGGCCATTGGTGCTGGATTCTCCCAAGCCGCTATCGGCAGCGCTGCTGTTGGCATGCTTGCCGAAGACGGCAGCAAGTTCGGTGTTGCTTTGATCTTCACCGCTCTTCCAGAATCCATCGTGATTCTCGGTGCACTTCCGCTTTTCCTCGGAAATTGAGGAGAAACGGTTTCCGTTGGGCGAAGGCCCAATCGAACGAACGATGAAGGAGATGAAAGAATGACATTAGAAACACTTGCCCAAGACATTGCTGCTTCGGCTGAAAAAGAAGCGAAAGCGCTGATTAAGGCTGCGAAAGCAGAGGCCAAACAACTGCTGGCCGATGCAGAAGCCAAAGTCAGCGACATGCAAACTGAAGCAAAGCAGCGTGCAGAAAAGGAAGCAGGCCAACTCGCTCGTGAGTTGGTTGCCAGCGCCCGACAATCGAACCAACAGGACATCCTCGTGGCGCGACGAAAGGTACTGGATGCAACCCTTGATGCCGCCCGAGACCACATTGCCGACCCCGGCATGAAAGGACGAGCAGCGCTCTTGAAATCACTTCTCAGCGAATCTGAGAAATTGGCAAAGGGTAAATTTGTCATTCGACCGGTTGAACTTGACCGTGCTGCTATCACCAAGGCTGCTGGCGACCGAAAGATCGCAGAGAGCGTTGAGGGGCTCGGAGGATTTATCCTCGAGGCTGAAGATGGCTCTGTATCATTTGATATGCGCTTTGACAACATGTTGCAGCGTGCATGGTCCAACCATCTCTCTGCGGTTAACGAAACTCTGTTTGGATAAAGAAGGTGAATCTCATGATGCTCGGAAACACTCCCTATGTCGTCTCACGTGCCAAGGCACGACGGCAGAAGTTGGCTGACCGAGCGCGTCTGCGTCAACTCATCAACCAGTCGGTTGATCAGTTGACAGTGGCTGTGGGGGACATCGGATATCGTACGGAAATAGACCTCTATGCTGGGAAACTCAGCGGTGGAGACTTGGTTGAAGCTGCCCTCACGCACAATCTTGAGGGTGAACTCACCGATATTGTCAACATGTCCAACCGAAGCATACGCCCTTTGATTGAGATTTACACTTCACGCTTCGAATACCAAAATGCAAAAGCCGTATTGAGGGCTATTCACAACGAAGTTTCGGTTGAAGAAGTAGGCAATAGTATCCTTCCAGAAATCAACGATGTGAACACACCTTGGCTCAAGGTTGTCGAAAGTTGTGATGACCTAAGAGCAGCAGCGGTACTCATGCGACGCAAGTCCTTTGGTACCGCACTCGCCAAGGTCCCTGAAGATGGTTCACTCGCAGATTACGAAGACGCTCTTGACCGTCATTATTACGCAGCATCTCAACGCGCTCTCATTCAGTCGAAGGGAGCGCCAGCTCGCTTCTTAGCGAGGTTGTTTGCTGCAGAAATAGACCATCGAAACATCGTCAATATCCTTGAAGCCGATTCTGCGGGCATTGCATCTGAACAACTCGTTCATTTGCTTATTCCCGGAGGCCGACTGATTCCAAAACGGATGTTCTCATCCATTGCAACCGGTGGTCGTGAGGCCATGCTTGACCTTCTTCGTTCAGGTGACCGATTTGACATGACCGAGTTCGAAAGCGTCTTGGAGGAAGCTACCTCCACCCGAAGTCTTGACCCTGTCGTCACATGGATGAAAGGACGAGAGTATGCTATGATGCAACGGATGAGCTACCTCCATCCCGTATCCGCCCTCCCGATCATTCATTACGTGGCCATGAAGGTCCAGGAAGTGTCAGATTTGCGCCTGATTGTACGAGGTCGTCTAGCGGGCTTGTCTTCCGAAGTGTTGGAGGCTCACGTTCTTTGAGGTGATCGTATGGAGATTTCAGTCGTCGGCTCCCCCGCATTCACGTTGGGCTTCCAACTCGCAGGTCTCTCGGACCTGCACAATCCTGAAGGTGAAGAGGCTCTGCACTCAACCCTTCGTTCCCTACTCAACAACAAGTCAGTTGGTATCGTGGTGGTCGACTCCGCCATGCTTGCCGACTTGCCAGAGCGGTTGCGCGATCAACTCTCTGCGTCCGTTTCTCCTACCGTTCTTGGCATCGGTACGGAGGAGGACACCGCTTTGCGTGATACCATTCGCAAGGCAATAGGAGTCGATTTGTGGAAGTGAACTTCCAACCAAACCAGGAGATGAAAAAATGAGCAATGAAGGAGTAATTTACCGAATTTCGGGGCCCGTCGTGACCGCCACTGGCATGAGCGCAGCAATGTATGACGTTGTACGAGTCGGCCACGAAGGTCTGATGGGTGAAGTGATTGAACTGCACGGCGAGAAAGCCGTCATCCAAGTTTACGAAGATACCTCTGGTATCCGACCAGGTGAACCTGTGTTGAACACCGAAGAGACCCTCTCAGTCTCGTTGGGACCCGGTCTCTTGACTCAAATTTACGACGGTATCCAGCGTCCTCTGCCCACTCTCGAGAAGGAAATGGGCGTGTTCATCACCCGTGGTGTTGACGCAGATGCATTTGACCTCGAAAAGATTTGGACCTTTGAGCCACAAGTCGCTGCCGGCGATGCAGTAGTTGGCGGCCAGGTGATTGGCCACGTTCAAGAAACGGACACCATTATCCACAAAATCATGGTTCCCCCTACCGTCAGCGGCACCGTGAAGTCCATTGAATCTGGAGATTTCAACGTCACACAAACCGTTTGTGTGCTCGAAGACGGCACTGAAATGCAAATGATGCAGAAGTGGCCCGTGCGAACCCCCCGACCTTTCCAACAGAAGTACGCTCCTGACACACCCCTTGTGACCGGTATGCGAATTCTCGACTTCCTGTTCCCACTCGCAAAGGGTGGAGCAGCCGGAATCCCCGGTCCATTCGGTTCCGGTAAAACGGTTACACAACAATCGCTTGCAAAGTACTCCGACGCACAACTTGTGGTTTACATCGGCTGTGGAGAGCGTGGCAACGAGATGACTGAAGTATTGGACGAATTCCCTCACTTGATTGACCCAAACACTGGAAAACCTTTGATGGAGCGAACCGTGATGATTGCCAACACATCCAACATGCCTGTCGCAGCCCGTGAAGCATCAGTTTACACTGGAATTACCATTGCAGAATACTTCCGTGACATGGGTTACGATGTCGCCCTCATGGCCGACTCAACCTCTCGTTGGGCAGAAGCCATGCGTGAAATCTCATCACGTCTGGAAGAAATGCCTGGTGAAGAAGGATATCCTGCTTATCTCTCGTCTCGAATTGCAGAGTTCTATGAACGCGCAGGCCGTGTTGAGACGCTGAACGGCGATGACGGATCTGTTACCGTTATCGGTGCTGTTTCGCCTCCTGGTGGTGACATCTCTGAACCCGTTTCACAAGGAACGCTTCGAATTGTCAAGGTGTTCTGGGGTCTTGATGCAGGATTGGCTCGTCAACGTCACTTCCCTGCCATCAACTGGTTGAATTCGTATTCTCTGTATCCACAAAGCTTGGATCAGTGGTTCCGCGACAACATCGCCCAAGATTTCCCAGAAATCCGAACCCAAATCAGTGGTCTGCTCCAAATTGAGTCAGAACTTCAAGAAATTGTTCAATTGGTCGGTTCCGATGCACTTCCTGTCGACCAACAACTCACCCTTGAAGTCGCTCGAATGATTCGTGAATTCTTCTTGCAACAAAATGGATTCCACGATGTTGATGCTTACTGTGACATTCACCTTCAATACCACATGGCTAAAGCCATTCTGTCCTTCCAAGACGCTGCAAAGAGCGCCATGGCGGACGGTGCTTTGCTGAACGATGTGGTCAACGTCCCTGCTCGTTCCGACCTCATGCGTGGTCGCTTTGAGAAAGGATACATTGACCGTATTGATTCAATGGTCAAGAAAATGAACGATGAAATTGCCGATGCGGTGGAGACCAACTGAGGAGAGGATTGACATGACTGGAAAAGAATACCGAACCATTACTGACGTCAAAGGACCGCTGGTCTTTTTGAACAAAACTGAACCTGTTGCCTTTGGTGAAATCGTAACACTCCGCCTTGCAAATGGCGACATCAAGAACGGACAAGTACTCGACACATCCGACGACTTGGTGATTGTCCAAGTGTTTGAAGGAACTGCAAAAATCAACCGTGAAACCGGTGTTACCTTCATGGGCGATGTCTTCAAACTCCCCGTAAGCACTGACTTGGTCGGTCGCATTCTCGACGGTGCAGGACGCCCCCGTGATGGTGGACCAGAAATCGTTGCAGATGAGAAGGCAGACATTATCGGTGCTGCTATCAACCCCTACAGCCGACAGAGCCCGAATGATTTCATTCAAACTGGAGTTTCAGCTATTGATTTGTGTACGAGCCTTGTTCGTGGACAAAAGCTGCCGATTTTCTCGGCGTCTGGTCTTCCACACAATGACATTGCGCTGCAAATTGCTCGACAAGCGAAACTGAAGGACTCCGATGAAGAATTTATTGTTGTCTTCTGTGCAATGGGAATTACCGCTGAAGAATACAACTTCTTCCGTTCTGATTTGGAGCGTACTGGTGCCTTGGAAAATGCTGTGTTGTTCGTTAATCTCGCTGACGACCCAGCAGTTGAGCGTATCATCACCCCTCGTCTCGCTCTCACAGCAGCCGAATACCTCGCCTTTGAGAAAGACTACCACGTTCTGGTCATCTATACTGACATGACCAACTATTGCGATGCCCTGCGTCAAATCGGTGCAGCACGTGAAGAAGTCCCCGGACGTCGTGGTTACCCCGGTTACATGTACACTGACTTAGCCATGCTCTACGAGCGTGCTGGTATCGTCAAAGGAAAGAAGGGTTCAATCACCCAATTCCCGATTTTGACCATGCCTGGTGACGATATCACTCACCCAATTCCGGATCTTTCCGGTTACATTACCGAAGGCCAGATTGTGATTTCTCGTGAACTGCACCAACAGGGTATCTATCCGCCCATCAACGTTCTTCCATCTCTCTCACGACTGATGGGGTCCTGTATCGGTGAGAAGACGACTCGTGAAGACCACAAGTCGGTTTCCGACCAGATGTACGCTGCCTACGCTCAAGGTCGTGAACTTCGAGGACTCGTTGCCATCGTTGGTGAAGATGCACTCAACGAGCGTGACAAGCAATTGTTGGATTTCTCTGGTGTATTTGAGGACAAGTTCCTTCGCCAAACCCGTGATGAGGACCGCTCAATTGAGGAGACCCTCGATTTGTGTTGGACATTGATGTCATCAATTGACACCAAGTATCTTGTCCGCCTCGACCAGAAGTGGATTGAAAAGTACCATCCCGACAATCGCGATTGAACGACAACGGTGAACGAAGAACGAGGTGAGATCGATGGCATTGGACATTAAACCAACCCGCAGCGAACTCATCAAGCTCAAAGGCCGTATCAAACAAACAAAAAACGGTTACAAACTTCTGAAAATGAAGCGTGACGGTTTGTTCCATGAATTCAGACAACTTCTTGCTGAAATGATTGAAGCCAAGCGAGATTTGACCGCCGCCTATGCACTGGCCAAAACTCGTATCGACCTCGCTAATGCCATTGAAGGTGGATTGGCCGTTCGAGCCGCTGCTATTGCCAACTCTGCACACCCGGAAGTTGAAGTTGAACGCCGCAACATCATGGGAGTGGTTGTCCCCAGCGTGACTGGTACCAATCTCAAGTCAACCTTTGCTGAGCGAGGAATCGGTTTTATTGGTTCTTCACCCTACATTGATGAGGCAAGTGATTCCTTCAGTGAACTGATTGAGAAGATCGTGACGGCATCTGAAATGGAGGCTACATTGAAGCGCCTTCTTGCTGAAATTGAAGCTACCAAACGGCGTGTCAATGCTTTGGAGTTCAAAGTCATCCCAGAACTTGAAGAAGCGAAAGTCTTCATCCAACTTCGTCTTGAAGAAATGGAGCGGGAAGAGACATTCCGTTTGAAGCGATTCAAGAATAAGTGAGTTCCGCTTTAACGAGGGATTCATTGGGGATGGGCCTCACCGGTTTGACAAGGGGGGCAGATGAATGGACGAGTCAGTGACTGCCGAAGATTCCCTTCCACATCACAAGCGTGCTTGGACACAGCATGATTTGCTTGAATCCATCCTCTCAACCTACGTTCACATCCTGAGCGATAACGGTGGCAGGTGGCCTTCTTGGTGCGTCATGCCCAAGGATGGAGTGGAAATCAATGAAGAATTGAGTAGAATTAACAAGCATCTCGAACGCTTGGGATGGATGGCGAAGTTAACACGGGATGATGAATGGGTGTTGACGGTACTTCCCGCTCCAGAACGTCAATTCCCACGCTTGAACAGCGTGTTTCTCTTTTGGGTGCTCTCGTTTTTGACTCTCACCCTTGCTGGCGATGTGTGGATGCGTTCGGCTCGTCCCGATGACGGGTGGTTTCATTCGTCTTCATTTGTGGATGCTCTTGTCGGTTATACCTTGCCAATTATCGGCGTTCTACTTTTTGCCTCGTTTATTCAACGGCGCATCGCTCATCGCTTTGGCGTTCGCAGCGGACATATCATGCCTGTTCCAGACTTCACCATAGCGCTTTACGCCCTCGGTCTTTTCCCCGCGGAGTGGCTGTTTTGGCCCTTCGGTATTCTTCTGATTCCAACCATGCCCAGAATGGATGCGCGCCCCTGGCCTAATCGGGCCGCACTCGGCCACACCGCTCTTTCTGTGCCACTCGTTCTCGGTGTAGCTGGAATCATTCTCTTGATGTTGGGCATTGGCCTCACGCCAGAGTACCTCGAGTCAACAGCCATGCCGCTTATCACCGTATCACCAGTATTCTTGAGCCTCATCGCAACAGAATTCATCGCTGAGGATGCCATCATCAGAATGGCATGGGCTCATCCATTCGTTCATGCAGGTGGCATGCTCATTCTCTTTTCTTGGATTTCTCTTCTACCCATTCCGACCTTCCCAGGAGGTCGTCTGCTGATTGCGAGAATGGGTCTGCTCGACGCTCGAAGTTCAAGTACGCAAAGCCTTCTTTTTGTGACCATCTTACTCTTCGCCTATTTGTTTGACGTCTTTGGAGGATTCTCGTTGTGGTATCTTGTCTTGGCGCTCTTATTACCACTCCTCTTCTTTTTCGGCAACGACATCCGTATTCCACTCATCTTGGACGAGACATCGGGTTTGAGCGAAGATGATCACCGGAAAATGGGCATGCTTTTACTCATCACCTTCCTCTTTTTACTGCCTGCACAACAGCCCGTTCTTCATGATGAATCATGGGATGCCGATATGTCCTATGTTCTCGTATCACCAGAGTTAGCAGTGTTTGATGAGAACATGACCTGGAAGTCACATAATGAGGTTCGAATTACCAATCCGTCATCCTTGCGGCAACCCTACGCCATACACGCACTCTTTGAGCAGCAACGTACGAATTGGGAGGTTGAATGGGATTGTGATGGCGAATCAATGCATCAAATAAACGGGTTTGGGTGTGGATCGGACCTGTTGCCTCAACGAACGGCAATTTTCTGGCTAAATCTCACTTGGGTGGGTTCTCAGGCACCGACTGCAGCGAATTTCTCATACATTGTCGAGATGAATGACAATTACTACATCGAGCCCATGCAGGTACGTCCTGCTCTCGAAGTCGTCCCTGCTGAGACATGGTACGACCTTTATTCGGGCGATGCAGTATTGCGCTGCGTTGACCTTTTTGGTGAACTCATCCAATCCGTTGAACTCAACCTTAGTATCACTGAATCCCAACTCCAAGGAATTCAAACATCACTCGTTCAAATTGATGGTGAATCCGGCATGAATGCATCACTTCTGGACGTGCCCGATGTCTTTTGTTTACGTGGTCTCGACCCACTTGTGTTTGAACCAAGTATGGCCACCATCCACATCAATAACGACACCTTCACTCCACTTCTGCCCGCCAGTGGGCCGCGTATCGCCTATGTGCCCGAGGACGGCTGGACCATTACGGGTGATGAGTTCCAATCTTGGGGTGCTCTCTTGGGTGAAGGTGGCGTGTTGTTGGAGAATGAAGCCTTCTGCCCCATCAACGCCAGTGTAAGTCCACCTGCTCGCCCCTCAGAAGGAGCTTGGATTTGGGATACGAGTATCCGTTCAGTAGGTTCAATTCCCGTCATTGATGGGGATCAGAATCTAACGCTTCACGTTGAAAATGGAGCCAACATCACCGTATGTAATGACCCTTTTTCACCGTACCCTCGGTTGAATTTTACCGCCATGAACGGGCCAGAACTCCTCGTGACTTGGATGAATTCGACCACTCGGTTTTGGACAACTCCTTGGGCAATCGCCTATAATGGGACATTCCTCAACGCAGGTATGGATTCGATCACCTTCCACAACCCAACCAATGAATCGGTTCCTTTCCGTTTGGCAAGAGAGGGTGGATTTGGAGATGACTGGACGCATGACTGGGACGGTGATGCACTTTCATCAGGCAGCACGACGCTGACACTTTCTCCACCTCAAGAACCTCTTGCAACCATGTGGTTGACTTACGATGCAGGTACGGTGGTCCTCCACCTGGCCAGTTATCAATGAGGTATTCCTATGCGCATATCCATTCTTGGAATTGGTTCAATCGGTACTCTTCTAGGAGCGTCCCTAGCGCAAACTAACCATGAGATTCACCTTCACGGAAGAGGAGAGCGGGGTGCACGGGTCATCCTTGAAGGACTGGAGGTCGATGGTTTTGGTCTCGGATCCCATGCAGCAGAACGCTTTTTGCACTCAGTAGAGGAATTACCACTCCCGGAGGAACTTGTTGCTGGTTCTGACGTCGTCATCATCGCTTCCAAAGCCTATGATGTGGTCTCGCTAGCCCCTCTTGCTGCAACCTTACTCAAGGAAACAGGGGTCGCCTTTGCCCTTTCCAACGGGCTGGGCCACTTTCAGACCCTTGCCCAATACGTTGGCCAACATCGTACGCTTGCTGCAACTACAACGCATGGCGCCTACAAGGAAATCGAAGGACTTGTTCGGTGGGCAGGTCAAGGCGAACTTCATCTCGCCTCAACTCCCTTTGGACCCACTCCCGCATCAGTTGAGAGCCTTGTTCAACTTCTTGAATCCGCCTCTCTTTCACCCATATTGATGCCCGATGCAGACGAAATGATTTGGGGCAAGGTTCTGCTGAATCTGTCCATCAATCCTCTCGCAGCCCTCGCTGGGGTGAAAAACGGGGCGTTGCTTTCAGCAGGATTGTTTGACGCCTGCATGGCCATTTACCGCGAGGCAGCAAAGGTAGCCCGCTTGGAGCGAATTAGCGTGGTTGATGAGGCAGGTTTTGAACATCTTCTCCGCCAGGTTCTCGAATCGACACGAGAAAATTCCTGCAGCATGCTACAGGACATCAAACGAGGTAGAGCAACGGAGATTGAATCACTGAACCAAGCGATTGTCAGAATCGCTGAAGGCCACGGGCTCGAGGTGCCCGTGAATCAACTCATGACCTCGCTTATTCTCGCTTGTCATCCTTGACGAGGTCAATGTTGTAATGCAAACCAGCATTTGCTTTCTTGCTCAAAGCATCATCAACAACCAACCTACCAATCAGTGCGAGGTTTCGAAGTTCCACGATTTCCCGTGCAGGTCGTGATGCCCTCCAAATGAGATCAATTTCTTCATTGAAGAGTGACAAACGACGCTTTGCACGTTTGAGGCGTTGATTCGTACGAACGATACCAACTTCTTGTGACATGGTATTCACCAAACTCATTCGGTCGTGTGCCACCGTTGCATGCTCTTCAAGATTGGTCGTACCCTCTGCTCGCCATGTTGGATGGGTTCCTGTATACGTGTTGGGAGGTGATTGAATCAGGTGCGTGGCAACACGGTGAGCGTAGACAACAGCCTCCAACAAACTGTTTGATGCCAGACGATTGGCTCCGTGCATGCCGGTACAGGCTACCTCGCCGATGGCATAGAGATGCGGCATGTTTTCATCTTCATCACGCACATAGGCTCGCCCAATCGAGTCAACGCGTATTCCACCTACCATGTAATGAGCCGCCGGTACAACGGGAATGGGGTCCTTTCCGAGTTCCAAGCCTTCAATTGCCAGACGCTTGGTGATGGTTGGAAATTTATCCTTGAGCAATTGCCCATCGAGGTGTGAGGTCACGAGATAGACGTGCGCATTTGCGTTTTTCTTGAGTTGCTGATCGATTGCCCTAGCCACAATGTCTCGGGTAGCCATTGAGCCGTGGGGTGAATGTGCATAGGTGAACGAATATGCCTCAGGAGAGGGGGCATCATCCCCATTGTCGAGAGCATCAAGGCATGCCTGCTTCCAATCCTCTAAACCTCGGTGGTCAAGTAAAACTGCACCCTTTCCTCGCAAGGCTTCGCTGATGAGAAAAGGACGAGCATAGGAAGAATGTAAGGCGGTGGGGTGAAATTGGATATATGCCAAATCTTGAACGCAGGCGCCCGCTCTATAGGCCATCGCCAAACCATCACCTGTGGCTACAGAGGGGTTTGTGGTTTGTTTCCACAAGCGACCTACACCACCGGTTGCCAGGACGATTGCATCGGCTTCAATGGTCAACACTTCGTGAGTAACTTGGTCAAGGCACCATACGCCTGCAATGCCGTGATTGGGTTGGCCGTGTGTGCGTTGAATAAGGTCAATCGCCAGTGTATTGGGGCGCAATTTAATGCCAGAATGTGCCTCGGCGTAGGCCGAAAGTGCGCGTTCAATCTCCTTGCCAGTAGCGTCTTTGGCGTGCAGAATTCGGGGCGTTGAATGACCACCTTCCTTTGCCAAAGAAAATGAACCATCCACTTCCTTCTCAAATTCAACACCGATTCGAATCAAATCACGAATTCGTTCTCCCGCATCTGAAATGATAGCTCGAACGGTTGGTTCATCGCAATGTCCGTCACCTGATGCTAACGTGTCTTGGACATGCGCCTCCATTTCGTTCGCATTGGTTTTGTCGAGGATCGCAGCAATCCCGCCCTGTGCCCAATTCGTTGATGAGTCTCTGGTCCGTTGTTTCGTGACAACTGTGACCTGATGTCCTGCATCGGCAAGCGTGCCTGCTGCAAAAAGTCCGGCAATTCCGCTGCCGATGATGACGATGTGGGCCATGTCAAAACCTCGGGGTATTTCGGCCTCAACCTCATCCTTCTTCATGATGATGGCTGAACCTAAGGGTTGTTGTTTCGCGATATCACTATGAAGTCAGTTCCTTTGGTTGAGAATGGGGCGAGCGATGCGAAGAATGCTAGGAACACTTGTCGGCGGAGCCATCGTCGTCTTTGTTCTTGCCAATGTCCAATTCGGTGCAGTAGCGCCCATGGCCGTCAACGGGGCAGAAGGGTACAAACTCGATGTCATGATGATGGCTGACCCGGCATGTGGATTTGAGACCATTGAAAACGACCTCGAGACCATGAATACCTCGTTTTGTCTCGGTGAGCAAGGGGAATGGTCCGGGGCTGATTTGTTGATGCTTGCAGAAGGTTTGGTGATTCTGCTTGCGGGGCGCCTTGAATTGCCTCAGAATAAAGCCTGGGCCAAACGGTTGCGAAAGGCAGGTTTTGTCGTGGGTTGCATGTTCTTTTCACTCGCCATCTTGGACCGACTGGGCTTCCTCCCCTCTTCGGCAACTTCGGAATCGCTCGCTGATTTCTTTCCAATTGAAATATCACCATGGATTGTCCAAATATCCTTCGCCGCCTTTGGTGCCTTCCTGATGCGTGGGCCAAAATACTGGGAAGCAGAGGCTGTTGTTCAAACCCGTGATAAATTGGAGCGAAGGCGAGAGAAGGCTGGAAAATTCCGAGGTTCGTTCAGTAAAGAACAACATGATGGGAAAGCCTTGGACCGTGTTGAACGCTCCCGTTTCCTTCAGCGGGATAAAAACCTCGCCATGCAACGCCGTAGAAGCAAACTCCTCGTGATGGCAACATGCCCTTATTGCCAAGGCGCTGGATGTAAGAAATGCAATCAATTAGGGGTCTTTTGAAACCTCCACGGCTCTCATTCAAGGGGTCGGAAAAGCGCGTGACTGAGCCGCCGTTGTTCGCATTCTTTAAATCCTGTAAGGGACGGGTGTGCGCAATAAGGTAGGGAATTGTTTCCCTCCTGAGAGGGATAGGGATGTATCTAAAATCACTTGAAGTGAATAATTTCAAATCGTTCAAAGGCGAAGTCACCGTCCCCCTTGACCGTGGCTTCACTGCGATTACTGGACCAAATGGTTCAGGCAAATCGAATTGCGGGGACGCGATTCAATTTGTACTCGGGCCCAAATCCAACCGTGTGATTCGTGCTCAAAATTCTGCGGATTTGATTTTTAACGGTGGTAAAAACTCCAAGCCTGCACGCGACTGTAGCGTGACACTCGTTTTTGCAAACCCCATCATGGGCAACGGTCGCCGCCGATTGCCTTTGGACAAGGAAGAGATTCGCATGTCACGGCGCATCCGCCTCACGGCATCGAATAATCCTGTAACAACCTACCAGCTGAATGGAGAAGACAGCACACAGAAGGTGTTTCATCGACTCCTCGGCGCTGCCAACGCCCGCCCAGACGGATACAACATTGTTCTCCAAGGTGACGTGACAAGTCTTGCAAAAATGACTGCCAATGAACGCCGTAAGGTTCTGGACAATGTGGCCGGAGTCACCTCATATGACGATGAAATCCGCAAAGCTACGAAACAAAAGGACATGGTGGAAACCTACCTCGAACGGATCGGGTTGCTGGAGAAGGAACAACTTGACCGACTGGCAACACTCGAAAAAGAGAAGGTTGTTGCTCAAAAAGCCAAGGATGTCGCGGATGAGATTCAGCGAACCAACACCCTCCTTCTCCAATCACGATATGCGAGCATGAAGAACGAGTTGGATTTTCACGTCGAGCAGCGAGACCGCTACCTTTCGAATAGCCAGAATCTCATTGATGAACACACTGAGAGCGAGAAATTACTACTTGAACTTGATGATAAAATCGCAGAACTCCAAAAAGAAATCAACAAATTGACCGGTGGAGAAACCTCTGAACTGGGCAAGGCAATTCAAGAACTTCAAGTTCGAATTGAGTTGAACACGGACCGCATCAGTGACGCTGAACGTGAAGATGAAGTCGAAGCCGTTGAACTGAATGGTGCCCTTGAGCAAAGGACAGAGGCCAACAGTGAACTGGAACGCTTTCGTGCAGAACTTCGTTCAGCAAATGATGCATTGGAATCAGCTTTGAGGGATTTGAACGAAGCACAGGAAGAAGAAGTCGAAATTCGCACTGCTTTGGAATCTGCAGGTGAAAAGAATCAAGATTTGGCTCGCTCGCTTGAGCAAGCCCAATCAAAGGTGGAAGCAAGCCAAGGTGCGCTTTCCTCTGCTCAATCCGACGTTGATCGTTTTGCCCTTGAAGCTGAATTGATTGGCGGTCAACTCGCTAGCGCTCAAGAAGAGGTCGAAGAACTCCGTCTTGCATTGGGTGAGTTGGACCTTCGTGGTCAACAATTGAAGGAAGACGCACCCGAATACGACCGTGAAGCACTTGCTGCAGCGCTCAATAAAGCCCAACAGGCGGAAGCCCAACTTGCAGAAGACCGCACACGAGTTGAAGTCAAACTCCGGGAAGCAGAACGAGCCTTGAGCCTTGCAAAAGCAGAGATGGAGCAAAAATCTGGAGCCAAAGGTTTGGCAGGTGGAGCAAGCGCTGTCATCGCCGCTCGAGACCGAGGGGAATTGGAAGGCATCATCGGCACAATCGCTGAATTGTGTGCTCCAAAAGAGAGCGGACATGAAATTGCACTCGCAACGGCCATCGGAGCAGGAATGGCATCGGTTGTTGTAGAATCTGACGAGCACGCGGCTCAAGCCATCCGCTGGTTGGCCTCCAACAAAGCCGGTCGGGCAACCTTCCTCCCACTCAACAGACTGAACAATACGCGTGCAGGCGGTAAATCCGTTATGACCGCTCGAAAACCTGGTGTGATTGGTTTTGCTCACGAACTTCTTGATTTTGACCCCCGAATTGACATTGCAGTACGCTTTGTGTTGAGAAACACCCTCCTAGTGGACTCAATGTCTACTGCAAGAAAGCACATGGGTGGTGTCCGCCTCGTCACTCTACGTGGCGATTTGACGGAAGCTGGAGGGGCGATGGTTGGAGGTTCACAGCGAAAAATGTCAATTTCATTTGGTGGACGTATCCAAGGGGCCTCTGACGTTGAGAAGCATACGGCCGAGGTTACGAGGTACGAGTTGATGGAAGAGACCGTTCGGGCTGCTCTTCGCGAAGCGAGAGAAAACCAACAACGACTACGACAACAAATCAACGCGATGGTTGATGACTCCCATGCTACTGCAGTTCGTGAGATGAATGCTGAAAAGAAACAAACGAATACGGCTTACAAAAAGGCGCAAGATGTTTGTGCGGGGCTTGAAACCAAACTCGAGCAACTCCGCATTGACGCACAAGGAGCCCTCAAGGCTCATGATGATGCTCAAAAGATCTACCAAGCGGCAGTCGAGGGTCAAGATGCAGCTCAACAACAACTCGAAGATGCAAGCCCTGAGCATCTGCGTGAACGAATGCATGCGGCGAATTTGAAACGAGTCACCGCCACGGGCATCAAGGAGAAAGCAGACGAAGCAATTGCCAACGGGCAAACGCATGAAGAACTCCTATTGCGTCGCGTGACCGAGATTGACTCTCGCGTCACCGCTCTGGAAGCATCGGCCCTTGCCCGTAGTGAACGCGTGGACAATCTCCAAGCGGAATTGGCGACCGACCAAATAACCCTCAAAGCCAGGAAAGACGAACAAGCCGTTTTCCTCGAAGAGAATCAAGGTCTCGAAGATGAGCGTCAAGAATTAACTGAACAACGGGCAACACTGCGCGTACGAAACGAGGAACGCCTTTCCAAGGCTCAGAACAACCGCCGCTTGGCTGACGAACTCATTCGAACCATCACTGAACGGGAGAATGAACTCCAATTAATGGGTCAAGAATTGATTGAAGCGGGGCTGTCTCTCACAGCAATGCCTGAGAATCTCGGGAATGTGGCCGATGTTGAACGTCGACTACGTCATCTTCAGCGCCGTATGGAGGGTTTTGGAAATGTCAACATGATGGCCATTGAACAGTATGAGGCGTGTCAAGCACGCCTTGCCCTCATGAAAGACGAATTTGCAACCCTACAAAAGCGCAGAAAAGACCTGATCGATGTCACGGAGCAATTGGAATCCCAACGTAAAGAGCGGTTGGTCAATGTACTTGAACAGGTCAATGAGAACTTCAAAAAATCATACAAGGAACTCTCAGACGGTGGGCGAGGTGAACTCTTCCTTGAGAATCCGGATGAACCTTTCAAGGCCGGTCTTGAACTATGGGCTCAACCCCGCGGTAAATCATCGAAGGTCAGTCGGCAACAACTTTCCGGCGGCGAGCAATCAATGGCCGCTCTTGCGCTCATCTTTGCCATTCAGGATTACGACCCAAGCCCCTTCTATTACTTTGATGAAGTCGATCAGAACCTTGACGCCTACAATGCAGAACGTATCGCGAAGATGTGTCGTCAGCGCAGTAAACGGGCTCAATTCATCATGGTGACCTTGCGCAAAGTTTCCCTCAAATTGGCCGACCACCATATCGGTATCACTCACGGTGGAGATGGCTGCAGCCGTCGCATCCTTGACTTTGACCGTGAACGGGCAATCGCACTTGGGGAAGCCGCCCTCAAGGAAGCACAGAAAGACGCTGATAAGAACGAGTCGCGCATCAAAGATGCTGTTTTGGCGACAGAAGATATGCCCCTGGTCCCCGAAGACCTTGCCGTTCCTCAAAGTCTCGGAGGTTTGCTACCTCACCTCTCAACACCTGAAGAGCCGACTCTCAGTGGACTGGTTGAACGGACTCAGGAGATGACTGAGGACATCAATGAGCGTGCAGAAGTAGCACACCAACTCGTGGAAGAATCCCCTGTTGAGGAAGCAAGCGTAGAGTCTGTGGAAGAGGCATGAGGTGATTTTATGGCTGAACAACAAGGCGTTCTTGACCGATGGTTCCTCCAGCAGGACATCATCGACCAACTCCTTGCTTCGGGTGAAGAGCGCCAGGATGCAGAACAATTCAGTCAGCGAATTATCAACATCGCTGGAACAGAAGAAGCAGAGCATCAAAGCCTTCACGACCCCTTTGACCGGTCAGTGGCTTTGGTACTTTCACTGGTTCGAGAGGAAGAATTTGACCCGTGGGACGTTGACCTCTCTGCATTTTTGAATGTTTTCGCGCAACGAGTCAAGACAGGCGAAAACATCGATTTACCTGCATGTGGCCGTCTTATTCGCTTGTCGTGGGAAGTCTTGCACCAGCAATCAGCCACACTTTTCGACCGAATACAACTTCAAGATGAAGAGGAAGTATGGGATGAAGACCTTGGCTTTGGTTGGGAATCTGATTATGATGATGAGGCCTATTTTTTCACTCAATCAATTTTGGAAGGTGAGGCTGACGATGTTTTGCCTACCTTGTTTGACGGCCGAGTCCGCCGTGATGAAGGCCGACCGGTCACACTTGGTGAACTCCTTTCTGCCTTCAAAGACGCAGCAGATGACGCTGAGGCCTTGCAGCAGCGGGAATTGAACAGAATTGAACACCAACGTGAACTCAAAGAATACCTTGACAATGTCGGCGGCCGAATGCACAATGAAGACCTCGAAGGTGACATTGAACGTTGCTGGAAAGCCCTCAAATCCACGTGCGAGGAAGTCGGTTCAGCCTCGGTGAGGCTCGTTGACGTGATGGTGAAACTCAAGCCAATTCTTACCTCAACCTTTGGTGACCAACTCCACGACCCGGACAGCGAAGCATTCGTTGCTTCATTTATTGCTGGGTTATTCCTCACTCACCGCCGCATGGCCAGTATCTCTCAAGAAGGCGAATCTCTAGAAGCCATCATGATTGAGGATCTCTGGCCTCATCTCGATAACTTTCAAGAAGTGTTGGATGAAATTGAAACATTAATGGCTGAAGATTCGGATGGAATTGAAGGTGAGGCAACCGGCTCCATGCACCGTATGGAGGCCATAGCAGAACGTGCTCGAGTGGCTGAAGAGAAGGCAACTCGACGGCAGGCTCGTTTGGAAGCCATCGCGGAGAAGGAGCGTCTGGAGGCGACTTCTCAAGAATCCGATTTTAGTGACCATGAATGGTTGGTTGAATAGGTGGGGGTGAATAAATGACAGAATTGCCACTTGAAACGCTCATTGAAGCGACCTTGTTTAGTTCAGGTAAATCGATGTCAGCTACCGAGTTATCCCAAGCCCTCGGGTATGATGAGGATGAAATGCTGGATTGCCTATATTCGCTACAAGCTACCATCAAACGACGAAAGGTAGGCTCCCTACAACTTGCTGCCGTGGGCGAACGTTGGGCTCTTGAGGTCAAGCCCAGTATAGCGACCCATTTGCCAAAGGACGCTAAAACGGACATGCCTCCTAAGTTGCTCAAGGCTGCAGCACTGATTGCCTATCATCAGCCGATGCCCCAATCACGACTTGTAGAATTGTTGGGGCAAAAAGCGTATGATTACGTTCGTGAATTGGCCCAACTTGGAATGGTAGATCGCAGGAAAGATGGCAATACACGTCGTTTGTCTACTACTCGGCGTTTCTCGGAAGCTTTTGGTTGCCCGCATACCGACCGGAAAAAGGTAAAAGCGTGGTTCCGAGAACAAGTACAGTCTTCTGGACTTCTCGATGAACTTGGCGACCGTAAACAAATCCTTCAAGAAGAAAGTGAAGATTCAGGCACCGTTCAGGCTTCTCTGCCAGTAAGTGAGGAAGAGTGAACTTATAAAGAACGCATCTCTTTGAGCCACGTTTCAACCATTGATTGAGTACGAGCACCTTCGTAGGTCTGAAGCCGTGCTGCAAGGGCTTCAATCTCATCTCCAACAGCCCCCGCACTTACAGCCATGTTTTTTGCATGGAGTTTCATATGTCCTGCTTGGATGCCTTTGGTCGAAAGGGCTCGCAATGCTCCCAGGTTTTGAGCCAAGCCGCCACACAGCATGATGCCAGCCAACTCTTGCGCTGAAGTGACGCCAAGAATAGCAAGATTGGCCTTTGCCGCTGGATGTACCTTTGAGGCGCCTCCAACAATCCCAACTGCCATCGGGAGTGTCATCGAGCCAACAAGGTCTCCATCTTCGTTTTGCATCCAAGTGGACATCGAAGTATATTGTCCGTGGTCAACGCTGGTCCATGCGTGGCAGCCAGCCTCAATTGCCCGCCAGTCTTGTCCACATGCCAGGGCAATGCTGCTGATTGCATTCATGATGCCTTTGTTATGTGTCGCCGCTCTGTACGGGTCGCTGACGGCAAAAGCCTGTGCTTCAAGGATGCCTTTGATCACCGCTAGGCCACTTGCACGTTCGCCGTCCGAGGCCATCTCTTCAGGTGTAAATGTGGCTTCAACTCGCGCCAGCCGGTGGCTTGCGAGATTTGAGAGGATTCGCAGGTGTGCACGCCCCCCGGTCAATCGCTCAATTCGCGGTGCAACACGTTCAGCCATCGTATTCACTGCATTGGCGCCCATGGCATCGCGACAATCCACCAGCAGGTGAACGATCATCATAGGGCCAAGTGTTGTTGATAATTCTCGAATTTGTATGTCCTTGCATCCTCCTCCAAGGGAAATCATGCGGGAAGGTATGTCATTACAAAATTCTATCAGGTCCTCTTTTGCGTCTAAAATTGCGCTCGTTGCTTCGGATATGTTGTCGATATCGAGCATTTGTATCTGGCCGATCATCACGGGATCGTCATTTTTCGTGCGGAATCCACCCTTTGCTAGGCATCGTTTTGCCATATTTGATGCCGCAGCCACCACGCTGGACTCTTCGAGGCAAAAGGGGATGACGTAATGGGTGCCGTCGATGACAAAATTGGTTGCCACTCCCACGGGTAGGGACATCGTTCCAATGACGTTCTCAATCATGCGGCTTGCTGCGGCTTCATCCAATTCACCATGTGCTGCAAGAGCGTCAACATGTTCTGCATCCAAACCAGCGGCTTGGGCAATCAGGTCTCGGCGCTCTTCAACGGTGTGATTGTAGAATCCCTTGAATCGGCTGTTGTCAACTGGCATAGGTGATTCCTCATGCCATGGGTGGCCGAACCGTTCCTTGAATCAATCGCCTGCCTCATCTCAATTCAAAGGTGCCGAATTAACGCTTCTAACGCTTTTACTAACGCGTTAATAATGCGTTAATCATCTGTTAATCCAAGGGTGCATCGACGCTTGGCTAATTGATTAACATAAGTTAACGCCTTTGCGCACCCCCCACATCTGCTCAAAGATGATATACTAGGGTTCAGTTGCTCGGCCATGGTTAAGCAAAGCTACGCTTACGGCCTCCCTCTTCTCAATGAGAATCCATTTTCCATTCGTCCCTTGGAGCCAGGGGAACTTGGAAAGATGGTCGGCCGTGATGAAGTCTTCAACCGCCTCAAAAATTACCTGAGACTTGGCTCTGCACGACGCATCATGCTCACGGGGCCACTCGGGTCGGGCCGCACCTCGCTGGTCCGCTGCCTGAAGCCCTATGCAGGTGCGTATGCGTCCATCGAGCATCTTCCGGCCATCAACCCTGCAAAAGCCCTCTTGGACATGATTTACAAGCAGTTATTGGGGGTCGAGGCCCCGTCTGGGCGTGTTGAACTTGTGAATCAATTGGTCGCTGAGATGTATGGTTTCAGCAGCAAACTCCCCATGATCGTTATCGATGTGCCTGCAAGTGACCTATCAATCCTCAAAGTCGCTCTTCGTGATGCACAATCAAGCATTGAGCGCCTCAAAGCGATTGTCATCTTGGTATGCGATGCTCGGGAACGCCATCAACTCCCTCAAGGCGTAGTCGACACCTACGAGCGATTGCCATTGCATCCTTTCACACCATCTGATGTTGTATCCCTTGTCGAGCAACGTCTACGCTCTCTAGGCGTCAATGAGAGTGATTTCACCCTCCGAGACGCTACCGAACTGCTCGAATTAGGCGATGGATACCCTGCGGCCATCATCACTGCATTACGTAACGTAGTTGACGCTCTTCGTATGGATGAGGGGGCTGGCCTTCTTCATTCGGAAGTAGACACATCAGCAAAATTACTCCCTCGTGACGGGCCCAGCACTCTGGACCAATTGATGCAAACCGATGGCGAAAAAATTGAACTTGCCGATTCGCCCACAAGCCCCGAGGATGTACTGAGTCCCAGTTCAGATGCGGGGAATGAAAACCCTCCTGCATTCAACACCGATATTATTGACGCATCGCTGCCGTGGACCGAACGAGGCCAAGCGATTGAAGAAGATTCAAGCGTATTCGCCTCCCTTTTTGACTTAGATATGGGCGGATTGGCTCAGGCAAAGGAATCTGATGAGCCTTTGCAATCCACGCCATTCACGACCCCTATCATCGACGCTTCTGCCCCAGAGAATGGGGGCGGAGCGCCCATTCCAAAAGGGCCATTTGGGGGATTAGCCCGACGAAATAAAGCAAATCAGAAGAAAATAACAGAGGAAGAAGAAAACCCTGATTTTGAAGAAAACGTACAACATTCGGTCGTCAGTGAAAAAGGGAACCAGTATTGGGTGGCCATCGAAACTCCAGAACTGCCCGAGGATGAAATCGAGGATGTTAACGGTGCAGAATTGATCCACGACGAGATTGGGCTTGTTGATGAGGTCGAATTTATTCCTGAACCAATGTTTGAAGATGATGAACCAGAAGCAGAACCCGCCCTAAGGCCATCTACTAATGACACTCTAGAACAAATTGGCGCCGAAAAAGACCTGTTCCATCTCCTTGCTCATATCGCCTCCAATCTAGAACAAACAGGAGGCTTCAATGGGACAAGCCTGAATTCCTCAATCATGGAATTCTTCAAATCGCGTCAAAAGATATCCATGGGCTCTAAGGAAGCCTATCCTTTGAATAAAAATCAGTTGAGTTCTTTGAACATGAGGGATGCTTATGTTGTTAGCGTGGCACATTCCCGACCATTTTCTCCTTCCGATGGTGAAATGCTCAACCATCTCGGGGTCAAAAGAGCCCGCCTCTCTCAAATTAGCAATCGCCTCCTCAAACACGGAATCTTACAGGCGCGGCAGGTTGGTCGCTCACGCAACTATCAACTTACTCAATCAGCACGAGCCCAATTAATTGCCTGGGGCGGCCTCAATGGAGGTGGAGTCTAATGCCATGGAATGTTGCTTGGTCATGGCAGGCTGACGCCAGAATTGCTGCGATGGCAGCTGCTGAAGGCGGCGTTCTAGTAAGTGCAGGATTGAACTTGACACTCCTGGAATCGGATGGAAAGATTCGCTGGCGTGTCGATGTACCTTTCAAGGTCCATGCAGCTGCTGCCTCTGGAGGGACGATCGGACTGCTTGCCGCTCATGGTTTCTATCTGATGAACAGCTCAACAGGCGCTATGGTCCACGAAGGGCGGAGTGCACCGGGTGGTTTTAGTGACCTTGCTCATCGCCCCGGAGGGGGATGGATTCTTGCTGGTCGCCGCGGGCAATTGCATCTCTTTTCTCAAGAAGGACGAGGTATTCGTCGCGTTGAGACTGGACCGATTCGTCGTTTGGTTGGCTGGCTCGACCGGGAACACCTGCTTTGGCAAGATACAGATGGAGTCCTTTGGTGTGGCAGAATCACTGGAGATGACAAAAAGCGAAAGTTGGAAGACCGCGCGTGGAGTTGGTGTTCTCAACTCAAAGACGGACGCTTGCTCCTCCAGAGCGGCGATGGAGGTCTGTGGGAAGGTGTGCCTCATCCCTTTGGGTGGGACCACCTCGAACGCTTGGAAGCCACCTCACTTGAACCGATGGACGCCGTTCGAACAGGTGACGGTTGGTGGGTGTTGGGGATAGAAGGACATCTTCATCCATTGAGCACAGTTGATTCTGGTGAAGTCTCTGAAATCCCACTCACTCAAAGCATGAATCTCGGTGATCTGCTGGTACTGTGCACGCCTGACGCCATGGCAACAGGAACTCGTGACGGGCTGGTTCGTCGTTGGACTGCCCCTCATCTTGCAGAGGCAGAACGTGAAGGCCGATACAAAGCCGTTGCAGAAGCGGCTATGGCAAGAAATTGGGAAGAGCGTCGTCAAATGTTCCTTCGTGCTCAAGAAGCCGAGGATCTCGGGAAATTATCGCTCGCCATCGAATTGTATGAGGCACTTGGAAGAAGTGAAGATGCTCGCCGCCTCCTTACGCGACAAAAGGAGGGGGGTGAATGAGCGAATCATTGGACCACATTACTCTTGAACGCGTAGAAAAGTACCTCGATATCACCAAGCGGGCACGCAACAAGGCAACATCACTGGTGCCCTCTTCATCAGATGAGGGTCAAAAATTGGCCATCATGCTCAGGATGGCCGACGATTATGCCTCCGACGCTCAGCACTTCGCTGCGCAGGGAGACCTTGTTCGCGCCTTTGGAGCCATCAATTATGCCCATGCATGGATTGATGCTGGCGTTAAAATTGGATGGCTTGACGGTCATGGGGACGACGTCCTCTTCACGCTTCCTTGACGCTTCTATAGCAAGTCAACAAGGTGAAGATACTTGCTTTGCTTGACTTCGATGACACGAAGGTTGGCCTCGAAAAGCCGTCGCTTAAGTTCGGTATCAACCGTGAGGGTAGCGGCTTGGTAATGTTGAGCGAATTCCAAGAGGAGATCGTCAGTATGCCCGATGTGTTCCGTTCCCACCAACGTTGATTTTGATTGCAAGAGGTCGAGGAGTAACCCCTTTCCCGCAGGGCGTTGACGCTCCAGTTCCACAAGTTCCTCAAGCACCTTCGGAATCAGAAGCCACTCGCAGGGCCCAAGCAAGGATTCCATCTCGTGTTGGATGTTCAATTGAGCATCAATGCATGCAGCCCATCCACATGCATCAATGAGAACGGGTTGCATGTCTCTAGCCTCACTCAATCGTTCCGTAGCCGATAAGTCGCCAGCGTGAACCGATGCGTCGTGAGAGTGAGATGCGCTGTCCCTTATCGGCACAGATTGGTAATCGTAGGTCCAAATTGGTGCGGTTTTTCTCTGCGCTTCGGGTAACACCAACAGAAGTTGCCGTAGCAACGTTGAGCATGAGCATCTCGTTATTGCGCAGCGGTTGTATTTTCTCAGGTGCTTCTCCGTCACCAGAAACCATGTGTGACATCAAATTGACACTGACGCTTACAGATGAGTGGATTTCAGGAAGCTGTCCTTTGCGAGCAACGACTTGTCCCGAAAGATTGTCGGAGGTGGTGATGGACGGGTCAAGGAAGGTTGCCATACCACACAAGCCCCCTGCATGCATGGCATCGAGATTACGCCCGCCTCCTTGCATGCTGCTGACAACGGCATGAATTGGCTCCCACGTTGATTTATTTCCTTTCTCGATTTTTCGACCAGGCCCAATGATCACTTCGTCACCTTCTTTGAATTCGCCTTCGACGATACTGCCACCGATGACGCCTCCCTTCAACTTGGCAGGGCGAGTGCCGGGTCGGTTGATGTCAAATGAACGGGCTACGTGCATAATTGAACGCTTGTCTTTAGAGCGGTCGGGAGTGGGAATGGTTGCCTCTATGGCTTGAATCAAGATGTCGAGATTGACGTCATGGTGGGCCGATACTGGAATAATTGGGGCCTTTTCAGCAATTGTTCCCTTGAGGAATTCTTTGATTTCTTTGTGGGACTCAAGGGCCCGCTCACGGGAAACGAGGTCAATTTTGTTTTGAACGATGACGATGTTCTCGATGTTGGCCATTTCCAACGCCATCAAGTGTTCACGTGTTTGAGGTTGAGGGCATGTTTCGTTGGCAGCAACCATCAGCATGGCTCCGTCCATGATTGAAGCCCCTGTGATCATAATAGCCATCAAGGTCTCGTGGCCGGGAGCGTCAACGAATGAAACGACCCGTTGCAGTTCTTTGGGGACGTCTTCGCTTCCGTCGGGTCTCTTTCCTGTAGCGTAGTATTGGTCCTTATCGTCCTTGTAGAAGGCCGTGTCAGCATAGCCGAGTTTGATTGAGATTCCGCGCTTGCGTTCTTCAGAATGCGTATCGGTCCAAACACCCGAAAGCGCTTGAGTAAGTGTGGTTTTACCGTGGTCAACGTGACCCACAAGGCCGATGTTGACCTCGGGTTGTGCGGGAAGCTCTCGTGCCATGCTCCCCACTCCTCATTGTCTACGAAAGCCCTCTCGAGTTCACTCCGATGCTTCCTCAGCTTCTGCAGCGAGGATGGCATTGAGGGTTTTCTTCCCGGACTCAACAACTTTCAGGTTGATTTGTCGGGTGTCTTGAGTAATGGTGTTACCACGGAAGTTTCGTCGTCGACGAAGACCGTCTGGCTTGTAGCGGAATCGCTTCTTGTCGCCGCCCTTTTTCTTGTGGACGACCACTTGACCCTTGTAACCCGTTGATTGGGTGACGAGAATGGATTGGCGTGAGCCACCATCAAGGTCTCGTCGAAGTGGGGTTCCAGTTTTATCAGATCCACCAGTAATCTCCAATTTGTATCCAGAGAGCGTCTTGTCTCCCTCGCCAACGAAGATACCGTCAACAACATCGCCGATGCGCTTGCCCAAAATTTGAGCATGGTTGTTTCCTGTGATTTTCAAAGCGTAGGATTTTCCGCCGTTCTTCGGGTCCGTATCATTGACCACTGCAATAAATTCAGCATCGTTACCAGCCATAGTAGCACCTCTCGGGATTTCTCCGACTCACGACCCGTATTTAGCCCCATCGTCTGCTTCGGTGTCTTATTCAGCGGCGTAATCGCTTTGGAAGAAGCAATTCAAGACGACTTGCAAGGTCTGCTGGGAGGAAATGTGGCATGCTCATGTGCGTTGTACGGCCACGGCCTCCAGGGACGGTCGCCACGCGTGATTCAATCACACCTTGCACTTCGATTGCTTTGATGTATTTCCATAGCGTTGTGTGGCTCTTCGGTCGCTGCTCATATTCCTCGCAGACCACGGTGTAGAGTTTCTCTACGTCTCCCATCGTCATGGTCTCTTCCGTCTTGAGTCTTCGACACATCGCCAAGAGCGCCAGCATTTCGTGAGGGGATAAATCGTCTACGACCTCTAATTTTGAATGCGTGTCTGTAGCGAGCACGTCGTTCAGGGCGTTGATATCATCGATGCTGATCTCTCTTAGGCTGTGGCCGTCTTGTCGGAATTCAGAGCGCTCTGCAGCGCTGGCGAGGAATTCAATGCCCTGTCGCGCGTCACCACTTGGCCCGGCTTTTTCGGCCAGGAGCCGGAGTATGGCATCGGTCCATGTGCCCGGCACGAGGGCGAGTTCCGCTCGTTGGCGTATAATGGCCTCAAGCCCGTTGACATCGTAGGATGGAATTCGGAGATGGTTGGATTGGCCAAATTTTGAGAGTACTGCAGTTTCGAGGACGTCAAGGACTTGTTCTTGGCTGATGAGGATGATGGAAACGCTCCCGGTTCCTTCTTGGTCCTCATCGATGCGAAGTAATTGATAGAGCAATTCATCTCCAGACCGCCGTAACATGTGGTCCACTTCGTCGAGAACGATGACCAGGTGCGTTGATGTTCTTCGCAGCATTTTCCTCAGGCTGAGAAGCAACTCACCCATGGAAAGCCCACGATCTGGGTGGCCGGGGTCAAATTGGTGCAGTATGCGTTGGGCGACACGCATGCTTGTTGATGCATTACGGCAATTGATGTGGGCTACTTTGAGTTCGCGTTTTCCCGACAGATGGCGCTGAAGGTCACGACAGAATGTTTTGGCAAGAACGGTTTTTCCACTCCCCACAGGTCCGGTAATGACGGCTCTGGCAGCGCCCTGGGGGGACGCTAAAGCAGAGAATTTTGAAGCCAGTTCGGATTGAACTTGCTCACGACCCACCAATTCCTCAGGGACGTGGTCGTAATCCAAAAATTCTGGATGAGCAATGATGAACCCCGCTCCAATGCGGTCAAGATAGGATGCCATATCATGAGAATGCTGATGTCAACCGTTCTAAAAGATGTGGTTCACATGAACGTTCAAAGGTCTGATTTGTGAAGTTCAATCAAGACCAAGTCACGGGATTTCATCGAATTGATAGCCCAATTCCCATTTTTTCTCGCCCAAAGCGACCTCAAGTTCAAAGGGCGTGATCAGAGGTTTACGATACCTGACTGCGTCATCAATCGCAATACGCGGGCAAGCGGTGTTCACGAAGGCATCCACGGGATAGAAGTCAATGAGTTCAGGTCCAACGTGTTCGAGTGCCAACAAATATCCTTTCTTACCGTGTTGAGCCAACATTCGCTTCATCCGCAACGCCAGCGTTCTACGCATTTGACCGGGCTTTTCGCCGATAAGGATGCCGAATGAATTCGCATCTTGAACGCTCATGATGAGGCCGAAGCGTTGGCGTAAGATACGCTCGATGCGTTCGAGTGACATCTCTTCAGCGTCTCCTGTGTAAGGGTCCAGCATGGCCAAGGGCTTGCCTGTGTGGAGGACGAGTCCAATCGGATGGAAATCACCGCTGCCGAGGAAGAGATAGTGGCCGATGCTCGGGTCGTCGCCAGAGTAATTGCAGCCGAGGACTTGACCGGGGAATGAAAGGCGAGCGCCTCCAATCGGGATAGTGACATCATAGCCAGCCTTTTCCAAACGGTCGTGGAATTCGGGAAGCAGGTGGAGATGTTGGATGGAACCAACCAAGCCAAGCTTGGTATCGGTCAACGGAGCCATACGGCCTACAGCATCCATGAAGCGTTCCTGTGCCTCTTCTTCTGTCATGGTTGAGTCAGGGCTGTGTTGTTGTGAAAGGCGTTGTTGGGCCATGGCTCGATGCTGTTCAAGCCAGGGGATGACCGGTTGAAGTTCAGGGTCTCCGTTGTAGGTGACGTTGATGAATTGAGTTGGCATTCCAGAATCGATGTTCATTTGAGAGTGGCCCATGTGAGCAACCATCTCAACGCCCATGAGTTGCATTTTATCGTGGACAAGATCGCAAGCACCGTAGCAAGGGTCAGCCGCAAGGACTACTTGAGCACTGGTCTCGGTCTCAATCGTGTCCATCATTTCCAAGGCTTGCATCTTCAGTCCTTCTGGAACTTGAAGCGCAATAAGGCGGTTATCATTCGCTCGTATACGCTCCATCAACTCGTCGAGTTCGAAGTCGTGGCGGTTCAAATCCATATGCTTCCCCATGACAGGGGCGACGCCACTCCCTCATGAATGCAACCGTTGGAGCATCAATCATCCAGAAGAACGACTTTATCGCCGTCCATCTCTAAACGAACGAGGGACTGAATGCGAATTTCGGGGTATATTAATTGCAGCCGCTTCAAGCCTGGTCCTTTTTCCACAACGGCAATGACTTCGGTGACTTCTGCCTTTGCTCGCCGGACGCCTTCAATTACCGCTTCAAGCGTTCCACCTGTTGAAAGCACATCGTCAAGAATGGCAATTCTCTCTCCTTCCTTGATGTTGTTGAGATACATGGCCCCCTTGGAGTAGCCGGTAGATTGGTCAATTTTCACTTCTCCCTCGAGACCATATTCGCGCTTTCGCGCAATGACGAGCGGAATTCTGGTCGCCATGCTCAAGGGCGCGGTCAGAGGAAGCCCCATGGCCTCAATGCCAAGGAGCAAGTCAACTTCGGACCAGTCGACTCGTTGTGATACCAATTCAGTGATTGCATGAAGCACATCTGGGTTCATCCTCGGCACACCATCGGTAACGGGATGAATGAAGTAAGGATAATCACCTTTCCAAATAACAGGCGCTGCCTCGAGGCTCTTACGCAGTTCCTTCATCGCTTCGGTCATACCCTAAGGAAAAAGTCGTTGTTAATCAGCCTTGAGGATGCATTGAAGCCTCCTCAAAGATACATCAGCGTTGGCTTTGAGGCTACGCTCGGACCATTGGCAAGTGTCGTGGCCGAGCAAGAGTAATTGATAAAATCAAAGTTCGGCAAGATATTCCACATACTCGTTGTGATCGAGAAGATTTTCGAGGAATTGCTTGTCATCGGGGTTCATCTCCAACTCATGAGGTGCAAGGAGAATGACCCATCCGTCGTTGTAGGCAGAGTCGTTGACCAAGTCAGGATTAATTTCAACTTCACCGTTGACATCCGAGATAACGCCTGAAAATGGAGATGTTAGTGCAATTTTTTCGTCAGCAGTCCACAACGAGAACAAGCTACCGCCTTCGTCAACTTCGGTGTCAGCCTGGGGCAAAATAACACGAAGAATGTCGCCAATTTCGACTCTTAAAAATTCACTAACCCCAATCATGAGCCGCTGTTCTTTCTGTTGAAACCACAAATGTTCCATAGAATACTTACGGTCTTGAGCTATAACGAATTCAATGATTTCGTCGTCCATCATCATCTCTCCTACTCGCGCCTTTCTCACGTGGTATATGAACTTGAGGAATGGCGTGTTTCACAAATCAAACAAACGGGTTAAGAAACTCGGCTATGTGGGAAGGAATGGTGAGCGAGTGAATTTTGGTGAAACCGACGAACAAGAAATGATTCGAGAGATGGTTCGCGACTTCGCAGAAACAGTTCTCGCTCCAACGGTTGAACATCGAGACCAAAACCAAATCCCGCCAAGCGAAGAATGGCAAAGTTTCCTTGAATACGGCCTCCATGGTATTACGATTCCAGAAGCATACGGGGGATCTCCGATTGACGATATCTCCGAAGCCATCATCATCGAAGAACTTGCACGCGTCGACCCCTCTTTTGCCGTAATGTTTTGTGTTCACGTGGGCTTGTGCTCAATGACAATCGCCCTTCACGGAGACGAACATCAAAAGAAAACATACCTCCCAAGACTTGCAGCAGGGGAAGTAGGGGCATACTCACTTTCAGAAGCAGGCGCTGGCACTGATGCTGCAGCCATGTCCTGCAAAGCCAAACTCTCCGAAGATGGAACGCACTACATTCTCAACGGGGAAAAGATGTGGGTCACCAACGGAGCTCAAGCCCAACTTCTCGTCCTCTTTGCCAAAGATGTTGACCACCCCGATTACGGAGTCAAGAAGCATGGTGGCACAACCGCATTTATCGTCGACGCAGCGTTTGAAGGCTATTCTGTAGGGAAGAAAGAGGACAAACTCGGCATTCGCTCATCCGATACCTGCACGCTCATTCTCAAAGATTGCAAAGTGCCCGTTGAAAATGTCATCAAAGGTGTGGGCAACGGTTTCCCCATTGCCATGAATGCTCTTGATAACAGTCGAATTGGTATTGCAGCACAGGCATTGGGTATTGCCCAAGGTGCCTATGAATCTGCTTTGAAATATGCTCATGAGCGCGAGGCTTTCGGTAAGCCAATCGCCCACCACCAAATGATCATGGCCTACCTCGCCGACATGGCCACACAGATTGATGCGGCCCGATTGATGGTCTACAAGGCGGCATGGACAAAGGAACAGCACTACCACGCCGATGGTCCACGGCACTCGCGTGAAGCGAGCATGGCCAAATTATTCGCTGGAGATACGGCGATGTGGGTTTCTGAGCGCGCCATCCAAGTGCTTGGGGGATATGGCTACACGAAGGAATTCCCCGTAGAGCGTTTCTTTAGAGATGCTAAGATTACGCAAATCTATGAAGGTACCCAAGAAGTTCAGCGCATCGTTATCGCTCGAGCGCTCAAGTAACTTTTCTAGAGTTCCTTACACGTCAATCTGCGAGTTGCCACAGACCAATCATGCGGCATTGCTTGAATCGAAGTCAACTGTCCGGCTTCAAACGCTCGCTCTCCGTTTTTCATCATGATTTCCAAAACAAATCCCTCTCCGATTTCACAAGCAAGAGTCGTTCCATTTCTGTGTGCTCCATCACCCAAGAGCGTCGTCGCAGTGGATTTGATCATCCCGTCAATTTTGTAGGCGGAACTTTTGTTGATGATAGCACGGGCCTCGCTCTTGAGCTTCGTGCTTTCCAGATGGGTGATGAATCCTGCCAGTCCTTCGTCCACCACCACCACATCTTCCTGAGGCTCTTCCGTAGAATGAGATGGCTCTGGTTCTTCGACCTCAATTTCCTCTTCAACCGGTTGAACGATGTTCATGTTCACCATGTCAAGGCGAGCACCAAGATGGATGAGTTCGACTTGATAGCGCCCTACTTCATCAGGGTCAAGAGTGAATTGATCTGCCGTAGGCGAGGTCATATCTGTCACGGGAGTAAAGAATTCTTCAACTTGGCCGCTTTCAGTTTCTGTGGCCTTGATGGAGTATCCTTCGACCCTGTCGGAAAACTCAACGGTCACAGAAATCTTATCCTCGACATCGAATTCTTCCGCAGTAGTGCGGATGGTTCCAGTAATTTCTACCTTTTTCCTGAACAATTCCTCGGGTACTTCCAATCCATTTGCCGCCATGAATGCCATCCAGTCTGCGAGAGGAATCCCCGTTTCGGGCTTCGCCTCTACGAAAGAAAACACCAATTCAATGACCCAATCTGGTGGGCGTTCACCGGTCATTTTACCGAGCAACCCCGCAAACTCCTCTCCTGAAATCAGGCCATTACTGTCTTTATCCAACTCCAACGTGAGATTGAGCGGTGACATGGATGAACTTGCTAGCCAATTACGGAAATTGTCGTTGAGAAGTTTGGCCATTCTATTTTGTCCACTGATGGCCGTGATCCGCGACTGAATTGCACTGACGCGTGCGTTAAAGACTTCCTGTTCAGGGAGTATGATGGTTCCGCTCATGGTAGGTGCAGGACCAACGCTCACATCAATTTGATGCCGTCATTGATTCATGGGAATTCCAACTTTGGCCAGTGCTCATGGTCACCATGGCTAAAGGGGAGAAGGGATAATTCATGTTCAAGTTTTGACCTTTCATCAATGTCTTTTTCGATTTGAATTCGGTGAAGCCAATCCTTCAACCTGCCCAGGCGAATACCCTGACTGACTCCACTTCGGGCCATGATCCAGTGTCCGTCTACCAAGCATTGCGGTGGTGCCTTTGGAGCCTGCAGAGTGTTCCACATCTCAATGAGATTGTCGATGTCATCATTCTTCGCTTGGGGTAATCCATGGATGGTGACCTCCGTATTGGACAACAGCTTGCGTACGGCCAAGTGTGCTAATGCATCGTTTTCGAGGCAATATCGGAACACCCTTAATTCACCAGTCATCGTGTTGGGGAGGTGTGACAACCTCTCATGGAAACGGCTTGTGTTCTGAATGAGATCCCTTGAAGTTTTCAAAAATTTAAGCGCTTCAAATACTTCTTTTGTTTTGTATTCAACCAGAAGGAGCGAAAGCCGCTGGGGAACTGTTAAATCCTTCAATTCCTGATGGTCCAGGGCATCAAAAATGAACGGGCTGATGAAGTGACAATGTGGAAAAATGTACTTCAATACGCCATCAACCATCATTTTGTGAAGAATCCCACCGGCTCCAGCCCCCAACAATATTTTTCTGACTTCATTCCAACGGCGTTCAACTGCAACCATATCCAATCGCTTACGGTGAAGGCGAATTGCCTCTTCAAGAGCAGCGGTCATGTTCCAACGTTGACCCGTGCCGCGCTCAAGGAATCGATACGCACGCAGAATTCTCAAAGCGTCTTCTTCACATCGGAGTTTCGCATTACCAACAGCACGTATGGTGCTTGCTTCCATATCCGCCTTTCCATCGTAGGGGTCATAGAGCAATCCGCGAGCGACATCAACCGCCATGCTATTGATGGTGAAATCCCGTCGTGAGAGGTCTTCCTTGAGAGAGGTGCCCCAATCGACTCGCTCAGGACGTCGCCCATCGCGATATTGTGATTCGCTACGAAGTGTGGTGACTTCGAAATGTTCACCATCGCCTTTGATGGTCACGGTTCCAAAATCAACTCCTGTGGGAATAGCATCACTGCCAAACAATCTCATCATCTCTTCGGGAGGGCAGGTGCTGCAGATATCGATGTCACCGACATCGTCACCAAACCATGCGTCACGCACGCAACCACCCACCAACCAAGCACCATGATTGTGTTCAGCGAGAAGGTCAAGGATTTCAATGACTCTCGAAGGAATGGTAGCCAGCCAGCGCAAAAGGTTTGGCGGACAGGGCTCACCAACCAGGTCAGCTTCCTTGGCCAAGCGTAACGGTTTGGGTAACTCCATACGCTCTCCTCTTGTTGACATGTTTCGCTTTGGTTGAAAAAGCATTATGGCACAATACTACTGCGGCCCCTCTATGGAATGGTCTGAAGAGGATGTCGAACTCGTCCCTGTTTCTTGGCTCAAGCCTCACGAAGAAGTCAAATCGCGCAATCGCGATAAATTGCTGGACATGACCCGCCGTTGGGGAGGTTATACCAAACCTCTCATCGTAGACCAGCGAACTGGAGCCATCTTAGATGGCCATCACCGCTTTTCAATCGCTCAACTCCTTGATCTCCAACGTGTACCAGCAATTTGTGTTGACTACATGGCCAACGACTCAATTGTTGTTGACGTGTGGCCAGGGTGCGGGCGTGACCGTTTGACCAAAGAAGATGTGATTGAGATGAGTCTCTCAGATGAATTATTTCCACCAAAGACCAGCCGCCATACAATGGCAGATGATACGCCCCCAATCTTCATTTCTCTTGAGGAATTACTCACTCTTCCATCGTTTGACGGCTCATAATCCACTCCGCCCAGCGGGCATTGCCTTTGCCTTTGAGCATCACTCCATGGCGAGGTGAGGGTGGTAATTCGAGGGTTATCTCGCGCAAGATGCCCTCATGGGTCATTTCAAGAGTCACTGAATCGCCGATTCTTCCTTTCAGTAAGTTTTGCAAATGTGACGTGGACCGGACTCTCACGCTATCGATTGCAAGTATTTCGTCGCCGACTTGAGTGAGCTGGCGCAAGGGTGAATCCGAGTGGTACGTAGTGATTTGGACGCTACCGTTTTGTTCCCGTGTGTTGATTCCCAGCCATGCCTTTTCCTCGGAATCCTTCCCATCGGGAGCCAATTGTAGGCGGAAATACTTCAGGGCGTGAAGGATATTTGGGGCATGGCGATGCTTGACCAGTCGGTCGAGATAGGGGCCCATTGAACTACCTCCAGGGGCCTCTTTGAGCGTCTCTCGAATCGTGGTATAATCCACGCCAACGCCTTCGGCTGAATCACTTCCTAAGGAGAAGCGCCGACACACTTCTGCGATGAGGTTGCAAGCCCCAAATTCGCCTTTACTTCGTCGACGTAATTCCACGTCGAGGCACATGAGGGCCAATTCCCCTTCAAGATAGTAGGATATTTGGCTCTCACGAGAGTAAGGTCCGCTTCTATAGAGGTGTATCCACGCATCATGACTTGACTCTGCGAGGGATTCTCTGGTCATGCCGTTGCTCTGCATGTGACGCTTCATTTTGCGGGCGAAGTCCTTACGCCAATCTTCCTCGCTCCATGCTCCCGAACGCACGCAGAGCATGTCACCCAGCCATGATGTGCCTCCTTCGAACCACCAAAGTAAATCAGTATGGGTCTCTTTTTGCAGATCATAGTCGATAAAATTCTTGGGTCGTAATCGTTTGACGTTCCATTGATGGAGGTATTCGTGTGAGAAGAGGCTCACAAGGTCCCTGTATTCGTCTTCATGGTGAGGGAAAAGGCATTGCCGTGGCATCATTGAAGTTTGTGAATTCATATGCTCCAGACCACCTCGTGCTTTCTCTGTGAGGTGAAGTACGGTGGTATAATCGGGCCAGTCCGGTGCCCCGAATAAGGCAAAATGCTCCTTGACGATTCGTTCGGTGTCCTCTACGAAGGCCTGCAGTCGCTTTGGATGGGGTTGATGTCCGCCACTGTCCCACCATTTCAACTGGTGAACTCTTCCATCCACTACATACCGAATTGCATCGTTAGGGTTCACCTCAATGATGCTGTCAAGCAAATGATCCCGGTTAGGTGTTGTGAACTTCCAAAGCCGTGCCTCACCTTTTGCGATGTTTTCAACAGCATCCAATTGCGTTGCTGGCGTCCAAGTCTCAGGGGCAGTAATCTCGACGCCGTGGGTTTGATTCAACCGTTTGAGGTCAATCCCTCGCTCCGGAAGAAACCACGTGAATGGAGGCATCAGGTGAAGATGTGTAGGGTCTAAGTGATTGGAACGAACGGATAATTCCTTGGCGAAAAGGGTGTATTTTACATGCAAGGACGTCACGGATTTTGGTACATTGACTGCAATACCATCGACATCAATTCGTTTCCACGTAAGTTGTTTTTCATTTTGATCTACGGCCTCAAAATCAAACATATGTTGAATCGGTTCCCTTAGGAAATATGACCCGGGCACCCATCGAGGAAATCGAAGAATGAGACGCGTGGAGGTGAACGGCCCCTCAATGTGCAGGCCTGTGGCCAAATGATGATTCTGTCCATTTGTTGCATCTGCGGTGAAGATGAGGCCCGAATGCTTGCTGCTCATGAGCGAAGTTCAGTTGCGGCGGTTGATAGGTTCTCGCACGCTACCAGAAGCAATGGATGGGGGCTTGATTCCATGAAAGCCTCAACTTGTGCCTGGACGTCGGATTCACCCGCTCTTCCAATCAGTCGTTCGAGTAACTTTGAGCGTTCAATCACATCAAGACGTTCATCTTGAATCATCGTCCATCGTAATTCATCTTCATCTGAACCTTGAATCAGCAACCATCGGGCGACTGGAGAGAGTACACCCGCTTCCACGAGTGAAGTAACCAAGGTGTGGTTGGAATCTTGTACATTCTTGCGCAGGTAAATCGCGAGTTCTCGTACATGGTGAGGTTTGATTTGTTGCGTGAAGGCATCCAATTGTTCAGGTCGTTCCTGCGCCATCCAAATGACAATGTTCACTGTTTCAATGTCTTCATCAAAAAATGTCTTCAACAATTCAAAATCGATGGGGAAATGATGCTCGAAGACCGCCGATAGTGCAGCAGTTCTAACCATTTTTGAATCATGGGTTAGCCCTTGTTTAACTTGAGCAAGCACGAGCTTGGGATGGCGCATCCCGATACAGATGATGCTTTCATGTTGATGATTGAGTAAAGCCTCAAGTCCTTGTTCAGACGGATGAAGGAGAAGGGCTTGTGCAGCCTTCTTTTGGACCACTCCATCAGGGTCATCGAGACAGGAAAGAGCGATAGCAGCCCCATCTTCGCCATGAGAGGCCAAGAGGTTTGCACCAACTCTTCTCACATCAATAGAAGCATGGTTGAGCAGCGTTTTAACGGAGTCTGCTCCCTGAGTTTGACTCCACATACGATACGCTTCGAGTGCCTTTGAAACGAACCATGGGTCTTCATCATCCAGAAGAAACTCAAAGGCTTCGAGTGATTGTGGGTCGTCTTGCTCAAAAAGCGTACGAACGGCTCGTCTTCGAGTACGTACATCTCGATGCTTTAATCGGGCCATTGCACGCCCGATATCGTTGGCCATGGATGAGGCAGGTAGCCCTCCCTCATAGCCTCTTGCGCGGCCATCAGCGCATCTCTAGCCATGCGAAGAACAGGATGATGGGTAAAAGGTAGAAGAGGCGGCGATGCATATGATGGGTTGCTTCCATGTGTTCAATAATGGATGCAGGGAGGACTTCAATGGATGATGAGGTTCGGCGTCTTCGATTTAAGTCAACACGCTGTTCAATGAAAGCCAACACTTGGCCACGCAGCATCGGCTCACGGCTTCTTGTTTCACCACGTCCGACGATGTATCGTATCGGGAATCGGTCGGTCATGGCAATGCTGGCTGCTACAATTGCCAAGGGTTGCTTGGAATTGTGCAAATCAATACGTACGGTCCTTCCGTCGCTTCGCACGTGACTTAAGGACCGCCAACGTCCTTGACCTTCGCTGAAACCATCGAGGGTTTTTCTGACTTCACCTAAGGGGTCTTCTGTGCTGACCATCGGGGCGCGACGAAGTCCGAGAAGTGGACCCAAGAGAACGGCGCAAGCGAGGGGTGTGATGCACATCAACTGGACCAAACGCTTGAGGGCATCGGGATTGGTTAAGGCAGAAACGACGGCGAGTGAAAATCCAAGGAAGAGGCCGATGAAAGCGCCTGCCTGGAGGCCGGTTAACAACCCAATCCTCGGGGTGAGTGGCTCGGCCATGGAGCGGCTACGTTGGCCGACCATTGAAGACTTGCTCATGGTAGGGAATGACTGATACGCTTATTTCGCTTGGGCTGGTCATGGAGCGCAATGGCCTTGCCCACCGTGAGCGTGAAAAAAAGATTGGCCGTTGGATTCTCGGGGTTTGTGGTTTCATTTTCCTTTCTTTTTTCCTAGCACCCTTAACTCTAGAGCCAGGGACAGTGTCCAATGTGGAAGGGCGAGCAAATGCCTTTGATTTCTATGACGAAGAAGGCTGGGGTTCATCTGGGAACGAAGCCATTACTCAAAATCAAGACGGAGATCTTGTGAACGAAGGATATCATTGGAGTGAAATGAACCCCTATGCAGCTTTTGCATACGCCTTTGGCGACTTGAACTGTCACCAAAAGTCTGAACGCTCGTGGGAGTTAAACGGCAATCAACTTCCGGTCTGCACGAGAGATTTGGGAATTTTCGCAGGGATGCTCTTCGGTGGGCTCATGTTCACTCAACGGGGATGGAACCGTTGGACAGTTCGTGATACTTGCCTCTCGGTCCTCCCGGAGTCCATGCTTCAGTCGACCTACAAAAACAACCGAAGGACGCTGCTCTGGATTGGATGCGGGCTTCTTCTGTGCTTACCTCTGATTTTTGATGGCTTTCTCCAGTTGTTGACCAGTTATGAATCGAATAATCTCAAGCGTATTCTCACGGGCTTGCCGTTTGGATTTGGTCTTGGAATCTTGATGTGTGGTATGTTTGCAGCAAGAGCAGACGCTTTTGTTGGGGCTGGAGAAGTTCTTCTCCCCGGTGATGCCAAGTTTGTATTGGCCAGCACCCCGGCAACTCAAGAATCGGAATGATTCGGCGGAGGCATCGACCACCAAACAATCAATTCTGCTGCTGTTTGAGGCAAAGGACATCCTTCATGTCCACTGGTGAGAATGGATAAGCGTTGATTGATATCGAGGATTGCTTTTCTCAGTGTTGACGAGAGTCCTTTTCCTTCTTCAACAGCAAAGATGGCCTCGAGTGCATTGGACCATGAGGCGTCAGGATTTGCTCTTCGCCAGGAGGCGAGAGCGTTGCGAAGTGGCCACATGGCCAAGGTAAGCCGTGAGAAGCCCAATCGTTCATCACGAAGTTTGAACAGTTGAGCATCTGCAAAGGGCACATGATTTTGCTGTTTGTGGATCCAATGTTCAGCGAGAAGCCATTTGATCAATCGTTGTGTATGACGCTGCGTCACCATTCTGACGGGGCCAAGAGAGGCATGCAAACGAGGAACCTCACTCGAACCAACCATCAGGGACAGTGTGCCAAGAATTGACCAGCAAGAATGGGCCATGGGCGAGGTAGGAACATCATGGTCTTGAGCGGACTCCAGCGGCCAATGCTCTTCTGCATCCTCCATCCATTGTGCTGGGGATTTCCCACCTAACCACCCGACGTGAATCGCAGTTTTTTCTTGCGGTGCACCCGGTAAACGTTGCTGCTTTTTGACATCATGAACAAGCCGGTTGAGTAAGGTGCGGTCGACTTCGTCCCTGTCAACATTGAGAGGTGCCGGTTTGCGGTTGAAGAACCGGCGGAGTTCGGCTCGCAAGTCTTTACGCAATTCGTCAAGGCCACCTTCGTTCATGATGGGGCCAACCACGTGGCATTGATTGAATGGGGCGGGGACGGTGCTTCCTTCGCCAAACAGTTCATGAAATCCCTTGCGTATGGTTGTTTGAATTTCTTGAGTTTCAAAATATTCCTGCTTTTGACTGGTCATCCGCAATGTTCCAGACTTTATGCGCTTCATGGCTTTCGCAGGGTCGCAGTCAATCCAGAATACAAGGTCGGGAATCATCGCTGCAGCATTCATTTTGGCTACATTTTCAAGACCTAAGTCTCCCACAACACCCTGGTAGATGAGCGACGAGTGGATGTTTCGGTCAGAGATGACCACTGCTCCTGATGCGAGCAGTGGCCGGATGATGGTGTGAGAATGGTCCAAACGGTCTGCGGCAAAGAGGCCTGCTTCTTCCAGAGGGGTCTTGTCTCCAAGTTTGACCGAGGAAAGCGCAAGCTTTCCCAGTTCGCTATGGCGTCGGGGCTCATGGGTCATCACGACTTCCGGGAAAGGGAATTCACTCAGTAATTCACCCAATATTCGGGCAGCTTCACCTTTTCCCGAACCGTCGCCTCCTTCGACAGAAATTAGGTACATACTCAATCCTCTCGTCGGTCTTCAAAATCGTCTCGAGCAAAGACATTGACGACCATACCGAACAAGATCAAAGCAGGCCCTATAAGGATTAATCCACGGCTGAAGAGGGCGATACCAGCAAAATATTGGCTTCGTCGGTATCGCTTGCCTCGGCGAATTTCAACCGCTGATTGAACCCCAAAAAAGGCAGTGATGATGGTGAGTAATCCGATGGCGCTTGAAAGTGCGACGGCGTTTTCAAGGGTGAATCCAGATGTGGCTTGATTGTCATTTTCTTCACGTGTGCCGTTTCCGGATTTCATCGTCACGGGGTCGAGGCCAGCATTATCTGGCGTGAAGGTCCGTTCAACGGTGGTATAGCCTTCTTTTGAGAAGACGATAATATGGACCTCTTGTGTGACATTATTCATTGTGAAGTATCCATACTGATCGGTCAGTGTCGTCTGAAGAAGTGCCCGATTTGATGCTTCCAAGAGTTCAACGGTGACATTTTCAACGCCGTATCCCTCAACATCTTCAAGCGCAGAGCCTGAAATGTCGACGGCTGACCGTTCCGCAAATAAGGATGTGTTGAGCAGCTCTGTCGGATTACCTTGGAGAATTAAGGCTCCACTCAGCATTCCCAAAATACTCCCAATCATGATGAGCGATGCAGCGAGGTTTCGCCAACGATCCGCGTCTCTGTCGGCCATAGCGAACCAATCTTGCTCCGGTTCTTGCTCCGTAACAACGACGGTTTCTTCGTAAACGGCTTGGTCAACAACCAGTTCTTCATCTTGCTTGATGAGAGCGCCCTCTGCTTTTTTCGCTTTGACGCGCTCACGCAGGGCTTTCATTCGCCGCTCGCGGTCGTCTTCCATAGGCTGCCCTCCGTGTTCTCCGATGCTATGCGCGGATAATACCCCTTCCCTCAAAAACCGCGCCTTTTTACCTAGGTTTTCTGGGTCGTTCAAAATTTACGAGGAGCGCCATGACCGATAAGAATGCGAACATAGCGATGTATGCAAGGGTCTTGCTACCTGACTTGCTATCGGCCTGGGATTGGGAAGATTGGTTTTGATTTTCATTCACTGGATTTTCATCGAAAATAATAGAAGGTTCCTCTATGATGAATGCATTTGTCCTCAATCCAAGTTCAACCAAACGCCCCACATAAGCAAGTGATTCAGCGCTTACTTTGTCAGGTGTGTCTTCCATTGTGTGCCAATAGGATCCGAAGGTTCCAAACTTCGGCTCCCCGTAGACAGTATCCATGAGGTCAATGCTTGGAATGTTGAGCGCATGAGCATGCACGTGGTCGTCGAGAACGCCAACTGTTGTAGAATACTGCAAGATATCTTGGCCGGGTAGACCGGTGCAATCCTCGACTCCGTCCACCATTCCGAGGTCTCTCCCCATGATTACAATGCGTTCTTTTAGGGTGTCATTTCCAGGTTGTATGTTGTGCAGTTGTAGGTCTGCATCACCAACCATGTCAAGCAGAACAAATGCCTTGGTTCGTTCCTGTTCTTCGAGTGTGAGGTTGTCAGCCCATGCTTTGGCGCCTTCGGTGTAGTTGTTATTTTGATCTTCAGCATCGTTCCAGAAAATGACAACATCATAGCTGAGGTTCATCGATGGAATCAAGCGTGCTAATTCGAGGAGGACAGCAGCTCCGCTGGCCGCATCATTTGCCCCGGGTACAGGCATGCTGCGATTCGTTTCATTGCGATCTTGGTCTGCGATATTACGCGAGTCATAATGGGCAGATAGGACCAATTGGTCGGCATCTTCAGACGATGAAACCCAGCGAGCAAAAAGATTCGTGAATTCAATACCATGGCTCGTATGGTTGGATTCAGAAACAATGTAGCCGAGTCGTTCTGCTTCGGCTGTAAAGTTAGCACGCAAGAGTGCTGATGCCTGAGAACCTGGCGTGCGAGGGCCGATGTCGACCTGCCATTGCACGGTTTGATTGGCCTTTGTTCCGCTAAATTGCAACTCATCGACAATGTTGCATAACTCGTTTTGATGTTCATCGAAGGAGTTTTCAGCGTGTACCGGTCCGATTGTTGCCGCTAAAATGAGGATAAATGCAAGCGTAAACCCTTCTGTCATACCCCAACATCTTGGTGGCACAGAAGGAGCCATGATGACGCCTCCACCACGGACTCTTAAATACCTCCTTTCGTTTCGCTAAATTGGGAATCCGTAAAGCGATTCAACTCGGTGAAATATATGTCGGAACTACGCACCAGTCCAGCCTTTCTCTTCATCTCGATATTGCTCTTTGCGAGTCTCGGCCCTGTTGCCATGGCTCAGGCCGATTCAACCGGTGATGATTCAGAGCAAAGTTCGTCTTATGTTGCCGGTGGTGAATCCATCGGCGACCTCGATGAATTCAACCCCAGTGATGGAAGTGAGTACTTGTTTATTCATGAAGAATACCCGGTAGTTTCGGCTACCCAATTCATGCGTCAGGCTTGGATTGATGCGGGCAGGCCAGGGGTCGATGACATGGTGATCGACTCCACTTCAGGGCGAGCAAGTGGGCGTGCATGTACGCCCCACGTTGTTGGTGACACACTCACTGTCGGAACTGCTGGTGGCCAGATTTCTGCCTATGTGGCTAAAACCACCAATAGCGTTGCCTTCATCGTTCAAAGCGGACGTACCCTCTCTTCGACAGTGCTCAACAATCTTGCTAGCACTTGGGATTCAACCATCTATCCAACCATGACGACCTATTACGGGAAGGACTACCAAGACGGAAGAGGTCTTGCGCCCCCCGACGTTGACAACAACTGCCAAGTTCAAATTATCGTCTACGATATCGATGGCGCCTACAACACGGGTGGTTACTTCGCACCTTCCTATGCGAGTTCTCGCGAATCCGTTTTCGTTGACTTTGCAGACATTACTCTTTCATGGGGAAAATCTATCCTCGCTCACGAACTTGAACATCTGCTTCACAATGCTCTTGACCCTTACGAAAATTTGTGGATCGATGAAGGCAACGCAGATGTAGCAATTTACCTCTGCTTCGGGGCAGACTCAACTCTCACAGGGCACGTCAATGCGTGGACTGCTGCTCCTGAACAATCCGTCCGTTGGTGGAACCAACGCATCGCCGACTATGGTGCGGGTTACATGTTCACAATGTACCTCGCAGAACACTTGGGCGGCGGACCTGCAGTTCGCCAACTGGTTCAAGATTCAGCAACTGGAGGGAAGGGTGTCGAGAATCTCGCACTTTCGCCACAAGCAGGTCAAGTAGGCTTGTTGGGGCGAACCATGGGCGAAATCTTTGCCAACTTTAGTATCGCAGCAACCTTGGATTCCGATCAAGGTATCTACGGTTATCCCAATTTGGATCTCAACGCAATTTGCACATCAGGTGCTTTTTGCCGAGCTCAGCCAACGGAAATCAACAGTGATTGGGCGGCCCCCTGGTCCTCGACTGGAAACAGTGTTGAAGGTTGGGGAATTCGTTCCTTCAAATTCACTCCAGGGTCAGCATCACCTGCTCCGCTTACCCTCAGACTCACGGCAGATGTGAGCCAATTTGACGGAGTGATCGTAACCAAGGCCACTTCGGACGGCTTGTGGAGTGTCACAGACCTCAACTTCGTCAACAATGTTGCCACAGGTCTTGTCCCTGGCTTTGGCAACCTAACCGACGAGGTATGGGTCATCACGTGGTACGCAAGCACGATAGCAGACTGTGATTACACATCATGCGGTCCATCGTATCCCACAGGGACGGTGGATATTGAAGCCGCCCGAATTACCTCGCCAGCGACCCTTTCTCTGAACAATACGGTTCTTGGCGACCGAGACGGCGATGGCCTTGACGATACCATTGAAATCAACTATAACGTCCTTTCAAATGCCTTCTTTGAGGATCTTGACGTTGAGATTTCAGTTCGTGACAGCACGGGGAATGTTGTTGATACTATCACCGATCGTATTTCAGCAGGAGGCGGTGTTGACGTCCCGGGGCAAGTGTACTTCACCGCTCATAAAACGGACCAGTATTCCTTCGCCATGGTCATGAATGACATGCTGGGTGATCCCGTTGATTCGATACAAACTTCCCCTCAAAGTTTGAACAACATGAAGCCTGTTGCTAACGGCACGGTCTCTCTCAACGAATCACAGACGTGGGAAAACATCCAATTCCTTGGAAATGGATTTGATGCATGGGGCCTTTCTCTCGACAACAACAGTCTGCCCTACATGGACGCCCCCACCGCTTATGCATGGACATTTGGCGACAACGGTTCCTCCAATTTGAAGTCCCCACTTCGTTCCTACAGCGACGTTGGTGTCTTCAATGCAACTCTGCGCGTGATGGATCAGGGTGGTTCGTGGTCTGAAACTCAAGTTCACGCCATCAACGTCACGGACCAAACTGACCCTATTCCCATTATCACAGTGAACAACGTTGTGATCGACCAAGAGATTACCTTACTGACCAACCAGAGAATTCTTTTCTCTGCGGGTCGAACCATAGATAACGTCCCTACAGAATTCCTTGACTTCAGTTGGGATTGGGGAGATGGAACCATGGACAGTGGTATCGGTGCTTATTCTCAGCAACATGAGTGGGGTGAAATTGACGGTGAAAACACGACCTACAATCTCACAATTACGGTTTCTGATGGCTATAATGCCGGCCAAAAGACCATTCTTGTTCACGTCAACAATCGCCTACCAGTTCAAATCTACTCTGAAATGATGACGACCATGACCTATACTTCGCTGGTGATGCCTGATGTCTTCGAAGACGATGATGGAGAAATTGTCAACCATGCTTGGACCTTTGATGGTGGCGTGCGTTTGGGACTCGGTACACCATTGCGCACAGACGATTACAGCGATGTCGTCAGTAATGACGCCAACCCAGTCGTTGCTTGGGATACGCCCGGTAACAAGACCGTTACGCTGACGGTGACAGATGATGACGGAAGCCAGGTGACTGCTGTTCTCACCGTTACTGTTCTCAATCAAATGCCATTTGCGCACTTTGACGTACGGACGCAATCTGAAGCCATCGACTTCAGAGAGGAAGACGGCGAAGTTGACTCACCCTACATTTTCGACGGATTGGATAGCAGAGACCCGGACGGCTTGGTTGGCGACCATACCGACATTGAAGTTTGGAACTGGAGCTTCTCAGACGGAACCTTTGGAGACCGCCCTCAAGTTACGCATACGTTCACCACTCCCGGAGAACATACGGTTGTTCTCATCGTCACCGACAAAGAAGGCGTGGAAAGTTTCCCAAGAACCATGACCGTTCGTATTTCCAATCCTTTGCCAGTCATCCAATTAAGGATTCTTGACGGCTGGATCAACGGATCCATCATCACGACGTCCACTGCTTTCCCTGAGGGGACTGTGGTTGATTCATGGTCTCATACCTTTGATGAAAACGGTGCAGTAGTAACCGCGCCGGGCCACCTTCTGTACTTTGACTCGTCCGGTACCAGGGACGGTGACCGTCAGTTCGAAGGAAAGTATGTGCCCTTTGAACAAGCCTCTCCCGAATGGAATGGTTTGGTCGAATATACCTGGGATTTCGGTGATGCAACGCCTCTTGAGCACGGTGCAACTCCTTGGCATGGATATGCACTACCAGGGACGTATACCGTGACGCTCACCGTTCGAGATGCCTTCGGAACGGGGGACGTCATGCGTGAATCTTTCACAGTTGTTGTTGACCACCCGCCTGAGGTCACTGAAACATACCTGCCCGAGGATATCTTTGTCGGGTCGTCAAACTCCTTCTCTGCTAATGTGTCAGATTACGAGTCGGGGTCGGACATGGAAATCTATAGAGACTTGGATGTCAATGATGGCTCTATCATGGAGCGGGATGAACGAATCCTCACAGAATACACCGTACGCTGGGATTTTGACATCGAGGTTGATGCAGACGAAAACGGCAACTCTCAAGATGATTGGACACAACCCATCGCAGGCTCGCTGGTGCGGGCTATCCACACCTACGAGGAGGCCGGTTACTACACGCTCTTGGTCGAGGTATGTGATGGATTGGGCCAATGTGCTACACTGGCCGAAGACATTGAAGTTGTTCCCGAACCAGAAGGGCCTCCGTCATTGTCCGACTTCAGCGCAGATGAATGGAAGTCATGGCTTGCTGATGCCGGTTCCGAACTTGCTACATTCATCGGATTGATCGTTGTCGCTTTGGTGCTCGGATGGCTGGTCATGCGAGAACCAAGCGTTCTTGAAGAGGAAGCCAAAGAAGCCGCAGAAACCTACACCGACATCGAACACGTTGAGTCACAAGGCGGCCTACTTGGTATGGATCATCACATGCCTCCACCGGCTCCGAAAATACTGTCAAAAGATGAGCGCCGAAGCGATGAGAGTGGCTATGTCCGACCGCTACGACGCCGATGAAGCGACATGTCCTAAAGCCGTCTTCGGTGGTAACATATTGGTGAGCTAGTGCGAAAGGTCTCTTTGTTCATCACTGCCGTGCTACTTATGCCGCTAATGATGGCTGGCCAATGGAGCACTGAGGTCCAGGCAGCATCTGGGTGTAGTGGAGAGGTCGAACCCGTTCGTTGGAATGAAACAGTTCACCGTCATGCTTTGATTCCCGACGGACCCTGGTATGGAGGCGAATTCATGCTGACTGCAGATGAGCGAGAAGGTGGAGGGGGCGAACAGCCAAAAGAGGACAGTCAAGGCCAGTCAGACACCTCAGAAGACGCTTCACAAACACGTCCTGAAGAACCTTGGATGTATACTAAAAGTTGGCCTCTTCCTGTTCTTGAACCACTCACTGCTGGCCATTACACGAGCATGGAAATTGGCAATGATAGCGTAGGAGCTTTGCGTTTCAATCTTTCAAGTGAGTATAGGACGACCTTCTGCGTGACCTTGCAGACCATTGAGGACGGCTTGAGTACGCCTGTTGAAGGTGACGTATACCTGTTGACGACATCTCAATATCAGTTGTATGAAGAGATTTACGATATCTCGCATGGCTCATGGAGTTTCTGGGATGGCTTTGACGACGAAGCCTTGGATGCGTTGAGTGATATCCCGCCTGAGTGGAGAAGTTTTAGCCCCGCAGGATGGCAAACCTACCGTGATGTCCATCAATATGAAATGACTTCGGATGTCACCTTCTCTGTCTCAATGGACGGGCCAGAACTTTACTCGTCCCTCTTTGGAGGCTCTGAATGGCAGGATTTCTATCTGGTGGTGGATGCATGGGACAATACCCATGACGGTGACGCTTTGGCGCCAACAACGAATCTGGTCGCCGATGTAACGGTCATGCCGACGGAACGTTCACTCATTTTGCCACCATGGACTGTTCCATTGGTGTTCTTCGGCGCAATTCTCGCTCTGGTAGCTACACCTTTCATCCTGAACAGCAGATATCTGAATGCAGGTCTTGATGGGTCAGACAGCGAAGTCGATGGAGCAGTGCCCCTGCTGGAACAGCGAGCAATGACTTCCACAACAGAAGAAGAGTAGGGCGGAATTCAGTATTCCATCAGCGTCCAAGCATTCTTCAAATCGCGGATGTTCACGAGACCTTTGTTGGAGAGCTTGAATTCAGACCGAAGGGTCGCATAAACCATGCTTTGACCCAATACTGGTGCATGGAGTCGTGCCCAGTCGCCTCCGTTGCCCAATGCCATGAGTGAGAAGGAATGTGCTGAATCCTTCAATTCATGGCACGCCTCGACGATTTGAAGGGCATCTTGGTGATCGTTGACTGTGCCGCAGAATTTGAACATCTCGCCTTCCTTGGCATGTTCAGCAACCATGGCGGTTAATTCATCAGCACTCGGTGTCGTACTGGTGTCGTGAATGGATGAAATCACTTGCACATTATTTGATGCTGCAAGTTCAAGCAATTCGGTACGAATTGCGTCGGGGATTGATAATTCAAGGTCGACAGATTTCACCGTGGAGGTGATGCCTTGTCGGAGAATCTCGATCCGCTCTTCATCAGTTCCTGGGAAGAAACCGCCTTCGTCACGAGGGCGGACTGTGAAAATCACAGGAAGAGGGATGCTTTCTTTGAGTGATGAAAGTGCAGCGCTTACTTCTACGTCATTCATGTCACGGACATGCCATTCATCTTCTGGAGGCATGACGTGGCGAATTTCCCCGTTTTCATCTTCGACCTTGTTGGGTTCGGGTTTCTTGAGGTAGAGTCGATCAAAACGGACTTCGACCAAATCTGCACCTGCAATGTTTGCACGCGCCGCTTCGTCAGCCATCTCTTTGACCGTGGTGCCTTCAAGCGATGCACAAATTTGAGGGTCAGCCATGCCTTGCCCACCCGTGTCCTCTTCTTAACGCTCTCGTCTCAAGTGGTAGCCAATTCTTGGGGCATTCTTGACGTTTAAAACAGGATTCTTTCTCTTCTGTTTCCCTTCGCCGTCAATGCGCGTTTTCAATACGGATTCGGAGCACAAAATTTGCTCTCAATACCTCGTTTTTAATGTTGAAAAGCAGTTAGGTTTATACCCCTTCACGGTGAGTAGATTTTATAGGAGGATGATGTGAATTTTTTGCTCAGTTCCTCACGGCTCCAGCGACCAATTCACTCCAACAATCCTCTCAAAAAATGGTGAATTAAATGTCCGACACATATGACGCAGGCAGTATCCAAGTTCTCGAAGGCCTTGAGGCTGTACGCAAACGACCAGGCATGTATCTTGGAGACCCTCATGACGGTTCAGCCCTGCACCATTGCATTTGGGAAGTCGTTGACAATTCCGTCGACGAGCACCTCGCAGGGTTCAACGACATCGTTGAGGTAACCCTCCTCCCCGACCACTCTCTCTCTGTTCGCGACTATGGGCGAGGAATTCCCGTTGACCTACACGAAGAGTTCGGGATTTCTGCCGCAGAAGTCATCATGACCAAACTCCATGCAGGTGGAAAGTTTGACAACAGTTCATACAAAGTGAGTGGCGGCCTTCATGGCGTCGGAGTTTCGGCAGTCAATGCCGTGAGCGAGTGGATGGAGGTCACGATTCATCGCGACGGCACCATCTATCGGCAGCGTTTCGAGGCCGGTGTGCGCGTCACCGAACTCGAAGTCATCGGCACCTGCGAAGATACGGGTACGCAGATATCCTTCAAGCCAGACTCCTCCATCTTTACCAACATCACAGAATTTGATTTTGATCAAATCGATACACGCCTCAAAGAAACATCATTCCTGAATGCTGGCTTGAAAATCGTCATCACCGATGAGCGTGCCGAAGAACAGCATGTCAGCGAACATCACTACGAAGGAGGCATTACTGAATTTGTCCGTCAAATCAACGAACGACGAGAAGTCCTTCACCCCGACCCGGTACTTATCCACGGTGAAAAGGTGATCGAAAAAGGCCCCGTCACCGTTGAATTAGCACTTCAATGGTCCGATGCTTTTAGTGAAAACATCCTGTGCTACACCAACATCATCCGGAATAGAGACGGAGGCACACACATGTCTGGGCTTCGGACGGCCTTGACCAGCTGCATCAATGGCTATGCAAAGAAAAAGAATCTTCTCAAGGGCGATAACCTCTCGGGAGATGACGTCCGTGAAGGGCTTGCAGCCATCGTGAGCGTCAAGCACCCAGATCCCTCCTTTTCATCTCAAACGAAGGATAAATTGGTGAGCAGCGAGGTTACTGGAATTGTTCAAACCGTCGTCTATGAGAAGTTGAACGAATATTTTGAAGAAAATCCCAGCATCGGGAAATTGATTGTTGACAAAGCCCTCCTGGCCTCAAAAGCCAGAGAAGCAGCTCGCAAAGCACGAGACCTCACTCGCCGAAAAGGTGTCCTTGAAGGCGGTGGGCTGCCTGGCAAACTCGCAGACTGCCAATCGAGGAATCCCGAAGAATGCGAAATATACCTCGTTGAAGGTGACTCAGCCGGTGGTTCTGCGAAAACAGGCCGGGACCGCCGCATTCAGGCCATTCTACCTCTGCGTGGTAAGATTCTCAATGTCGAGCGGCAAATGCACAATGTCGCCAAGGTGTTTCAAAATCAGGAAATCCAAACCATGATCCGGGCTTTTGGCGCTGGAGTCGGCAACAACATCGAGGATGAAGGCGGATTTAATACCGAAAAATTACGCTACAGCAAACTCATCATCATGACTGACGCAGACGTTGACGGCGCACATATTCGCACCCTCATGCTGACCTTCTTGTGGCGTTTCATGAGGCCTGCTATTGATGGCGGACACGTCTACATCGCCCAACCACCACTGTATCAACTCTCCAAAGGCAAAATCAACCGCTACGCCTTCAGTGATGAAGAACGTGATGACATTATTGATGATCTCAAAGGCGATAATCCCGATGCTAAAATCGGAGTACAACGCTACAAGGGTTTGGGTGAAATGAATCCTGAGCAATTGTGGGAGACCACGATGAACCCAGAAACACGCACCATGCTGAGGGTGACTGTCAAGGAAGCCGAAGAGACCAATCGCATGTTTGAAACGCTCATGGGCGAGGACGTGCCCGAACGTCGTGCCTTTATCGAACGCTACGCTAAGGAGGTGACCAACCTTGACATCTGAAGAGGAAACCAACGATATTGAAGACGGCTCAACTGCCTCGGGTGAAAACATTCTCAATCATTCGCTCAACACTGAAATGAAGAATTCCTACATCAATTACGCCATGTCTGTGATCATTGGCAGAGCGCTGCCCGACGCACGTGATGGGTTGAAACCAGTCCATCGAAGAGTGCTTTACGGAATGTTCGAAGGCGGCCATACCGCTGAGAAAAAATACAGTAAATCGGCTCGCTCGGTTGGTGAAGTCATGGGTAAATATCACCCGCACGGTGATCAATCCATTTACGATACCATGGTTCGTATGGCTCAGGAGTTTTCACTTCGATATCCACTGGTTGACGGTCAAGGGAACTTTGGCTCCATTGACGGAGATCCACCTGCTGCTATGCGATATACGGAAAGTCGCTTGGACCGTATTGCAAAACACATGCTTGACGACATCAACAAAGATACCGTTGATTTCCAGCCGAACTTTGATGATTCTGAGCAAGAACCAAGCGTACTGCCATCTCGTCTACCCAATTTATTGCTGAACGGTAGTGATGGAATTGCGGTTGGTATGGCGACTCGTATTCCACCTCACAATCTTACTGAAGTTGCTGGGGCAGTCAACATGCACGTGGAACGTATCCTTGAAGAAGGACAAGATACAATGCCAATCATCTCTATAGAAGAGTACATGAAACACGTCCGGGGCCCAGATTTCCCAACCGGTGCATCCATTCACGGCATCGATGGAATTGCAGACATGTATGCAACGGGTAAAGGCCGATTCCACGTTCGTTCAAAGTGTGACGTGCTTGATGATGATAACGGAAAACGCATCATCATCCACGAAATCCCCTACCAGGTCAAGAAAGCAGATATGTTGGTCCATATTGCGGACTTGGTCAACAAAGAAGTGGTTCTCGGAATTCGAGATATCCGAGATGAATCCTCAAAAGAGGGTATTCGCGTGGTCATTGAAGTCAAGAATAACGCAGACCCGCACGCGGTCCTGAACCAATTGTTCAAATCAAGCCGACTTCAAGAGTCCTATTCGGCCAACATGATGGGAATTCTCGACGGACGACCGGTGCTCTTGACGCTGCCTGTCATGATTCATACCTACGTGGATCATCGCGAAACGGTCATTGAACGGCGAGCCGTTTTCAATCTCGGAAAGGCTCAAACCCGTGCTCATATTTTGGAGGGCTTGGTGAAAGCACAAGACCGAATTGATGACGTTGTCGCCGTCGGCAAGGCCAGTTCAAGCCGTGAGCAATTCGAATCTGTCCTCCGGGGAGATGAAACAATGTCTGGGATTGCTCCCTTTGATTTTACTGAAGCTCAAGCCAAAGCTATCGCTGAACGCCGTTTGTATCAGTTGAGCCGACTTGATGTCGCTAATGTACAAGCCGAACTTCAAGAACTTCAGGTGAAGATTGCAGATTTGGAAGACATCATTGCCTCTCGCCCTCGCCGCCTTTCAATTCTCAAAGAAGAATTGGCTGAAGTGGTCGACCGTCATGGCGACGAGCGTCGTTCGTTTATTGACCCAATGCCCCTTTCGATGGACCGTGAGGACCTCATTGAAGAGCGAGCCATTGTCATTACGCTCAGCGAAGATAATTACATCCGCCACACTCCTGTTGAAACCTTCCGAACTCAAAACCGAGGTGGACGTGGTCTCAAAGGCGTTACGACCAAGACCGAAGATACTCCTCAGCTGGTAGTCACCTGCTTTAGCAAGGATCGCCTTCTTATCTTCACCGATCAGGGTCGCGTGTATGGCCTCAAGGCATGGGAAACACCGATGGGCAGCCGCCAATCAAGAGGCAGCCACATACGTAATCTGCTCGAAAGTCTACGCGAAGATGAAAACATCGTTACCATCTTGCCGATATCGAGAGAATTACTTGAAGAACCAGAAGACCATTACCTTCTGTTCGCTACGAAATTAGGCCTTATCAAGAAAACCTCCCTGTCCGAGTATGTACGAATCAACCGAAATGGCAAGTATGCGCTTCGGTTCAAATTAGAAGGAGATTCTCTAGTGAACGTGCGTTCGGCCACAAATGAACACGATATCGTGATGATTTCGACTACTGGCTATGCTTCAAGATTTAGTTGTGAAGCAATTCGTTCATCGGGTCGTGTATCTGGTGGAATTTACGGAATCAAGGTTGGAGACCGAAAGGGTTCAGGTGGCGGAGTCGTTGCAGGAATGGTCGCTATGTTGAGTGCAGATGAATACATCCTTACCATCTCAAAGTTCGGAATGGCCAAGCGAAGCCGTTTAGGGACGGCAGACCGAATACAGGATACAAATGCAAGTGGGGAGCCTAAGTTCGATGACGAAGGACAACCCAAGATGGTAACTGACGGTTATCGCTTGACTCGGCCCGGTGCCAAGGGTGTACGAACGATGAAATTGGACGAAGAGTATCAAGACAGCATCATCAGCGTCCGTACCATCCCCGACCTGAACGACCACCTCTTTTTGTTGACCAAATCTGGCATGATGATTCGCATCCGTGTGAACCAGACCAAGGAAACATCGGGTAAATCCACTCGAGGTACACGCGTCATGGAATTGAGAAATAAGAAAAGCGGCGGATTTGTCGACGAACTCATCTTCTCATCCCGAATCTCAGCCTCATTGCTTGACATAGACGACGAAGACGAGGAGGGCATCAGCGCCTCCGAAGGCTCTGAAGAAGAGGAATGAAGCAAGCAAAGGGTCCAAGCGACGCATTCAAACGGGAAGCCGCCCCATGGGGACTTGCTCGGCACCCTCTGCCCGGCAGGTGAATCATATGGATGAACGGTCTCTCATATACGATTGGAACGAAGTTGACTACGAATTCAAACGTAACTCGTCCAATCATCCTCATGGCGTTTGGTTTGATGACGAGACACTACGCGACGGGCTACAAAGTCCGAGTGCTCGTAATCCCACCATTGAACAGAAGATTGAACTCCTTGATTATATGGAACAACTTGGGATTCAAAAAGTGGATTTGGGACTCCCTGGAGCAGGGCCCTTCCATCGAAACCATATCGATGCCATGTTGACTCACATCGGTGAACAAGGGTACTCAATCCGACCTGGTGCAGCAGTCCGAACCTTGATGGGTGACATCGAGCCATTGGTTGAGATGCAAGCCAAACACGAGATGGAAATTCAGGCTTCAGCTTTCTTGGGCACCAGCCCTATCCGTCAGTACACAGAAGGATGGACCATGGACAAATTGATGACGACCATGGAAGGTGCAGTATCCTATGCAGTCGAAAACGATGTTCCAGTCATGTTTGTAACTGAAGATACGACACGATCAAACCCAGAAGATGTGAAGAAAATTTACCAACGGGCAATGGAATTGGGCGTCCGCCGACTTTGTATTTGTGACACATGTGGTCACGTGACACCGAACGGAGTGAAACGCCTACTGGCCTTTATCGACGAAGAGGTGATCAAAGATGCAGGTTATCAACGCAGAGATATCGAAGTGAACTGGCACGGCCATCAGGACCGAGGACTTGGCGTAGCCAACAACATTGCTGCGGTTGAAGCCGGAGCTGACGTGATTCATGGAACTGCTCTAGGTGTTGGTGAACGTGCAGGCAACGCCCCCCTCGACCAAACTCTCGTCAATCTCAAACTCATGGGTGTCATTGACAACGACCTCACACTCCTCGATGCTTACATGCAAAAAGCCAATGAATACATCGAAGTTCCACTGCCTCGAAATTATCCTGTCTTTGGTGAAGATGCCTTTGAGACAGGGACAGGTGTGCATGCATCCGCCGTCATCAAAGCCATGCGAAAGGGCGATGATTGGTTGGCAGACCGGGTATATTCTGGTGTTCCAGCAGGTGATTTTGGTCTCAAGCAGGTGATTCGTATCGGGCACATGTCCGGGCGGTCAAATATTGTATGGTGGCTTGAACAAAACGGAATCGAGGCAGAAGACAGCCTGGTTGCTCACCTCTTCGAGGTTGCCAAGAGCCAGAAGCGAAACATGCAAGATTCGGAAATTCATGCAGCAGTCACTGCCTTTGTAAATCAGTGATTCACTTCTTCACCAAAAAAGGTAGATCACCGGTACAGACAATACTACGATGACAAGAAGCCAATACCCTCGCTTCACCCAGTCGCCTTTACCATATTTTTCATCAAGTTTGTTTCCAACATCCTCGAGGACATTTTCGATTAATTTGTCGGGTAGTATATCAATCGGCATGTGATTCCATCCACACCTTGGTTTCCTTGTGATTCAATCTTCCCCCTACAAGGATGTCAATCGGCTTCCTCTGCCTCACTTTCCTCATTGGTCAAGTTGGAATTGATCCATTCCGAATCAATGACACCACCGCTCCATTCACCCTCGAGTGAGATTTCATTGATTTCGTGTTCTTCACGCCAGACACGTTCCTCCTGACTTCCATTGATGATAAAGCGGCCGTTTTCGTCAATCTGCTCTTCAAGAAGAGAGAAATGTTTGGCGATAGGAAGGAAATGACCTACTGGCATACCCGCTGCTGTGAATGGATTTGTCGCAGCTCCAATGATGAGGCCGTCTTCTGGTGCCACGATATCCACAGTCATGCCTGGTGTTGCAGGGTCAGAAATTGTGGCAACAACCTCTCCCTCCCGCATGACATTTCCAGCAGTGACAAACATGTCCAAGAGACCACCTTCTCCGGCTCTCAACCATATCGAACCGCTTGCCATGATGCGGAACTTAGGTCGTTGGGGGTTTCCTGGTATCATGCGAAGCGAACGTAATGCATTCATCACGCCGTGGACGGCAACCTTGACCGATTGGTCGCCAAGGAAATCTGCTCCACCTCCTTCATAAGTGATTACTGGGATATCAACCGCATTGGCAGAGCGACGCAATGTTCCCTTTGGAGCGATGGAGTCAAGGAGGATTTCAATACCGAATGACTTGGCAAGTAAGTATGAACTCGCATGCGTCATATCGACACGTATCTGGGGCATATTTGTCCGCCCCTTCGCAGCACTATGGAGGTCAATGATGGCATCACTCTCCTCAACAAGATGTTTCCAAACTTGGTTGGCAACGCGTTTGGTTGTTGACCCCCCGGGGTTTCCAGGAAATTGTCGATTGAGGTCGCGCCCGTCAGGGAAATACCTTGACTTTCCTCGATAGCCAGGCAGGTTCACGACGGGTACAATGCGCAACGTACCTGCCATTGTTTTTGGGTCAAGAGGACGCCCCTCATCGGTAAATGGATTGCTGAGAAGGTGCGTGCATGCTGATGGGCCTGTGAGTTCATCGCCGTGTATGCCACCAAGGATCGTAATGCACGGCCCTGGGCGAGCTCCATGAATCACGGTCACTGGTACGGGCCAACTATCGCCTAAGTTGACGTTCAGCAAGGGCATCTTTACGGTTCGCAAGGTGCCAGGTTTGATCCGTTTACGATAGAAGCGGATGTCGCCCCATTCAGATCCCCGGTCCCATTCCGGACGGTCCTCTGTTTTGTGTGCTTTCATCGCTTCTTCAATTGCAATTTTCCTTCGTTTTGGCAATTCATGTGCGACACGGACCTTGCGGATGGTCTTCTTTTTCCGCTTGCCCATGGTGGTGGGAGGTTCACCCGATTCAAGAACCATGCGCACGCTCCAAGAGGTGGGAAGTATCATCAAGCGTCGTGGTTGTAGATTCCTTATGGACCAACCCAGCGTTCAACAAACCTACGCCCCTTCATCGATATGTTTCGGTTGTGGACCAGCAAATACCGAGGGATTACGAATTAATTCCCATCGAATTGAAAACGGTTTGCGCATGGAGTTCACGCCAGATGGCCATCACCAAGCCTTTCCCGGCATGATTAACGGCGGCATCATCGGGACCCTGCTTGACTGTCACGGCAATTGGACCGCAGCAGTTGCACTGATGGATGCTTCCGAGGATTCAGAACCGCCCTGCACCGTGACGGCTTCATACAGCGTCAAATTACGTCGTCCGACGCCCCTCGGCGTCACACTAACCATCGAGAGTCAAATCGAATCTCTGGGTGATGACCGTGCAGAAGTGAGCCTCACCCTCAAGGCCGAAGGAAAGCTTTGTGCCACAGGCAATGGTCTCTTTGTTGCCGTCAAGGAAGGCCATCCTGCCTATCATCGCTGGTCATAGGTGGCGACAATGGTCAAGGCGAATCGAGAACAACAGCAGCACCTCGAAGGGTTGAGGCTGGAAGTGGTTGCTTTGATTGAAACGCTCTCCTCCTTTGCTACGACGGATACGGGAGTACTTCGCACCGTATCTCTTGGGCTTCTTCGAAAAAACGCGACCCAACGTCACGGTGTAACTCGATGGAATCGTCTCGAAGACGGGTCACTCAAAGTTCACGTCGTCGAGTTGCATCCACGGCTTCTCGACCAGCGTTGGAATGATTATGCAGCCTTTGTTTTGTTCCACGAATTTCTTCATGTTCTTGGGTTCAGGGCTCACGACAGCGTCTTTCGGGCCCTTGAGGCTCAATGGCCAAACCGTGTTGCGGCGGGGATGGGAAAAGCATTCACGCACGAAATGCGGCTCGCACGAGCCCGATGGCTGTGGTTCTGTCCATCGTGCCAAGAATCCTTTCCACGTCAACGAAAAAGCAACGGTAAATTTCAGTGTCGTAGATGTCGCAAATTGCTTGAAGACCGACCCATTCAGGACGCTCAATGATATATCATGACAAACTCGAAAAAACGAGGTGACCGTGTTGATGAAGCCACTTTGGCAGCATTCGTTCTTACTCGTCATGGTCTTCATGCTCGCTACGGTATCTCACGCCGTAACCGCCCCCGCTTCGGCAGGCCTTGTCATGGCCAATGAAGGGGGGGACCTGTATCTTTCATGCCGTTCAGACAACGACTGTGTGTTAACGCCCACGCCCGTCGGTGAAGAAAAAGTCACTGAACAATCTTTTGCTAACACCTTTCAGACAGAACAAGTAACCTTTGAGTTCGAGGCAGATCCGGGGCAAACGCACATCGCATTGCTTCCTGAACTGTTAAGTGAATTTGAACTCGATTTCCGCCACCAAACCGAGGCTGGGGCGTTGTTTCGTCCTGCCATGGAAGTCCGGCTGATACTGGGGCAGAATGTCAACGTGTGGTCCTTTGACCAAATTCTTCTTCCCTCCAGCACCTATGAGCCCTATACGCTTGAGGATGAATCTCTTTCTCAATCATCCGGACGGGTCATGTGGCTTGATGACCCGATTCGCCTCATCATCACCGCCACGATTGACCGCCCAGGTACATGGGAATTGAACATGCGCGGGGCCTCTTTTTTGAAAATGGATATTCCTTGGTCGGTTGATCCTCAAAACGCTGACAGCGACGAACCCTCATCAAGAACTCAACCTGTGTCGACCCTGTTTGAGGACGTTCATCCTGGTGCGCTTGTTGGTGATGATTACGATTGTTGGTCCTTTGAAATTGAAACTCATGAAGTACTGCGCCTGATGGTTGAATGGCAAACGGTCCCTATTGAACTGGAACAACCGCATCCTGTTCCAGACCTCATTACTTCTGCTGGACGCCTGTCTCCACAGCCAGATGTGATCGTAGAAGATGATGGCGATTCAGTCAAAATGACCTACAGATGGAGGGCCTTAGCGACGGGTGATTACTCGCTTTGCTTACATGGGTCAGCCGACAAATTCCAAGCCTATACTTGGTCTGGCGTATTTGGCTATGAAAGTCTTGGGCCTACAGACCCCAGCGGTTTCGCTTCTGCAAGTTATTACCCTCATGGCGTCGCCTTGCTTGGCGATGTGGACCGCCCCTATGTCCTTCACGAACAGGGACTGGCTTTGCTCATTATGGCGGTGGTCATGTTCGGAGTCTTCCTCCTGGTTGCAGTACGGCCAACAACCTCCTACAGTTTGCGCTTTGGATTGTTCGTCCCAGGTGTCTTTATGTTACTGATTGGAGGAATATTACACCCCATCTTTGCCATGGCAGATGAGGTCCAATATGAGGATGAGATTACCCTTGACGACCTCATCGAAATGCGCCTTCAACAACTCTGGGATGTTTCATCGCCAGGCGTCCCAGACCAGACACTCGTCACTCACACCGGGTCGACATGGGGCATGTTGCCGGGAGAGAATCTAAAGATGAGAGTCTCTATAGAAAAGGCGATACCTCTTGACGACGGTCGCTGGCAATTGATTGTTCCAGAACTTGAAGATCTTCGTTTGGACGAAGTTATTTTCGGACAGGTTGCAGAAGGCCAAAATCAAGTTACGAACACAGGGATGCTGGAGGACCAAACAATTCGTTTCATTCTCCTTGCTGGGCGTTCATTGCTCCTTGACCTTCTCATGCTTGAGGCCTTATTGGTGGTGGATGAACTGCCAAGGTCATCTGTATTCCATATCAATGCCGATATGGTCGCAACCCAATCAACTGGTTCAGTGAACGCCCCAGCCTGGGCAACTCGTCCCGCTTCCATCGATGAAGGTCAATGGGTGCGTTTGCAAGGTTCTCTTTTCCCAGAACGAATATCGATCAGCCTCTGCGATTGTGATTTGGATTTATTGGATGTCACCTTCTTGGCATCAAACGGCTTTGATACGGGAGACCTTGTTGAACAATGGGGTCTTCAGAATGCTGAGGGATTGACTCCATATGGTCCACTTTTGATGTGGCTTGGTTTGGTGCTTGGTATTGTTGCCAGCAGTCTTGAGCTTCGTCGCTTTACACGAGCGCAACGACTCGCAGAATCTTTCGCCAATCCATCCAATAAGTGGGATTAATCACTTCTTCTTGTCAAGTTCTTCGCTCACAGCTTCGGTGACTTCATCAGGCGTCATTTTTGCATCTCGAGCAGCTCTGTCAATTGATTTTGCTTCTTCCTTTGTGATTTCTCCATCTGCAGCGGCTGACTTGATTGCCGCCTTGACGTTAAGCTCTGCGGCTTCTTCGTCGGTGATGCCCAATGCTGCTTGGAATGACTTGAGTTCTTCGAGTTCGTCCTCAGTGATGACGCCATCTTCCCATGCAGCGTCGTAGGCATGAACCAGGAATTCTTGGTATGCATCTTGATTCATGAGGACGTCGCGTATCAAGCCAGTGTCAACGCCGGTATCGGAATTTGCCATCTCAAGGAGGGCGATGGAGCGGCGGACTTCCTTGACGGCCATGTCTTTCAATCCGTGACCAGCCCAAACGGCTCCAGCAGCAGTGACTGCCGCAGCGAACCACCGCATGACATCTGGATTAACCAATTCACCCGGTTCAATGAGGTGAAAAATTCCGAGTACTGCCATGGCTGCGCCGCACATGACTTCAACCCAGTCGTTAAGATCTGGTTCGTCTTCAAAAACGGCGAGTCGTTCTTCGACTATTGCTTCAATGTCGTCGCTCATGGCCCAACCATGTGGAGGTGGGACTTAGGGATGTCGGCCTTCGTTGTTTGCCGTCGTCCTTTTGAACCGTTGCCGTGGATGAGGGGTCATGGACGGGGTGAATCGTGATCTTGATTCCCTCTCAATGCCGCCTCAGTTCACCTCTTTTCTGAAAAACCAATGGGGCATCAACCGACTTCACCCTCCACAAGCTGAGGCTGCTTCAAGCATTCTATCCGGTCGCAATACTTTGGTCGCTATACCAACCGCTTCGGGGAAGTCACTACTTGCTTATATGGCAATGGTGCAACGATTGAGCGAAGGCCATCAACGTTCAAAAGCGATTTACATCGTTCCTCTCAAGGCTTTAGCGATGGAGAAATACGAGGAACTTTCCGAAATTGCAAAACATATGGGTCTCGAAATCGGTTTGGGCATTGGGGATTCAACGGTAGAGGCAAAAAACATAGATGAATGCAATATCTTGGTTTGTACCTCTGAAAAGTTAGATTCTTTATTGCGTCATCGCTCGGAACTCGTGACGGATTTGACGTGCGTTGTAGCCGATGAATTCCATCTCATGAACGATTCAACACGCGGGCCGACCCTTGAAATCAACTTGACAAGGCTGAGGCACATCAAGCCTGATGCGCAACTTGTGGCACTCTCAGCAACGGTTGGAAATTGTCAGGCACTTGCGGACTGGCTTGATGCCGATTTAATTCAGTCGGATTGGCGCCCTGTCGCTCTCGAATACGCTACCTTCCATGACTTCCATGTTGAGCCGAGGAAAATTCAATCTTCGGGTGGCACGGAGAAATCGAATGAATTGAGTCTTCCTCGTCGTTTGGAGGGCTTGAAAAGCCATCCGGTGTGGAGTGTTGTTGACGATGGACTCACCCAATCCAGCCAAGTCTTGATGTTTGTCGGTACCCGAAGGAGTGCTCAATCAGAAGCAAAAAACCTCGCCAAGCGGGTAAAAAAACGCCTCCTTGTGGAAGACCCAGACCGCTTGGTAAAACTCGAAGAACTCGCCAGTAAACTTGCTGGGCGTAGCCAGTCCAATCTAGCGGAGCAACTTGCACACTGTCTTTCTGGAGGCGTTGGCTTTCACCATGCAGGACTTACCTCAGCCCAGCGTAAAGACGTTGAATTGGCGTTCAAATCAGGTTTGTTGGTGGCCCTTACTGCAACGCCAACTCTTGCTGCAGGAGTCAACTTGCCCGCACGCCGTGTACTCGTACGAGACCTCAAGCGTTGGGATGACGGAATGAGTCGACCCCTGCCCGTTATGGAAGTGCGTCAAATGCTCGGACGTGCCGGTCGTCCAAAGTACGACACGCGAGGCGAAGCCTGGGTCTACTGCAAGGGCACAGATGGGTGGGAGGTCGCCGATGCCGTTTCAGATCGTTACTTCTTTGGCCCCATTGAAGATATTACCTCAAAATTAGCCTCAGAACCAGCCATGCGCATGCACCTTTTGGCCAGTATTGCAACGGGCGGCTTAACGCACAAAGGAACGATTGAACATTTCTTTTCATCAACATTCTTGGGTTCAACGATGCCCAGTTCGCAATTGAAGGAGCGAATTTCAACAATGCTTGATTGGTTGGTCGAGGAGCGTTTCATCAGGAAATGTGGCCTTGATGAACACTTTACACCACACTGGCTGGATGCTGAAGTCAACGAAGATGAAGAAGAAGCTTGGAACGATTCATTGCCACTTTGGGCGACACCTGCTCATTCAACGGACGGCGTAACATGGAATCCAAATCCATCTCAATCCCCTTCTCAGCGCAACCAACGTTCGGCGTACAACGAGCCGAGTCTAGGCTTTACCAGCGCATCATCACTGGGGTCGGTTGGAGAGTGGGTGCAACCCACTGCTGAAGACCCCCACAACATGCGTTTTGAGGCAACGGTCATGGGTGAGAGGGTGACTCAACTCTACCTCGACCCCCTCTCGGCTTCGATCATGCGAACAGGATTACGGCGTGCAGTCCGCAGAGCGGTGAGGCGAAATGGACCAGTGACCGATTTTGGCCTCCTTCATTTGGCAGTATCAACGCCGGATTTCGTCTCATTATGGGCCAAATCGGCAGACCTTGAAATGAATTCTCCGACCTGGCTCAAAGCCAATGCAACAGAGGATGAATTACTGATAGAACCAGGCTACGCAGAGGCGATGCTGGGAGACATCAAGAGCGCATGGCTGATTGAGGAATGGACGGAAGAAACAACATTACGTGACCTTGAAGGACGGTTGGATGTTTCACCAGGCGATGTCCATCATCGCGTCGATTTGATGGGTTGGCTCCTTGCTGGTGCGCATCACATTGTCCTAACCGATGATGTATTTTCAGAAGATCACATGGGTGTCATCGCAGAATTGGTTCAACAAATGAGCACCCTCCAACAGCGTGTGCGCCATGGTTGCAAGGTCGATTTACTCCAACTCGTGAACATCCGCCACGTTGGAAGGCAACGTGCGAGAGAACTCGCTGCCCTCGGATTACGTCAGCCTCAGGACGTCCTCGGCATGAGTGAAAAAACGCGACAGGCGCTTCTTGCAAAGCGTGGATGGGGCCCGATTTTGCTTGACAAGATTCATGTTGAGGTGAATAAGGTGGTTCGAAAATCAGCCGCACAAGAGGTGCCGACTGAGCAATCTCGTGGAGATGATTTACCCTTGGACGGTGAACGGTTTGAGGATGATTGAAAACCCGTGAACACTCCGGTAGTCTCATGCAGTCATCTCCCTTTCCGTGCGTTGCGGTTCGATTGCCTTCAACGGACGTTGAAGCTTATGTTGCAGCTTTCTTAGAGCAGCGAGAAAGCCCGAGGTGGGTGTTGCTGGGTGAGCATGCCGTGCAGAGTGAAGCACAATTATGGACCGCATGGATTCAAGCAGTTCGTCATGAACTTCGCAACTCAATGGTGGCACGCAGTGTTGATGCAGAGTACATTCGTTACATCGCTGGCACCCATCATATTTCCGAAGCCTTTGCGCGAGCAGGTCTACAGTCTGGCCAAGATCATGCTTGGATTCTTTGCCTCCCTTACGCCGACGGTGTTGAAAACAGTCTCGGGCACCTCCAGCCTGTAGCTCGTCCACTACCTGCATTTGAGGCTGATGTCGTTTCACTTATTGAACGACTTGGCTGGACCAGCAAATCAAAATCAATATCCTTTTCTATAGAGGGCATGGAGTCTCTTGGAATCGATGGAAGTGCCTGGCCTGAATCACGAATCGAAGAAGCACTACTCGCACACATCCTCATGGCTGATGACCAAAGTTCATCCCACCGATAAGGGGAGAGTTCAAAGGCTATCGCCTTTCCATTCTTATCATGGTGATGGCATCCAAGCGTGGTGAGGCTCATACGCCTTCAACAGGGCGATATCTTGAGACAGAGCGGGTACGTGAAGCGCTTGACGCAGCAACAGACTATGGTGCAACCTACGCTGAAGTACGGGTTGTGTCCCTTACCGAATCCACAGTCGCCATGAGGGACGGGCAACTTGAACGCGCCATTCCCGGTCAAGAATTGGGTATGACTCTGCGCGTATTGGCGAACGGGTCATGGGGCGTTCACTCCACAACCGACCTTGCCTCACTCAACGATCAAATCGAGTCTACAACACGCCTTGCAAAGGCCGTTGCAGCAAGGCGAGCCAAAGGTGAAAAGCCAATTGGTCTCGCTGAAGTACCCATCTTTGAAGACGAACATCATTGGAAATCAACCCTTGATGTCCGCCACACTGAGTTGGATGCGAAAATTGAGCATATGAACGACCTTTACCGGGGAGCGACAGGACATGATGACATCGTTTCAGTCCGAACAGGATGGAGCGACGAGCACATCCACACCGAATTGATGACCACCGAAGGCATGGACAGAGTCTGGTCCTTTCAACGCTCGCTGATTCACGGTATGGTGACTGCACGCCGTAACGGTGAAGTTGTATCTTATCGAACACGCCACGGTGGCCAAGGTGGACTTGAAGTGATTCAAGCCTGCGATCTTGTAGAACTCGGCGAACAGGCGCAAAAAGCAGCACTAAGACTCTTAGAGGCAGAGCGTGCTCCTTCAGGAAAGATGCCGCTTATCGCTGACAAGGACCTCACTGGAGTTTACATCCACGAAGCATTGGGGCATCCCTGCGAGGCGGATCTTGTCGCAGCAGGAGATTCATGTTTGGACGGCAAACTTGGTCATCAAATTGGGAATGAATTGGTCACCGTTGTGGACGACCCAACGATGATGGGCGGATATGGAGCCTACCCGATTGACGACGAAGGCGTCAATACCCGCGAGAAGGTTCTCATCAAGAACGGAGTTCTGACTGAGTATCTCAACCATAGAGAAACAGCGCACCACTTCAACGTCGACCCCAACGGTGGAGCACGAGCTCAAGACGGCCTGCACCATCCTCTCGTTCGAATGTCAAATACCATGATTCATGGTGGAAAGCACGATGACATGGATGCATTGATGGAAGACATCGAGTATGGTGTCTATGCATGTGGTACCCGTGGTGGTCAAGTGGATACGGGACGTGGGTCCTTCCAATTTGCTGCCCAAGAAGCATGGCTCATCGAAAATGGAGAATTGACACGCCCTCTCAAGGACGTGAGCGTCAGCGGACTGACCCTTGAAATTTTGAAGAATGTTGACGGCCTCACACGTGATGCCTCTCTCGCCTCACCAGGGTTCTGTGGGAAAGGACAAACTGTACCTGTTGGTGATGGCGGGCCAGTCATGAGAATTCGTGAAGCCTTGGTGGGATGAAGATGCTACCAGACGGCGCCGAAGACCGCCTTCTTTCCAATGCTAAGCAGTTGGCTGATGCCTGCCGCCAAAACAAGGTGCAACAATGGGACATCGTTGGTTTCCAAGCCTACGGTCATCAACTGGACATTGAAGCTGGAAAAATCACCATGGCCGGAGGCGGTGGCGAGGGTGGTTTCGGGGTCCGTGTGGTTGAAGATGGGCGTTTTGGATTTGCTCATTTGGTTGATGTCGGTGGTGCGGAACGAGCGGTTCAACAGGCGCTTAGCATCGCCCGTAAATCCCCGAAGATAACGGGTTTTGTTCTTCCAAGTGAGGAAGATTCGCAAGATGTTCCGGGGCGTTTCGATGCTGAGATTCTGAGTGTACATCCTGAAGACCTTCTCGAGCAAGCCGATGGAATTCTTTCGGCAGTGAAGGGGCTTGATGAGCGAGCCATCGTGACGGGAGGTGGCGTCGGTGTTTCGGCTACTGCTGGATGCTTGATGACGAGCGAAGGAATCCTTTCGACGGGAATCACAACCTCTCATGGCATCGGATTGCAAGTTACCATTGACGTTGATGGCGAACTTACGAGTTCCTATCAAGGGAAATCAAGCCGAACCAAGATGGAAGACGTACCGTCATGTGTTGAACGTGCCGTACATTGGGCTCAGATCACACAACATCCATTGAGTGTTGATTCAGGTGCAGAAGAGGCACCAGTGTTGTTCACAAGTGAAGGCTTTTCACCCCTGTTTTCAATGGTCGTCCCCCCCGCTCTCACCGGCGAGAAAATGGTTCGCAACGAATCGTTTTGGTCCGAAAAAATGGGGCAACAGGTTCTCCATGAGAGTCTCAGCATCACCGATGACGGTCTGCTTGCTGGCGGAATGGCATCCGGTTCAAGAGACGGAGAGGGTGTTCCTCGTCGAACCCAACGCCTCATTGAAAACGGCCGTTTAGTCAAGACTCTATGGTCTACTCGTGATTCAGCACAACAGGTTGCAGAAGGGCGCATCGCTGCAGCATCATCGACAGGTTCAGCCGTCAACGGTAGTCATCAAACCCCTCCTTCAACCGGGTGCACAGAATTATTTCTGACTTCGTCAAGAAAAGGTAAATCTTGGGATGATTTATTGCAACAAATGGGCGACGGATATGTTGTCAATGGTGTCATGGGTGCCCATACTGCCAACCCATCCAGCGGTGATTTTTCAGTTACGACCAGCTCAATTTTGAAGGTAGAAGGTGGTGAAATCATCGGCCCGCTCAAACAGGCCGGGCTGTCGGGTAATCTCGCCCGTTCGCTCTGTGAGTCGGTCGAACTCGGGGACGATGTACGTCGGCAAGGCTCCTATTCCTCTGGCAGCATGCATCTGCCCGATGTCTTGCTATCAAACGGTTTACGAATTAATCCTGCTTGATTTGGCCGTGAGATGCGAAGGCATTCTTTATGTCCTGTCGTCCGTGGTGAGTAGAACCATGGAGGTCAAGGGAGTGTCCAAACTCAACCAAAACGCACGAAAGCCCAACGCCTGTTCTCCGCACAGGCTTGAAAGAAACACACAGTCTGGCGGAGGTCGACGGTATGTCTGAAGAAAAATACGCAGATTACATCGAAGCGGTCATCAAGGAATGCCCTGATGCTACTCCTGCTGAGGTGGCGGAAGCATTTGCCAAGTATGAGCAGGAATTTTACATTCCTCCTCAAGATGCCATGCGCTCTGTCCTCCGTCGCTTCAAGAGCGGAACAAGCCCAACTCCTTCAAGATCCACAGGCTCAACGGCACAGCGTGAAACAAAAAAGGTCGCGCTGCTGACTGAATTAACAGGTGATGACCGAGATGTTGAAATCGAAGTCGCCATCATGACTCACAATGTTCGTGACCAACTTATTCGAGGCGAAGAAAAGAAAATTGCTTTCGGTTTCCTCGAAGACAACCCTTGGGAAGAAAACGGGAAGCGAACGCGTTGGGATTTCAAAGATTGGGGTCCTCACGCGAACCTCGCTGCGGGTAGTATTGTCCGCATTGAAGGTGCAAGTGTCAATGAGTACAACGGAAAGATGTCCCTCAACATCAATCAATCGACTCGAATCGTCGTTCTCAAAGAAGGTGTACCCACTCAAGTATCCTCTAATGACCCCATCGAAATCAACGATGTACCCGCTGACGGCTACATTTGTGTAGTGGGAAGAGTCTTGGCAAGCCGGCCAGACCAAATTCATCGGAAGGATGGGTCCGGTTCCATCGATGTCGTCCGTGGTCGAATTGCAGATCAAACTGGGACCATCGGATTCCTTTCTTGGGAGCCCTTTGAACACGAAGTTGGCACCCTGTTGAAAATCGATGGTGCACAAGTTCGCAGTTTCCGAGATACACCTGAATTGAATTTTGGCCGAACAACTCGCATCGAAATCTTCCACGACGCTCAATTTTCAGACCTCGACACCCTCTCTCAAACCACCATGCAAACAATTTCTTCGTTTAGAGACGGCTCAAGAGACGTGGATGCCGTTGTTCAAATTACTGAATGGACCAAGCGAAGTTTCACTCGAGACGGAGAAGAGAAATTCCTGTGGTCAGGACAAGTTGCAGACCCTTCAGGGCGCTGCCGAATGAGTGCTTGGGAAGAACTTCCCATCGATGAAAACGCTCTTCCAATCACCGTCAAACTGAGTGGTGTTCGTATCCGTGCATGGCAGGGCATTCCTGACATTACCGTCGACAAAGCAGACCAAGTTGAGATCTTGGACTCACCTCCATGGGATGAGGGTCTTGATTTGACCAATCATGCGGTAGATGTGAGCCTTACAGACTTGGTCGCAGGTCCAAGTCGAGTTGGTATTCAGTCAACAGGCATGGTTGTCAGCGTCCGCGAAGATTCAGGTTTCATCAAGCGCTGTACTGAATGCCGACGAGTACTTCGTGACGGAAGTTGTGCTGACCATGGAGCCAATGATGGTAATGAAGACATACGCCTCCGCCTTGTCGTCGACGATTCAGGGGCTACGACCGCAGTTTTAGTGAATAAAGTAGCGACACTGTCACTGCTGGGAATGACCGAAGAAGCCATGCATGGGGCAGTTGAAGACAAGGGCGACCTGGGCTTTGTTCAACACCTCCGTGAACAAATCCTCGGGCGTACAGTCAGCGTTTCTGGGCGCAGTATTGTTGACGACCAAGGGGCAATGGTCCTTTGCGACGGTATTGAAGTTGTAGAATCGGACTCCCAAATGCGGGCGTCCGAATTGAGAGTTCTTTGGGGGTGGGCTTGATGGAATCACGACGAATTCAACGCCAACCAGCACATCTACTGCTCGCTTCTGAATTTGGCAGTTCAACCCTTCACGAGAAAGGTTCAGGCGAATATGATCCTTCTTTTGTGATCACGAAGTTAGGCGCTAAGGTCAACCGTGTCGTGGCAGCCGGCCTTCTTGAACGTCTTGAATTACGTGAGACCAGTAACGGCTCAACGCTCTTCCAAGGGCAACTTCGTGACCCTACTGGTCTCCATTATTTTTCAGTTGGCGATTACAATTCCGAAATGATGAGAGAGCTTTCCCATCAATGGGTGGAGCGAATTGATGATGGAGAACCCTTGCTTGTCATGATGACTGCAAAGTCACGATGGTACCAAACAGATGAGGGCGCAGTCTACACTTCACTTCGTCCTGAAGAGGCATGTGTAGTCTCTCGAGAGGTTTACGCAAACTGGTTATTGGATGCCTGCGAAAGCACCATGAAGAGAATGAATGCCTATACCTCATCGCTTGAAGTTGAACCAACCATGGAAGCATACGGGCGGCAGAAGCTGGACACCAGCCTCCTGGCTGCTCGAAACCATTACGGTGAAATCGACCTTGAACCCTTCAAACTGAACCTCATGCAAGCTCTCGACATCGCCGAGGGGCGGATAGAAGCAGCAACAACAGCCCCACCAGTGATGTCTCTCCCTACGGGTGAAGAGGGTTCTGAGGAATCAGGCGCAGAACTCACAACCTTCCTCAGACAGGCCATTCAACAGCTGGACCAAGGCGAAGGCGTAGATTTTGACACGCTCTTGAAGAATGCAGCAGCACGCGGCCATCTTCGTGAGAAAGCAGAATCCATCATCGAAGAATTACTTGAGTCAGGACAACTTGAAGAGCCTCGATTCGGCTGGTTCAGACTTGCTTCAAGCGATTAAATCAATCCAACACATTGAAGTCCCTCTCACGGTGTGGGATAAGCAGGGGTCATTATGGCAGGAATGGATTTCTTCATTCGTCCCGCTTCTGGGACATCAAGTTCAGATTGGGTGCGCATACCAAATGCGGATATCAAAATTCGTATGACACGACGACTGACACGAACAGTCATTCGTGGCCAAGAAGGTGACGACCTGCATGACGAGGGCTCTGAATCGACCTTGTATACTGTGAACGGCGAACTTTCAATGGAAGACTACAAGCGAATTGTTGCTATGTTCCGAACCGGTCAACCATACATCCACGACCCCTTCGAAGAACGAGATGTCAAGGTCATTTTTGCCGTTATGGAATACGATAGTTCCAACGAAACATTCCACTTTGAATTGCTCGAAGATGTGATTTGAGAGGCCGATGACCATGCGCAAACTCGATGAAAAGAGAGAATTGCTCTATGTTATTCGTACCATGGACGTTCTCATGTCATCGGGTGTTGGTTTGGAAGCAGCCCTACACACCATCGGCAAAGGCGGTTATGGGGTCATATCTGAAGATTTTTCAGCGATGATGAAGCGACTACGTAAAGGAAATAGTCGCGGGCTAGGACCTGAACTTAAATCACAAATGAAAATCGCAGAATCTGCGGGTTACAAGCGCTTGTTGAATACACTGTACACCAACGTCACACAGAATACTGACTTGGTTGAAACACTCAAGAAACAAGGAACGCGCATGGAAGAAGACCGTAGCGAAGAGGTCGAAAAGTACATCGAAGAATTGGGAGGTGTTCCAGAAACGCTTCTTTCAATCGGTATGATCGGCCCAATCATCCTAGCAATTGTAGGTTTAGTCCCACAGCTCATGTCGGGTGATTTAGGAGCCTTCATGTCACTTCCTGAGCCTGCAGTCATCAATTCAGTAGTCAATATAGGGCTCATTGTGACGCTCATCGGCATGGCGCTTATCGGTCTTAAGGCGCATACAAAAGACCCGGGATTGTGAGGCGATATCGTGTTGTATGGCTTTCTTGAATCCTTCAATGACTCTGCTCTCTTACTTTACATCGGCGTTATCGCCATTGCATGCGCAGGTGGAGGGATTCCTCCTATGCTCGAACGGCGCCGTCGTCGAGCGATTGAGAACGAGTTGCCAACCTTCCTCGAGGCTCTCTCGGATTCAGTCGGTGCTGGACGTGGCCTTCAGGAAGCCATGATGGAACAATCAGAGGCCAACGATGGTCCTCTTGCTGCCTTACTTGGGGAAACGCTCAAAGAAAGCCATGCATCTTCCTTTGAAGCAAGCCTCGGAGCCTTTGCAGCAAAAACACGTTCAAGTCAAGTTCAACGCGTCATGGTCTTGATTGAAACGGCCATACAACAGGATTCTTCGCTTCGAGATATTCTTGCTGACCTCAGCCGAGATTACGAGCGCCTTAACGACCTCATGAATCGCCGGGAAAGTGAACTTCAAGGGCGAGGCATCCTCATCATCCTCTTTGTAAGCGTTGGCTTACCTGTGCTCATCGCCTTCATTGTTGGCTTATTTGCCCCAGCGAGTAAAGGCTTCCAAATCAGTTCATTCAATCAAACATTCAGTTATTTCTTCGCAGCAGCCTCGGCCGTCGGCGTGAGTGTTTCTGGAAGAATGATGGGCCGGTTTCGAGATACCCTGTGGTGGCTACCCATGTGGATGGCCATTTCCATGGGCTTGTATCTTGGAGCCGTCAAAGCCGTTGGAGGTTAACGCATGTCAGAACAGATTTTAGAACAATACGGACGAGTCACCATTTACACAGAGCCAAATCACCCTTCACCCATCTACCACGTAGAAGGTGATATTCAGGCCAATCCTTACGGGGATCTTGCAGCGCTTTTTGAAGACGATAATTTGGAAGAAGTGATGTACAATGGTGGCGTACAATGTGTCAAAGTCGCCCATCGCAATCACGGCATGTGCCGAACCAACATTTGGATTGATGATGAATCCGGGCTTCAGATTGCCAAAAACATCGCTTCCTTCACCAACGTACCACTTGGCGACGGACCTGGTCTTGTCCCCATCTTTGATGGTCGCCTTCCCGATGGCTCCCGTGTGAACGGGACCATACCCCCCGTTTCCCCAGACGGCCCTACCCTCACGATTCGTAAGTTCAAGGAAGACCCGCTTACGATGATTGATTTGGTTAACTTTGGGACCGTCAATGCGCGCCTTGCAGCGATGATGTGGGTTTGGATTGAAGGCCTTGACAGCCGTCCTGCGAACTTCGTCATTGCTGGTGGTACAGGTTCAGGTAAAACCACGACTCTCAACTGCCTCGGAATGTATATTCCATGGTCACGCCGCTTGCTCACTGTGGAAGATACCGCTGAATTGCAAGTGTACCATGACCACTGGTTGCGAATGGAGACTCGCCGTGAGCGCCCAGATGGAACACAGGAGGTCGACATGAATGACTGCCTAAAATCAAGTCTGCGTATGCGCCCAGACCGAATCATCGTTGGTGAAGTTCGCGGTCCAGAGTGTGCAACGTTGCTCACTGCGATGAATACGGGTCACGATGGTTCCTTTGGTTCACTGCACGCTAACACGGCTCAAGAAACGGTCACTCGTATGATCAACCCTCCCATGAGCGTTCCTCCAATCATGCTCAGCGGCCTTGATTTGATTATTATCCAAGCTCGCCTTCACGTGAATGGTAAAACTGCACGTAAAATCACAGAGGTTGCAGAAGTAGCCGGTATGGAGGGAGATAAGCCTCGATTGAACGCCATCTGGAAGTACAATGCTGCCACCGACCAAATTGAAGAAACGGGGATACCTTCCAAGTTGCGTGAAACGATTTGCAATGCTGCTGGAGTAACGCCGGATGTCTTTGAACGGCATGTGTCTCAACGTCAAGCCATCATTGAGGATTTGGCAGAGCGCGGTATTTCTGACATCCAAACAGTGACTTCAGTTGTACAAAATTTCTATGCCCAGCAGCATTGATTAGCCACGTAGCCTGTTTAACAAATCATCCACGCGATCGATTTTACTCTTGACTCGATTGATGGTGTGCGAGGCATCAGCAACGGATTCTGCGACTTCCTCGTCAAGGTCGCCATCTTCAACCTCTTCGGTTTTGAAACTCGACGCCAGGGCTTTGAGTTCGGTTACGATTGCATCGACTTCAGTTTCGCTGACCAGAACGCCAGGCGCAATTCGTGGGATTTCGCTTGGTGAGAGGAAGCCCATTTCAGCACCCAGGATTCCTGCACATGCAAGGACTCGCGGCCTTAGGTCTGCAGTGTTCACATCGTATCCTTTCGACTCAAGGAATCGAATAACAAGGGCTTGTTGCGCCTCATCAAATCCTTCTTCACCACTTTCAAGAATGGTTTGTACAAGTTCTTCGAAAGAGCCGATATTTCGTTCAAGACGCTCGATTGTCATACGCTCGCGTTCATTCATGTGAATGGCGCCTCGGTGTAAGATGCGCATCATTCGCTCCCTACGCTGAACGGTGGGGTCGTGCAAGGCCTGTGTTTCGGCAATTTCAACATGAAGGTCAAACAAAGCATGAACTCGCCCTGATACGCTTGGGATTCGAAGGTCAAGGCCGAGTTCCCTTGCTTCCCCTTCAAACGCCAATCGGGCTTTGACGGGGTCGTGTGGGTGCAGAGCAAGCATGTTTTCTAGGCGGTCTCGGAGGGTGCTTCGCACTTGTTCAAAGAAGCGCAAAGCCTCTCGTTCACTCCAGGATTGTGGCATGGCCACCGCCGCCGTGCTCTCTTGCTGAATTTGATAGTCCAATTCCATGATCGCTTGGTGGATGGCTTGGTGTACTGGGGCGAGGTCAGTTGAAAATCCGTGGTGGCGCATTGAATCGATAAAGGCCTGCATGTCGTCTTCGTTGGTCGTTGAACTCACCATGAGGAAATCACGAGCAAGTGCATGAACTTCAGGCATCCGCTCACGCATTTCAAGGAGAGCTGTTTCAATTTCAAGGCTGTATGTTTCCTGCGACATCGTCTCTTGAATCATCGGAGGGACACTGCGTTCATCTTTTGTGCTTTGATGGCGCAATTCTTCATCGACGCTCGAGGCGATGGATGCTTGAGAAATCTCATGACCCATTTGAGCGAGTTCTTCTCTGAGGTTGGTCTCCTCTTCAAAGGTCCATCCCTCGTCATGTTCGTCAACAAAACCACTCACCGCTTCTTCCACTTCAGTAGGTTCAATGGCGTCCTCTTCCCACTTTGGGATGGTAGGGAGATTGCCTGCATTCCGGGGCCTTCTTAGGCTCTTCTTGACTTTGCCCCAAGCACTCTCCTGGGAGGCCAGAACGCCTGCCACCCTGACAAGAAGTGTTTGTTTATTGCCTGAAAGGGGGAGTTCAAGGTCCTTGCACAATGCGTGAATTTCCTCTTTTGTTTTTTCATCCAATTTATCGGTAGTCAGTTGCTTCGGATCGTGGTGGAGGTGAAGGTACAAACGTTGACGGCGAGCTTTGATTGAACCGGACTTTTTAATGCCAAAAATGCCCAGAAGTTCTCCGAGGTCAGCATTACTAATCGTCTTTAACCCCTCAGTTGAGAAATCCCAATCGCTCAAAATAAGATGCCGTATCAATCGGGCCCGCAGCATTTCAACCGAGCCAGATTTGGGAAGATTGTGCTCTCCGGCAGTGGCCTTCAAATCATCAAAGCGAGCCTGATAGAGGGTCGCAAGCAATGCTGATTTGTCCATTCGGAATTCACCTATGAGCGATTTGCCGCATTCAAAGCATATATGCCTTCGTAGTGACCTTGTGGTGTGAAGGCCGATTTTCCAACGATAACGGCATAACCGGTCGCTTAATTTTCATCAAAGTCGAGAAGCCTCGGGCTGGCGTCACTGAATACGTCGGGCATACCCGGAATCTTCCGTTTGGTGGCTTCATGGTCTGAAGTCATGATGGTGATGAGGTGAATAAATTCACGAAGTAAATTCACCATGCCAACATGGCTGTCCTCAATCACGACCATCCGTTCACATGCTGCGGTAACGGTACCAGAGGGGTTGAGTGTTTCGATCATCATTTCAACCCTCGGGCCCGGCCGTAGTGCCTTTTTGGTAGGTTTGTCGGGGTCTGTTAGAGAATTCAGCACAATTTCATCTTCATTTTCTCTGGCCTTCTTGAGGATGGTTGATATTTTACGCTGCTCGACAAAAATACCCGTAATCGGTCGTAATTCGTCATCGAGACTCTCCATCATGGCAGATTCCAGACGGTAAGCAAGGTGGGCACTTGGGTCGAGCATTTCTTGAACTGCTGTTGAAAGGAAACCTTGCCGGGAAACAAGCAACGTAAATCCGTGAAGTGGTGGCGGAATGAAGCGTTCCCTGTTTTGTTCAGAACTGTCTCGCTGAAGTCCAAGCGTATGCCTTCGTCCCCGGAAGCGGTAATCTGAATGGACTGACCTTGGTGCAATAAAACCATCAATTACTCCCTTTTTACGCTGTTCTTCCAGCCAAGACCATTGTTCACCGTCTTCAAGAGATTCAAACATCTTGGAATCACCAACTTCTGATGCGAGGTCATGACTCGTCTTGAGCACCACATCCTGCCTCATACGCTTCATTTGGCGACGCAGAAGTTCATGGTCACAAATCACCACTGATTCGTTTTCAAGGTACTCTGGCTTGTCATCGGCGACCAAAACCCAGGTGGGTTCTTTACGAGTGAGGAGTCCAGCGATACTCAATTCCGAAGTGTCAAATTCGAGCCAATCAAACGCACTCATGGCCAGAAGGTCGCCCGTCCCGTCTTGGAGGGTCTGAATAGCGGTTTCCATGTGCGGCAATTGTTTCATCAAGAGGTCCATTTTTTTGCCGTGGGTATCGACCGCACGTTCAACATGAAGGCGAACGCCATCACCGCGGGACGGCGTCGTTAGAATCACCAACCGCTCCCTGTTTTCCATCAAATAACCTCGGCGAGAGCAAGCCCTCGCAGGTTATGGGCGGTGACGACTGGTTAAGAAGCCCACCGTCCTCCGTGGACTGTGCGCAGTGATGTTGACACCCTTCAATCAGCGTTGGAAGCCATGCGCGACCGCGTCAATACGGCCCTTGAGGTCCTCATTGAGAGCGAACTTGAACAGGGAGCAGGAGAGGTGGCTCGAGAGGCAGGCCGCATCCTCAACGCCGGCGGAAAGCGATTGCGACCGCTTCTTTTGCTGCTAGCCTATCAATTGGCTGGGGGCCAAGACGAAAGCAAAGTAATGCCTCTGGCACTCGGCTTTGAGCTGATCCACACTGCGACACTGGTTCACGATGACATCAATGACAATGCGCTCGAACGACGGGGTCTTCCGACGATTCACACCCAATTCGGTCAAGCCAAAGCAGTGATAGCAGGGGATTGGCTCTTTGTTCAGGGCTTCTCTCTCGCAGCACGACAGAGCGAGGAAGTGGTTGACATCATAGCACGCAGTTGTGCGAATATGGCCGTCTCAGAATTCCTCCAACTCGACCACGTTCACAACCTGGCTACCTCGCCCGAGGATTATTTGGCTATCGTACGAGGAAAAACGGCAGGTCCCTTTGCCGCAGGATGCCATGCTGCTGGATTAACCGCAGGACTTTCCGCAGAACAAGCGCTGGGACTGGAGCGTTTTGGAATGGAATTAGGCATTGCCTTCCAACTGGTTGATGATTTACTTGACCTTCGTGGTGATGAACGAATGGGCAAGCCACGAGGGGCTGATGTCTATGAAGGAAAGATGACACTCCCTCTTATCCACGCCCTCACACTTTCCCATGGGCATCACCGCCAGCGTCTTGCTAATCTCATTGAAACGTTCAGTGATGAGCACTTTGACGAGTTAATGACGCTACTCAACCGTTCAGACAGCATGGAATACGCTGAAATTCTCGTTCGAACGCATTTGGAGCGTGCCCGCAGTGAATTGGATCAATTCCCCGATTCACAAGCCAAAGAGGTTCTTCTCCTCATCACGGATTTTGTGATGCAGCGCCACACTTGAGGTGGATTTATGACGGTTAAATCTGTTGAGCATCGGCAAGTCATCGTGATTGGGGCCGGCCCTGCTGGAAGTGCTTGCGCCCAACGTCTTGCCGAAGATGGAGTTGACGTTTTGGTTCTCGAACGCCGAACGATTATCGGAAATCCAGCGCAATGCGGAGAATGCATACCGAATTGGGGTGAAGTAATTGGTACGTTCAAACATCTCGATGACCATGACTGGCTCGAGACCTACTTCGATTTCCCAGACCGCCTTCGTCTGCACCGGCTGGATAACATGCGTGTCTTTCTTCCCTCGGGAAAGTCCTATGACTTTGCTCTCGATGCTTTCGCTGGCCATCGTTTACAATTTGATGGATTCCTCGCGGATAAAGCCGTGCGTGCGGGTGCTGAGATACGAATCAATACACCTCTCAAGCGCATTCAACATCAGCGAAAGAAGAACCGAGATGTGCTTGTTACTTCAGAGGGCAGATTTTCATGCGACTATCTCATCGACGCATCGGGAAGCCTCGCGCATGTTGGGCGGCTCAGACACGGCCAAGACCCTGATGTCCGCCCCGACGACCAGGTCCCAACAATCTACGCTCAAGTAAAAGGCAACGTTCCTGAAACATTTGATGTATTTCTTGGCTCTGTCGCACCTTCGGGTTATGCCTGGATTATTCCAAAAGGACCTCATTTTGCCAATGTTGGTTTGGGTGTTCGGGCAGGGAAACTCAAAGGCTCCCTGAAAGACCACCTCGAGCAGTTTTGCAAGGATCTCGACTTAGAAATATTGTCCATCGGTGGCGGCTGGATTCCAATGGGTGGACCCGTTGGTCGGATGGTGGACGGTCATACACTCGCAGTCGGGGACGCCGCAGGTTTGGTCATGCCGAGCAATGGAGGCGGCATCAGCCAGGCGATTATCTCGGGATGTTTTGCAGCCGAATCAATTCTTGACCACATCAACAACGGCATGCCACTGAATTCCTACGAAGAACGAATCCGAGCAAGCATGGGTAAAGCACTCAAAAACTCCCTGCGCAGTAAAAACATGGGCTATGCCTTCATGCGAGGGGATGTTCTTACTGAACTCATTCTTCGGGTCCTCGGTCCCATTGGGGGCATTAAACGGGCCATGGAATGCGAGCGTTCAGTCTGGATTTTGTGAGTTCAAATTCCTGTAAAAACCGTTCTCATCATCGGTTGGTTCAAGTGATTTGACCGTCTGGTGTTAGCATGCGAGGCACACTAAGGCGGGACGGTGAAGCCGTCAGCCCTGTCATCGCAACCGTCTTGCTTCTCGCAATCACGGTGATGTTATCGAGCATGGTCTTTGTTTTGATGCAAGGTGCACTTACCACCGTTGAAAAAGTGCCACCTCAGGCTACGGTGAGCGTGCGGGCACTCGATAACGGCTTCCACGTGGTGCGAATCACAAGTCTGGACCAATCCATTGACCCAGCCCGTCTCAAATTCGACCTTCAACCGTCAAACCTTACGGAATCGGTCCCCATCCGAGGGCAGGTATCGGGTGACGATGTCTATGGCGTGGTTGGTTCTAACGTTTCGTTCCACGATCGTGATGCAGGATATTCTGTAACACAGGGTGATTATTTTGTGATTGATTCACAAAGCATCGGCTCGGATGACGGAACCTGGCGCTTCCGTCTCATCGAAGAATCAGCAGGTGTTCTGATGATTGACGTAGCGTTGCCTGCGATGCGGTGATTAACCGCCAATGAACGACATCTCAACCTTCGTATCCTTGGGTTTTTGGGCACCCCGTTCCTCGGAATATCGGTCATTTCTCTTGGTCCAGATTGAGGCAATAGCATGACCAATCTGCTGAGTTGAGCCACCCATTCTCAAGATTGATTTGATATCGTGCCCTTTTGTGGCAAAAAGACAGGTGTAGATTTGACCGTTTGCAGAGAGCCTTGCCCGTGTGCAATCGCCACAAAAGGGCGAAGTAACCGATTCGATGAATCCAAACTCATATCCGCTGGGTGTACGGTACCGTTTGGCAACCTCACTCGCTTTTTGCCCTTGCACGGGTGTCAGTGGCCCGAAACTCTGGCGAAGGAGACGACGAATATCGCCTCCACTCACAACGTCATCCATCTGCCAAGCATTTGTATTACCAACGTCCATGAATTCAATAAATCGTAGAGGGACTCCTAAGGTCTCAAATTTCTCAGCAAGTGGCAAAATTTCTGCATCATTCACGTTCTTTTTGATGACTGTGTTGACTTTGACACCAAGTCCTACTTCGATGGCGCTTTCAATTCCCTTCAGAATGGCATTAGGAGTGTGGCTTGTGGTATCAGCAAGGGATTGGAAGGTTTCTTGTTCCAACGCATCAAGACTTACTGTGACTCGATTAAGTCCTGCCTCTTTGAGGGATAGCGCATGGTCGTGAAGGAGGGCTCCATTGGTGGTGAGGGCGATGTCGAGGGATGAATCAAGCTCTCGTATTTGTTCAATCAGGGTCGTGAGGTTCCTTCGCAGGAGTGGCTCACCTCCAGTAAGACGTATTTTTTCAAGGCCGAGAGGGAGCAGTGAAGCGATGACATGCACCATCTCTTCGTAGGTTAGCAATTCATTTCGAGGAAGAAAAGGATGTTGTGAACCAAAGTGTTCTCTCGGCATGCAGTAGGTGCACCTGAAATTACAGCGGTCCGTGACCGATATACGAAGGTCGCGTAGGGGGCGATTCTTCTCGTCCACCAGCGTCATACTCCGTGCACGGTGTGGCGGTTCTTGAATCTGTATTGCAAGGGTTCATGACAGACACAGGTTGACACCATGTCATGGGCAGGGCTTGGGTAAAGCGATGGAAGCCCTCGGGGCGCGGCGAGAAGGGCAGTTATATCGAAGCTCTCGAAGTCACTCCGAAAAACGCTATAGAACAATTGCCATGGACGCTTCCACCTTCCAAAAGCCACGCAATACGCTGGCTCGCTCTCGCTGCTCAGAGCCATCAAGTGATGACCTTCCACAACATGCAATTTGCAGGTGAGGACGTGTGTTCCATGCGCCGATGTTTAATCCAATTAGGTGTTGAATTTACAGATCTGGACCCTGATGGAGAGCCCCTTCCAAATCTTGCAAATGTTGACCTTAATCCACATCCAGAGAGTGTTTCTTGGCAAGTGCACGGTCGGGGTCCAAACGGATTGAGACCACCGATCAGTGTGCTCCATGCAGGTAATTCCGGGACTGCTCTTCGTCTTTTGATGGCCATTTGTGCTCGCTTTGACGTACCAATCATGCTTGACGGGGACGCCTCATTACGTTCACGAGATTATTCGAGCATGATTGAGACATTGAGGCAATTTCAGATACAGTGCTCGTATGGCGAAGGGGCAGAAATGCTCCCCTTGCTCATTCAAGGGCCGTGGAACTGCCCAGACCGTCTCGAGATTCATACTGAAAAGTCCAGTCAGCCGACTTCTGCTTGGTTGGTCGCTTCTCCCGCCCTGCCTTCCAATGTTCACTTCTCGTTGGAGGGTGATGCAGTGTCCCGACGTCATGCATCACTGACTCGAGGCATGTGTGAGTCGCTAGGATGCAATTCATTGGATGAGGGAATCATCGGTCCGTGGGAGCCAGTCTCTTCGCAGACAGAGATCCATATGCCCCCTGACTGCTCGATGCTCGCCTTTGCAATGCTCGCTTCAAAGGTCACAAAATCCGTTAATATCGCCATGTACCCCCGAGATGAGGACAGCCTAGGGCACGAATTGTTGATGCACCGTTCAAATGATTTGGGCATTGTTCTTGACGGCCACGTGATATCGTCAAAGAATTCGCAATCATCTGAATCCTTTGATTTACGAGATGCCAACGACCTCATCACCCCTCTTTCTGCCCTTCTTGCTTTGGGCAGTGGTGGTGAAATAACAGGAGCAGCACATGCTGCCTACAAGGAGACCGATCGCCTCAAGCATACCCAAACGCTTCTGGAAGCATTTGGAATCACAACCACGTCAAATGAAGGAGGCCTCTCCATTCCTGGGGGTCAATCCATCACGTCTCCAAAAGGACTTGTTGAGACCTACCAGGACCACCGAATGCAGATGACCGCTATTGTCCTCGCCATGGGGTGTAGCGAGAAGGTCATTATTGAGGGAGCAAACCTTCACGCTGTCGCTGACCCCTATGCCGTTCAACGGTGGATTGATGCGGGTGTTGAGGTCAAGGTAAGCTTGCATCAGCACTGGTGAATCATCCGTGTCGACCAAAATGATGGTCAAGGCTGTCAACTGGTATCCGCAGGGACGTTGGACGGCCATGGACGCAGGCCCACGGGTTTGGAATCCGTCTCATGTCATCCAATAGACGACGCATTTCAGGAAGCGTCAGCGATTGGTTGGCTTTGACTGCACCTCTGCACGCATTCATGAAGGCAATGTGGTCTTTCCGCTGTTCAATGGTTTCAAGGGGAGCACCGTCTTCTGCGACGTCCTGAAGCACATCGAGGAAAAAGGAGCGAAGCGATTCACCATCAAGTAACTGGGGAGAGGCTGTAAGGCACCATCCATCATTGATTCGTTCGACATGGAATCCTAGCGAAATCAATCGCTTTTGCTGTGCATCAACAACAGCAGATTGACGAGCATCAAGTTCCAGAGGTAGGGGCGTGAGTCGTTTTTGAGGCTCCCATGCTTGCCCTGAATACCTCAAACGCTCGTATCGTATCCGCTCGTGAAGGGCGTGTTGGTCCACCAAGAGAAGTTCATCTCCGGCTTGAACGAGGATGTATGAATCTGCAAATTGAGCAAGAGGCTCCATCTCTGGTAGGTCATTCAAGACCCCTTCAAGAGGGGTTTCATGCTCAGGGGATTGACTTTGAATGCTTCCTGAAAGCCGGTGGAGTTGGCGTTCTCCAGAGGATAGTGCAGGTGAGATGACGAGTTCATCCATGTTCGGAAGCGTTGATTGACCTAGCGGTGATGATGAAATCGGTCTTACTTTGTCGTTATCGCTTTCCTCAAGCGCTTCATCACCAACAAGATTGAGTTGACGGCCTGCAGCAACAGCCCACGCAGGTGGGGCTAAGGATTGAACGGGTTGCACCGTGCGTTGTTCATTCAAACCTGCAGCGGAACTCAATGTGTCTTTTACCTGTTCAATGTGTTCTTTTGCAAACAAGTGAGTTTCTACAGACTTAGTCGTATTGTTTTGTTTCAACCCTTGAAGCGCCGGTATCCCGCCGGTTGCGTCAGGTTCGGTGGGTGTTTGTTCAAGTGAATAAGCAATGGCTCGCTCCAGGCGCTCAAGGACGCGCCAAGAATGCCTCAATCGTACTTCACGTTTGGTTGGATGAACATTGACGTCAACCTCACTTGGTGGGCATGTGAGGTTGAGCACTGCAACCGGATGCCGGCCGTGCATGAGGCGGGTCTTGTACCCTCGACGAATGGCCTGCAAAAATGGGCCTGCGGCAACTGGACGGTCGTTGATGAGGATGTGGATGTCGTCACCTTTCCCCCGGGTAATGTCTGGCGTGCTGATCCACCCTTCCCAGCGTTCACTGCCGGGTGCTTGTTCGTCATCGGGAGGTTGTTTTAATCCGATTAAATCCGTGGCTTGAGCCCCCATGATGTCGTACAGTCGGTCGAGCATGTCGTCTGTTGCTGGTACGTTGAGCAAGGTTCTGCGTTCTGTTTTCAGATGAAAGGCACATTCAGGATGGGCGAGGGCGTGACTTACAACAACATCCACAATTCGAGCGGTTTCGGTCTCTGGCCGTCGTTGGAATGCAAGCCGTGCAGGTGTATTTTGGAAGAGGTGTTCAACAGAAATCCTTGTGCCGTGGGGCATTCCAGTCGGCTTTACACCCTGTTTGATGCCATCTTCCATGACGATGCTCGCCCCTTCTGTGGATTCAGGACGACTGGCGATGGTCAATCGAGACACCATGCCGATACTCGCCAGAGCCTCACCGCGAAAACCGAGTGATGCGATGGATGCGAGGTCGTTTTTATGAGTTAATTTTGATGTTGCATGGCGGTCAAGGGCAAGCGGCAAATCTTCGGCGACGATGCCGGTGCCGTCGTCTTCAACAACCAATGCATCAAAACCACCGTTTTCAACGGTGACTGCGATGGTTCTAGAACCTGCATCCAGACTATTTTCAATCAACTCTTTCACCACTTGCGCTGGTCGTTCTACAACTTCACCTGCCGCAATGTGGCCGATGGTTGCATCATCCAATTGCTGGATTCTTTTCGTCATGAGTCCTCGCCTCCAACCTTCGATTTGAGTGCATACAGGAGGTCAAGAGCCTGTCTGGGTGTTAATTCATCGACGTTGGTCTCAAGCAATCGGTCAACCACTTCTTGATGATGCTGAGGTTGTTGTTCCGGGGCATCATGATGGCCTTGGTCGGTCATGGCTGCTGCAGCAAAATAGCCCATGAGGCTTGACTGTCCGAAATCCCTGCTACCCGGTGCACCTTGCTCTCCAGCCTTTGCTCCATGGGCTTGCAGTTCCAAAAAGGCCAACAAATCAGTCGCACGCTCAACAACGTTGCGAGGAAGTCCTGCAAGAGCGGCTACTTGGACTCCGTAGGATTCATCGCACGGGCCGTCCGCAACGGTATGCAAAAACCGCAGTGTTCCTTCGTCCTGGACTACCTGAACGTGAACGTTATGCAGCCCGTCGATTTCATTCTCCAACCCAATCAGTTGGTGATAGTGAGTGGCGAAGAGTGTGCGTGCTCCAATACGCTGGCACACATCCTCAGTCACCGCCCAAGCGATGGAGAGTCCGTCAAAGGTTGACGTTCCACGGCCAATTTCATCAAGCAGGAGAAGCGAACGTGGGCTGGCGCGTTTCAAGATATGTGCGACTTCAATCATCTCCATCATGAAGGTCGAGCGGCCTCTGCGTAAGTCATCGCTTGCCCCAACCCTTGTGAAAATCCGGTCAACCATGCCAATTTTCGCCCTTTTTGCAGGAACAAAACAGCCGGCTTGCGCCAAGACAGTGAGCAAGGCGACGGTTCTCAAGTAGGTCGATTTACCACCCATATTAGGCCCCGTTATCAGAAGGAAGTTGCGTTTTTTACTCATGTTGAGATGATTGGGGACGAAGCCGGATTGAAGCTCAAGTACAGGATGTCGTGCTCCTTCCAAACTGAAGGTATCACTCTCGACCATTTCTGGGCGTACCCATTGTCGTTCACGACTGACACTGGCAAAGCATTGCAGAACGTCGATGGCTGCAATGTGCCGTGCTATATCCGCAAGGGTGGCGGCATGCTGGAGGCAATAAGTTCTCAATTCGAGGAACTTCCTGTATTCCAATTCCTTTAATTTGGTGTCTGCCCCAAGGAGTAAATCATCTCGTTCGACCAATTCATCCGTGATGTATCTCGATCCGTTGGTCATTTGCTGTTTTCTTCGCCACGTATCCGGGACTTTCTCTTCATGAGATTGCGTGACTTCGATGAACCAACCAATTTGTCGATTCATTCTTACTTTAAGCGAAGGGATTTCCAATTCATTGCGTAGACTGCTTTCCAATTCTGAAAACCAAGCCTTCCCTTTCAAGGTAACATCTCGTAAGTGGTCAATTTCTTCGTCAACTCCCTGCCTCAACAAGCCGCCATCACGGAGGCCAAGTGGTGGAGAATCAGACAAGGTGTGTTGAATAAGTACACCCATCTCACTCAGTGCGTCAAGGTCTGCAGCAAGAAGTTGCAGCAATGGGTCATTGGTGTCGCCGCACCACCGCATGATGGCGGGCATCCGTTCAAGAGCCAAGGCCGTAGCGAGAACATCCCTCGCATTGCTTCGTCCATAGGAGAGTTGTGTTGCCAAGCGTTCCATATCACGGATACCTTTGAGCGACTCACGCAATCCGTCCAAACGCCGAGATGATCGGCTGAGTGCCCCAACTGCATGGTGGCGTGCTGCGATGGCGTCCGTCGTTGCGAGAGGGTGTAGAATCCATGTTTTCAGCAAACGGCGCCCCATTGCCGTTCGACAGCGATTCAAAGTGGATAGAAGGCTTCCTTCGTATTCTCCCGCGAGTGTAGAGGTTAATTCGAGGTTCTTGAGGGTGGTTTGGTCGAGAAGTAGATGGCCCTGTTCCTCAATAACTTCAACATCACGGAGTGGTATTTCAGTGCGTAGATGCACGGTGGCCAAGTAATCAGCAGCCAAACCCGTTGCGGAGAGAGCTAAAGGAGCATTATCAAGATCTAAATGCCCTAAATCAGCCACGTTAAGCATGTCACGTAATCGGTCTTCTCGACGCTTTTTGCTTAGTTGGTGGTGGCTGACCATCACTCCGTCTAAATGGAGGAATAATGCTCCCATCTGTGGATGTTCTGCATCGTTGGATGAAAGCACCAACTCAGTTGGCTGCCATCGTTGTAAATCGTCGGTCAAGCGAAGAAAGCGGTCGGAACCGTCGTGAGTGCTGGCCCATGCTTGGCCGGTTGAGGCATCGATGACGGCTAAACCAACGCTGTCTTTTGCAAGCGCAACGGCGGCGAGCATTGAGCGTTCATCGCCTTCGAGCAAGTTCTCTTCATAGAGGCTTCCCGGAGTGTAAACACGAGTTGCAACACGCTCGAGCAATTTCGCACCTTCCCGAAGTTCTTCCTCTTGCTCAGCAACCGTCACCTTGTATCCAGCGCGAAGCATGGTCCGCAGATGTTCCTCCAACCCGTGCCAGGGGAAGCCGGCCATTGGAATTGGCTCTTCCGCTTTTTTATCTCGTGATGTCAAGGCCAACCCAAGAACATCAGCAGCAATTTCAGCGTCCTCGTGGAAAAGTTCGTAAAAATCGCCCATACGGAAGAAAAGAATGGTATCAGGATGGGCTTCTTTGAGATCAAAGAACTGGTCCATCATGCCCCGTTTTGTTATCATCATCACCTCCATGGCTTACGCTGGAGTTTGAGGAAGTTGACGAGGGCACATGAAGGTTCTCGCGTATTTCTTGGCAAGCGTCGTATTGCTTCGCAGTGAAGGAAGAAGTTAGTTCAACGCTTTGCGTTGTTCAAAGGCATATTTGCCCATGACGGCCAACAGAACGCCACCGCCGAGAATAAACAGGAGGCTCAGGAATCCTCTGCCACTTTCTATAGAGCCATTTGCAGTCACGTCGATACTCCAAACGATGGGCGTTCCGTCAGAATTTGTTCCGTGAACATGGACGTTGTCTCCGTTGACGCCGATGGCGGTTGCGTCAACCGGTACTGCCTGACTGAGAAGGTGAACCTCACGGGTTTCGCCGTCCCATGTAGTCAGTGTATCCGAGCCACGCTCACCGATGAACCAAACGGTCCCTTCACCGTCGACGACTGAGATACTGCAGGGTGTTTCAAGGTCTACGATACGTTGGTCTGTCCCGACGTGAAGGCTGGTGTCAGTGCCTCCGATGACAAGGCCAACAGGGGTTGATGAAATGCTGTGAAATTGCCCAGGGTAGGTCACCACATCAAGCTGCGTCAACACCGGGGTAGAGGCCGTACCATCCCATGCAATCCAACCGAGTGCGGCTCTCGATTGGGGCGATGCCGGACTGGATCCGTCTCCGCCAGCAGTCGTACTGTGGGAGCCTATGGCTAACCACATTCCAGAAGAATGCGCTTCAACAGAATGCCATTGAATGCCAGCCGTCATGGACATTGCGGGTGTTGGAACCAAACTTGTAACTCCACGGAAGGATTTATTCTGACCTTCTTGTGTCAAAAGAAGGCGCTGTGTTGCTCCATCGGTGGTTTGTTCAGCCACATCAAGAATGCCAAATTCTCCGTTGTTCGTGCTGTATTCATAACTGACCATGAGGTTGGATTGCAGTCCAATCAGTTGATTATTTGATACAGCAAACACGATTTCTCCATCCGGCATGGTTTTCACGAAGTTGACATCTCTACCCATGTCGTTGGCGTCTGGCGTGTAAATCACAGATGTTGTTCCGTCATCCACATGTTCTGTGAAGAAATGATAGCCTGCTCCGGGAGAATACACCAATGCTGTGTAGGATGAATTGCCCTGGTGGTACTCAATATCCAGAACCATGCCGCCGTTGTGTTCAGCATCCAAGGGTTTCAGTGTGTCTCCCACGAAGTATTGAGTTCCTTCCAAAGCAAAAGCACCGACCAAGACAAAAAGAAAGAACACGGCGATAGCAAGCCATTGGTGTTCGGATTCTTCTCGCAGAAACCCCCTCCATCCACCGGCCATGTGACAAGGTGGGTCCATCAGTCCATGAAGGCTTTGTTGATGTTGAATCTCTCCTTCCTCCTTATCCGTGTCGGATTTTGACATGCGGAGATATCATAAAGGGAGCATCGGTGGCAAGACCGCTTGGAGGATTACCTATGGCACGTAAACCAGCTGTGATGTACCGTCGTTTGAAGGGTCCCGCTTACACACGCCGCAAGTATATCGGTGGTGTCCCCAACAACCGTATCCACCAATTCCACGTCGGAAACCGCCGTGCAGCAGAGACTGGACAGTTCCCTGTTGTGCTTGAATTGCGTGCAGACAACGATGTACAAATCCGACACACGGCCCTCGAAGCTGCTCGTGTCGTATCCAATTCCACCATCCGTAAGGATGCAGGTGCTCAAGGCTATGCTTTGCGCATCCACACCTTCCCTCATCATGTACTCCGTGAGAACAAGCAGGCCACAGGCGCAGGTGCTGACCGTGTCTCACAGGGAATGCGCTGCGCTTTTGGTAAGAACGTAGGAACTGCCGCTCGTGTCAAGCGTGGGCAGCGTGTGATATCCATTCAAGTCCACCCAGAGCACTACCTCACGGCCCGTGACGCATTGCGTAAGGCCAGTATGAAATTCCCAACACCATGCACGACCCGCTTGATTCGTGGGCACGAGCATCTCAAAGGACTCATTTGAGCCCGGCATACGACGCATCAATTGCTGGGTTGACCTCAGCGTTGAACAGGTTAAACAAAATAACACGGCAGAGAGGCTTGGAGAGGTGAGAGCATGCGTGTTGCAGTTCTGAAGGAAGACAATTGTCAACCAAAGAAATGCAATGACGAATGTCACGATTTTTGTCCACCGGTTCGCAATGGACAAGAATGTATCATTATGGACGAAAAGACGGGGAAGCCCCACATCTCGGAAAGTTTGTGCATTGGCTGTGGCATCTGCATCAATAAATGCCCCCATGACGCCCTCATCATCGAAAACCTTCCAAGCGAACTTGAAACGGATATGATTCATCGTTATTCGATGAATGGCTTCCGTCTGTTTCGCCTTCCGACTCCTTCCAAAGAAAGTGTTGTAGGGATTCTTGGTCCCAACGGCATGGGGAAATCAACTGCAATAAGCGCTCTCTCTGGACGTATTGTTCCAAATTTAGGCGATTGGTTGGATGCACAACCCAATTGGGAGGACGTTATCGAATCCCTGCCAAGAGGTGAATTAAGGGACTTCTTCATCGCAGTACAGGATGGCAAAATACGCGTCGCAGTCAAGCCCCAAAATGTTGACCGCCTCCCGAAACGAGTAGAAGGTACCGTGAAGCAATTGCTCACCAAGGTGGATGAGCGTGACATGATGGATCAACTGACGAAGGATTTGGGCATTGACCATCTCCTTGAACGAACAGTACAGCAACTCTCAGGTGGTGAATTACAACGAATGGCGATTTGCGCCACCATCCTCCGTGATGTTGACGTCTATTTCTTCGATGAGCCGTCTTCATACCTGGACATTCATGAACGCATGCGGATTGTTGGCATCATTCAGCGTCTTTCTGAAACAAAGCGTGTGATCGTCATTGAACACGACATTGCTGTCCTTGATGTATTAGCAGACCTCGTCCACATTGTCTACGGAAAGAAAGGTGCTTTTGGTATCTTTACGCCAGCCCGGTCCACACGTCAAGCCATCAACAGTTATCTGGACGGGTTCCTGCCCGAAGAAAACGTTCGTATTCGAGATAAGCCGATAAAATTCCTTCGTCACCGTGACCGTAAAGCAGAGATTGGCACACAAGTCGTGAGTTGGGGTGGCTTGAAAAAGCAACTTGGTGAGTTTACACTTACTTCCGACGAAGGCGCCGTTCATCGGGCCGAAGTCGTCGGTGTTGTGGGCTCAAATGGAACTGGAAAATCCACGATGATCAAATTGCTCGCCGGTGAGCATGAATACGATGAGGGTTGGGTGACTGCAGATGCCACGATTTCCTACAAACCACAACACATTGATGTCGATATCGACGGTTCTGTCCAATTGTGGCTCGATAGCGAATTGGGTCCCAAATGGCGTAGTGGTGAATTCAATGTCAACGTCATCCGAGCACTTGGAGTTGACCAACTTTTACCCAAGCGTGTCAAGAAACTATCAGGCGGCGAGCGACAAGCGGTCTCCATAGCAGTCTGCTTGGGTCGTGATGCAGATTTGTATTTGCTTGACGAACCATCAGCCCACCTGGATGCAAATGCTCGAATGGAGGCTGCAAAGGCCATTCGTCGGACGATGGAAGCGAATGAGAAATCAGCCTTTGTCATTGATCACGACGTTTATTTCATCGATATCGTGGCGGACTCACTCCTTGTCTTCGAAGGTAAAGGAGGTATTGAAGGCCGTGCAACTGGACCCTTTGACCTCCGAGAGGGCATGAACAAATTTCTGTCAAGTGTCGATGTAACATTCCGCCGTGACCATGATTCTCGCAGGCCGCGTATCAATAAGTCTGCGAGCCGGAAAGACCGTGAACAACGAAACAGTGGTGACTATTATTCCTACGATGCGTGATTATAGCGTGACCATATCGTCTATGACGGGGGTTTTGACATGCCGGTAGGTGTGCCTCCACTCGGGGGTCCCCTAGGCCGTTCCAGAGGTCGTCTTTCTGCAAGTTCTTTGACCACCTACCTCCGATGCCCTCGGCAATGGTTGCTCGGCTATCAGGTTGGCCTCCAAGGCCCTACACGCCCTTCACAGATTGTCGGTGTCGTCTTGGAGGATGCCCTGTGCGAATTATTGATGATGCATCCCCCCGTTTCGGATACTTATGAATCGCTTTCCCAATGGGCGCACTCAAAGATTCACGATGTGGCTAAGAAAGCGCACGAAAGAGGGGCAGAAGCGTGGAATGAATCGCTTTGGACGGCCGAGGGAACAAGTTGGGACGACGTTCTTCTTTCATCTTTCGAACAACGAATTGGTGATGGTTTGGGGTTGTTTTTGGAAGAGGTGCAGGCCTGTTTCGATGCAGATGGTGGCCCTTATTTGGATGCGAACAGGAACGGCCATGAGACATTCTCAATCCCGTCCCCTTCTTGGGGTTCATCTCCTTCCTTTCCTCGCCCAGAAAAAGTCCCTGATATTGAGAAAATGAAGTGGGAAACAAAAGACCAACCAACGTGGAGTATTGAGGGAGAACCCATCACTTGGCATGAAGCATGGGAGTGTGCACGTCCGTGGGTCAAAGACCCACGCGTGCATCAACCACAGCGCCTCTATCATCCCGAGGGTTGGGCCTCAGGGGAATTGGACTTGGTCTTGCGCTGGGATGGAAGAATCCGCCTTGTGGATATCAAATCGGGACGTTCAGGATCTGCTTTTTCATCATCTCTAGAACACCAGCTCAGATTTTATGCATGGTTGTGGAATCAAACTCACGAGGGAGAATTGGTTTCGTCAATGGAAGGTTGGTACCTCAACGGAGGGGAACGCGTCAACTATGATGCACCTGATGGAAAGGAGATTGAAAGCCTCACTACCTTCTACCGTACACAACATGAAGCGATGCAGGCCGAGGGTGAAGCGGTACTTGCCTTCCCACGAACACCCGAACAGGCTTGTGACGGTTCGGCAGCTGGATGCGTTTGGTGTTCGGTTTCCAAAGATGAATCCGGCTGGCAGACAACCCAGATGACCGCTTGGATTGAATCCATCCCTTCGGTTTCTCTACGCTCACCGTATCAATCCCTGGCTTCCATACAGGGGCGTGTTTCTGTCCGAGGCTCGTTGGGAGGAGAATGGTCCTTGCCCAATCATTTTGGCGAACAGGTCCTTGGGGCTGTATTGGTCTCTGGGCAAAAACACGTAACGGTTGAGGAAAGTGAACCAGGGGCTTTTTCTGACCTCCATGACTTGGGAGGGGAAGTGGAGATTCACAATGCCATGCCTGGGGTGTGGAGGGACCAACCTCGGGTTTACCTCGATGACAAAACCACTATCACCACGGTCGTTGATTCCGGTGAACAAGGCAAAACTGAGTTGACTCGACTCGGATTGTTGCGAACGCGTGCTAACGTCAGCGGGCACGTCCTTTCCATACGTAAGCGTTCAGGAGTCCGCCTTGATGGTAAACCTTGGACGATGCTGACATTCATCCTTTGGGATGGAGGCCACGTTGCAGAGGTTGTAGCTTTCGGGTCCAGTATCAATCAGCGTCTTCTGAAACTTAGCCCGGGAGATTTGGTATCGATGACTGGAGTGGAGATTGGCTGGCGCTCAGGCATCCTTCAATTACGAATTGACAATCGGAAAACGCGCTTTGAAACTTCAACACAACCGAGCTTCAAAGAATGAATTGGTGAGCCTTCAAAAGGGGTGGTTCCTTTCGTCGTACTATGCCCGTTCAACTTGCAGACACTGACACCGATACAATCGGGCCATATTCACGCCTATCTGCAAGTCAATTGAACACATACAAGGCATGCCCTCGACTCTGGTATTACGAAAAAGTTCTCCGTTTCAAGATGCCCCAGATTCCCGTTCTCTTTGTTGGCAGGGCGGTTGAGGAAACAATTTGCCGGGTGCTACGTGAATCGCCAGGCTTGGTGATCGGCGAAGCCCCCGCTGAGACCTACGGAAAACCTCCTTTGGACGATGAGGGGCGTCCGAACACTGAAGAAAGCGGATATTGGCCTGCTTCTAGCCTCCTTCCTTTGGATGAATCCATGATTCCTGACCATCCCGAGGATTTGCGTGAGTGGGCACTAAGTCGTGCAGAACAACACTTCCCATTGGTGTATGCTCGTTGTTACAAAGAATGGGAAAAGGATGAACGAAAGGCTGGAGATTGGTTTGACGTTGAAGAAGAAGAAGTCCTTCGCATGGTGTTTGAGGGTTTGACCTTCCACCTTCGAGAAGTTGAGCGATGTTTTGAAGCGTCTGGAGGTCCAACTTTGGGCCATTGGCGCTCTGGGAAAAGAGAGGAATGGCCTGCCCCTGATGGCTATCAACAGCATGATTTCACGGGCCGACATCCGTTGGCGGCTGATGGTGAGATTACGTGGCTAGAGGCGTGGGAAATCAGTCGACCTTGGTTTGTTCATCCCGATGCCAAGCCCTTCACGATGAATGCGATTCACCCCGATCACTGGTTCCAAGGCGAATATGATTTGGTCTATAGATGGGATGGTGAAACCACAATTGTCGACCTCAAGGCAAGCGTTGGCGCCAACGACCGTTCAGGTGATTATGTTGAGCAATTGCGCATGTATGCCATGTTGTGGTACATTACCCACGGACGCTCATCTCAGGTCAAATCCCTTCAGATTTGGTACCTTGGTCATGCCAGCATCAAAGAGATTCCTTGCCCATCGGTTGATGAAATGGTTCAAATGGAGATTGATTTGAAGAAGATGTGGGTAGAATTGAAACAAGAACAACCCACTCGTGAAGATTGCAGTCCAACCCCAGCCCCGATGCGAGGCTTTTCTCCTGGAGGCAAGCCAGCAGCACCACCCAAACTATCACGGTGCGACCGATGTGACTGGAAGGCTGTGTGTCCCACAGGAGCAGGTACAGACGAAGCCGTTTTGCCATCACAACTGCAATTGCCCGGATCGGTTGAAACGACCATGCTCGAGGAAATCGGGAATCTCAACGCAAGGGCTACGGTCCGGGGTGAGTTATTCTCCGTAGGACTGGTTCGTGAGAACGCTCCCTTGAAGATGGTTCTCAAACAGGGCGAATATTTCGCACAACTCTATTTCGTTTCAAATGAATATCATCAAGGAGGTTCAACCTGGCATTCCTTGCCTAAAAAGGGTCAGGAGGTCCTTGTGGAGGATGCAATTTTCACCGTCAATTGGAAGGGTGAAATCGTTCTCAAATTCGATCCCTTTGCACGGCTGAGCCTTGATGAATCACCCGAGACAGAATCTCATAATCTGATGGATTTCCAAGCCAAGCATAGCGTGGGTGGAAAAGTGGTGTATACCTATCAAAAAAGCGGTGTAGGGCGCAATGGAAAGGTATGGCGCCGGCGTGGAATGATGTTGCTGGACCACACTGGTGCAATGAAAGTTGAAGGCTGGGCTGACGATTGGAATTCCCAATTTGAGATGATGGAAGTTGGGGATGATGTCGTTGTCACTAACATTGGTCTTGACGCTTGGGCAACCGAAGTACGAGGCGATTATACTCGAAATTCAAGATTGCAGATTATCAATCGCGTGGAACGTTCATCCGCCTGATGAAATCGTGGTCACGAGCAATTCAACAGATTGTTGAAGCGGCGTTCCGTGGGGAAGAATAGTTCCCTCAAAACTTACGATGACCATCGAGGGTAGAACATCTGCCTTCAGAAGGGCTTGGCGTACAGTCGTGCCTTCATCAACATCAACGGTCATTTCAACATCGCGACCGTGGAAGCGTATCTCCATGTGATTGCGACAGGACATCATCCTTATGACCGTCGCGTATGAGCCAAGTCACAGAGCCGAGGTCGCATAGCCCGGTATTGCGGTGGATTCGAAATCCACTGTCCCTTGGACGCGGGGGTTCAAATCCCTCTCTCGGCGCTCTTCACATGTAGAAGGCGTCGTGAGATGCCGTTAATTCCCCGACGAGATTCTCGGTTGTTGACGGTGCTATTGCTTCCAACTTCTTTTTCAGCCACTCATTTCCTTCCTTCGGCAAAGTTAGGGAGAGTTTGAACCAATCATCGATCTGTTCAATCATTCGTTGGGAGGCCAAGATGTCTCCACTCGACCCAACGGTTGTGGTGATGATGCAGGTAGAATTCATTCCGTAGAGGGGCCCCATCGATGCGAGAAGTGCGGTAACTCCAATCGCTCCTGACCTGGGCTCATCCCTTCGTACGTCAACGCCCATTTGCTCCAAATCAATTCTGTGGCTCGCAGAACTTGCGACTGCAAAGGTCTCTTTTCGTTCGGGCGAATCAATCATACCTGCTAAAACCAGAAGGTCATGAACGCCTTGAGACTTGAAAAATGCCATCAATTCAGCAGCCATGACGGATTGTTGACTTGGCTCGTTTGGTTGTGCTGAGCCCACCAATGTCAAGATGCTACCACCGTCTTGATTGATGGTTTGGTTCAGCGACAGATGAGGGGGGGCGAGTAAACCGTCCTCGTCAAGCGAGGCAAGCGGAGGGAGTCCGGTCGGATGGAGGCGAGCGATTTCGGTCGTCCCGTCCAATTTCCGAATGGTTTCAATGGCTACCTTGCCGATGTTTCCGATTCCTGGGAACGCAACCAAGAGAAGTTCGTGTGTTGGAAGCTCCTCATGGTTTCCTCGCCATTCTACATGTAGGGCCATGAAGCCAAAATCGGGGCAAGACGCGTTATAATGTTTGACGTCCCAGCAAAGGAAATGAGGGGTATTTGCGATGCTGATGGTAAGGCCGTCTTATTCCTCTTCTTGTGAAGTCCGCATGGTTTCGAGGGAGGGGAGGGTCGGAAGAGATTCAGCCCATTGCTTCTCCTCAACCTTCTTCATCTTTCGACGAAGTCCAGCCCTGTGATCTTCTGGGGACCACCTCAAGGGAGCAGCAGCCTGGGCACGCTCACCGCATGATGGACATTCGATTTTGAGGGAAAATTTGCCACATGAGAGGCATTGTTGCATACGCTGACGAACCATGATATCACTCTCTTTGGGCGGATGCTTCTCCGCCTGCTTTGGTCATGTGGTCTACGACCATAGAAGTGGCTTGTTCCCAAAGGGATTCAGCGATTTTGAAATCAGGAGCTCGAAGTTCAAGACGATAACTCGGAGCACCGTCATAGAAACACTTGACTTCGGTTTCTTCCTCTGGGTTGGCGAGTTCTTCAGCAGCAGAGAGTGCTTCTTGGATGGTCTTGACGCCGTCAATTGCATTGATGCTCAATGTAAGGATGCCTCGAACCTCCACAAATGGGGGAATGATATTCTCAACGGCCAATTCGATGAAGGCTTGAAGCCAATCACCCTCAAATCCGGCGTTTTCCAATGAACCTTCTTGCATAGCCGCCTCTTCAAAGGCAGTATACAGTGTTCCGAAGGCTTCTGTGAGTTCTTCTTTTTGCTCAGCAAGAGTGTCTTCGCCCCACGACAACTTGTCAGCGAGGACTTTCAGAAGTTGTTGAGCACGTTGTTCGTTCTTCCACTCTTGGAGGCGAGCCCGTCGACGTTCTTCAGAGACCGATTTGAGAGACAGTTCCATTGATGTGCCGTCTCTTCGGGTGCGCATGACCTTGCAGATGACCCGCTGACCTTCTCGAACAATACCACGGATGTTTTTGACCCAGCCGCTGGCAATTTCTCCGATGAAAATGAAGCCTTCAATGCCTTCGTACTCATCGAGGTCAACATAGGCACCGTTTTGCTTAACGGTTTTGATGGTTGCAACAACCAACTCACCCTCGTTGGGTGTGTTTTTGATGTCGTTACTCATGGAGGCTCAGCCTCCTTATTCGAGCGTTTCAACAACTGTGCAGCCGATCAATTCTGCTTTTCCACCTGATGGTTTTGTGAGTGTAGCACTGCATACATCGCAGGAAATGGTGGTGGTGGCGCGTGAATAAATCGTTGATTCATTACCGCAATCACGGCAACTTACTTTGAGAAAATCGTTTGTCATCCTTCACACCTCACTTGTCAACCAGTTCGAACTTCTTTGCACGCTTGCAGGGCGCATAATGCGCCTTTCCAGTTTCTGTGCATCGGTAGAGAATGTTGACACGCTTGGTAGGTTTTTCACGACCGTCAGGCTTTGGACGAGGGAAACCACGGTATCCCGCCATAACACGACGGAATCGTCGTTGACCCCAGCGCAGTTCAGAGGCTCGCCTCTTCTTGACACGCTCGACGGTGTGCATTGTGTGCTTGCCAGCAGAGGGGCTGTAACGCTTGACTTGACGAGGACGCTTGACCATGTGAACACCTAAGCATTCAGCCCACAAGGGTCGGGTATTTATGCCCTCCGCAGATGGTAGCGTCAGTAAATGGAGCACTGCGTTCAAGTTTAAGGGATTCTCTATAAGTCCTTTCCAATTGCATTGACTATGGAAGAGTCCTTTCAAGCCTTCCTTCTCTTCTGGCTCGCAGGTCTCTGCGCAGTGTTCGGGCTCATGCTTGGGTTCTTCTCAAAGCACAGCGGAACCCGACGTTTTGGCATGTTCTTGCTCTCCCTCGGCTCAATTTCAATTCTTGCGACACCCTGGACCCTTACTTTCTCACCCTCCAGCGCCTTTGGGCACTTCCTTGGCAGTATCCTAGGGCCGTCGGTTCTCCTCGGTGTCGGTCTTTACAACATCGCTTTCTCAGGCCATGTGCCGGTCGGTCGTCTCACTGAGGGTGACAAACGTGCGGGCTTTGCAATGGTCTTGATCGCCATGCTTTGGTTTGAAGGGATGCACTGGTGGGTCTTGACGCCTACCTACCCCGACGAAATCAATCGTTATTGGCTTATTTTCTGGCCGACCCTTCTTCTCCTCACAGCCTCATCTTCCTTCGTAGCCTACTCTATTGTCAAGATTGTGGGAGACGATCGCAATCAAGAACAACGTCTGCTTTTGGTCTTGTTCGGATTTACCTCACTGCTCGTCCTCCTCGGCCTCTTGCGTGATGGGCCAAATGTCGAAACAGCTCAATTTGCAGAAGAGTTCTGGCTTGCAGGAGCGGACGTCTTTGGCCTGATGGTGGGCGCCGCTCTTGCCATTCTCCTGTTCGCATTTGTTTTGGCAATCTATGAAGCACAACAACCCCTTCCCAAACAATTGGACCCTCCGACCACGAAACAATTGCAAGAGGCAGCAAAGCACATCGCCAAACACGTCGGGGAGGTGAAGGAAGATGAGTGAAAGCAAAGGGATGAATAAACTCAGCAATCTTTTGCTCGTCGCACTTGCTACTCCAACCGTCTTGCTTGGCTTGACATACGCCCTGCACCCCGATATTGGGGATGGTACCTTGATTCGATTTGCGAATTCGATGTTGACCTCCTTCACCATGATTTCCTTCCTACTTCTGCTGACCCTCTTCGTTTATGGCGACACCAGGAAACGACCGGTTGCCCCCTTGTTAGGCATGCTGATGTGCGGGCTTACAGGTGCCGCGTTGACCCTCTTTTTCCTTACGCAAGGGGACCTGCTCATGGAGGACAACGGTTCGGTTCGTGCCCAAGCCTTGTCCAACGTCATTCGCTTTTCAACCACGGCCATCGCACTCTGTATCGCCGCTTTAATCGTACTCGGCATGGTTTTCGCCTCACTCATGCACACTCCACCTCGTCGCCTTAAATTTGAAGAAGAGTGATTTTCACCTCCACGAACCGTGCCGCTTATTTCATAAGGGGGTGGTCGGTGGGCGAATCGTTCGGTGATAGCATGTCCAAGGGTACTCCATCAATGGGTAAACGTCAGAAGACCACACACATTCGATGTCGACGTTGTGGACGTAACGCCTATCACAAGCAAAAATCTGTTTGCTCATCCTGTGGATACGGGGAAACATCTCGCATTCGCAAGTACAACTGGTCAAAGAAGTCACACCGACCCAAGGCCTAACGCTTCGGCATCGCAACGATAAGAAGGCATCACCTTCTCGTGAACATGAGGCGAACCTATGTGCGGCATAATTGGCATCGTCGGTCGTTTAGGCCACCATGTCAATCAATTGCTCTATGACGGCCTCACTGTTTTGCAGCATCGCGGACAGGATGCTGCGGGAATACTCACAGATGCAGGTGGGAATTTCCGATTAAGAAAATCCAACGGTCTTGTCTCTGATGTCTTCTTCAAGCGTCACATGATGCGTTTAGAAGGCAATGTTGGAATTGGGCATGTCCGTTACCCAACAGCTGGGTCTTCATCACGTGCAGAAGCTCAACCCTTCTACGTCAATTCGCCATACGGAATCGCCCTGGCTCACAACGGTAATCTCACCAACGCAGATGAACTTTCTGTGATGTTGCGTGATGAATACATGCGGCACATCAACACCTCGAGTGATTCCGAATTACTTCTCAATATTCTCGCCGTTGAACTCGGTCAACGTTCAAGGGCCCTGAAGATTGAAGGAGACCCTCACATGAACATCGAGACCGTGTTCGGTGCGGTCTCAGCTGTTCACGAGCATGTTCGCGGCGGCTATGCCTGTGTATCTGTTGTCGCTGGCTACGGGCTGCTGGCTTTTCGCGACCCCAACGGCATTCGTCCGCTGATCTACGGGCAGCGTGAAACCGATGAAGGTACGGAATACATCGTCGGAAGCGAATCGGTTGCAATAACAGCACTTGGGTTTGAGGTTGTGAGGGATGTTGCGCCCGGCGAAGCAATTTTCATCAGTTCATCAGGGCACCTCTTCACACGCCAGTGTGCTGAACCTTCGGTGTATTCTCCTTGCATCTTTGAGCATGTCTACTTCGCTCGTCCCGATTCGGTGATCGATGGTATCTCGGTCTATCAAGCACGCAGAAATCAGGGACAGCGTCTAGCAGAACGTTTGCTTGAGTCGTGGCCCGACCACGATATTGATGTGGTGATTCCTATTCCGGATTCAGGGCGAATTGCAGCTCTACAAATGGCAAAATCTCTCGATCTACCCTATCGGGAAGGATTTGTGAAAAACCGCTATGTTGGTCGTACTTTTATCATGCCAGGCCAAGCATTGCGTGAAAAATCAGTGCGCCGTAAACTCAATGCGATTGAACACGAGTTTCTCGGCAAGAATGTGCTTCTCGTGGATGACTCCATCGTCCGAGGGACCACAAGCGCCCAAATCATTGAGATGGCACGGGACGTTGGGGCTTCCAAAGTCTACTTCGCATCAGCAGCTCCTCCAGTACGCCACCCCAACGTCTACGGCATCGATATGCCGGCAGTGAAAGAATTCATCGCAGATGGAAAGAGTATCGAAGAAATCAGCAATACAATTGGAAGTGACAAATTATTCTATCAATCACTCGAGGATTTGGTTGATGTCACACGAATGGAAAATCCCAAAATCACCGCCTTTGATGCGAGTTGTTTTGACGGTCAATACGTCACCGGCGATATCGATGCTACTTACCTCGAACGGCTTGATAAGGCACGCAATGATGGCGCAAAGGGGATGAATCACATGGACGATGATGTCATCGCTATGCACAATGACGAAGAGAATTGATTGGTTTAGAATACGCACTCACAGGGAGTTCTTTTCAACCATAAGCCCTCAAGTGAAATCATGACCTTCACTCGAAAAGTGACTGCACTTGTTCGGCCAGATGAAAAAATCCATCATCTGACGATGAGTGATGATGGAGAATACCTCGCATGGAGCGAAGGCAAGAACAAGGTAGTTCTTGCTGCAATCGCCGAAGACGCCTCTCTTGAAACGGTCAAGGTCATCACGCATAATCAGCCCGTCAGCGCCGTTCATTTCCATCGTTCTCAACTGATCATCGCCGATGAAATTGATGGGTTTTCTATTCATGACTCAACGGGTGAATTACTCCAACATCAGGCCGTTGATGCTGGCGTTCAGGCCTGTTATTCATGGGGCATTCGGATTGTGGTTCTCGATGGAATGGGTTCGATACTGGTAGGTCAATATCAGCGTCCTCTTGAATCATTGACACTCCGTTTCCATCTCGAAGATTGCTCGATGGTTCATGTAGCGAAAGACCGTCTTTACATCGTTCAGCACAACGGGCAAATCATCGCCGTGAATGAGTCTGAATCTCTTTGGACACGTCCTCAACGAGGTGAAATCGGTGAACGGATTACCTCGATTGGAACAACTCGAGAAGGCTCCTTCTTTTTGACAAGGGAAGGGCATGCTCTTGTGGCTGGAGACGAGGAAGCAATTGAATTTGAGTTGTGGAATGGAAGTGAATTAATCCACCGTAGTGACCTTCGTATGCGAATGCTTACTTCAGGCGAACATCCCTTGGGCGCTATCCTTGGTTTTGACAATGGCGAGGTTTACGAACTTCATGAAAACGGCGAAATGGAACGTGTTCTGACCACCAATCACCCTGTCTCTTCCCTCCTCCACCATCAGGGCCAAACCCTCGCTGCTTCGTGGTTCTACATTCACGGAAAACAAGACGGCATTCTCTGGAAGGTTGAGCACCAAGGCATGCCACTCCATTTGGCTCTCAGAAAGCGTGACTCAACTCTTTTCTTTGCTGGTGAGGACCAAAACGACTACACTGATGCAGAACCCATTGGGCGCTTGTCTCTTGGCTCGGAACTGTTTGAGGTTGACCAAACAGAACTCTGCCTGTGGTTTGAAAGCACCCCAGAAGCAACACATGCCAGCGCCGAGGTCTTGTATGCAAACGACCAGTCTGAGGTGTATGCCCATCTCACTCAAGACGAAAGAGATGCCATGGTTCAAGAGGATGAACCGGGCACCGGGGTTGCTCAATTACTTGCAGCGATGGAGGAAAACACAGTGGTATCATCGAGCGAATCCTCCTCACAATCAGCAGATCAACTCTTCAACGAGTTAACCGATGACTCAAATGACAATGGAGTTGATGACCTAATCCTGGGCTCAATGGCGGCTCCAGTTCAAGAAGTGTATCGCCCTCAAGCCCTTGCGGGTGATGACCAACGGCATGTTGCTGACGGTGAAGGAACTGCAATTGTCTTGCTCGATGGACGAGGTACTTCTGACCCCCACAATCAAATTGTATCTTGGACGTGGTTGGACGAACGAGGACAAGAACTTGCAACCTCTCCACAACTCAAATTGAAGCTGCCCGTTGGCACCCATCGCTTTGAATTGCGCGTTGTTGACAAAGAAGGTGCCTGGACTACCGACCAGTTGACAGTGAACATCATTCAAGGCTCAACCTCATGAAGGATGCTCTTCTCGCATTCCTTATGGCGCTGACGAATCCATGGATTGACCACTTTTTCGTTGGTCCACTCCAAATGCGTTGCTCGGTGGTGACTGACCGGGCCACAGGAGATACCATCATCATTGATGGCGGGGATGAACCAGACCGAATCATCGCATGGGTTGACCGTCATGAAGGTCGAGGACCTGATTGGTCAACTGGGCCTGAATCGAACGATGAAAAAGAGCGAGAGCAGATGCCAACGCGCCGCGTTGTGGCTCTGGTCAATACGCATGCGCACTTTGACCACAGCGGATTCATCCCTTCACTGAAAAAACATTACGAGGTTGACTGGTATCTTCACGCCGATGACAATTTCCTTCAAACCTTAGCTAGAACCTCTGCACTTCGGTATGGCATGTCCTTGCCCGAACCTGCGAAAGCCGATGTGGCCTTTGAAGGTGGTAAAACATACCATTTTGGAAGCATTGAACTTGATGTTCTGCACACACCCGGCCACACCTTGGGCGGTTGTTGCCTCCTCGTTCGCTGTGAAGATGGCCCCGACCATGTCTTTGTGGGTGACACGCTTTTTGCAGGGTCGGTTGGTCGAACGGATATCGCAAACTCGGGAGGAGATTTTGAACTCCTTGCATCTTCAATACATCAACAACTTTGGCCGCTTGACCTCGATACTGTGGTCCATCCGGGGCACGGCCCGCTCACAACCATCGGGCACGAAAGGAACACGAATCCATTTGTCGGAGATGATGCAGGTTCTGGCATCTATGGCTTTGGGAAGTATGCTTGATTATCCCATCATAGCCTTCAAGGAATCATGAAGCACTGGAAGTGCTTCTTCCCACGTAGCAACGATGCCATAATCCGCATGTTGGAAAATAGGAGCGTCTGCATCTTTGTTGATGGCCACGATGTACTTTGAGGAACGCATACCTGCAAGGTGCTGGATGGCTCCAGAAATGCCAACGGCGATGTAGAGGTTCGGATTGACAGTTTTTCCAGTTTGGCCAACTTGCATGGAATGGGGAATTGGCTCCCAGGTGTCAACGGCAGCACGAGATGCGCCAACAGCGGCACCAATCGTATCTGCAATTGCTTCAAGATGACTGAAATTGTCGGGGCTGCCCATTCCACGACCGCCTGAAATAATGATGTTGGCTTCTGAGACATCAAGGCGCTGAGAGGCACGTGCCATGAATTCTTGAACCGACGTTTCAATCTTGCCAGTCGTGTCGAGAACCGATGCACTGCTTGCCCCACCGGTTGCAGCAGGGAAGATATTTGAGCGTACTGAAATCACGGTTGGACCGTTGATGGAGACGCTTTGCATGGCCTTACCTGAATAAACTGGAGAGGTCACGGTATTGTTCTGGATCTTCACGGCATCTTGGACAACAGAAATGTTACGCTTAGCGGCCAAACGTGCTGCTAAGTCCTTCGATTGAGGGCTTGCTGAAGTGATGACGGTGCCTACTGGTGCAACGCTGTCGATTGCTGCTGCCCATCCCGATGCATCATAGTTGGCGAAAACATCTGATTTAGCGGCAATAATGCTTCCAGCACCCATACCGACCGCTGAATCAGCGAGGGATGCGTCGGTGCATGGCACGATAAGCGTAGGTTCACCTCCAAAGGTCATGGCTGCGGTAATCAGTTCGGCTGTGCTGGAGTGTACGCCGTTTGTTGTCATTTCTGCAATTACAATTGTTTGGGTCATCTTGGTCCACCTCATAGTACGTTGGCTTCGTCGCGAAGCAGTTGTGCGACCTCTGCAGCAGCGGCGCCGCCTTGGTAAGATTTACCAGCAGGTTTCGCAGGGGGAAGTGATTGGTCTACGAGCGTGACTGATGAAGCAGGAGCCTCTATAGAATGGACTTCTACGCTCGCTTTCTTTGCTTGCATGATTCCCTTGACATTTGGCTTTCTTACTTTGAAATCGCCCTTGTCACATGAAAGCACGGCAGGGAGTGGTACGCTGAGTTTGACATTTCCACCGCTACCTGGAGCGACAGCTGAGATGGAATCTGAGAAGGTTGCTGAAATGATGTTGGAGACAGAAGCCCAACCCAGTCGCTCAGCCAAGCCGGGTCCTGTTGAACCTGCACCCGTGTCTGCTGCCGATTTGCCGCAATAGACCACGGTAGCTCCGAGGTCTTGGACGGCTTTTGTGAGGACGGTTTGAAGCGCATTCGAATCCATTTCTTCGGCGGAATCAATTCTCACAATGTGGTCAACTCCGATGGCTTTTGCGTCCTTGAGAATTTTCTCAGCAGCAGGTCCACCAACGGTCAAGGCAGTCACTTCACCGCCAACGGCTTCCCTATGGCGTAGTGCAGTTTCAACGGCGAATTCATCATAAGGGCTCATGACCATTTTAACGGCGGACAAATCAACTCGTCCGTTGTTCACGGCGATCTTGGCATTGGTGTCTGGAACTTGTTTTACGAGGACGATGATGGTGGTCATGAGCAGCAACTCCGTTGTTCAAAGCGAACCACCGCCCTTCGATTCATGAACCTTGTCACTTCATCATATGGACAAGAATCATCGCCTTGAGATGTCACAACCTGTGGGATATGGGCATGTTTATGAACCGTCCAATCAGCGGAGAAACTCCATGTCGTTCAAAGATGAAGTTGCCCCCTCGGAGACAGACCAACAGGTGCTCGCTTGTTGGAATTCCTTAATCACATCAAATTATATCGATGACATCAAGCATCTTGAGGGGACATCAGACGCTGTATTTGGATTTACTATCCATCATCCACTGATTGTCAAGGAAGGTGTTCTTGCGCTTGAATTCCATGAAAACCCCACGCATGCTCTTGAATTGGGAACTCAGGTTTTGCAAGAGCAATTTGACAAGTACGGGGTACGCATGCGTCCCGTGATTCGGGTGGTAGAGTTCGGCCCGGAGTATCTTCGGAAAGTCGACGACCTTCGCATGCGTGACCGGAATAAGTTGTTCAGTTTCGATGTCAAATTGAACGATATCAGCCATCCCTACGGTTGGCTCAAAAAAGCCGTGTATGAATGCAGAGATTGTGGCACAATCATTGTAAAAATGCAACGTCGTGCACGAGAGCGAGAGAGCCCGTCCACCTGCCGACCTTGCATGTTCAAGGCGGTTGATTACATGAAAGACGATGACATTCCTTGGGGTCTTTTTTCACCCCGTCCCAATTTCAAGATGGTTCTCGAGGAATGCAAGTACGAGGATATCCAGGACATCAGCATGCGCCAGATTACATACAATAAGGACCACCATTTGATTCACTGTTCTACCAAGAATGAAATTATTGGTACCGTGAGTGACGATCTCGTCGGCGATTTGACTGCGCCCGATTATGTACGAGTGAACGGCATCGTTCGAGTTCAGCCGATTCCAAGCCGAAATTTCGGTAAAGACACCCGGCGCGTGCTATCAATTGACGTGTTGAGCATTGAAGAATTACCGATTGAAGAGTGAACCTCTTCATGACTTCATCAATTCAGTGACGAGGTCAAGTTTTTCGGGATGCTCTGAAAAATGAGCGTGAACTGAGGTTAACCCCTTTGCCAATCCGTCAGCAACGCCAAATTTAGCGTCAAGGGGATGGAGGCTTCCATTCATCACTGCAGTTCGGAAGTCGTCAACAGAAGTCCATACCGATGGCTCGCCGAAACGTGGGTCGGGCGTCACGAGGATTTCACCGAATTCAGCAAGTACAATATGTTCCGCGAGTTCATAGACTGGAGAATGCTCGTCTTCTGGGGAAATGTAGGCTTTCCGCATCTTTTTGCGAATTTGTTCGGCTGTATCATGGAGGAGTAGAGCACCACCAGGGTCTGATTTCGACATTTTATGGTCAAAGGATTCCATTCTACTACCAGATGCTTTGAGCGAAGAGATGATTGGCGTGTGGAGGCAAGTCGCCTTAGGCCATCCATACTTTGAGGCGACATCTCGCATGAACATGTGGGCCTTCCGCTGGTCCATACCGCCCAAGGCTACATCGATGTCCATCTCAAAAATATCCGAGGCTTGCATGGCAGGGTAGTAGAACTTGGAAAGGTCATGGTCTGATGACGCTTCATCACGGCCCATGATCGTGAAGGTTTTTCGGACCATAGCGAGTGTAGCGCCCTTTGAACAGCGAAGTACTCTTGCCCAATAATCTCCGGATTCCATCAACTCAGAAGCCCACTTGAATTGCAACTCCCCTGCCCCTTTACCTTCGGGTGGATGGTGAAGTAAAGCACGAAATGTATCTTCCATGTATTCCGCCGTTCGTTGTATCGACTCCATGTTCCCGTTGAATTTGTCATTGACCCATGCATGCCAATCAGCGAGAAAAATCATCACGTTTGCCCCTGAATCCAGCATTCGGCGCAATTGCAGCGACAAAACCTTCCACCCGATGTGTGCCTTTCCACTTGGCTCAAAACCGACATAACACTGGATGACATCATTACCTGAATGCGATGTCTCATGTTCGAGACAGTGGACGAGGTGGTCGATTCCGACGACCTCTTGGACGTGGCTAATCATTCCCACAAGGCGCTTTTTTTGGCCTTTGTTGAGGTTCGCAACGCTTTCGTTTGCTTCCATCAACGCAGTGATGTCCTGTGTTGATGACATAGGTATTCCTCAGAATAAATCGTTGAGCTTTTTCACCTGCGTTTCAGAAGGTGGCTCACCGGCTTCGATTTTTTCCTCAAGGGCTTGGATGAGTTCGTTTGCTTTCGCAATGACGCTTTCATCAATTCCTGAAATCAGTTGCATTGATTTGTGAGCCATCTTGATGGCAGATTTTGCCTTGGAGAATTTCTTTGCTTCCTCTTTTGCTTTGTCACCGCGCTGTTTGGCATTATAACCCGTTGCATCATCCAAGAAGGAAGACCAACGACGTCGTGACTCCATTGCTTTCTCACGTCCACCTTCACTGTCTAGAAACGCTCCGAGGGCTTCACCTTTCATCTGCTCAACTTCCACGGCGAGTTTTCCAGCGCTGTCATAAGAACCTTGAACTTGAACTAAGAGTCCATATGAACCGGTAAAAACCCCTTCAGCATCGACATTAATGTTTTCAAAATAGTTGGTCGCTAATTTGGCCAGTCCAGCGTTTCCACCAGTGGATTTCACAAGGCCTCGTTTTACAGCAAATCGCTCCATGTTAAGGGCAGCCGACTTCGCCACATAAGGCTCACCGTTCATCGCAATCAAAGCGAGAGGTTACGAGGGGAGGGGTTTTCATGCAGAGTTGGGTGGCAGAATCAATGCGAAGCGTCCTCATCGCCATGGTTTGCGTCTCCTTGATGCTCATTCCTAGCGTTTCTGCTGACTTGATTACGAGGATTGAGTTACGAGATGCGGGCGTTCTGGCAGACCAAGATTTAGGTATCAAGACAGGTGCAGTTTCTCCTGATGGGATGGATGTTCTCATCGCAGGTGCGGACGGCTATGCTCGGCTGCTTTCAGCAGATGAGGCTGATAATCGTGCGATGGATGTTGAATTGCTAACGGGGCGGTCATCAACCATCCATCACGTGGACTGGCATCCACGAGGCAATACCGCCCTCCTCGTCGGTGATGATGGTCTTGCCATGCGCTACGATTCCTACGACCATGGCATCACCAACGTCAACGGTTCCTTTGCCGTATTTGGTAAAGGCCTCACCGCCGTATCTTGGCGTCCTGCCGGTGATTTTGCTTATGTGGGGGCTGACGATGGTTCGTTGTGGAAATTCGCTGAGCATACTGGATTTGAAGCACTTGAAAACAACGGTCTTAGTGAAATAACAGACATTGATTGCCATCGCAATTACAACGTTTGCTTCATCACAACCATGGATGAAGGTATTGCAGTTATCGACAAAGGCCACGACGTGACATGGATTGCACAAACATCTGCTCAAACATGGGTGGGTGTGGATTGTGCAGACCCCACTCTTAACGAATGTGCCGCCTTTGCCAGCGGCTTGAGAATTCAAGCGATTCGCATCAATACCATTGACGCAAGCCAATCCGAAGTCACACGAGATCCATTATTGCCCAAGTTGCCGTCTGGAGAACAAATCGGTGTTGATGGAGGTCATGACGGAACAACTCTCGTGAAGATGGCTCCCCTGAGCATCCTTCGCCACAATCCCATGGGTAATGACGTCTACACGGTTCTCATGGCAGAAGACGCTGCATTGTGGGACGAAATCATTGCTGGGCGCCCCCTCGCTATGGTTTGGGAAACGAGCACCAACAACGGATATATGATCACTGCATTTGGTAATGTCGTTGCCTTTTCCCCTGTCGTTGAAGGCGTTGACGGAGGCATCATGACCGTCTTGGTTCTCGGAGCGGTGGCAATTTCAGTTCCCGGTGTAGTTTTGGGCTTGATTTACATGAACAGTCCTTGGTTGCAAAAGAAATACAACCAATGGCGATTCAAGAGCAAATGAGCACCTTATTTCCTGTGGCTCAGGGGTTATGTTGATGAAGCACGGGCGGAGCCATACCCATGAGGGAAGCCTATGGAACCGTTTGAAGGTCTCGATTTCTACGATATTGAAAGTCTTTTGACAGAAGAAGAAATCATGGTTCGCGACATGGTACGGGAATGGGTTGATGAAGCCGTCATCCCTAAAATCGAGAAAGCCTGTGAAGACGGAGTGTTCTACGATGAATGGCGTGTTGCTTTGGGTGAAATGGGGGTCCTCGGGGCTCCGCTCAAAGGCTACGGATGCCCGGGATTGTCTTATGTCGCCTACGGTTTAATCTGCCAAGAATTAGAACGTGGTGACAGTGGATTACGCTCCTTTGCTTCGGTTCAAGGTTCATTGGCCATGTACCCCATCTGGGACTTCGGAACTGAAGAGCAAAAAGAAAAGTATCTTCCAAAAATGGCTTCTGGGGAATGGGTCGGGTGCTTCGGCTTGACTGAACCTGATTACGGCTCCAACCCAGGTGACATGGTCACGAAGGCTGAAGATAAAGGCGACCACTACCTGCTCAACGGCGCGAAGATGTGGATCACCAACGGAACGATTGCACAAGTGGCGGTCGTGTGGGCAAAATTAGACGGAGTCATTCGCGGCTTTATTGTCGAAAAAGATGACGAAGGCTTTTCTGCGCCAGAGATGAAAGGGAAACATTCCCTCAAAGCCAGTGTTACGAGTGAACTCGTCTTCCAAGACTGCAAGATTCCAAAAGACCGAATGCTTCCAGGAGTCAAAGGCCTCCGTGGACCGTTCTCATGCTTGAACAATGCTCGATACGGCATTTCATGGGGAGTACTTGGTTCCGCTATGGCCTGCTTCCACAGCGCCAAGACCTACTCTCTCTCCCGGATTCAATTCGACCATCCTATTGCCTCCTATCAGTTGATTCAGAACAAACTTGCTTGGATGCTGCGTGAAATCACCAAGGGACAACTCCTCGCCTATCATCTCGGCAAAAAGAAAGATGATGGAACTTGGTTCCCAGAACAAATTTCACTCGCCAAGATGAACAACGTGGACATCGCTCTTGAAATCGCAAGAGTCTCCCGTGACATACACGGAGCTAACGGTATTCTCGACGAATACCCCGTAATGCGTCACATGGCAAATCTTGAATCAGTGAAGACCTATGAAGGAACTCACGACATTCACAATCTGATTCTTGGACGTTACATCACGGGAATCCAAGCATTTACGCGAAACGCATGATGCTGATTTCCCACCTACCCTTTGGCAAAGGTGATCCTTTCGTCGATACTTCGTAGATTGATGGCGCTGAGTTGCCAGCTTCAATGTGAGTCTTCTCTACCACATTCACTCTGAACCGACGAGTTTGTAATCGTCGGAAAGAGGGGTTGCTCCAGTTTCCATAGAAATGATTTTTCCGTCTTTGAACCGAAGGAAGGCAAGAACTGCTTCAGAGGTTGAACCGTTAGCAAAGTGAGCGATTGAATGGGTAACGCCAACATCACTATTTTCAAAGAGTGTACGTTCATTTTCTGAGGTTACGGCCCCCATTCCAGCGAAGGCAAGAATATCTGACTTCCCCATTACAACGCCACCTACATGTGGGTTGAATTCAAAATCATCGTGGATAATCTCAGCAAGAGCCTCAACATTCCCACTCAGCCAAGCCTCGTTGTATGCATCAATAATGGACATAATTCCCCTACGCAAATAGGGGATATAAGTTCTTGTAAACGCTGTTCTTCACACAGCGGGAAGAATACCAACTTTGGCTAATGCGCCCCATACAGGGTCGAGGAATGCGGGAAGGAATCGATGACGCAAATACACTGCTGCCGCCAAAGAGATCTTTTGTAACTTGTTCAGTTTCACGCGACGGGTGAAGACATCACCCTGCTGTTTTTCGATTTGGCGTAGTATTTTGTCGTAAAATGCAATCATTGCGGCGGGGGAATAGCGTGTGCGACGAGGTAAGAGCGGCAAAAGGGCCCGTGCTTCCTCAAGGTAGGTGCGAGCACGTGCAGCATATTGGCGGACGTATGGCTCCCAATGTTTGTTGAGGACGATGCGTCCATTGAGTTCTTCTTCTTCCATTCCATTGCGTTCAAGTTCGTCCAGCGGGAGATAGACTCGGTCACGTTGGATGTCTTCGCCAACATCTCTCAAGACATTGGTCAATTGCATGAAGATGCCCCAAGATTCAGCAAATTTCTTGGCCCTTGGGTCGTCGTATCCATAGACTTCAATGCACATCAAGCCAACCACAGAAGCAACTCTGTAACAATACACGTAGAGCTCGTCAAAACTTCGGTATCGGTTGTTGTAAAGGTCGTCTTCCATTCCCGAAATCAAATCATCAAAGACATCACGTGGGATTCCGTATCGGTCAACAGTATCCTTGAGTGCCAAGAAGACAGGGTCTGTTGAGTAGACATCGCTGTAACAGGTTGAGAGTTTCTTTCGGAAGAAGAAGAGTTGTGTGATTTTATTGTGGTAGGCGTCCTCATCAAGAATCGTTCCTGTGTTTTGAAGCGATTCCAATTTGTTTCGGTAGGTGACCGCTTCAGGGTCCATCTCACCTTTGCTTCCAGGGAATCGGTCCGCCCAGTCACCATCAGCAATGTCGTCTGCACGACGGCAGAATGCATAGATGGCACACATTGCAAGACGCTGCTCATCTGGTAAATACTTGAACGAGTGATAAAAATTTCCTGCTTCTCTGCGGGTCAATTCCTCGCAGTAACGGTATGCTAACTTGTACAATTCCGCCGGAGGGTGTTCGGACCATATGGGGGCATCAAGGTATTCAAAGGGGTCAACCAATTCATTCGTTTCACCAACGATCCCGATGAATGAGGCACCCTCACGTAGTGCCTCCATGGCTGTGACGCTGACTGCCTTCACGGCGTCCCTTGCGAGCGTCACACCCGCTCGTAAGCGCTCGAGGGTTGTTGGAGGCCGAACATCTTCTTCGCCAGAACGGGACGAGGCGTTCCCCTTGAGAGGGAACAGAAGGTCGAGTGGTTTGCGGCGTTCCAGCATCCTATCCGACAATCCCTTGTGCCCCTTGTTTATGAGACCTCCCTTCGCAAGTGCAGACAGGAGCGATTTCTTTTTCAGATGTAAGCAACTATTTACTCAAACACTCTCTTTCTATAGAATTACTCATTGGTCTTTATTCTTCTCAAGCAATCGTCGAACGCCACCAGGGATTACTAAGGCCCGCAGCAATTTCCTTGCATAGGATTTCATTTCATCTCGGGTCACTTTGATACGTTCTTCTGAGTTCAGTATATTTCCTGTTCGAAGGAGGGTCACGGTCCGCTGGCCAATAAGGACAGGAAGCATGCAGGAAGCCTTGAGGCGAAACTGCCCCTCTGGAATCATCCGTATGTAATCTGTGGCATCCTCGAGGTGTTCATTGGTGAGGTCGAGATAGGAATCATATAGGGGGCGAAAAGCGTCAAGATTGCCCTCATCAAGAAGGCTTTCAGGGGTAAGTTTGTGTTGTTCTAACGCCTCTGAAGGTATGTAGCAACGGCCAAACCTCAAGTCTTCAGGAATATCCCTTAGGATGTTGATCATCTGAAGGGCTTTGCCGTATCGTATTCCCTTTTCCATGAACACCTTTTCCTTTTCAGGAGGCAAGGTCATCATGTGTGCGAGTGACATTTTTGTCCAAAAAACGCCCACACAACCTGCTACTCTGAAGGCATAATCGTCCAGCTCCTCGTCGTTCGACAATGAAGAGATATCTCCTCCTTCTCTCGCAGTTCCAAATCGTTGAAGGTCGAGGACTTGACCACCGATGATGATGTCGAGGCACTCAAGAATCCGCTGCTGATCCCCGTCGTCGTAATCTTGAAGTCCATCAACAACGGGTTGTACATTTCTGAGTAATTCAGCCTCGTTGGGGTTGGTTTGAATTTCGGCAAGATCGCTAAAATCCGGGAGTAATTCAGACCGACCCTGTGCCACATCATTGTAGGTGTTCAGCAGGTCAAGTAGGACTTGAGTCTCGCCGTGCTTTGAGTCTGCGATGGTGTCTGCAACCCTGGCCAGAAGATACAATAAACCAATTTGACCTCGTATTTTCTTGGGTAAATACTTGAGTGAAGGGTAAAATGAACGGGATGTTCGTTCCAGCAAACCATCGATTTCAGCATTGACGAGCACCGGCATACGAAAGCCTCCAATTTCCTCCAGATTGCTCCTGTCCATCAACGTATGCTTCGGGTGTTTCTTGCTCATCAATAACTTCTCTTATGTGGTAAGATTTGATGGGTTTTTTTACACAATGCTTTAGGGAGGGTGACTCAAGCGTAAGACACAGGGAGGGGGCATCATGAATTGCGGTTCTTGTGCAGAAGTCATTCCAGCAGACAGTATGTTCTGTCCAGAATGCGGTGCGCGGCAAGATAATTCAGTTGCGGGTGGCTTCCAACCCAACCCTCCTCAAAACTTGCCTCCATTCCCTCAACAGCAAAGGAGTTTTGACCCTGTTGCAGGTAATGACCAACGCATACAGCAGGAACAAAACATGAATCAAATGGGGAACATTCCTCCTGAAATGCTGCACGGTATGGCACAGGGCATCCAACACCAACAAAATCTCCCTCCGGGAGTTTATCCCAATCAACCCCTGCAAGGCGGATATCTCCCCAATAACCAATTTCCACCTCAGCCCCAACCACCCAACGTGGCGCCCACCTCAGATTTACCCACCATCCCGCGAGGTCCATCCATCGCAAGTGGTGCCCTCCCAGTAAACAGCAATGTCGCTCCACTTTCGCCCGGCGGAACGAAAATCGCCCACAATCCCGCTAACTCGCCAACAGACGCAATGGTCAATCGCCTGGCAGAGGCGGAGCGGGCGGTCAAAGACGAGCGTCGTAGTCAGTGGCTTTCGATGAATCAATCTCCAGCATCAAACGTTCTTGCTAATCTTGGCGGAGGTGAACTTCCAGCTCACCTCCGTGCTGGTGGTGACGCTGCAAATCCCGCTGCAGAGATCATGGCCGGGACCCTTGGCGGCAGCAAAGCCGATGCACCCAATGACGCGCTGCTCCGTAGAATCTCCGAAGTTGCGATCCGCCGTGTGGCACGAAAGCGAGGAGTCGCCGTCGAAGCCCCCCAATGCAAGTTAGAAGGTGATACCTTCCAAGTCAACGTGACCTATGTTGATGACGGACGAGTCTTGGACACCCCAGAGGATCTTACGCAAGCCTTCGAAAATGCTATTCAAACTGAAATGGCTCTCAAGGGCTATGACCTCTCATGTGCGGTGACCATGTTCCGCTCAAAGGATGGAAAGACCGAGAAACTCGGAGAAGAAGAGCCCGAAGAAGACATGTTTGCATGTGAAATATGTGAGGGCTTGGTGAAGGAAAGCGATTCTACCTGCCCGCATTGTGGTGCTATGTTTGAAGATGAAGAGGAAGAAGAGGCTCCTTCTCCATCACGTTCAGGTCCTCCCGGTCCGAAGAAGAGC
>DACE01000010.1:0-18338 GCA_002494645.1 Euryarchaeota archaeon UBA256 | reverse complement strand
CCCGGTCCGAAGAAGAGCGGCGGCCCTCCCGGTCCGAAGAAGAGCGGTGGTCCTCCCGGCGGTCCCAAGAAGAGCGGTGGCCCTCCCGGCGGTCCCAAGAAGAGCGGTGGCCCTCCCGGCGGTCCAAAACGAGGCCCACCTCTCTGACCGGTGGTTGAATGCCTACCGATTTTGGAAATATCTGCTTCTCTGGAACATTGCGCCCCTCTCAGGTTGCTGCCTCAACCATCATCGAACAGCAACTATCAGCTGGAGAAAAGGAATTGTACATTGTTGCTCCACCTGGGTCGGGTAAAACAATTCTAGGCCTCTATGTTTGGTCAGACCTTGTCCGAAAACCAGCCCTTGTGTTATCTCCAAATTCTGCGATACAAGCCCAATGGGCTTCCCGTACCTCACTATTTGACCTTGACGGAAAAGATGAGATGGTGAGCTTAACCTCACAAAAGCCCGGTCTATTGACATCACTTACCTATCAATCGATCACGATGGTGAGGACAAAAAGTTCGGATTTAGAAGAAACAGCACATCAATTGTGGGTTGAGAAACTCATCGATTTAGAGGAAGCATCGGACGACCTCTCTGCAAAGGAATGGTTAGACGATTTGAATCTCAAAAACCCGGCTTATTTCGAGAAACAGATGAAGGGCTTTCGCAAAAAAGCACGTGACATTCTTTCGGAGGAATCAGGTAGTGTAGCATGGCTGAACGACAGTTCGAAAGCGGCAATTGAACGACTACAAGCGGCAGATATCGGTTTGATTATCCTCGACGAATGCCACCATCTTACCGAACATTGGGGCAAAGTATTGGTTGAATTGAAAGCCATGTTTGACGACCCTGTGATTCTTGGATTGACGGCGACACCTCCCGACGAAGAGACTGCGAAGGATGCCGAGCACTATGCGACACTCCTGGGAGAAATCGACTATGAAGTGCCGATTCCTGCACTTGTTCGAGATTCAAATCTTGCTCCATACCAAGACTTGTGTTACTTCGTTCGCCCCTCTCCAAAAGAACTGAAGTACATCAGCGATGCTGACACCGCATTTCTCCAAGTCGTTGATGATATCACTCAACCCAGAGCCGATTCGAAGGGCCGAACTGAGGCTTTTCCAGATTGGTTGTACAACACGCTCAGTGAACGGTCAATTCCAGGTCGAAACGACCTTTCCTGGAGGAAATTTGAGTCAATATTACCCGACTTTTCACAGGCAGCCCGAGCCTACTTGACTCTCCTGAATCGTCCCTTGCCAAAAGGCGTACCCACTACCGCAGTAGGCATTGATGACTTCAGCGAGGCTTCGCCCATGATTGTACTACTGCGTCCCTTATTGGATCGCTATGTGCGCTTCGGGCTTCGCCGTTCAACCTCTGCCGAGGACCACGAACTTGCGGATGAGGTCACAAATCGGCTACGGCTGCTTGGCTACCAAATTACCGAAAGTGGAGCACGACCCTGTGCTTCCCCTGTAAGTCGGATTCTCGCCTATGCTGAGGAAAAAACCAGGGCAGTTTCAGAGATTCTTCGAGTAGAATATGATGTCCTCGGGCCGTCACTGAGGTGCGTCATCGTGACTGATTTTGAGAAGACATCTTCAACGGCACTTGTTGAGGGTATCCACGACCGTGAGGCAGGAGGTGCAATTGGTGTGTTCAAAGCACTCGTCGCTTGTGAATTGGGCGATCAGTTGGATCCAATCTTGATGACTGGAAGTACCCTTTTGGTCGATGACGATATCGCTTCAACATTTCTTGAAAAGGCACGTTCTTGGGTTCTGGAGCGAAACCTTCGAATTGAGTTTGAGGACATTCAAATGGAACGTTTCCATCACATCCATGGGTCCGGTAGAGATTGGGCCCCACGATATTACTCAACAATGGTCACAGAATTCTTCCAAGAAGGATTCACAAAATGTCTAATTGGAACACGTGGACTTTTGGGAGAGGGTTGGGATGCCTCTCGAATCAATGTCCTTGTCGACCTGACTACGGTAACAACGAGCATGAGCATCAATCAATTACGAGGTCGCTCGATGCGATTGGACAAGTTGTGGAAGGAAAAAGTCGCCAATAATTGGGATGTCATCTGTCTGGCAGAGGAATTCATCAAAGGTTTTGATGATTATGATCGATTTCGTCAAAAGCATACCAACCTCTTCGGGGTTTGTGACGATGGGTCAATCGAGAAAGGCGTCGGACACGTCCATGCTGCCTTCACGGAGTTACAACCCGAAGGGATCAATGAAGGTATGAATCTCATCAATCAAGAAATGCTCGAGCGTGCTCGCCAGCGTTCTACTTCGCGCCAACGATGGGCAATTGGCCAACCCTTTTCGTCAACAGCGAGAAAGTCGCTTGAATTTTTACCCGCTCCAACTGGCGGAGGAGGCTTTGGCTTTCAATTTGGAAACCGTAAACCTTGGGCACAAGATTCTCTCAATCAAGCCATCATCAGCGCCGTTGCCAACTCAATGTGGGATGCAGGATTGCTTCCAGCGAACAGTAAGCTCGGTGGAGGGCAGCGAGGTGGGGGCTGGTTTAGATACTATATCGAAGGATGTTCAGAGGAAGAATCGGCGATGTTTGCCCAAGCCATCCAAGAAGTGTTTGGCGGCTTAGAAGATGCACGATACATCATCGGTCGCTCTTCAAAGTTTTTCGATGAAACATTGCTTTCGAGACTTCTACCAGAAGTTCTTGCAAAATACGTCCGAAAAGAACGAACCCAGTTGGTGATGTTCCATCGCGTCCCTGCATGTCTTGCCAAAGATAAGAAGCACGCAGCATGGTTTGAAGCCCACTGGAATGCTCTCGTAAGTCCCGGACAAGCAGTTTATGCTCACAGTAAGGATGGAAAAGCACTCTTGGCCAACGCAAAGGCCTTGAATCTCGTGTCTCGAACGCGTTCACATCTCAAAGATGTGTTCATCTAATCAGCGTAGTCCTGCTGCCTTGAGCGATTCAAGCAACACGGCGCCGAGTTCGGATGGGTCTTTTGCGCATGCGATACCAGCTGCCTCAAAGGCTGCAAACTTCTCCTCAGCCGTTCCTTTTCCTCCCGAAATAATGGCTCCAGCGTGGCCCATTCGCTTACCCGGAGGTGCGGTTGCGCCAGCAACGAATCCCACAATGGGTTTGGTGACATGTTCTTTTGCCCATGCAGCGGCTTCTTGTTCAGCATTACCGCCGATTTCGCCGATCATGACGATGGCTTCAGTTTGGTCGTCAGCCTGAAAAGCAGCCAAACATTCGATGAAGCCCGTTCCATTGACGGGGTCACCTCCGATACCCACACAGGTGGATTGCCCCTCATCAATACTCATGGTTTGAGCTACGGCCTCATAGGTCAAGGTTCCTGATTTGGATACGATTCCAATACGGCCCTTGGCATGAATATGGCCGGGCATGATTCCAATTTTTGCTCCACCGCTATCACCTGGTGTGATAATACCGGGACAATTTGGTCCGATCAAACGGACACCGGGGCGGTTTTCGACAAAGGCGACGGCCTTGACCATGTCGAGGGTAGGAATCCCTTCGGTGATGCAGACCACAACCCCTTCTCCTTTGATTGAATCAAAAGCATCGGCAGCCTCCATGATGGCTTCTGCAGCGAAGGGAGGTGGAACGTAAATCACAGTAGCATCGGCATCCGTCGCTTCAATGGCTTCAAACATTGAATCCCAAACAGGGTATGGCTTTCCTTGGAGGTCAACGTTTTGACCGCCTTTCCCGGGAGTGCATCCCCCGACGATTTGAGTGCCGTATTCCACCATCTTATCAGCGTGAAATTGACCTTGCTTCCCAGTGATTCCCTGAACGAGTACCTTTGCATCTTCTTCAATCCATATCGCCATCAAACAGCACCTCCAATCAATTCAACAATTCGTTGAGCACCCTCAGCGAGGTCGTCAGCCGGGTGGATGTTGAGGTCGGATGCTGCAAGGATTGCTTTGCCCTCGTCAACATTGGTTCCAGCAAGACGAACCACCAGTGGGACATCAAGGTCGAGGGCTTCAGTTGCTGCTATGACACCACGAGCAATGATGTCGCAACGCATGATTCCTCCAAAAATATTGACAAGAATTCCTTTGACATTGGGGTCTTCAAGGATGATCGAAAAAGCCGTCTTCACTTGCTCTTCATTGGCTCCACCGCCGACATCCAAGAAATTTGCAGGTTCACCCCCGTAGAGCTTGATGACGTCCATGGTCGCCATGGCGAGTCCTGCTCCGTTCACAAGGCAGCCGATGTTCCCGTCCAATTTGACGTAGGAAAGTCCGGTTTCTTTCGCACGGATTTCAACATCCTCCTCTTCAGAGAGGTCACGAAGTTCATCCCAGTCTTTATGTCGGAATTCAGCGTTTTCATCGAAGGATACTTTGGCGTCAAGGGCGACAATCTGCTCGTCAGCAGTTTTGACAAGGGGATTGATTTCAAGCATGGAGCAGTCGCTGGAAACGAACATGGTGTACATTGAACTCAGCGCCTTAGCAAAGAATTTGTGAGCGGCCCCAGTCAAACCGAGGGCGAGTGCAAGATCACGCTTTTGATAGCCGAGCAGTCCAGCGTTGGGGTCGACGGAGATTTTGTGTATTTTTTCGGGCGTAGTTTCTGCAACATGTTCAATGTCCATTCCACCTTCCGTCGATGCCATGATCAAAACAGATTTGTTCTCGCGATCAACGAGAATAGCAAGGTAATATTCGTGAGCGATATCGCAACCTGCTTCAACATAGAGGTTGTTCACAATTTTGCCTTCATCACCAGTTTGAATGGTAACGAGTACGTTGCCCAAAATATTGGTGGCATAGGTGTTGACTTCTTCTCTTGAAAAAGCAATTTTCACTCCACCATCCATGACATGCTCACGGCTTTCGGGATGATACAACGTTCCCTTTCCGCGTCCGCCTGCATGGATTTGAGATTTTACGGCAACGACCTTGCTACCGAGTTTGTCGTAAGCTGTCAGGGCGGCTTCTACCGTAGTGCAGTGTACGCCTTCAAGAACGGGTACACCACTTGCTTTGAGCAAGGCTTTTCCTTGATATTCGTGAATGTTCATGTCGCTTCCCAAACCTAACGAATCAAAGCCCGTCTTTGAATACTTTGCCGGAGCATGCACGAGCGGTACAGGCGCTTGAGCCACGTTCAGGGCCTCATCAACCCGTGCTTTTCATATCATAGTGGCCCGAGGGTCAGTTCATGCAGGTCGTGGTTCTTGCGGGTGGCGTTGGGTCACGATTGCGACCGTGGACGCACAGCATACCAAAACCCCTCCTTCCCGTGCTGGACAAGACCCTTCTGGAGCACGTAGTAAGTTCACTACCTGTGGACATGGTGGACGAAGTAGTGGTTGCGGGGGGCTATCGCGTTGACCAAATCAAAGAGCATTTCAAAGCGAGTGATTCACCTTTTGACGTTCGAATCGTCCCTGAAGATGAGCCTTTGGGGACGGGAGGTGCTCTTGGGAATTGCAGAGATGTAGTCAGTGGCACCTTTGCCTGTTTTAACGGAGACATCATCTCTTCTCTTGACGCATCTTCCATGCTTTCGCTTCACAGCAAGAACAAATCGATCGGCACCCTCGGTCTTTGGAAGGTTGATGACCCAACACGCTTCGGAATTGTCGGGCTTGATGGCTCTTCACGCATCACTCGCTTCATGGAGAAACCTCGTCCCGAAGAGGTGTTCTCCAACCTCATCAATGCTGGATCCTACATTTTTGAAGATGACATCTTTGACTACATGCCACACGAAAAGCATTCTATAGAACGAGATGTATTCCCTGTTCTCGCCTCGGAGCAGTTGTTGAGTGGGCAATCTTTCGAGGGCTATTTTATCGATGCAGGGACACCCGCAGCCTGGAGCGAGGCTGTCAAAGCTTCAATTTCTCACCAACGATGGAGCAGAGGCCTCGTACCTGCTGGAACAACTTCATGGTTCGCTGATGAAGTGACCTACAAATCCATCAGTGGCCAATCGACCGTTGAAGAATCAATGATCGGTGCTGGTTGCAGTATTGGTTCGGCACACCTCAAAGCCTCCACGCTACTGACAAAGGCAGTGGTAGGTGAGGGGTCAACGCTTACCTCCTGCCTCATTGGTAAAGGAGCTGATGTTGGTTCGGCTTGTCATCTCACCGAAGTCGTGGTTGACCACGGCGCTGTGGTGCCTAACGGTACTGTTCAGCAAGGCGGACAGTGGCCTCCTTTGACCGATTGATTCCGTTTCTTTCTTCATCAGCAGGATGAAACCTCAAATCCAATGGGCCGCTGGCTCTGTTCATGACCAAGCCACTGATTGTCGTGAATTTCAAAACATACGCAAGTGCTTCAGGTGAAGCCGCTCAACTTCTTTTGGAAGCGATGGAGGCCCAATCAGAGGGTCCTGCGACATTCGTTGCAGTGGCTTCTGCCTTCGACCTTGCTCCACTTTCTCAGGCCTCAACTCATGTAGAAGTTTGGTCGCAACATCTCGACCCTGTGGGTTTGGGGGGATTCACAGGCTGGCTTGAACCCACGACAGCTCTTGCTCGTGGTGCAGTTGGTAGTATCATCAATCACGCCGAACACAAAGTGTCATTGGAGCACGTTGAACAATTATTGTCGATGCTTCCCGAAGGTTTTCCCGTTTGCGCCTGCGCTGCGGACGTGCATGAAGCACGAGCGCTTGCAGCCCTTAACCCGACCTACATCGCGGTCGAACCCCCTGAACTCATCGGTGGCGATATTTCCGTGACAACAGCGGACCCATCGATTGTTAGCGATACTGTGGCTGCTGTCAAAGCCGTGAATCCCAAGGTACGGGTCTTGTGCGGCGCCGGTGTCAAAAATGGCAGGGACGTAGCCAAAGCACTCGAATTGGGTGCGGAAGGTGTTCTTCTTGCTAGTGGCGTGACCAAGGCTAAGGACGTTGATTCAGTACTCGCTGACCTTGTTGCTCTGCTTTGAATTCAACATAATTTGGTATTCCCGCTGATTCTGCTTGGCTTTCTGCAACCCGTTTTTGGCGGGGCAACTTTCTCGGTGAAAGCACGTCCGACAACTTTTCTCGCTCGCAGCGAGTGGTAAGGTATTCAAAGAAGGATCGGCTAAAGCCATACGTTGTGTCCAGCGCATTTCTTGGAGGTCATGGAGAAGAAGGTCAACTGCTTCATTCATTTGTTGTTCATTGAATTCAATACGCCGCTCCCTCCAAACGCCGTTGGACCAGGCGAGGTCACGGATTCTGTACTCTTGAGTCGCAGAGGGGAATCCAGTTTGTTTTGTAGCCCAATGGGCCATCAATCGGTGTTCAAGGTCGCTTGTTGGTAACCACTTACCTGAGCGAAAACGAATCCGGATGAGTGTCCATTTGTTTTGATGGAAAACAGCGATATCTGGTGCTGCAAAAAGGTCGATTCCTTTGAGACTTACCTTCTCGAGCCGTCGAAAATAGACCCAACGTTTGCCTTGCTCAGAAAAGACATTGCGCAACAGTGTACTCTGCTCAAGAAATCGCAACTGTTCTGAAACCCTGTGATTGGCCGTAGCCTTTCGTAGTTCGCTGATCTCCATTCTTGCGCTCCATAACATCTCATCCATGGCCGATGAAATCCTTCTTTTTCGGTACAGGTCGCTCCAGACCTTCCGCTGGTACTGGTCGTTGAGACGTTCAATCCAAATCAAGCGTGCCACTCGTACTGTAATTTCATCAAAGGTTCTGGGTCGTGAGGGAAACCGACGAATTGAGTCATGGTGTTCCATAAAGGCATATTGATGTGCCCATGCACGTGAACATTCGCTAAACAGGCGTTGACTTGTTTGACTCCAGTGTGGTGATCGGTGATTCATGGGTCGGTGTTGAACATCAACGTGTATAATGCTCGTCCTCAAAGAACTCCGAGTTCAAAGGCACTGATGGCGGTACTCAGTGCCATCCAAAGTGCAATCGGTGTCAAGATCCATCCGACAAATTGAGCGAAGACTTCACCACCGAACTTACCAAAGAGTCTCGAGAACGGTCCACCCCATGATGCTACAATGCGCAGTAACAAGACAACGAAACCTCCGGTGAACACAAAGAGCAGAAGGAAGAATGCAGCCATAGCGATACCACTTCCACCAGCAAGTGCAGTGGCGCCAACGGATTGAGGGAAGAGGTGAGGGAAACTCAACCATCCAAACCATCCCAACCAGATTCCCAACAGGACATCTCGGTCCATATCAACAGGGTCGCGCCATTCTCTGAACCCTGCGGGGAATACGGAGTGAATCAACTTGCCCAGAAGGTCGGCTTCGTAAGGTGAGCCTCGTTTCGCTGTGAAGAAGCACATCTCCAACATCCAAAGCATCATGACGATGTCGAGAAGGAAGCGTACCGACATGCCAATAGGGAGCAGGGTGAGGATAAGCGACGGAAGGTTGACCAGCAACAAACCTGCACCCGAGGAGAGGATGATTGAGCCCCATAGAAGGCCGGGTGGAAGTGGTTCTTCGGGCGCAGTCCATTCTTCTCTTGGAAGGGCCAAAAAGAGCAAGAAGAGACCGGGTCCCAACAAAAGTCCGAAGTAAATGCCAGGGGAACTTGGGCCACCAGATGTGATGGCGTCTACCGCTTCTACAATGTCCAGCATGGCTGCTGAGGAAGGTTGGGAAAAGGTGACATGCATGGCTGGGTCAAGAACGAGAACGGAATCAGATGCTCCGTCAGGGAGGCTGTTGGCGAACACACTGTCCTCGTCGAGATAAACGCCCCAGGAACTGTTCGTGGCAGTTGCCACAGAATTGACATCAGAGAGCCTCGCGTCTTCGCCAGTCACAATGTGAATCACTTGGATCCTCTCACCCAATTGGTCAATGGTCCGATTGAACTCATTGGCTTGGGTCAAACTGTTCTCTGAGCCCGGTAACATCATTCCGATGACAAGTGCTTCGTGTCCCCTGAGGAGTTCACTGACTTTGAGTTCATTCCCATCAAGCCCGATGAGCGTTGAATCGAGCACCTTTGTATTCTCGAGTATGCTGGCATCTGCACCGAGATTGGGTTGGTCAAAGACAGTGGGTAGCGTCAAGAGGGCCAAGACCAACAAGGCGCCAAGAATCGGGAGTGGCAGAAGCAATCCACTTCGGAAGGAATTCACGATGTAGCCCGCTAAGGCGAGGAAGGTAGTGATGCTCAACCACAGGGAGGCATTCGCAAATCCATCATCACCCCTTGTCACTTCAAAGCGAATAATGCCTTCTGCGTGACAATCGCTGTTGAGGTCGCCTGCAACGGTTCGCATGCAAAACTGAAGGTTGAGGTCACCAACGGGTAGGGTTTTGGTTCCAGACCACGTATAGACCGTATCGTTTCCTCCCAAATCGCGGGTCATTCGGATTCTCCCAGCACTTGTCTCAACAAGGTATTCGCCGTCTCGGATACTCTTCTCTGATGGGTCCAATGGTCCCCAAATCTCCCACTTTTCATCACGGAGATCTTCAAGACCCCAAGGGAGGCGATGCTCGAATTCAACGTGTGCGAGGCGCGAGGCATCCACCAAAATTCGTGCTTCGGGTTGGAAGATGACACCCTCCATGATGATGCCCCCGCTGTTTTGCTCAAATCCTCCCCACTGTACCCGTGCTTGTGTTCCCAAGCATTGGTGATGAATGGAGAGGCTCAGCGTGAAGCTGTCACCAGGCGCTAAACTGAGCGATACATTCTGCATCTCACCTGAAAAATTCATAGCGTCATTTTCAGTTACGGTGTCGACGACTTGTGTCACACTGGCACTGTACACCTCACTTCCACCCACATTCACTGAATAGTAGAGTGTGGTCGAAGACTCAACGAAGGTTTGGCGAGTACAAGTTTGTGGTCCTCCACCACCGTCGAGAATGACGGAAAAATAGACGCCCATCATGACATTGGTTTCGATGGCTTGCTCAACGGGGGGGCTTTGAAGCGTGAACACAGGAACAGCGTCATTGGTGACACCAACCGTTAACCCACCAACGGCAGAATCGGTTTGGCCTCGCTGCAGTATGGCTTCCTCAATGTCTGCCCCCTCAACAAACAAACGCTCGTTAGGTATGATGGTCCATTCGACAAAACCGGGTTCGAAGTTCTCGTCGTTATTCGCTGTTACCGTACTTGACAGGGACAGGGTGAGCATCAAGAAGAGGGCGCCGATGACCCAGAATTGACGCCCCATGAACCGACCAAAGGGTTTCAGTTCAAGAATCCAATGCCCTCAAGTCCAGCCTTACAAAGGGCTTCCGAGGTACAGCCACATGAGCAATACGCCGCTGAGAATGGCAAGCCCATTCACGCCGCCTTTGCTGAGATAACCACGATTTTCAAAAATCGCACCGAGGTAACTGTCAACTTGACAGCCAAGCCAGCCAATGACGGTCAGAACGATGAAGATGGGCATCCCCTCTTCGAACGATGAGGTGGTTTGAGTCAATCCCCACGCCGTGAAGGTGAGCAAGGCAACTACGATGGACCCTGCGGCGGCAGCAAGTTGCCCATTGGGTGAAAAGCCACCGTTTTCGCCTTGTTCGCAAGGCTTGAAGGTCGTGATCATTCGAACACGGGAGTCAAGACACCCAATTTCACTGGCAAAAGTATCTGCTGCTGCTACAGCGACAGCGGCTCCAAACATCCAAACGATTGCGTCATAGTCCTCCGAGAGGTATGCTAAAATGCAAACAAGGCCCGGGATTGCACCGTTAGCGACCACATTGGTCCACCCGCGGTGGCCATCGCTTGATTCACAAAGGCCGAGGGCTGTTTTGTCATCGAACTTCCATTTTGTCGCTTTGTGCGAACTGAGAAGGAACCCGAGAAGAATCAACAACCATGTCCAATGACCGAGACCACCGACGACCAATCCGAGGATGGCGGCGGCATTTGCTCCCTTCTTATCGAGCATCTTTGCACGGGAAGAAAGAACCAACAATGCAACAATCAAGAATGCTGTGACGATGAGGTTCCCAGAGTTCGGTCCACTCACAAAGAATTCCATGGCTGCGACCACCTTTTACTGCATGTCTGGACATGTCGTGAGCAAAGCGAACGATTGACGCCTTTTGAAGCCATGACCCGTATATGAAGGGAATCATGCTTCTTTTGACTCCAGAAGGATGGTCGGTAACCAACGTAAAATGCAAAGCCACAGCGTGAGAACCATCAGGACAAGCCAGCCGAGTTGGAGAAGAATCGCCAAGACTGAATCGGAATCTGCAAGCAGCATGCCGACACCCCAGGAGGTTCCATTCCACAAAGCGTGGCCCAAAATCGCCAATGAAATGCCGATAAGTGGCCGGGTCGGCATCGACCATGCGTATTTCTCGTAGCGGGACACCAATCGAATCATTCGGTCTGAGGGGATGTTCGCCCATCCTGCTGTTGATACTGGTTGGCCCTTTTTGTCATAGAGCACCCAACTTGCCTCTGGGTCATGACTCACGAATGCTGAACTCGTGATGTTGGCCAGTCGGTTATCCCTTGCGAGCCAGCAGCCAATGGCGTAACCACTTAATCCCGTCCACATCGCATGTCCGGGAATTGAACTCAAACCTCTTAGAGAGGCCGTGAAGAAGTAGGAAATGCTGCTGTAATCACTGAGCAGAGCCATGAAGATATACTGTGCATTCTCGAGAAGAGCAAAACCAAGACCAACCGTTGAGCCTACGTAAAAACCGTGTTTGGGCGAGATGATCAGGTGGCTTAAACAAAGGACTGCGAGGGCCTTGGAAACTTCTTCGCCTATTGGTGCTGAAAGGAACAGAATCATCCCCTCACCCCAGCTGCCTACTTGATAGGCATCAAAGCCAAAGCTGTTGAGGACCACTGGAGAAATGAGTGAGTTGATGATAATGGCTGGAACGGTGGAAAGCATTCCCGCTACGAGAATCCATTCCGCATCTCTGCGAGACATTGTGATTCCCATGTGCCTGCTGGTGATTGACCACCAAGCAAACACGGGTGTGGCAAAGCCGATGAGCCAGGCAGGCAACACAATGACCACTGCCAGAAGGACCGTCACAACATTAGCGCCGGCCAGTGTCAAGGGCAAGAGACATGCGGTTGAAATGCCCACGCCAAGGATAAAAAGCAACCAGAGGTGCTTTGGACGGGGCATCTCAAGAGGTGCGGTAGAGCGAAAGATATGATGGCTTACTGAGGTGGGTTCTCTCGATTGAACCACTGCGCCACCCGCTAGTGCATGGGTCGTGTGGCCCGACGGGTGAGGGTGTGCGTTGATGCTGTGGGTGAGTTTGGGTCTTCGCAGAAAGAAAAACAACATCAAGAATGGAGAAAGACACAGACTGCCAACGAACGTAAAGAAGGGGTCAAAGGGCCCCAGCGTCCCGTTCATATCACCGTCAATGTAGCCAGCAAATACCAATACTGCCAGTTGTGCAATAAAGAAGCAAACGATCACCAAGCCCAACATTGAGCGAACGGTTTGCCATGGGGTTGAGGCACGCCAAACGGTGAGACGGTCAGGTGTCGGCGTCAGCGGAATACCTGTTAGTATCATTGGACGCATGTTCGTTTGCACAGATTTCACCATCAAGGATGAGTACCCGCTCAGTTCGCCCATCATTCGTCACTGAAAAACAGCATTCGGCAGAGGCCATCATCATTGCGGATGTAGTATTGCACATCAGCGCACCATTTGAAAGAATCCGTGCTTTGGAAAAAAACGCCGCTTGAAATAGTCTCTAGAGACAATGAGCGGCTATGGGAATTCTTTCAAGCTCATTCGCCCCAAGGAAAGACCACAAGGGAATGTCGACACCGAGTTACGCGGCCCGCTGGTGGTTACCACTCTGCACAGGGCTCAGCGCAATATGGTCGTGGAACGCAACGGATGGTTTTCTCGTGATGGCGGCCGCCCTCACCGTCATGATTGCTACACCTCTGTTGACCTTAGGTTGGTATCTAATCAGTCTGGTCTCAAGTCGTTACCCCGCCCAATACATCATACCGCAAGCGGAACGCGCCCACATGGCTCGTGTGGCTCGAAAGGCTGGTGGCTTCTCGTCGCCTCAAGAACCGGTTTAATCACCCAAGGAACCCGTAGGTCCACTCATGTGGTGGCGCGAATGTTTCCTTGATTGAACGCGGTGATATCCATCGCAACAAGTTCAGGGGTGAACCCGCCTTGTCATTGGTACCGCTCCCACGTGCCCCTCCAAACGGTTGTTGACCTACGACGGCGCCAGTTGGCTTATCGTTGATGTAGAAGTTCCCGGCAGAGTATCGCAGTGCTTTCATTGCGGTGAGGATATCTTCCCTCTTCGTGGCGAAGATAGAACCAGTCAATGCGTATTCAGAGGTTTCGTCACATGTCTTCAGAACCTTCTCAAATTCATCGTCAGCATAGACGTGAATGGACAGCACTGGGCCGAATATTTCTTCTTTCATCGATTCATATTGCGGGTCTGAGCAAACAATGGTTGTAGGTTCAACAAAGTATCCTGTTGACCCATCGTAATTTCCACCTGTTACGATTTCACAACCGGAATCTGCCTTTGCTCGGTCAATGTATCCCGTAATGTTGTCAAACGATTTTTTATCGATCACGGCAGACATGAAATTGGAGAAGTTCCGAGGATCGCCAAGAGTAATTTTTCCGACTTCTGCAATGTACTCATCTTTGATGTTCTTCCATACGCTTTGTGGGATATAGGCGCGGCTTGCAGCACTGCACTTTTGCCCTTGAAATTCGAATGAGCCGCGCAGAAGTGCTACAATCAAGGCTGCTTCATCACAATCCGGATGTGCAACAATGAAGTCCTTTCCACCGGTTTCACCCACCACACGAGGGTAAGAGCGGTAATTCTCCAAATTATTGGCAACATCCCTCCACATCTTGCGGAAAACAGAGGTTGAGCCAGTAAAGTGAATTCCAGCGAGCATTGGGTGAGCGAGTACGGTATCACCGACCATGCTTGCTTTGCCGGGGATAAAGTTGATGACGCCTGCTGGAAGGCCAGCATCCATCATTAATCTCATAAGTAAGTAGTTGGATACATACGAGTTGCGACTTGGTTTCCATACACCAGTATTTCCCATGATGGCCATACTTGATGGCAGATTAGCAGCGATGCTTGAGAAGTTGAAGGGCGTCACCGAGAAGACAAAGCCTTCCAAGGGGCGGACTTCGCTTGAGTTCCACATGCTGGAGGGAGAGACAGGTGGTTGCATGTCTTCGTAAATTTGACGAGCATAATCTGAGTTGAATCGCCAGAAGTCGATCAGCTCACAGGCCGAGTCAATCTCCGCTTGGTGGCAGGTTTTCGACTGGTTGAGCATCGTTGAAGCGTTGATTTCAGCTCGGCGTGGACCTTTGAGCATCTCGCTTGCTTTGAGGAAGATAGCAGCACGGGACTGCCAAGGCATGGTGGACCACATCTCGTGTGCGTCAAGTGATGCTTGAATCGCTTCTTCGACGTTGGTTTTTGATGCCATGTGGACTCGAGCGATCACGTGGCCGTGGTCGTGGGGCATGACCTGCTCCACAACATCGCCGGTGAAGACCTCTTCACCGTTGATGATGCAAGGAATCTCAAGTATTTCATCGGACTGTCGCTTGAGTTCAACCTCAAGAGCGGCACGTTCGGCACTTCCCGGTAAGTATCCGAGGATGGGTTCGTTGACCGGCGTTGGTGGCATTGGTATGCTGTTGACCATGAAGAGCGGTCGCACACGACGCTTCTTGAACATCACCCATGGGAACAATGGGCGGCTCAATCGTAAAGGTGAGCGTGTTTGGCTCGTACCTTGGCGATTTTTGGACCGACAACCGCAGCGCAATAGCCCTGGTAAGGGTTGCGAGCATAGTAGTCATGGTGTTCTTTTTCAGCGATTGTAAAATGAATCGCATCTTCAATCGTGGTGACGATGGGGGCGTCAAAATGAGGCTCCATGCGTTGAATTATAGATTCCGCAAGCATTCGCTGAGTATCGTCCAACGGCATGATGCAACTGCGATATTGGGTCCCGATATCGTTGCCTTGTCGGTTGAGTTGCGTAGGGTCGTGAACAGTAAAGAAGACCTCGAGCAGTGTGGCGTAATCGACGATCTGTGGGTCATAAACAACCTCCACGATTTCGGCGTGTCCAGTCGTTCCCGAGCACACTGCACGGTAGTTGGGGCGCTCATCGTGACCTCCAGCATAGGCTGGAAGGGCAGACTCTACGCCTCGAATCTGTTTGTATGCTCCCTCAACACACCAAAAGCATCCACCGCCAACAAGCATTCGCTCCATGACTCTGGGTCGCCCCGCTTACCTATGAACCTTTGATTAGGTTCGCGGAGGTTCATGTTTGATTTGCCTGACATTGACGATAACATTCATCATTCTTTACGGGAATTGAACCCCAGTCCACGAAACCGTTAGTCCTATGAGGTAAGGGCTCAAGGCACAACTATGAGGTTGAAAGCACAGGTTTTGGTCATGCTTCTTTTGACCTCAATCCTGCCAGTTTCCTCTGCAGAAGAAGGCCCGGCTACGAATGTTATCGAAGCCATGCAGGAGGAGGATTCAGGTGAACGGCTGATTTCGAATACCTACTCCATGGCGGTCCAATCTGCTCTCGCCCGGGTCACTGACCTCTCACAATATACCTCTCAACAACTTGAGGAGGCTGGGTCTTGGGTAGCCATCAGCACAACTCCTGTTGGTGATGCGCTACCTCATCTTTCAGGAGCGTGGCTGGTTTCGGAATATGGCCTTGCAGGGTTGGAATTACTCACCCATATGCAAGAGGAAGGCCTGATTGAGACCTTCTATCCGCTCATAGAACAGCAACAACTTCCTCGATGGGTGCCCAACGACCCGAAGTTCTCTGACCAGTGGCATTTGGTCAACACGGGTCAATCTGGAGGCACGGCTGGTGAAGACGTGAACATAACCGCAGCATGGAATTCATATCGCGGCCAAGGCGTCATCATTGGTGTGGTTGATGATGGCTTTGACTGGAACCACCCCGACCTTGACGACTACTATGAGTCCACGCTGGATTACGATTATTGCAGCAATGACGGCGACCCTACTCCAGCATCAAACGACGCCCACGGAACGGCTGCAGGCGGTGTTGCAGCTGCGGTTGGCAACAATAGTTTGGGTGTATCTGGTGCTGCTCCTATGGCTGGTTTGGCCGGTCTTCAGTTGATTTCATGCAGTACCACCGACGTGCGAGAAGCCAATACTCTGGCGCACGAGCGTCAAAATATTGACATCTATTCAAATTCGTGGGGTCCAAGTGATAACGGGGAAACGCTCTCTGGGCCAGGTCCGCTGATGCTGGCAGCGATGGAAGCCGATGCTCACCAAGGTCGTGGAGGCTTGGGCAATATCATCACATGGGCTGCAGGAAATGGATTGGACGACGATGATAATTCAAACAATGACGGCTATGCGAATCTCCGCTACACCATCGCTGTCACCGCCGTGACCTTCAAAGGAGAACAATCCTACTACGCAGAACCAGGCGCTAACATCCTTGTCGCAGCCCCTTCAAATGGAGGCGGGGAAGCCATCACCACAACCGATATCGAAGGCTCAGGAGGATATACTTCCAACGACTATACCAACACCTTTGGGGGAACCTCATCGGCCACACCTTTGGTCTCTGGTGTGATTGCGCTCATGCTTGATGCCAATAACAACTTGACTTGGCGTGACGTGCAACATATTTTGGTTGAATCCTCTCGTAAAAACGACGCTTTGGACACCTCTTGGAATGCCAACGGCCACGGACATCTTGTCAGTCACAAGTATGGTTTTGGGGTTGTTGATGCGTCGGCAGCGGTCTTCTTAGCTGAGAATTGGACGCTGGTAGATGAAGAGATCAATGCTTCATCTGGTATGCAAAGCACCAACACTGCCATCCCCGATAACAGCGGTTCTCCGGTGAACTTTTCAGTGAATATCACCGAACCAATGCACCTTGAGAATGTGGACGTGTACGTTGATATTGACCACACCTACCGTGGTGATTTAGAAATTATATTGACCTCCCCCTCTGGAACAGAAAGCATTCTTGCAGAAAAGCACGAAGACGCCAATAATAACTACGCAGACTGGCGTTTTTCTTCGGTTCACCACTGGGGTGAAGACAGCCGGGGTGAATGGATTTTGAGCATTGAAGATCAAGGCAATAATGACGTTGGGGAACTCGTTGAATGGGGCCTGGTCTTGCACGGTACGGAACGTGACATCGACAGTGACGATGACCTCCTCACCGATGCGAATGAAACAGAGGTCTACTTCACCGACCCCTTTGATGCAGACAGCGACGGTGATGGTTTGGAAGACGGGTATGAAGTCTTCAATTCCTCAACCGACCCCAACAACCCTGATTCAGACGGTGACGGCTTGAATGACGGCATTGAACTTCTTTCAACGGTTCCTACCGACCCACTTGACGCAGACACCGACGACGATGGACTGAATGACGGCGTCGAAGTTCTCGTTGAAGGTACCAATCCTCGTGCGCTCGATACAGATGGTGACGGACTTGATGACGGAACAGAGGTCTTGGTCAACCTCACGAATCCCTTGGTGACGGACACCGATGGCGACCAGTTGAGCGATGGTGAAGAGGTCATGACCTACTTCTCTGACCCCTTGGTTTACGACCCGAATGCGGACGGGGACGGATTTTACTGGTTTAATGACTGCAATGACAGTGACGCCATGATTTACCCGGGAGCCAATGAACGGCTCAATGGGTTGGATGATGATTGTGACGGCCAGTGGGATGAGGGATTCAATGAAAGCGACATCGATGAAGACACGCTTTCAGACTACGATGAATTCCATGTATATGGCACCAATAGGAGCCTCGCTGACACCGATGGAGACCTGTTGAGGGACGACATGGAATTATTTGTCTACTTTACCAACCCGTTGAGTGTTGACAACGATAGCGACGGAGACTCGTTTTATTGGTTTGAAGATTGCAACGATAGCGACCCTTCCATCAACCCTAACATGCCGGAACAATTGGACGGAGTGGACAATAATTGCAACCAAATTATCGATGAAGCCTTCTTTTCCTCCGACAGCGACGGAGACGGTTTACTTGATTTCGATGAATACACCAATCGCAGCACCGACCCCTTTGATGCTGACACGGACGGAGACGGACTCTTTGACGGCGAGGAAGTCTATGACACGATGACCGACCCACTTGTCCAAGATCTGGACAACGACAGCGATGGCTACCGTTGGTTCTTGGATTGTGATGATACACGAGCTAGCGTGGCACCAAATCAACTCGAACAGTGGAACGGACGAGATGACGATTGCGACGGAAGTATTGATGATGGCGTTGACCGTTTG
>DACE01000017.1 GCA_002494645.1 Euryarchaeota archaeon UBA256 | reverse complement strand
GTGTATGATTTACTAACCCGTGTCTCTCAATAAAACGATCTTTCGGGTCTCCAACCTCGTCAAATTCATTACGAGTTTTAGATCTCCATGGCATCGATGGATCTTGCCCTGGTAGTTTCAAAAAATGTCAAGTCAAGAATTTGGACTCCGGAAGGTTGAGACTCACAAGAGCTTTCAGTAGGCCTTGTATGACTGTACTGTCCCAAAAACCGTCTTTCGGATGGGTGTTAGAGGAGACCCATGCATCCAGTTAGAACTCTAGCGATCAATATGGTCCACTGCGAACCCATGAATACAGATTACCCATATACAAGGGTGCCCAGCATGACTTCAACCACTTCAATTTGATGAAATAATCTCTTTGTACAATTCGCCACTGGACCTCAATGTACGTTCTTGTGTCTCAAAATCAACATGATACAAACCAAACCTCATCGAGTAACCCTCGGCCCATTCAAAATTATCCATGAGCGACCAATGATGGTAGGAGCGTACGTCATAGCCGTCCTTGATCGCCTCGGAGAGAACCCATAGGTGCCGTTTCAGGTGCTCAGGTCGCAGCGTATCCGCAGCATCTGCCACGCCGTTTTCGGTGATTTCAATCGGCACACCCAAGGGTGCGAGAAACTCAATGGCTCGGCGAAAACCTTCCGCATACATTGGATAACCAAATTCGGTGGCCACTTCTTGGTCTCGTTTGGGAAATTCCAATCGCCGAAGTGCACCAATAGACAATCCAGTGAGCACGTGAGTGTAATAGTTGAGGCCAACGAAATCAAGCGAGTCCTTCGCTTCTGGAATGGCTGTAAACAGCATCCGTCCGTTGGTAATACCGTTGCGCCATGCGCCGTTCCACAACCATTCAAGCAGCCTGGACAACGGCCAATCAATTGGGCTCCAGCGATTGCGGGGGTCGAACAAAGTGACGTTCTTGGCAATGCCAATTTGAGCGTCTGGACGCTTTGCCTTGAGCGAACGGTACACCCTTGCATGAGCGAGCATCACATGTCGCATCACACGGAGGGTGAGGCGGAGGGAGCGACGCCCGGGTGGGAAAAAACCGAGGCTGTAACCCATGGAGGAGAATACCGTTGGTTCGTTAATGGTAACCCAAATGTCAACTCGGTCAGAAAGCGTATCGAAGACACGCTCGCAATAGTGGACAAAAGCAGCTATGTTGTCTTTGTCGGCAAATCCTCCTTTTGCTTCCCACCATTGAGGATGAGAAAAATGATGCAGGGTAATGACTGGACGAATCTTACGGGCGATGAGGTCGTCTACCATCGCTGAATAGGTCTGAAGGGCTTCCTCCTTCCAAACACCCTGCTCTGGCTCCAATCGACTCCATTCAATGGAACATCGATACGAAGAGACGCCCAGTTCACTAAGGAGGTTGTAGTCTTCCTCCCACCGATTCCAGTGGTCGCATGCAAACCCACTTTGCTCAAGGCCTTTGACCACCTCATGGGTGGACCAATTATTGCTCAGCGACCCCTCAACTTGATGTGCGGCAGTGGCTGTACCCCAATGAAAGTCCTGCGGAAAGGAGATTTCATCAGTATTGATTTGGCTCCAGTCGTAATGAGGTTCTGGATAACGGCGGCGGCGATAACTGATCAAGGTGATTTTAAAGATCACAAAAGCAATGAATGCTGACAGAAGGATGGTAACCCACATGAAGACTCACCCGTTTGTTGACATCCGTAGATTCATCTTCATCAAGGCAGGCTCATTGGTATACGATGGAAAGGGCTCCATAACTCATCGAAGGGTTGTACGTAGTTTGATTGACTCTGCAAGACATGGTGCATGTTACGAAACATCCACTATTATCCTTTGTTCCCTCACATACTGTGAGAACGAACCCTGTATTTCAAGCAGCAATGAAGCAGGCAATGACGAACCGCTTGCACCCGTTGAAGGGTGACTGAGGAAGAAAAGTTCACTCGGTTTTTCGAACGCTGACGGCGTTGGGGCCCTTGGGACCTTCACCGACTTCGAATTCAACCGTGTCACCTTCGGTGATTTCACCGGTGACTTCGGACTTGTGAACGAAGAGGTCTTTTCCATCTTCTTGTTCGATAAAGCCGAAGCCCTTGATGCGGTTGAACCATTTTACTGTACCTGTTGGCATGGGTTGCGTGTCAAAAACTATCCTACTTGAAGTAACCCTATGATTTACCAGTAATCCCTTCGTTCAAAGCCAAAACATGGCGCTCCAACGGCCACGTTCTAAGGCGTTGGAAAAGGAGTCACAGGGTCTCCTAAGGCCCACGGCTTGTGCTTTACCATACAGCGTTTGAAGGCCTCGCTCTCCAAATGTTGAATGAGCCATTGATGAACTGCTGTCCAGGGTTGGTCGTCAAACCAGTTCCTGTCGTGGTTGGCAAATTGACGCACGAAGGGGAATAAGGCATCATTGAGGCAAGAGGAAAAGGCGGGTGTCTCCATCAAACGGTCGTTCAGGTCTCCAAGATAATTTGAGGCTGCGTCTCGATGCTCAACCTCGTCAACATCCTCGTACCGGTTGGGATACTTGTAACGGTCCAGGTGAAATTTGAATTCCTCATCGTTGCGCTCAACCCAATGTGCTTCCTCGTCGCTGAGCGACCAAGCAGACACATGTTGCATGATCTCAAGGCTCTCCTCAATGACGCTACCATCGGGTAACAACAACACAGGCACGGTTCCTTTGGGTGATACTTCCATCATGTGTTCAGGCCGATCCCGCAACACAACTTCTCTCAATTCCACGTGATAGTTTTTGCGAACCATGGACATGCGCGCCCTCATCGCATAGGGGCAACGGCGAAAGGTGTACAGAATGGGAAGCGACATGCTGGCCTCATCACTCTGGTGGAATGGGTGGGGCATAACCGCCGTCAACGGCTTCTTGAACGGTGGTCATGTCTGAGTCGACCATCATCTGCACGAGTTCCTCAAAGGAGGTCTTCGGCACCCAACCAAGTTCTTTCTCTGCCAGTGCGGGGTCGCCGATGAGCAAATCAACCTCTGCAGGACGGAAGAATTTGGGATTGGTGCGAACACGGACGTTTCCTTCTTGATCCATAGCGATGGTATCAACGCCCTCGCCCGACCATGTCAAGGTCATGCCGACGTGAGAAAAGGCAAGTGAAATCATGTCACGTACGCTGTGTGTACGGCCGGTGGCGACGACGAAATCACCGGGCTTATCCTGTTGTAGCATGCGCCATTGCATCTCGACATAGTCGCCTGCAAAGCCCCAATCTCGCTTGGCATCAACGTTGCCAATCCAAAGGCATTCGTCAAAGCCATGAGCAATACGGGCAGCGGTCATCGTTACCTTTCGGGTCACGAATTCAAGACCGCGTCGTGGGCTTTCGTGGTTGAAGAGAATACCCGTGCATGCGAACATGTCATAGGACTCACGGTAATTACGAGTGATTTCGAAAGCGAAGACCTTTGCACACCCGTAGGGAGAGCGAGGGTGGAAAGGTGTTGATTCTGTTTGAGGGACATCGCGGACCTTACCGTATTGCTCTGATGAGCCGGCTTGGTAGAAACGGCATGCTGGTGCGTGCTTTCGGATGGCTTCAAGGCAGCGAAGAGCCCCGAGACCCGTAATGTCTGCGGTCATCATTGGCGAGCGCCATGATTCGGGAACAAAGGACATAGCGCCCAAATTGTAGAATTCGTCTGGTTGGGTTTGTGCAACAGCATTGTCGATGGAGTTTTGGTCAGCAAGGTCGCCGTTGAGGAGATGGAAGTGTTCGTTGGTCATCAGGTGGTTGATGAGGCTTCGTCCAGATGTGGGTTGGGATACACGGCGAACCAAACCGTAGACGGTGTAGCCTTTCTCGAGGAGGAGTTCAGCGAGGTAGGAACCGTCTTGACCGGTGACACCGGTGACCATGGCTATCTTGCCGCTCATGGTGGTGCGTAGATGCCCCCCTTTTTCAAACGGTCGCGCGGATGAGGTAGTCAAAACAAGGCGAATCTTATCATTCAGAGGCGGATTTGAAAACAAGTGGTTGGCCTTTGGGTGAACTTCACACTCCACATTCAAATCAAAGGGATTGAAGGTTTACTGAGTGGCCATTGAATTCTTTAAGACACCTTAGCGGATAAACCTTGTATGACTTTGAATGAACCCAGTAAAAAACTGCTTCTCGTCGGTGCGGGCGGCATCGGTACGAACCTCGTTGAACTCCTTGTGGCTGCACTCCGACGCGTCAATCTTAGCGGCTCCATCACACTGATGGACGCCGACATCGTCGAAGCTGGTAACCTTGGACATCAGCGTTACACGCAGGACGACATCGGACAAGCAAAGGTGAAATGTCTGGCCAAGCGATTGGACGATGAGCACAGCTCACTGCGCGTGTTGGGGGATGCCGTGAACATGAGGAGTGCTGACCAACTCGAAGGTTACGACATGGTCGTTGTTTGCGTGGATCGCCCCGAACCTCGCCGTTTGGTTCACGCCCTCGAACAGCCGTGGCTCGATTTGAGGTGCAGCGGAGACGGTTGGGTGGTTCTTTCCTCCCAATCTCCTTCAGCACTGCTCGAACGTATGACGCCCGACCACGAACCGAAAAGCTGTCAAGTCGACGGAGCACTTGACGCTGGCAACCTTGAATTTGGATTTGCCGTAGCCGCTGCTTTTGGTGCCCAGTGGGCTCTCCAGCAATGGAGGGGACATGCTGTGCCAGCTCAGTCCATGGGCAGTCTGACCTACGGAGCACTTCGTTTCCCGGAGGTGAATGCATGATTGGACTTCCAGATGCAACGGACCTCGATGTCACCGACGAAGAATGGGAATTGGCGTGCACCGCAGCAACTGGACGCATGGTTGACGACCCCGTTCTACTTGATGTTCAAAGAAAACTTTCACAAGCAGACCGATGGGATGGCGTGTACGTGCTTTCGGTTATGGCTGGATTGGAGACTTCAGTGCTGATCGACGCCGATGACCAAATCTTCCTTGATTGGGGTACAGCTGGACAAGTTACTCTCCAACCCCCAGTTGGTGCTCGTATTCCTTTCAAACTCTGGGTTCACACTCACCCGCGCTTTGCTGCCTACTGGAGCGGAACCGACACGGGAAGTTTGTCCCTCGGCGCCGCCATCTTGGAGAAAGCCATGGTGCTCGGCCAGCCAGGACCCAAGCACAGTACCAACCAATCCCTTGTTGACATTGAGCAAGCAGAATATCTGGCAGATGAAGGGCCTTTGTCTCAGTGGACCGATGAGGCCCCTGTTCCGTGGAGTCAATGGTATGTTGACAACAACATCACCTTGGAGGTGGAAGCATGACGGTACGCCAGCCTGCAGACGACGATGAATTTCGAAAGGCCATGCTCGCCATCTATACCGGACGAAGCAAATCCATTGCGGAAGTGATCGAAGAAATCACTGGAGAAGTACCAAGCGAAGAAAAGGTGGAAGCTGTTCGTAATCGACTGTACATGGCTCAAGAAGACGGGGAACAATTGGACATTGCTGAAGTCATCAAGTCCCTCGACGAGATGGCTGATGAATGGGCTTAATCACTCATTGGTATAGGTCGGACGACGGTTCTCAATCAAGGCTGAGAGGCCTTCAAGGGCGTCTTTGGTCGAGAAAATTGCATTCAATCCGTCCAGTTCCAGTTGCAAACCATCCGGCAATGAAGTCGTAGCGGTAGCATCGATGAGATCACTGGCCATCTTCAATCCAATCGGAGCGGTGAACGAGAGACTCTTGATTTGACGAGCGACCCTTTTCTCTTCTGCATCAAAGCCTTCTGGGCAATCACCCTGCATTAGCGACATCATGTTGGCGTCGCTGAAGAAGGAGGTAGCAAATTTCGCGACGGACGATTCAGGATTTGCGGGTTGACCCGGATATTTACGTTCAGGTTTCCCATGATTGGCAATGGTTTGGATGCATGTTTCAACACCTGAGACATCAACGAGGTGGGTCACAAAGCCAAGGTCATGAGCGGTGGATGCATTCATGAAATTCCCTGCAAGAACCGCCCATCGGGCAGCGGGGATACCGCAAATACGAGCGGGGCGTTGAGAGCCGCCCAACCCCGGGTAAATGCCGATGGATGTTTCAGGAAAGCGGAACTGAGTTCTGCGTGTTCCGATTCGGTAATCACACGACAGAGCCAATTCCAGCCCACCACCGAGAGCAAGACCCGTGGTCAGAGCAATCGTCGTTTTTGAGGAGGTTTCCAACATGTTGAGAAGTTCGTGCCCCTCTGCGGTAAAATCGTAGATGTCAGGTATTGCATCGGCTCGGATTTTATCGACGAAGAATTTCACATCTGCTCCAGCGACGAATGCCTTGCCGGCACCATCCAGCACGATGGTGTGAACATCTGGGTGAGCATTGGCAGCCGCAACGGCTTGAGTAAGCTGTTGAACGACCGTGACATTGAGGGCGTTCATGGCTTCAGGACGGTTGATGGTCAAGGTTGCAACGCCGTTCGAGACGTCGCTATCCACATAGGAGAAGTCCCATGGTTTGTTACCCTGTTCGGTGAAGAGCGCAGGAACGACCCATCCCTCTCCAGCAGTTTTACCGTAGGCTTGAGCCATGGCGCACGAGCGTTCAACCCCCAAGCGATTCATCAATTCAAATGGACCCTGCGCCCAACGCAAACCAACCTTGGCGCCTCGGTCAACATCTTCCATGCTGCAGATTCCCTCGTCCACAATTTGTGCAGCAACGCCAAAGACAACGCCCAAAAGACGTTCGCTGACTGCGTCGTATTGTTCGTCTGTGTATTCCGTTTCTTCTTCGATCGCCCATTGCTCGTTCGCAGCAACCAACTCGCGTAAATTTTGAGCGCCATCATAGCGAGGCGTCTTCAATTGTTCAGCGAGGTAATCGGTTGAATGCAAGGCAATTGGAGGCCCGGTGAGGTTCATCAAACCGAAAGGACCCAGGCCGATTCGGAAGGCCTTACAGGCGATGGCGTCAATCTGAGCAGCGTTCGCAACACCCTCTTCCAGCAAGAGGCAGGCTTCGTTGAGCCAAGGGACAAAGAAGCGGTTCACGACAAAACCAGGCCGGTCGGCACATACGATGACGACCTTTCCAAGCATCTTGCAATACTGTACGACTTTGTCCACGGTATCTTGACTGGATGACGACGCTGGAATGACCTCAACGAGACGGTTCTTGGCGGGGTGATAAAAGAAATGCAGTCCGACAAAACGGTCGGGGCGTCCGGTTGCCTCAGCAAGCGCATTGACCGAGAGTGAAGAGGTATTGGAGGCGAGAATGGTATCGGGTCCACATACTTCATCCAGCGTCGTAAAGACGGCCGTTTTCACATCAAAGTCTTCGAAAACTGCCTCGATAACCAAATCGGTATCGGCGGCCGTGGTTTCAACACCAACCACGCCCTTGATTCGTCCTTGAATGTCATCGACTTGAGCAGGAGAGAAAATACGACGCTCTACTGCTTCCTTCAAGAAATTGGAAATGATGGACTGGCCGCGTTCAACCCATTGTGATTCACGGTCAACCATTTGAACATCAAATTCTTCTTGTGCGCTTTTTTGAGCGATTCCTGAACCCATGTTCCCCGCACCGACGACCGCTACGCGCTGAATTGGTTGTGACATGAACCGTGCGAGATAAAACTCGCTCATGAAGCATACGGATGGTCAGGATGAGCAAAACGAATTCCAAGCCTCGTCCATTGCTTCATGAAATCGTTGCGGAGAAAGGAACTGAATGTGAGCCATCAGAGCAGGGTCCGCTGTACGAGGATGGCCGTTGCGTTCAAACCAGACCTTGTGCGTTGCTTCAATCGCAGCCAACCAAGCCTGTTCATCTTCTGCTGGCAAACCTTGTCCCTCGATGAGCAACTCTTCGTGAGCGGGACGCAGTGAAGCCAACACGGGCTGACCTGCGGCCATAGATTCCACTGGAGGGTAACCAAAGCCTTCCGCTGCGGAAGGAAAGAGCAAGGCCTCCGTATGCCACCTGTAGAGGTTGAGCGTTGCGTCATCAATCCCACTACCAACATGCGACCATTGGACATTGTTCTGCTGGGCGTAGGCGGCCGCAGATTGGCCGGAATAGGGGCAGTTGTCTCCACCAATATGATGGATGTGTATGGAGGATTTGAGCCCGTCATCAAGGCGTGAAAGTACGTTGATAAGATAGGCCAAACGCTTACGTGGGTCATGACTGCCAACGACGAGAAAGTGACATTGCTCCTTACCAAGTTGTGCTGGTCTGGCAGGCAAGACCTCGGGGGGAGCATAACGCGTTGCGTCCAAGCCGTAGGGGATGCGGAACAATGGTTTCGATGGGAAGTGCTCACGGCACATCGCTTCGATGGCTTTGGTACTGCAAATGAGACCATCAGCACGATGCAGTCCTTTCATCAGGCGCTTGAGGTCACGCTTTCGGATGGTGGATGGGTTCTGTTCACCGACTTCGATTTTCTGGCCCGAGAGCTCTAGTAATTGTGGGAACATATGGAAAAAGTCGTGCACGTACACCACGACAGGAACCGGACAACGGCGTGGAACCAAGTGTGCTTGTTCTTGGTCGCTCACATGGACGAGATGAAGCCGTCCATCTCGGTGGAGGGACTTGATCCGTTGTCGGACGGTGCGAGGGTGGGTGAACCAGCGTTTCAGCAAACGCTGGAAGCCGGATGGTTGTGTTCCCAAGTCGTATTCACTTACTTCAGCGAGAGACCAGGACAACATCGACCCTGATTCAAGCGAAGCCCGAAGGTCATGGAAGGCTCCACCCAAACCCGAATGAGGCGAGAGAACACCACCGCGAACAAGCAACAATTGCTGTTGCTTTTCTGCAGGCTCACCCCGACCCATGATGAATGGAGAAGGTTCGCCCTCTTGAATCATCCAGTCGTTCGTTGAGGCTTTAGCGGTTGACAGCGAGCGGTAGAGGTGTAGAAAAGAAATCAAGTAGGGTGGCCGTCACCGACCCTTTGAGCGTCCATGCCAAAACCACCGATGACCGTACCAGCCGATGATTATCAATCCCTTCAGGAAGGTATCGAATCAACCCTCAACCACGGTAAAGCGATTCGAAGTACCCTTGCTAAGCACTCCGGCCAAGGCCCCTACACCGCGGAATGGGAAGTCGAAGCGGCAGTTGAGGCACTTCACGTCTTTGCATCCAGATGGACCATCGAAATTCTTGCTACATTGTACATCACGGGACCTCGCCGTTTCAACGAGATGAAGAACATGCTTTCAGGCATCTCAAGCCGCACGCTCTCGGATAAATTGCGCTTCCTCGCCGAGGAAGGGCTGGTGCGCAGAGTGGTCACCGATGGACCGCCCGTCAAGGTGAGTTACGAACTCAATCAGCACGGTAAGACCTGTGGCCGTCTGCTCTCACCCTTGGTTGCTCATCTCAAGATGGAACTCGGGTCTGTGAAATCTGCTTGAGTTAGGCCTCAACACGCTGTTGTTGTCTTGTTTCACCCGTTTGTAAATTGAAGGCCGTAAGAAGAGCAGGCCCGACTTGGCCGTGATATAAACACGTATCAAGTCCGATTGAGGCTGGTCGACCGTCACGAAGTTGTACTTGACTGCGCCAAACTCTCCCCCAATCCCTTGTAGAATATCCGGGAAGTCCCGCCGTTGGTGTATGTCCAAAGACCACCGTACGGCGGTCGTCAACGGGCCGTTTTGTTCGGTGAAAGAGCCCTCGAATCCAAAGGTATTGCTCATCATCTTGTCCATCAAGTTCCTGCTCGGGATGGTATCCAGCGTGGACCAGTCTCCAACGGTCGAGTACGAGGTGGGTTGGCAAGGAATTGATCCACTTGCAATCCAGCCTAATTCGCTCATACATCGCCGTTTCATGTGCAAAGCCCTTGCCCCCGCTGAAATGACGGACATAGGAAGTCACCGTGGTATCGCCTCCATTTTTCATCCAAAGTAAGGAATCCATATCTGGCTGTGACATTTTTCGCTCCGTGAAATTCTCGACCATCATCGCTTCATGGTTTCCCTTGACGGTCGTGAAATTTGGTGTCGCTTGCACTCTGTTGAGAGCACCGAAGGAATCGGGCCCGCGGTCGATGAGGTCGCCGAGGAAGACCACCCAATCACCATCTTCCAATTCAAGCTGTCCAAGCAATCCCTCCATGCTTTCAAAGAACCCATGAACATCACCAATCACCCAAACATTACAGCCTTGGTCCAAGGCATGCTGAAGTAAAACTTCCTTCTCTAAATCCCTCATTGCTTTGCCTCCATTTACCGCATAAGGAATGTACATTGACAGTATATGAAGGAAACATTTCATTGAAAATTGAAGCCCAAATGTCCGCTCAGAAAGCCGATGGTTTAAGGGAGGAGAAAGAGAACCTATATCCTGTGCCTCTTCTTGCTCAATGGACTCGTCAGCGCCCGTGGCTTGCCGCTGGCATGGCCAGTGCTGCAACTGGCGTCGTCGGGCTAGCAGGAGGAATCGCCGCAGCGGCGGGGGCCGTTGGAGCCATGGCATTTGGTGGGATTTCTACACGTGCAACATCACATGAACATCCGCTTCGCCGTCGCATCCTCTCTACTCTCGAGGCTCATCCTGGCCTCTGCTACAGAGAATTACAGACGGTCATGAATGCCGCCAACGGAACATTGCGTCATCACCTTGATGTCTTGCAGACAAGGAAAGCCGTTACCGTCATGCCCGTGAACGGCAGGACCTGTTATTTTGCAGGTGGGCCAAGCCAAGTGGAAGTCTTGCGAAGCACCATCGTTGGTGAACAGCGCATGGCTCAACAATTACCAATCGGACTCTCTTTGGTACAGCGCCTTATCCTTGAAAACATTGAACGTGACGGAGTGCCAAGATCCCAGGCTGAACTCGCTCGCCGTTTGGGACGGACGCGAGCAACCGTTCACAGCGCAGTGAAAGTTCTACGACGACGCGGTATTTTACGCGACGACCGCATTGAACTCATGCCTCATATCGACATGAACATGTGCCGAAGTGTTTCGCCAATCGTCACTTATGACTTCGTTGACGAGCGCCGAAGAATTGACGCCACAGAATAAGCGATTGTGAAATCTATCGCTTGAGCGGCAGATATTGCATAGACTTCAAAGGCTCTCGCCATTGCCTTCCATCCATGTTCTCCGTACGTTTGGTGGAGCAACCCCTACCTTCGGTTGACCGCGACATCGATTCTTTGGTCGAGTGGATGACTGAGACGTTGTGCCTTGTTCGCAAACGGGGTGATGCTATGGCCGACGGTGGGCGAGCAGGTCCCGTTCATCGATTGCTTCGAGATCATCTCTTTGGACAGCCGGAACGAGCATGGGACGCCCAAATGTTAGCCGATGAGTTAGCCTTGATGCCCGCTTCACTCAATCATCACTTGACGCGACTCGTAGAAGCGGGTCTCATCGGCTATACCAACGAAGGAAAGGGATGGCGAAGGTACTATCTTCGCGGTGGTTCTGTTCCGAATGCAGTTGCCTTTTTCCAACAACATTGCTTGATGGTTGTTAAACAACGAATGAAGCATCTTGAAAATGACTGGAAGCGGCAAGGCACGCCCCTTCCTGTGGAATTGCCTCAAGATGAAACGGCACCCTTCATGCTTGGCCTAGTGGACCACCGCCCTGTGCCTGTAGAGTCAACTGGAAGTCAGCGTTCGCATTGGTTGAATGATTTCGGACTCCTCGGGGAACGACCCGGTCAAGAAATTGCAGCTGATTCCATTTCTGTTCGACTCTTCAACACCTTGCTTGAACGAGATGCACCCCTTTCACTGGATGAGGCTGTCGAGATTCATGGAGGGCAAAAAGCCCGTATTGGAAGGATTTTAGAACGCTTTAGAGCGTCTGGCATGGTTGAAAGGGTCGCACGAACCGACCGATTGCAAAGCGCCCTTTGGACGGCGATGACCACGCAACACCAGCGGCGGGGAGAAGATTGGATGTTGAAGAAAGGAGGATTCCAGCGCCTGCTCAATGACCAACAACAGGGAAGTCTGCTCAAAGCTCTAACCAAGGGGAAGTTGACCATTGAAGACGTCGGCCTGCATCTAGAGGCCACGGACGCACGAGAACAAATGCTCCTCCTCAATCTGCTTGGAGGGCGCTTGCCGATGGGATATCGTATGGCTGGACAAACCCTTGATTCAGTCCAACGTTCGGTTCAAGACCGCTTAGAACGTGTCCTGCGCAGAATGGTTCGGGTTGCAGACCTGCTGGCAGAGGCGACCAATAGCGCCGCTCATGACGAAGATTGAGGCACCGGCATGAATCAGTTCATTGCTCCGAAAATGGGTCCTTGGGGAGGCGAGGCTCGCCCCCTCTTCCTCGCGCCGATGTCAGGCGTGTCCGACCTTCCCTTCCGCCTGCTATCGAAGGAATGTGGAGCGGACGTGACCATCACGGAATTCACCAATTCCACGGCTTTGACCCGTGAGGCAGCAACCTCTTGGCGGCGCATGGAGACACATGCGAGTGAAGTTCCCTTCATTCCCCAAATCTTCGGAGGTGACCCCGGAGACATGGCTACTGCCGCCGAAATGCTTGCACCCAGCGCAGATATCATCGACCTGAATTTTGGATGCCCTGCACCCAAAGTCACCAACATTTGTGCAGGGGCGGCCCTCATGGGTGAGCCTGAGCGCCTTGTTTCCATGGTGGAAGGTATCGTTGAGCGAGTTGATGTCCCCGTGACGGCAAAAATGCGCTTGGGAACAGGTTCGGGCACCAATAACGCAACCGAAATTTGTCAACGCCTCGAAGAGGTTGGTGCGCAACGGCTGTGCATTCACGGGCGTACCTTGAGGCAGCGGTATTCAGGCGTCGCCGATTGGAGCAGCATCAAAGAAGCCGTTGAAGCGGTTGAGGTTCCCGTCATCGCTAACGGTGACGTCGTTGACGCAACGTCTGCTGCCGCTTGTCTGACCCATACCAACGCTTCGGGCTTGATGATCGGACGAGGGGCCATCGGAAGGCCATCCGTCTTTGCTGAAATCAAATTAGGGCTCGGATGGATGGAAGAAGATGAGGTTCCGTGGATTCACGCCCACGAAGATTGGTCAGGGCTTTCTGAAGTTGGTCAGGCCTTTGCATCTCGCAAATGGTGTTGGGACCGCTATATCGAACTGTCAGAGTCAACTATTGGCATCCAACCTCGCTGGATGCAACGCCATGCGATTGCCTTCACAAAGGGCTTACCCAATGCGAAGAAGGTGAGGAGCCTCATGCATGATGAGGATACGGTCAAAGGCATGGCTGATGCAATCAGCCATTTTCTCGCAAGCAAGGCTTGACTTCAGAAGGTGGATTCCCAGTCAGCGAGGGCATTCGCTTCGGCCCATGCTTCATCGGTCGTTTCTCCACGGACCTTGAGCACTTCACGGGCGAGGAGCCAGTAGATGAGAGCAAGTGAGCGTCGTCCCTTGTTGTTGGCAGGGAGGGCAACATCGACGTTGCGCAGGTGATTGTTGGCATCCACAATGCCGACGATGGGCAGGCCAGTAGCAACTGCTTCACGGAGCGCTTGCTGATCGTTGGCCGGGTCGGTAACGAACAGGACATCAGGTTCAATGTAGGAGCGTAGAGCAGGGTTGGTGAGTGAACCAGGGATGAAACGGCCAACAGCGGAGTGAGCGCCAACGGCTTCAGCAAAGAGGCGGGCGGGTCGTTGTCCGTATTGTCGGGCGCTGACCACCATGATGGACGGTGCGTCGAAGGTGTTGAGAAGAGCAGCAATGGAGCGGATACGGGCGTCTGTGGTTGGGATATCCAGCAAATAGAGACCATCTTCTCGGACACGTTCAATGAATCGACCCATGTCAGCACTCTTTTGTTGAGTACCGATGTTCACGGCGTTCTCCTCATATGTTTCAGCGGAAACGAGTAAACTGGTTTCTTCGGACATTGTTAACCACAGCAAGCCGCCCACAGACCCCCTGTATTAAACCGCTTCGTCCTCACCAGCCCGATGAACTTGGTGCGAATTCAAAAAATCATGGAGGGAAAAGGTATCAAAAAGAGAGGGCTGTAGCCCTAATGTGTCGGAGGAGAATGCTGTACCAACATCGGACTCCAGTCCGACCCATCCTCAAGCCGTCATGCACGAGGATGGCTTTTGGGTCAATGAAAAAGGAACTTTTTTACCCGTGAGTGCCAGTGATTTGGAACGCTACACTTACTGCCCAATGTCTTGGTACCTCTCTGCAACCGGGCATTCTGGCCAGAGCAAGAGCATCAAAGCTGGAATTGAGAGCCACAAAGCCATCCATGAAACAATGAGTAAATTTGAACGATTTCGACTCCTTACAAAGCGAAACTTGACCATTTGGCAGTGGTGGTTCGCCGTTGTTGTCGTCCTGTTGGTTGACACCTTGGCCTTCATGAGCATCAAAGAAGCAGATTTTGACACCCAAGAGTTCTCTAAATTATTAGCCCTGTGGGCCATTTCATGCCTCTTGATTGCCGTCGCAGCAATTTCGCTTCCCTGGCGACGTTTCCTCACTATTTCCAAATCGAGCAAGGACCAACCTTTCGAACAAATACAAGGGGGAGTTCAACCTTATTTTGAGCCAAAGGGCTTCGAGGGGGGCTGGTTTCTAGGAGGTCGCTTGGAAGTGGCTTTTCTCATCGCAGCAATCGGGATTGCCTTGCACGCCATTGCGCTGCAATTTGCAAGCGATCGAGAGCAGGCTGCCTATGTGCTTGCAGTAACCACCATCGGCTGGACATTGATGGCTTCATATCGATTGCAACGAGCCTTGGTCAGCAATAGCGAAGCGCGGATTCTTGCGATTGAAAACAACATCAAAGTCGACACAAAAATAGCGTATTCTGACGATGACAGCACCACTGGACTGTTGAAGAATGACGAAAACGGTCTTCGCGGACGACCCGATCAAATCGTCATCATCGACGGGGAATTCATCCCCGTTGAACAGAAAACTGGTAAAGTCCCACACAAACCACACGAATCCCATGTTATCCAAGTTCTTGCTTATGCCTCGTTGGTCGAAGCCACGACGGGTGTTTCACCTCCATACGGACTTCTGCGCTACGGTCCAGAGCAATTGCATTCCATCGTTTGGGACAGTGATGCAAAGACCAAATTGAATCAAGCCATTAAGTCCGTTCAGAAGGTTATGGCAGAAGGTGGTGCGATTCGAAATCACGAGAGAGAGGGAAAGTGTAGGAATTGTTCGCGACGCTATGCCTGCCCTGATTCACTGGTCTGAAGTCAGAAGCAATCGTCCACGAGCGGATATTGAATGCAGGTATTGGTGACCGTTACGATGATGTCGAAGTCGTCGCTGATGAAACCAACAGTCGTCTCTCCGATACCTCGGGCTCTGACCTCCAAATCCCACTCGCCAAGTTCAAATTCAGGGTTGGGCAAAAGTTGCTGTTCCAATGGTGTCGCCGTTTCGCTGACGTCTTGTTCCCATTGGACATTTCCGGCGCTGTCCGTCAGAGTTGCTCGAACATAGCGCGTTGTGTTATCGGCTGGAATCGTATCCGAAAAGGAGATTCGGGCTCTGAAATAAATTCTGATTTCTGCAGTTTGGTCGTCAACAACAAAGGTTGAGATGTTGGTGAACTCATTGAGAGGGAGAAGTTGGACAAATTCGTGCGAAACTTCGATTTTTTGATTTTTCAAACTCTCATAGGGTTCTTCGCGCAGCGATTCAACCGTTTCTCTTGCCGCAATGAGTCCCATACAACCCGATGTGGAAGCCAGGAGGGCAACCAGAACCAACGCCGTTCCAAAACCCCTGAGGCGCATTGAAGAGAGCCACACGGTGAATCCCTAAGAAAGCCTCGCTCGTGTGAATGTCCGTTCAATTCAAGACTCGAGCCTCGCTGCGAGACCTGTCTGAATGAAGCGAACTGTGGCCGAGCCTTGGCGATGACGAGCCCTATGAACGCCGACAGGCACTCAACCGAAACGTGCACCACAGGTTCCACATTCATCGGCATCTGGGGCTAAATCTGAACCACAAGCACCGCATTCTGCAGACGCGTTAGCGGCTTCCGCAGCCACTGCCTCATCCTTGGCTTTCTGGCGAGCACTTCGGCGACGAGTTGGTTTCTTTGCTTTTGCAGCCGCTCGTTGCTCATCATCTGTTTTGACCGAAGCGGAAAGGGGTACGTCGTCCTCATCGTCAAAGCTGAAATTCGCCGTTGCCTCTGCTACTTCATTGCCCGCTAGGGCTGAATCGGTGAGGCTCATGCCAACCTTTACCTTTTCGCCGGGAAGAACGCCCTCTTCGCCCGTGATCTCAAAGAGACGCTCACGAATATCTGCATCGGATGCACTGAGTTCACCTGTATCTTCACCTAAGGAACGTAATTCGCCCTTTGAGGCCAAGATTGCGTCAATATCGTGGTCGGGGTCGGCACCACGATTTGATTTCAGCGTGGTTGTCACCTTGTCCTTGTAGGCATCAATCTCCTCATCGGTCATCTCACTCATGGCGATTTCATCCGCGTAGCGACGGTCATAGGCTGCTTCAACTTCAGCTTCAGCAGCTTCGATGTTGGTGTCCCATTCATCCTCAAGGTGTTCTTCATCAAATCCGAAGTCCTTGACTGCTTCAGCGTAATTCTCTGTTCCCGTCACGATTTGATCGTCGTCGTCTTCCGGAAGAGGAACCTCTTCCTTGACGATTTCGCGACGCTCTCGACGCTCTCGCTTTTCGAAGTAAGAAGAAACGTCTTGGTAGGCTCCACAATAGGCGCAATTTTCGAGAAGGTCGGGAATTGATTCGCCACACTCTTCACAGTCGTGGAATTGACTTCGTGCTTTCTTCAAATTGAATACACAATGAGGGCATCGATCTTCTGTGCCTTCCAGTTCTCCGTCACACGAGGGGCAGTACTCGTAAATGTCTCGCTCAACGTCTTCTTCTCGCTCTCGTGTGAGAACGACCGCTGTCACGAGGGCACCAATCAAGACCAAGGCGCCAAGGCCAAAGAGCGTGAATGTTCCCATCTGAGAGGCAGCTGCCGAGTCCTCATCGGCTGAACTTGAAGCCAAGGTCGCAAAGGAACGGGTGAAGGTCGGACTGATGGATGAATCTTCAGGAACCAACCGAACGGTGGTCAACGAGGCTTTGGCTTCAAAAGTACAGGAGAGAGACACGCGTTCTCCTCGTTGTCCAACGGTTACCGAGAGTGAAGAAAGCACCGTGTTGCCACCATCCTGACAGGTGTAATTGGCTTGACCGGTTTCGGTACTGGTCATGTTAACGCTGAGCGTGTAGACTGCACCATCAGCAAGGGGCATCGTTGGGACGTTGTTTTCTGCATCAAAGAGTTGAAGCGAGGAATACTCCCAATCCAATTTGAGTTTTGATTCTACAAGAACGGTTCCACTCGCATAGGAATTCTGCTTATTGGCGTCCCAACTGCCTTGACTTGAAACCCATTGTGCTTCAAATTCAGCAGTATGGGCGCCAAGGGCGGTTGGAAGAGAAACGTTCCAAGTAAAGGGTTGGCCTGCACCTAACAAAATTGGAGGTGATTGCCCTTGAACTCCTTCAAAGGTGTATTGAATCATACCTGAAACGCCAATGTCACCCGTGTTTTCCATTGTGATTCGCCATTCCACATCTTCTCCCGAAGCAACGGACGGTGTGGTTGGAAGGGCATTTGCATCCACATAGACATCTGGGATTGGAGAGATCGTAAGAAGACCAGATGTGACATCGTTGGTCGTCGATTCCTGTTCAAAGCCCGCTTCATTGAACGGATTGATACGGGCAGTTACCACGTGGTTCCCATCGGGAAGAGAAGAGAGGGTTGAGGCGTTCAATTGTGTTGTGAAACTCGTTTCGCTGTAGCCTGACCCGATAAGACTCACCGTGAACGGTTGGGCTGCGATTGTGCCACCTGTTGGAGTTTGGAGTTCCAAATGGAGGGGAATGTCAGCAGGACCGGTCCCGTTGGTTCGAACCAGTGTACCAGTAATCGTCCATGGTCCTTCGAGTGCACCCGGTGCGATGGTGACGACCAAGTCGTCTTTGAAACTGAGGTCCATGCGCATAGAAACGACGACCTCCACTTCGCTGACTTTGTTGGATTCTGAAGCTTCCACAATCACGTTGTAAATGTCCGGTGTGACCTGTACGTTGTGCGTACCGCTGCTCGGGGCAACGATGGTGGTGTTGACCCAGTGGGTTGAACCGGCTGTGATGGAAGGCACTGCCAATTCAACATCCGATGAGCCAGGAACCTCCAGCAGAAGTGTGCTGTTGGCTGCATCAACCGTACCAGAATTGAGAATCAATGCTGAAAGGTTGAGCACATCACCAGCGTACACGGGTTGATGTTGTTCTACGATGAGGCTGTCAACGCGTAGATTTGGCAATCCTGCAACGGTGAAGGACTTGAAGAAATTCTCCGGTGAGTCGCCGCCGGCACTGAATTCAAACCAAACTTTGTGCTCGCCCTCAGTGAGGCCCGACCACGTTGTTGAAACGGTCACGTAGTCTTCTCCCGGCACCGTTATGCTATCGAGAAAGAGACGATTACTTGCAGTTAGTGATTCTTTGTAGAACGCAACATCAACGCCGAAAGCATCACTTTGCTGACTGTTGTAGAGCATCACTTCGATATCAACTGACCCGCCCATGAGTGGATTGTCAGGCGTCAATGAAAGTTGAACAGCTGATGCCTGCACACCGCCACTTTCGCCCGCCTGAACATTGATGGGGAGGAGACTCATAACCAGCAGACTGACGATGATGGCGGCCTTCGTACTGCGCTCCATGCAATGCTTAGAGCATGCAAAGCACTTGAACCCATCTCTCCAAATCCCCCTCGATGAACGGGTCACAGAGGCTTGAAGGCATGCGAAGACTGCCTCCAACTTTGAATGGCCTCATGAACCACCTGTTGAAGGGGAGCATTGAAGGACAACCGCAGGTGTGGAAATGATATGGGCAGAGGTGCTACGAGCGTTTGGCTTGTCCTTTTGCTTCTGTGCTCTCTGGGCCCGATGCCGTCATCGCAGACACAACCGACCTCTTACCTTGAGGAAATGACAACCGTCGCATCAGCCTCAAGTTTGACCGTTGCCTTCTCAAACGGCCCCTTTCAGGATGATGATGTCAAGGGAACAATCGCCCTTACGTTCAGCATTGGAGGCACGGGAACACTCGACTCACTTTTGATTGAAATCTCGGATGATGACACCACGTGGACAACGGTCGTTAATCTGACCGAAACGCCGTGGCTGTATCCCTTCGATACGACCGACTATGACAACGATTCCTACGTTCTGAAAGCAACCGGATGGGACAGCGATGCTGAAGACCATGTGATCGCCACCAGTGGTTCGTTCAACATCACCAACCAAGTACCTGTCATCACCACATTCACCGTCCTCAACCCCGATGCGGGAACTGGTGCCTCGCTCAGTGAGCGTGCTTGGTTTAACACTGGGACTCAGGAGGCCATCGCATTCCGCTGGGGTGCGAGTGACGACGACCTGAAGGAAGCCAGCCTCACCAATGTACCCGGTCCGGGGACGCCCAGCAGTGATTCTGGTTCACCGCTCGCTTATGGATGGGACTGGAACAGTGGGAACATGAGTGAAGGCATTTGGTCGCCTCGCTTGACGGTCCTCGACGATTCTGGTCTTTCTGATACGTCGACCATTTTCATTGGCATTGACCGTAGTGGACCAAGCATTGGCAGCCTCACGGTTGGCAATGGGTCCCATTGGCAACAGTCAGGTCTCGTTGAAATCAGCGGCCTCATGAGCAATACTGATGACGGGCAAGGGTCGGGTGTGGCCACCGTTGAATATACCACAAACGACGGTCAAACATGGACCTCAACCACTAACGACACCATCTCGTTGGATTTCACAGAAGGTATCCATGCATTGACATTTCGAGCCATTGACCGAGTAGGAAATACCGGCGCTCATGAAAACCTCACCGTCCGCGTTGACGAAACGGCACCCATTCCGATCTCATGGTCAGTAGATGAATTGACGACCAGCCGTATTGGCGCAGCCAATGTCTCCTTCAACGCAGAAGATGCGCAATCTGGAATTGATAACCTGTCTTCTTCCATCCAATATGGATTTGATTCCAACGGAGTTGGTGAAACCCCCGACCTTTCCGGCCGATGGCTCAACATGGGCGTCAACGGTCTAAGCGGACAGGTAGGCTTGTCGAGTTGGGCCACAAAATCCCGCCAACATTTGATGCTGCGAGCCATTCTCGTTGATGAAGCTGGGAACTCTTACACGACCTCTTCGACCTCCTTCCAGATCCTTCCAGGCCTGGACATCTACTGGAACACCAGTGAAACCAACCTCAACAAGTTGGTCGTGCGGCCCGGTGAAACCAACGGAAATGTAACCATCACGAGCGTTCTTGAATCCAATCAAGACTACGGAGGCAGTGTCATCGTGCGCTTGGAGTCAGCACCTGCAGACCGCTCATCCAACGTTGATTGGACCATCATGGAAACCAGAAACCTGCCCAGTGGAACACTCTCCGACAGTAATGAAACCATCATTTGGGACTACACTGTGCCACGTTCTGGACAATTCGACCTGCGGCTTGTTATCGACTTTGCCAACGTCATCGATGAATATGATGAGGGCAACAACAACAACTACCTCGTCATCACCGGAGCATCACTTGACAACCCCGGTTTGGTGCCTTCTTTTGCACCATCGATTCTCCTTGTTGTACTGGTTGGCTTTGCATTATCTCTCCTCCAGCGAAAGACAAGGGATTGAAAAGAGGTGGGCCGCACCCCCCACCCATGCGCCAGCAACTTCCTCGGGTCCCAAAGGACCGCATTGGAGTCATTATTGGGGCGAAAGGAGAAACCAGCAGAGCAATTCACAAAGCTGCGGGTTGCAAGGAATTCATCATCGATTCGGAAACTGGTGATGTCGATGTGGTTTGGGGAGACGTGGGAAGTTATGACCCTGTCAAAGCCATGAAACTCCCCGATGTTGTAAAGGCGATTGGCCGAGGCATGGCTCCAAAAGCAGCCATAAGCCTGCTTGATGATGACCATTTCTTTGAATTGGTTGACCTTCGAGATTATGTCGGAAAGCGATCCAATCAACAACGACGCATTCGTGCCCGAATCATCGGCCGCCAAGGCAAAATTCGCAAACTCATTGAGCAACTCACTCAAACTCAAATCAGCATTTACAATTCAACCGTTGTCCTTGTTGGCGAAGAGAGTGGACTCTTTGCTGCCCGCCAAGCGATTGAAATGCTAGCAGGAGGCTCCGAACACGGAACCGTTCTGGGATATTTGGAGCGGGATAGGAAGCGTGCCCGTCTTGACTCAAAATCACTTGATGCTCATCAGGAACGCCCCACAGAGGGCAAGCCATCTGCTGCCTTTGATGCCTTAGTTCCCGGCCTCGCTGAAGTATCACAACGACGTCAACGCCGAATGAAAGCGTCTCAGGTTGACCCTGAAGATGACGAGGCTGTATCAGAAATGATGGTTCTGGCCGATGATGAGCGGATTCAATGGGAAGAAGAATGAATCATTCCGTTTCCCATTCCACCTGCTCGACGCCCGAGAGGTCCATGTTCAATACGTCATAGAGCGCATCGGCCAAGGTGACATCAAGGTCGTTTTTCTGACCCCACTCCACCAGGCGAGTCACGTCACGAACGAGAAATTCCTGAGCCTTTGGGTGACTGTCTACAACCGCTTGACCAACATCGATTACAAGCGCTCTACCGTCGTGCCATAGGATGTTGTATGGAGAAAAATCTCCGTGTACGAGGTTAGCCTTCTGCCATGCGATGGCCAAAAATTCCAGCAGATCGTCGTAAACAACCTGAGGCGTATCGATTTGAACATCCCGAAGTTTTGGTGATGGAGAGGTAGCTGTGCCGACATAATCCATGATGAGCACGTTTTTGTGAACACCTCTTGGCATGGGTACGTTCAATCCCCAACGCGCCAATCGGTTGAGGTTGCGGTATTCTTTGCGAACCCAGACTTCAACCAAATCTCGGTGTTTTCTGCGTAAGCCAGTGAATCTCGGATCTCCCTCAATGTACTGAATCAGATTTTTGAAGACTGCATTTGAGGTGTGAAAGATTTTCACTGCGACGGGCTCACCCGAAAGACTGGTTCCATGAAAGACGTGGGCTTCTTTCCCTCGTGCAACGGGGAAATCAAGCGTATCGATCACACCCGTTTTCATCAATTTATACAAAGCCATCAAGGTCAGGCGGTCGAAGACCTGGTCAAACACACGACGGTCAACCCAATCATAGGTCCCCGTTCCCATAGCGCCTTGAATCTTGGATTCGATATCGCGAAACATCGAGTTGTAACGTTTTTCTCGCATCCATTCGTATTTTCCGCCTTTGTGGGCAAGGCCATCAAGAAATTTGGTCTGCTCATCATGAGCAAAATCCGAGTCTAATTGTTCCTCTAAGGATCGTTTCTTGTTGCCTTTGGATGGACGACGCTTGTGTGGACGCCCCTGGAGTTCATCCCAGTCTTTGTCCCTGGACATGCTTGAACCTCATGCAAATAAGGCGTCAATGTCGTCGTCATCGTCGTCATCGTCGTCAACGCCCTCTTCAGTGACGGGTTCAGGAGTTTCTGGTTCTTCTTGAGCCTCTACTTCATCGCTCTGTTCAACGACTTCATCATCAGCGTCATCTGCGAAGAGGTCATCACTGTCATCATCAGCGAAGAGGTCTTCTTCTTCAGAGGCCGCTTCAACTTCTGGAGGTTCTTCAGACAAATCTCCGGAACTGAACAGATCATCATGCTCACCGTCATCATCAAAGGACACACCCATGCCGAACATGTCAACGTCGTCAGGAAGAACCCCTTTGCGTGAAAGATACATGGCTTGTGTCTTGGTGTAGCGATGTTTGACATCTGCTTTTGAATCTTGGAAATCCCAAGGCCAAACGATGATCAAATCTCCTTCGCGAACCCATTGACGGCGACGCATTTTTCCGGGAATACGAGCCATTCGAGTTTCGCCATCAGCACACAATACAGTGACGCGGCGCCCACCCAAAATCTGCTGGGCTAAGGCGAACATTTCGTTGACTTTTTTGTTGGGCATTTTGACACGGATTTTTCCGTCGCTGACACCTTCTGGATTCTCGAGACGCGCAAGTTCCTCGACGTCTACTTTCTCCTCATGTCTGCGACCCAATCAGTCTCACCTGTCATTCCTAACGGACAACCCTTCTTGAAGGCATCACATCAAGTCGCACCGATTCAAGGCGCTATGGGTTCTACCAAGCGCCGACCAAAGCATTCGCTGCAGATTCACACAGGGCGATCAATTGACCTGCGCCAACACCGAAGTACAGGGTGGTCAGCAAACAGGCAAAGATGGCCAAACGAACCGACTTCCCCTGTGGCAGAGGCCCTTCACGACCTGCTTCAGGTTCGTGGAAGAACATGACCAGGCCAACCCGAAGGTAGTAGAAGACCGAGATTGCCGAATTGATCACCATGAGCAAGGCGAGGTACCAAACCCAATGAACGTCGCTGAAGGTTAGATTCCCACTTACGGTGACATCAACCAAAGCAACCTTGACGATTCCCATAATCACGAGCAGTTTCGAGACGAAACCGGATAGTGGAGGCACACCTGCAAGTGACATCATGAAGATGAACATGGTTGCAGCAAGGAAAGGTTCTCGCTTGGCAAGACCGCCCAAGGAAGCAAGGGTGTGGCCACCCTTTTCGCTCTCTAAGATGGAGAGTACCAGGAAGGCTCCCAGTTTGAAACAAACAAGAACAACCAGATGGAAGATGAGTGCCGTTACGACTGCGAGTGCCGCATCATTGCTAACATTGAGGTGTTCAGGCTCCCAGTTGAGAGCACCAATGGCCGTAATGGCAGCCAACATGTAACCAGCGTGTGCCACCGACGAGTAGGCGAGCATGCGCTTGGGGTTGGTTGAACCCAAAGCTGCGAGGTTGCCCCATGTCATGGTGACCACGGAGAGAACGGCGAGAGCCACCAACCAAACGGCAGCACCGTCGGTCGCTTCGGGAGACGCTACAACGAGAAGAATTCGAAGCAATCCAATGACACCCATTGCCTTGCTGGCCGTAGCCAAGACACCTGCGACTGGACTGGTTGCCCCAGCGTAAGCATCGGGTGCAGCAAAGTGGAAGGGTGCCGCACTGACTTTGAAGCCGAAGCCGACAAGGAGCATACCAAGAGCGATGAGTGGCAGAGGTTCCATACCGTTTTCAGCAAAGGCTATCGTCAATTCTGTGAATTGCAGAGAGCCCGACCAAAGATAGAGCAGAGAAAGTCCGTAGAGCCCAACACCCGATGCAACAGAGCCGACGATGAAATACTTCATTCCTGCTTCAGTTCCTTCCTTGGTCTCTTTCATGAAGGAAACCAAGACGTAGGTTGAGAAGGAGGCCAACTCCAAGCCGATGAAGAGCAAGAACAAGTCCTGAGCGAGGGCTACAATGGACATTCCAAGACCAGTCGTCATGAGAAGAATGTAGAAATCAACTTGACGACGGTTGTTGTAGAGTCCAAGTGCGCTTCGGTCGTTCCGGCTTGTGGCAGGAATGCGGTTGATGGATGCAATACTTGCAAGAGCAAGGGCTCCGTAGAAAATCAACTCAAAAATACGGCTAAATTCGTTGACCAAGAGCAGGTCATGGCCACCTTCGGATTGAATCATGGTCACGTTCATTCCATTGACGTAGGAAAGAGCCGCCAGTAGGAAGGCAAGGACGAAGAATACCGATGCGAACAGACCGGGCATTCGAGGGTCGCTTTCCAACGCTCCTCGCTTTCCGCCGAAAAACCACGGTATGCGAATTTGTGTGAGAGGAATTCGGAACTTCGCATCGCCGAGGTTGGGTGCGATCATCAGCGTGAACATACCAATGACCAATACAATTTCAGGAGCAAGGGCTGTTGCAAAGCCATCGTCAAATGCTTGCATCGTTTCCATATCAGGCACCTCCCAAAATCGGTATCAGCAGCGTTTCAAAGAAGCCAACGGTCCAGCCGTTCATCATGTCGAGGGCAATCCAGGGCATGACACCAAACAAGATGGTGAAGACGGCCATGATGATCATGGCAAACTTCTCTGAGTCTGCGATGTCTGGAACAGGTTCTCCGTGCAAAGTTGCAGGTGGTTGCGTTTCTTTCCCACCCTCGAAAATCGTGCGTTGCATCGACCAGAGGTAGTAGGCTGCAGTGAGAGCGAGTACAAGGGCTGGTCCAACCATCCACAACACACTCCAGTCGTTAGCGGCAAGGAAATGCCACAGCGCAAGGAACATCATCAATTCAGCAACGAAGCCAGCCAATAAAGGAAGACCGAGAGATGCCATCCATGCGAACATCATCGAGGTCGCCAGCCAAGGTGAATGCTGAGCCATACCTCGCATAGCGCCAATTTCCATGCTGTGGTAGTGGTGCTTGAAAGCCCCACAAACGGCGAAGAGCATCGGGCTGATGATTCCGTGAGCGAACATCATGAAGAGGGCTGCTGCCCATCCCAAGGGTTGCATGGTAGCGATGCCAATCAAAATTACACCCATGTGAGATACTGAGGAGTAGGCGACCATTTTCTTGAGATTGGTTTGGCCCAGACAAACGATGGCTCCCCATACGAGTGAAATCATTCCCAATGCCAAGAGCCAGAACTGGAAATGTTCGGCGGCGTGAGGGAAGAAGGCCAGTGGGAGACGGAACATTCCGTAAGCACCCATCTTCAACATCACACCGGCCAACAGCATCGAACCACCGGTTGGTGCTTGGACGTGAGCGTCGGGCAGCCACGTGTGGAAGGGTACTGAGGGCAACTTGACGAGGAAGCCAAGCATCAGCATGACGAAGAGAATCTTTTGCATGCTTTCACCGAGGAACCACGCACCGTCCGCATTGCCTTGCTGGGCGTGAGCGGTCAAGGTCGGTATGTCAAAGGTACGACCAGTCCACGACCCGGAGTATGAAAGAGCCTGATCGGGTTGAAGGAAGTACAGAGTCACCAAACCGAGGAGCATCACCACTGAAGCGGTGAAGGTGTAGATGAAGAACTTCTGAGACGCATACTTTCGGTCCTTACCACCCCACTTGAGAATCAAGAAGAACATCGGAATGAGAGTTAACTCCCAGAAGACATAGAACATGAAGAGGTCGAGAGCCACGAAAACACCGATGAGTGCCCCGCCCATCATCAAAATGAGAGGGAAGTAGGTTGCAGCGTACTTTTCATTCCATGTCGCAACGATGGTAACCGGCAGAAGGAATGTTGTCAACCAGACCATCGGGAAGGACAAAGCATCAACACCGACACTCCAGTGAATTCCCAAGGCTTCAATCCACATGTAGCGGAATTCAAAGTTGAATGAACCGAAACCAAGACCTGTCCAGTCCAAGGCCTTGTCAAGTCCGAGGGCCTCATACATGAGCGATTGGCTTTGAGCGAAGAACATCATGGTCGTCAAGGCGAGCATGGCTAACGAGATGACAAGGGAGACCATTCTGATGGTTGAGCCCAAACGTTCTCGCGTCGAACCGTCGGCATTAGCAACAAAGGCGAGGAGGACCAAACTGCTGACCAGAGGTAGACCAACGAGGGGGATAGAAATCCAATCAATCATGCAATCACCCCCCAAATGAGAGCAAAGAGCGTCAGCGTACCAACCGCAGCCATGAGGATGTAATCACGTGCAGAACCGGTGGTCAATGCCCGCAATTTTGTGGACAATTGCTGCGATGTGCGCTCGATGGTCTTGATGGTTCCATCAATAACCTTTGAATCAGCTTCCGCAGACTTGAAAGAGAAAGCAGCGACGATTTTCAACATGGCCATGTCGTAGTAATGGTCGAAGTACAGACGGTTGCTGAGGGCAGTAGCGAAGCCGGATTGCGCAAAGGAGGAATTGTCCCAGTGGTAGCGCCCCTTAACAGCGGCGTTGAGGGCCAACACGGGAGTGAACCAAGCCTTGGCTTCTTCACCTTCGTCAAGGGCGCCTCCATAAAGCGAGAGAGCCATACCAGGTCCAACAACGGCACCGATGAACAGGGCCACGTAGGTGAGAATGAAGAAGAAGGCTTTCTCATTAGCAAAGACGTGTTCCATCTCGTAGAGGAATCCACCCCACAGACCACCGTGGTCAGACATCAAGCCGTACTCGATGTCGGGAGCCCAATGCGTAAAGCCCATGCTAGCGAACAAAATACCAGCGAGGCTGAAGAAGGTCAGAATGAACAGCGGCGTTTTGATCCACGTATTGGTCGGGCCGACGTGGGCTGCAACCTCGCCTTTTGGAGAGCCGGCAAAGGTCTTGAGCCACATACGTGACATGTAGAAGCCCGTCATTCCTGCGCCCAAAAGAACACAGAGAGCAGGATACATGAAGCGAGGGTCTTCAAGAGCGACACGCCATGTATTGGCGATGATTCCTTCCTTTGACCAGAATCCGCCGATGAGCGGGAATCCCATGATGGAGAGTGAACCGACCAACATGGCCGTAGCGGTCAAAGGCATCTTGGACGCCAAACCACCCATGTTATCCATTGACTGAGCGTCAAAGTCATCGTGATGGTCGTCATGGTGACCTTCTTCGATTTCCTTACGGATGCGTCCGAGCGTCAAATCCAACTCAGGTACGTTGATGCTTCCATTACCGTCAAGGTCGAGGGCTTTCATCAAAGGCGCCATTTCCCACGGAGGCAAATCAACGACATCGGCCTTCTTGAGGGCCGTTTGGAATTCATAGGTATCAATTTCACCCGAACCATCCAAATCAATGCTGGAGAAGAAATCAAACGCTGTTTGCCCGTTAGCCTCGAGGTAGTTGGCCAACATGATGAGTTCCTCTGGCGTATCATGATGCGATTCATCATGGTCGTGATGATGTAGGTGATGGTGGGCATGGTGCACTTCGTGAATAACCGCTCCGCTGGCCATGAAGAGCATTCCTTTGGCCATGGCGTGGTTGAACAGGTGGAAGAGGGCAGCTCCAAAGGCTACGATCACGATGGCGTGGTTCACGTAATAATCGGGGTTCTTTGTCCCGTCAGTGAGGTATTCGTGCCAGTGCAAGGTGTTGGCGAGATAGAGTGCAGCACCAAGTCCAGTGAAGATGTAGGCAAGTTGAGACATCGTCGAGTACGCCAGGACTTTCTTCAAATCGTCTTGTACGAACGCGATGGCTGCTGCCATGACAGCAGTCGTACCGCCAATCGCTGCGATGATGAAGGCCAGGTCAGCGAGTTCACCGTGCAAGGCCTCAGCCCCGAAGAAGGGGAACATGCGGGCTACGAGGTAGAGGCCAGCGTTGACCATCGTAGCAGCGTGAATCAGAGCGGAAACGGGTGTCGGCCCTTCCATTGCATCTGGCAGCCAAACGTGAAGCGGGAATTGAGCAGATTTGCCGACGGCCCCGATAAACATGAGGCCGAGTGACCAAGCGAGCATGCTGGCGTTGGTTTCTGCAACGGCCTTGATCTCATATTTGTCAAAGACGACATCGTAGTCAAGTGAGCCGAAGAGGTACCACATCATGGCCAAACCGACCATGAGGAAAACGTCACCCACACGAGTGGTGAGGAAGGCTTTCTTGGCGGCATAAGCAGCACTGGGGCGTTCGTAGTAGAACCCGATAAGGAGATAGGAACAGAGGCCCATCAATTCCCAGAAGATGAACAACCAGAGGAAGGAATCTGCAAGGACCATGCCGAGCATACCGGAGCAGAACAGAACGAATTCAGCATAGAATCGATGGTTTCGGTTGTCGTTGATGGGGTCCGTGTTCATGTAACCGACTGCAAAAGTATTGATCAACAGACAGAGGAAGGATGCTACAAAGAGCAGCAGTACGGTGATGTGGTCAACGTGAATGCCGAAACCAAAACTTACTTCCTGCGTGGCGAAGCCTGATTCCCAAATACTTGAGGTGAACCAGGTCCAATCAGAGAGTTTCTGTACACCACCGTAAGCGCCGATGAAGTCAGAAATAAGCCACAGGGCAAGCAACAGGCTCGCACCCATGACGGGGAGGGCGATGAGACCGCCTTCCTTGAGGTTGTCTTTCCAGAACTTTTCTCCATTGTACAACTTGCCGAAAAGCAAGATGATGGGGAATGCTAACATCGGGAGGAGAATGATGAGCGGCGCATATTGCGCTGCGGTACTTTCGACGATGACGGAACTGCCTGCACTCGCTGCCATAATTTCACCTCAGTTCCTCAGGACGTTCACGTCGTCCAGCGTAATCGATTCGTGTTGACCGTACATGGCCAAGAAGATAGCAAGGCCAATCGCTACTTCGCTTGCAGCGATGGCGATGGCAAAAATGGTGTAGACCCATCCGGTCGTGTCGCCGTGGTGAACGGCTGCTGCGGCAAACTGCATGTTCGCAGCATTGAGCATCAATTCAATGCACATCAAAACGATGATGGCGTTCTTTCGGGTGAAGGCCCCAGCGAGGCCAATCACAAACAAAAGCGCTGATAGACCAGAAACCCATGCTGGATCAATCATTCTTCTTCACCTCCAAACTCCCACAAGAGATTCTCCATTCGCTCGTCACGAACGAGGTAGGCGGCACCCATCATGGCCATGGCCATCAACAGACCGAGGGCCAAGAGAGCTAAGCCCCAATCGTGCAGCAAAGAATCTGCAAGGCCTGAGGTCGTTGGAGTGGTGGCACTTGGATTACTCCAAACATCCTCATCGTTGAGCACGGCCACCAAGATGAAACCAAGGGCGAGGAGACCCATGCGAGTGAACAAGGAAATGAACTTCATTCAAAGTCCTCCTCAAGAATTTGGCGACGGGTCAGCATAATACCGAACAGCACTACCAAACCAACGCTGGCGAGGTAGACAAGAATCTGAATGGCCGCAAGGAATTCAGCCCCGAGCAGAATAAAGATGCCAGAGACAGCCATGAAACAAAAGATGAGCGAGAGCATCGAATGGGCGACTCGCTGAGCGAAGATGAGGCCGAGGGCTCCTCCGAGCGTGATGGCGGCGAAGAGAAAAAACACTCCTGTTTCGGCTGCACTGGCGACATCCATCTCAGGCATCTCCCTTTGCAGCAGCTTCCTTGGCAGCAGCTTCTTTGGCTG
>DACE01000033.1:207321-207743 GCA_002494645.1 Euryarchaeota archaeon UBA256 | reverse complement strand
GCTCGGACGAGCTGGGTATAGGGGTGAAAGTCCAATCGAGTTGGGCAATAGCAGGTTCCGCGTGAAACTACTCGTAGGTAGACGTCCGTGAAGATTGATTACGCTGTAGAGCACTGATTGTGCGTTTAGGGGGCTCGCGCCCTCGGCGTGCTGCCAAACTCCGAATGTGTAATCGTCGTAGAAACGGGCAGTGAGTCATGGTGGGTAAGCTACCATGACGCAAGGTGAACAAACCAGCCTGAAGTTAAGGTCCCTAAATATCAGTTAAGTGTCACAGACAAACCGTGTCCGTGGTCGAAAACAACCAGAAGGTGGGCTTAGAAGCAGCCATCCTTGAAAGAGTTCGTAACAGATCACTGGTCTAGCTTGCGGGCCGGGAAAAGGGACGGGGCTCAAACTGATTACCGATACTTCAGACCATC
>DACE01000033.1:78562-207131 GCA_002494645.1 Euryarchaeota archaeon UBA256 | reverse complement strand
ATGGTGACGGCTTGGGCAAAGTCAATGGATCATATGCCAGGTCCATCGATAACTAATTTCTGGAGAACTGTCACAGTGAGAAAGAAAGAAAGTCCCAGGTCCCATGAAAAGCCGTATGGAGAGACCGTACCGAGAACTGAAACAGGTGTTTTTGGGTGAGTAGCCTAAGGCGTATCGGATACAAATATCGCGAGGGAACTCGGCAAAATAGCTCCGTAACTTCGGGAGAAGGAGTGCCAGATTGGGAACAATCTGGTCGCAGTGACTAGGGAGCTCCGACTGTTTAATAAAAACATAGGGGACTGCCAGATCGAAAGGTTGTGTATAGTCCCTGAATCCTGCTCAGTGCTGGTATCTTAAATCGGGTTTCAACCTGACGAAGGACCAGTAAACAGCGGGGGTAACTATGACCCTCTTAAGGTAGCGTAATACCTTGTCGCTTAATTGGCGACTTGCATGAATGGTCCAACGAGGGCTCCACTGTCCCCGCGATATGTCCGGCGAAATTGACTTTACTGGCGCACAGTCCAGTACATTCTACCCGCAAGCGAAGACCCCATAGAGCTTTACTGCAGCCTGTCGTTGCATTGTCGCTTTCCATGTACTGTGTAGGTGGGAGACGTTGATCCCTGGGACGCCAGTCCTGGGGGGAGTTGAAAGAAGAGACACCACCCTTGGAAGGTAACAATGCTAACTCTTAATGAGAACACCGATTGGTGGGCAGTTTGGGTGGGGCGCCACGCGCTCGAAAACCTAACAAGCGTGCCCAAAGGTCAGCTTAGGTGGTTCAGCACTCCACCGTTAACTGTAAGGGGAAAAGCTGGCTTGACGTGGATCCGCACAATGAGGATCGACGATGCGAAAGCAGGGCCTAACGAACCTACCAGCCTTATTTCTGAGGGCGGTAGATAACAGAAAAGTTACCTTGGGGATAATTGAGTTGTCACCAGCAAGAGCTCACATCGACCTGGTGGCTTGCTACTTCGATGTCGTCTCTTCCTATCCTGGGTCTGCAGCAGGACCCAAGGGTGGGGTTGTTCGCCCATTAAAAGGGATCGTGAGATGGGTTTAGACCGTCGTGAGACAGGTTTGTTGCTTGGTGGTAGAATCGCGTAAGGTGTCTGATGGAAGGGGTCCTTTAGTACGAGAGGAACGAGGGCTCGGGGCCACTAGTTTACCAGTTGTCTGGCAAGGCAATGCTGGGTAGCCACGCCCTGAAGGATAAGAGCTGAAAGCATCTAAGCTCGAAGCCACCCCAAAGACGAGACACCTCAGAACGCTCGTAAAAGACGAGATGATAGACCGCGGATGTAAGTACGAAGCTTCGGCGACGTATTCAGTCCAGCGGCACTAATGTTCGAGCATCTTTTTCCGTGTATGTATCCGCACCATGAGTGCCCTTCGTCTAAAATATCATGCCAATTCACTTGCGACGCTACGTCGCATCCTATCCGATTCGAAAAGAGATGGGTGCACGGTCACAGCGAAGGTGTATACCTGGTCCCATTCCGAACCCAGAAGTCAAGCCCTTCTGCGTCTTTCCCATTACTGTGGTACGAGAGTCCACGGGAAAGGAAGTCACTGTGCCCCTCTCTTTTCACCTTGGAAATCCTCCCCCGTAAGGGCGCATTAGGCCGGACCTCATTTGAGGCCGGCCTTTTTTGCGTTCTATCGGATTTTAACATCACATTTTAGAACCAACATCCCGACCTAAGGACTGATCACATGCCAATCGACACTGTTGATATTTTTGGTAGTGACCAAGTTGGCGTCCATCTCGCCACGGTAGGAAAGGTCCTGTTCCATCCTCCAGAACTTCCACAACCTACCCTCGATATTCTCTCTAACAATCTCGGGCTTGAACTCCAACCGATCTCGATTGGGGGCTCCAACCTCGTTGGTGCTCTGGTTTCAGGCAATCAGCGTGGGATTGCTGTTGCAGATATTGCCACAGAAGACGATATTGACCAATTAACATCATATGGAGATGTGGTTGTTATGGAGGGTGGTGTGAATACTGCCGGTAATCTGTTGATTGTCAACGAACATGGGGCAGTAGCCTCCCCAAGTATCCCACAAGATGGCCTTGAGATTTTAGCTGAAGTTTTGGGGGTTGACATTGTATCTACAACCGTTGCGGGACAAGACGTGGTTGGGAGCCTTGCAGTTACCAACGACCAAGGTGTCCTCCTCCATCCAGATGTAACTCCTGATGAGGCCATGCTCATTGAGGACATCCTCGGAGTACCTCCGATGGTCGGAACAGTCTCCTTTGGTTCACCCTATGTTGGCGCAGGCACCTGTGCCTCAAATGACGGTGCAGTCTCCGGTACGAAAACCACGGGTCCTGAACTTAATCGTATTGAAGATGCGCTTGGTTTCCTCTGATGTTTACCAACAGTTCAATGTGAAATGTTCAAATGCTGATTTCGTGGACAATCAATCATGGGAGAAATGCTCTACCAAGGAAAAGTGAAGCAAGTTTGGTCGACTGACGATCCAGAAGTTCTGGAATTTAGGTTTACAAATCAGATTTCTGTCTTCGACCAAATTATTCCATCTCTTATACCTCGCAAGGGTGAATCCCTTAATCGCACGACCGCTCATTGGTTCAAATTGGTTGAAGACGCTGGAATCTGTAAAACTCACTTAATCGAGGTCAATGCCGCTGACCGATGTTTGGTACGTAAGGTCAAAGTAATCAAGGAACCAGGCGCCATTCCTCGTGATATGGAATGGGTTTTCGTCCCTCTTGAAGTTATTGTCCGCCATTACCTTTCTGGGTCTGCTTGGCGTCGGTTTCAGCGTGGAGAACTCTCTGCTGAAGCCTTGGGTGTTGCTCCTGACTGTGAGTACGGTGTCAAATTGGCACAACCCTTTGTTGAAGTCACAACCAAATTCGAAAAGTTTGACCGCAACATCAATCGAGACGAGGGACTTGAAATCTCCAACATCACCGAAGAAGAATACGATGCGATTGTAGCAGCTGCTCTTGGTGTTGATGAAATCATTGAACGAGAAGCTGCCCGAAACGGATTGATCCACGTCGATGGCAAAAAGGAATTTGCTTTGGGAACGAACCGTGAAGTTGTACTCGTTGACACCTTTGGCACTCTCGATGAGGACCGCTGGTGGGATGCAGAAGCATATGATAATGGTGAATGCATCGAGTTAAGCAAAGAATTTGTTCGCTCTCACTACATTGGAACGGGCCATCAAAACGATTTGAAGGCCGCTCGTGATGCTGGTACGGATGAACCTCCGATTCCTGCACTTCCCCAGTCGGTTATTGACGAAACAGCGTCATTGTACGCCTCAATGTACGAGCGATTAACTTCTCAAACATTTTGATTTACGAATGTGAGCGTAGGACAATACCGACCTGCCTTCTCTCTGCCGCCTTGAGCAGGGCAATGAAATGCTTAGCGACATCTGCTACTCCACCATCCAGTGGTTCCTCGTATGATGCAGTCCATGTCCTTGATGCAAGATTCTTCCTCAACGTTCTCACCTGCTCGCTGGAGAGGTATCCTTGGATGTTCATTCCTCCGAATCCGGATTCAAACAATGCATGTCCCCTAAATTCCTCAGTACAGCCAGCAGAAAGCGTGCGTAGATCATCAATGATCAAATCATAGATGTCTTGGCCGTCATTATCTGTTATGCTACGATTGGGTCGGATGAATTCAAGCAGATAGTCGAGAGCAGAACCATTTCCGTATGGAAAGCGTCCGAATCGTTCTCGGTTCAATCGGTCACCCAACGGAAGAGGTCGTCCATCTGCAGTAATTTCGACACAAACTGTGAATAAGAGCGTCGCTGGATCCCACTGAATCGTTTCAAAATTCTGAGGCTCTTTGATTCCCTGAGTGCTAAGGCGTTGGGCAATATCGCTGTGTTGGACGATATATTCGGACCACGTGCTTGTATTGCCACTCTGTGCATCTTCAACCGCTGTTATCAGCCCGTTGGCCCATTGACCGTTGAAGGCATCCAAGGTGTAAAATGGAGATGTAGAGGAGAGAGCCGACTCGTCCATGGACTCGCCACTGCGCCTTGTGAATAATACCTTCTCATGAACGAATCAACGCCCGAAGAACTGGTTCATTCTGTCTTCGATTGAACCTTCACGCTCTTCGATGCTTTGATCGTCGAGTTCATCCCGCATGGATGCCAATCGACCGCTCGCAGATGGGTCTGAATCGATCTGTTGTTCTGGTGCGTCAATGACCTCAATTGTTGATGTTACGTCATCAATAGGGGTGAGGTCTTCACTAAATTCTACTGCGATTTCGTTTTCGTCGTTAGGGTCGGATTGAACTTGGATATCATCAACTTCCTCTACGGTTTCCTGCGTTTTCGACGTTGTGGCATCTTCCTCTTTACTTGGTGATGGCCTTGTTAAACCATCTTGGCGAGGCCGTATCAGTCCTGAGAGCCAAGCGATGGCCATGACGATGATAGCGCTGCCAATAATCCATTCAACATCAGTCGATGACACACTGAGCAAACTTTCAGGTTTGTAGAACGTCGTGGCTGAGTCGTCCTCGGGGTCATCATCAATATCAAACGGAACCGAGCAGGAGAGGACAGCTGTGATCTTTTCATCTTTCTCAATATCACCTGGATTCTCAATCAAAATCACAGGTGCAAAATCCGAGTAGGCTACATCAACATAGTATGTTCCACTCCATCCTCCTGTTGAACTCACAGTCAATTCGCACACAGCCTGAGCAAGAATGTTGTACCCTGTGCGTTGAATACCGACGGTGATATCCCCATCGCTTGTCAATGAATTGATTCCGATGTTCCAATTAGTAGCCCGTGAGATAAGGGCTTGGGATGTTTGTGCAAGTTCCCTCCCGAATTGATCGTACATGGTCGCCATGAGAATGAATTCACCTGGATTCGGCGTCCATTCGCTGAGCGTGATGTTGACGGTGTCATTATCTCCAGCCGAAACCGTCCAAGCATCCTCATCGATCAGAATGCGTTCACCTTCTGAAGTAATCAGCGTCAAGACCGCCCGAAGATCTTCATACTCCGAAGCGGTGAGTTCACATTGACCGATTGACCCTGAGAGGGTGATTCTGCCTAAATCCCCGAACACATTGTCATTAAATTCACAGGAGGCTAAGGCGTCGGGGTAGGTCCTCGCAACGAGGTAGAGGGACAAATTTCCAGTTGTTGAGGCGCCGGAATATGCGATTTTGATTTCTCCCGAATCAGATGGCTGGATGAAGGTTACTTTCTCATTCTCTCGTTGGAGGTCTAAGCTCGCAGATAATGCAAGGGTTTCACTCCCAGTATCATGGAGGAGGAATGTGTGTTCAGTACCAATGTAACTGTCAATGACAGGCGTCGTGGCGAACGATAATTCGGAATATTCGACTTCGATATCGTGAGGAATGGTTCCCAATATGGGGTGATTGACGTTGATGGTGAGCAGGAAACGTTGCTGATTCCAATCAACTGCGGGGACCAGCGATAGCGGCATCCCCTTGACCTCACCGGGGGCAAGGACGACCTGTGACCCTTGTTGCGTGGTCCACCCATCGGGCAATCCATTGACATCAAGTGTGATGAGTGCAACATCGTTTCCTTGATTGACAATCCACGCAGTAGGGTAGCCTCCGGCAGTATTGACATTCCATGCCCCCCTGTGGTCAATTTCGAGTTGGGGTGCAGCGCCTACTCGCAGAGGAATCTCTTCGACAATTTTCCCGTTAAGGTCATCACCAGTGATACGAATCCGCATGACGCCTACCTCGCCAGCAATGGCATTTTCGGGGGGCTGAACAAAGACAGTAAAACTGGTCGTGCCGTAGGGTTCAACAACATCACCAGCGTTGGGTAATGTGATGTTCCACCCGGCTCCTGCCTTAGCGAAGTAGGGAATTTCATGTCCGTTGCCTTCATGAATCAATTCTAAGGTAAGATTCTGCCCTTCAGGATCAACTTCTAAGTCGGTTCCCGTGAGATTTAATTTCCATCCATAGATTTCTGCCACGGTGACATTCACCGATGTTTCCCCGATGACATAGGTGCTTGCGACATGTTGAAGGGTGACTTCACCGATGGTTCCAGCCCATGTTAGGAGTGGGACCTCAAGAGTGAAGCGGATTGATGTGCTTTCGTTAATGGGCACAACCGATGTATTCACTTCGTCCGCTGACCAGGTGATGGTGTCATTACCAAGGCCTATGATGTTGAGTACTGGTACGAGATTGAGGCTATCAGGAGCATTACCTCGGTTGGTGACATTGAATTCAAAATGAACATCAGAACCTGGAATTGCTTCTACGCTGCTTTGATTGAGCAGGTCAACATCCCACTCGTGACTTGGAGCCGCTTGGATGTACGCCAGTGCACTTTGAGAAACACTCTCGTCACCTTGAGAAGACCATGTAAAACGGATTGTGAACGGCAATAATGCAGGTATTTCTTCTGACAATTCCACATCAACGGACCCAATACCTGTCGAAAGCGCTCCGAGTGTCTTTTCTGGGTCATAGAAGGTGAAATCAACTTCTGGGGTTGATGCGTGATTTGGACTTTCGACCTCTGCGGTCAGCACAAAGGTATCCTCTCCATTGCCGGGGTTTTCCAAGAAGAGCAGGAATCGATGCGGTTCACTTACATTCAGAGAAAGGGCATTGCCTTCAGCAGTAGGTGCCGGTTGTATCAGAGATATATTGGAACGATATACCTGAAGCACTTGGACAGTGATGTTGAGTTCCATGTCGGGCTCAGAAGCGTCTTTGTCAACAAATACATGGCGCTTTGGTACCGCATTTTCCGGCACATAAACGCGAAGTTCACCACCGATTGCACTCTGTGGTACACCAGAACTTTCCAAGTACGATCCGTTGATTGTCCAATCTCCCGTCGCCGTCCAGACCCAGTTAGGTTGACTCATCCCAGCCGCTGCCATATTCCACTGCACTTTACCAGAGTTCGGTAATTCTCCATCAAGTTGCCATGCTATGGTATGATTTGGAAGTGTTCTGTGGTGGCTCGGATGAGCCGCAATTTCTACAGCCATGAAGTGAATGCTCAGCGATTCGCAAAGAGCTTCTTCGCCGCTTCCCATACACATTGTGAGGGTGGTTTCTGTCGATGTCCCAACGGTTGTGCCAACCGGAGTATCGAGATATGCGAAGAGTTCTTTTTCTTCACCAGGTTGAAGATTGATGCTAAATAATTCATTTCCGTTCGCATCGTGAAGTGACGGCGAGCCTCCCCATGTAGGAGCAGTCCATGTGATTGAGGTTGTCGTTTCTACAGCATTGCCGAGATTTTCCACCATAAACCATGATTTCGCAACAGTACCCGGCCGGCCCTGACCCATCGAGGCATTGAGGCCGGATGCCCCTACCATATCCAATCCTCGTGTTCTGAAGACCTCGATTGGTACCTGCAGCGTTGTGTTTATGGAAGCATCAGTATTGAGTGACAAGAGGAAGGAAACAACACCTGATTCATCACCCAGAGCGTCAATGGGAACAGAGGTGTCAAATTCAACGGTCTGACTGACCTGCGGCGTCAGTTCGGTGCTCAACACGGTACCGGAACTGGGCTGGAATGTCCAATCTGCTGGTAGGTTCGAATCATCATAGGTGAGCGTCCATTCAGCAATCTGAGACCCTGTGGCAGTAAGTTGAACGGACAGTGTCTGAGTCGTGCCTGGATTGATGCGTGTGGTCTCAATTGGTCCAGCTAATTCAGCGACGTGAGGTTCAACGACAAGATAGGATGCGGCGGCCCGATTGTTATCTTCTCGTTGTTCAGTGATGTTTTGGTTGATGTCGAGAACCAATTCAAACACATGCAGCCCAAGTTCAGCTGTGAATTCTGCTGTAAAGGTCTGAGGGCCGCCCTCGGCGGAAGGAGCAACCGGCTCGCTCTCTGTAAATCGCTCTCGCGTCAACTCCACGCCGTTCATGATGATCGCTGCATCAAGATCATCATCCGCTTCTCCTGTTCCAACGTTGGAAAACTGTGCCGTGACCGTGACAAGAGCACCAGGGTCGGCTTGAGCTGGATTGAACGAAAGGCCTCGATTATCACTGGATGGTGCGAAGTCTGGTCCGCGATTTGAGACGAGCGTGTCACCGACGAGCAAGTCAATATTTCCATCACCATCGACATCAGCGAGGGCTGGTGCAGACCATGTTCGGTGAGGCATGTTGAGCGGGGTGGACCATTCATTGTTGATATCAGCCGACGCCCCTGTATCACCATCAAATGCCCAAACACGGCGACCGAAAGCAACAATGATTTCGGGTGTTCCTTCATCGTCAATGTCCATCCAAATCGGTGGCGAAACTGCGATTTCATCGTTATCATTTCCGCTGCCTCGCTGGAGGTCTCTGGTCCATTCTGTAACTGGGTTTTCATCACTGATGTCGGTGCATCCCAACATGCCTTTGCGATTGAAACTCACCGTTGATTCAGAATACCATGTCACCCAACACAATCTGTCTGAAATACCATCATCATCAGTGTCCAAAGGAAGTGGCTGCGCATCAGCATATCCATTTTGTGCACGGAAATTGAAGACTTCTGTTGTTGAGGTGATTTCCATGCCAATAAAGCGTGCACCATTACCTGAAGTTCGTCCGTTGGGGTCGGTGGGTACGGTGAGAATCATCTCAGGAGCATCATCTCCATCGAGTTGTGTGATGACAGGTCCGGGTAAGCGAAGTCGGGGAGAATCCGAATCCGAATCCGTGCCTTGAACTGCGACTCGCTCCCAGTCCAATGAACCTGAATCACCATCGATTTTCCAAATCCACATGTTGCCGGTATTTCCATCGATCGTGGTGAGCAGAACACTGGTCGTCGATCCGTCCAGTTGCGCCCAAACAGGGTCGCTTGGGTGAGTCCCACGGTCGAGGTTAACACTCCATTCAGCGCCTGAAGGTTGGAGATTCTGCAAGGCATATGCGTGAACCATTGGTGTGGGGTTGTCGCTGGGGTCATCAACAACAGCAAGGACAAGTTCAGGTGAACCGTCAAGTTCCAAGTCAGCAAGTAGAGGTTGTGTGACGGCTTTGTGGTCCGAGTTAGCGGTGGCGAAATGAGGTGAAGGAGAGCCGATACGTACCTCGGCGTCGGTATAGGACCAAAGCAACTCATTGCTGTGCCCAGAAGTAGCCCAATTTGACTCAGTACAGGTGAGGCGTGGTGACCAAACATCAATGTTAAGGGCACCTTGGGTGTCGTAGACCACGATAATTTCTTGGAAACCATCGGCGTCAATATCGTGGATGATTGGTGTCGAGCGAATCGCTTCTGTTACTCCAAGGCTGACACGCCATGCTATCTTGGCATCGTTCCCTGAGATGATGTTCAAGAAACTCTCTCTTGAACCATCGGTGATCGTGCTCGAAATCATGACTGGGAACAAGGTTCCCTGGCCACATCGTTCAACTGCCGCCTGAGATGCACTGATGCTTTGAGAGAAATCTCCGATGACCGAACCATAGGCATCACTTCCATCTCCTGAATTAAACACCTGCCAGTTGACTACTGGATTTACGAGCGATGCAAGCGAAGTGACATCGCTTACATTTCCTTCACCCGGTCCGCCGTTGGGATCATGATTCGGCATCGAAAAGTTATGCGTTGGCGTTCGTCCATACTGCGGCCAAGGTTGGTCATAGGCATCGTAGGTTTGACCCGTCATGTGGATATGTGGTTCATCAGCAAGTACCTCGGGCTGGGAAGAAAAAAGCGGCGTAATGGGAAGCGTGAGCATCAAGCAAACCATCAGTAGCGCAGCACCATTGGCGCGCTGAGATGAACCGCGTTGCTGTGGCATCATTCATGACCGTCTCCGGAGGGTTGTTATGGCTTATGGCGTTCTTCACTTCTAAAACCCCTTTTCTTTGGTGCTTCATCTTGTACCGAAGCGGCTTTTGGTGCATCGGACAGGATTGATTTTTCCGCTTCAATTAAATAGGGGTCGTCGGTGGACTCACATGACTTCGGTCGCTTTCTCTCCTGAGGTGAATCCGGTGATGGACGGAACAGTCGCTTTGACTCCCGTTTTTCACCTTGCCTTTGGAGTGAACTAGAGGTGAAAAAATGTACAAGGTTGTTACCAAGGAAGATACGATTCGTATCCCTGCAGAATACATGCGGAAAGGTCAGTCGCTTGACCAGCATATTGACCGCCTTTCCATGGACGCATTTGAAGGTAAATTCGATGAAGAGAATCGTTTTGTTTTGGTAACCAACAATCACAAAACGATTGGCCGTGGCAGAATCATTCACGGTGACGGTGCAATATACCAGCGTGTTCAATTTGACGCTGTGCTCTTTTGCATGGACGACCAAGAAGTCGTTGAGGGAGCTGTCTCAGAAGTCAATGAGTTCGGAGCCTTTGTTCGAATTGGTCCAATGGAAGCCTTGCTTCACAAATCCCAAATTATGGATGAACCCGTTGACATCAACATTGGAGCAAACAAAATCACCGGTCGTCAAAGCGGGAAAGAACTCGGCGTCGGGTCATTCGTTCGGGCTCGCATCGTTTCGCTTTCACCCGATACCTCTGACCCTCGCCGTTCTAAGATTGGTTTGACCAGCAAGCAAGATGGTCTTGGCTCACCTGGCTGGAAAAAGCAAGGAAGTGAATGAACATGGTGAAAATGCCCTTCGCTTGCGGTGAATGTCACCTCGTACTCGCCGACACAATCGACCAATGCCCACGGCACCCCTCAGCCCAAGTCTCATCGGACTGGACTGGCTACGTCATTATCATGCAACCTGAGCGCTCGGAAATCGCCAAGCGTCTCAAGGTGGAACAACCAGGGCGCTACGCTCTCAAAGTAAACATTCGTTGAGGTGATTATATGGACATTAATGAGCGAAAAGAAAACAAACTTTTGAATCGAGTTGAGATTACATTCAGCTGGCGTCATGCAGGAAAAACAACACCATCTCGTAAAGAGGTCATGGACATTGTGCGCACCCTTGAACCAGGCTCAAATCCCGACTGGATCGTCGTCAAAAATTGCGTGACACGTTACGGCCAACCCTTGACAACTGGAACCGCCTTCATTTATGGCTCGGCAGAATCCATGTCAGTGGAACCAAGTTACATTCACAAGCGACATGAATCATTCCGTTCAGGCTCTCCAGCACCAAAAGAAGACTCAGCCTCTGAGGCTCCCCAAGAAGGAGGCGATGAATGATGGGTGACGGACCGAATGCAAAGGCCAAGTGGTCAAAGTACAAGGTTGAAGACGGCAAACTCGTTCGAGCAGACTCCTGCCCAGAGTGTGGACCCGGTGTTTTCCTTGCACACCATAACAATCGCAAGTCCTGTGGACGATGCGGTTTTACCAACATGAATGAATGATCACTCTTCTTCCTGAGCCACAAGGCTCTCGAAGTGACTGTTTGACCAAGTACCGTTGTTAAACAGAATCATAGCCCCACCTTTGACTGGCTGGATATGGACAGGGATTTCTTCCCATGTGTGCTGTTCTGTCTTGCGTCTTGAAATGAGTACCTCCTCACGCCAGCCAGAAAGTCTCCACCCTGGTATATGGGGGTCCCAAACAGCACTCTGGACGGGTCCTTTCAATTGGACACGTTGAATAACGGAATTATTCTCTAGCCAACAAAGTTCACCTTGCGTCGAGCAGATGAGGTGATGGTTTTGATGCCTAAAGTGATGTTCAAGGGGTGCTTCAGGACCGTTGAGAATGAACTCTTCAATTAAATCCCCTGTCGACATGGAACGACGTTGTGCTCTTCCACCACGCGAAGTGATGGTGAATTCCTCATCATGGAGGTGAATGGCGAGAATCTCTTCATTTCGCGGCCGTCGTTTTGCATAACTCCACTTTGGGTCTTGTTGTCTCCAAAGTTCCTTTGCGTCGTGGTCAAGGGCATAGAGGCCACGTTTCCACAGATTGAATACCAATGCAGATTCATCCACCGCCATAGCTAACGGTTCAGCGTTGAGAACATGCGACCAACGGTTTCCTTTGGGGTGATATTTTCCGGCATTTTGATTTGAAGTTCGTAATTCTGCTCGCTTCGGGCCTTCTTTAGGACTGTCGCTGAGGCTCAATGAACCCATTCTTGCAAGCATGAGTTCGCCATCAATCCATGTGGCAAAGAGATGATCTCCAACATGAACGGCATGGCTCACTCTCATCGGAAATGGCGTGGCATATTCCTCTAGAATACCATAATTTTGGTCCATCCGAAGAAATTCCCCATCCATCCCGATAACGAGGTGGCCTTTCTCATGGCTGTGGAAGGATCGTGGGAGGAAGGGAATGGTCGCCGGTAGACCTTCGTCCATGGTTGATGCAGGAGGTCCTCTATGTCAAACCTCGTTCGGATGGGATGAAAAACTACGACCTAATCCGCTCATCATGGTGGCCAGCGATGTGATTCTCATCGTGGTCAATCAAGCAGATATTGCCAGTTTCAACCAAGGAGAATCCTTGCAAAAACTTCTGCAATGGGAATCACATCAGGAGGTTGAAGGCCATCCATGCTTTTCCCACCTCCATCTTCGTATGTGGTACCTCCCTGACGGACTTCTGTTCGAAGACCACCTTGATCGGCGATGGTATGACGCGACCGGAGAGCGGGTTGGGGAGGTCATTTTCCCCTCCCGTCACGCAGCCATCAGCGGACGGGCATCACTCACTCTCCATCCCATTGGGGTGCCTCATCTCCCTTTGGGAGAGCACGGCCCCTATGGTGGCTATGGAGGTCAAACGCCGCCGCCAAACCCACGTCTCGCTCCGTGGTGGAAATTATTACTTGAGCGGGCTCCAAAGATTCCTGAACTCGAACATTTTGACCTTTCACTGGAAGTAACCCATCACGGTCCATTTTTAGAGGCGCCCGCTCTCTTCATTGAGGTGGGTTCAACCGATGCTACCTGGGGGCACGAAGGGGCAGCTGACCTTTTGGCTGGAATAATTCGTGATGGATTGTTGAGTCCGGATTCTAAAACCTGGTCTGAAGTCAGCAATAAGGAAGAACAACTCGTCCTTGTGACATTAGGTGGCGGTCATTATGCACCTCGGGCAAACAACCTTGCTGCGCTTGAAAATATATGGTTGGGTCACATGTTGGCATCCTATGCCTTGCCGTTCACACTCGTTGAAGGTGAAGAGCCAACAGGTACTTGGAAGCAGGCCATAAACGATGCAATCGATTCAACGCACAAGGCATTTCCAGGTGGTGAACTCATTGTTTCAATGGACAAGAAGGCCTTCAAAGGATGGCAGCGACAAGCCATCCGGCAGCATCTCGAAACAATGAACATTCCATTGCTGACCACGCGCCAAATCAAGGCTCGCCTTCAAGGCACAGATGAATAAGCACAAAGGGTCAAAGAGTGCCGCTTTCGTGGATGCTTCATGGTTGGGTGGTTCTCACGGACCGTTGTCGCTATGACGCTGCGCATGCCAAGATGGTTCGTACGCTGGGTCAGCCGTCGATATGTCGCAGGGGCAACACTTGATGACGCGGTTACCATCATGAAACGCCTGTCGTCAGAAGGGGCCTGCTTTACTATCGATGTACTCGGCGAGGAAATTTCGACCATGGATGAAGCCCAGTATTTTTTTGATGAATATGTCCGTGCAATTGATGCGATACAACAACATGGTTTGGATGCAAATTTGAGTATAAAACCCACGGCATTTGGCCTGCTTATCGATGAGGAGGCAGGAATGGAGAACATGCGTGAAATTGTCAAAATGGCGGCCAAGCACGAAATGTTCGTTCGGCTTGACATGGAAGATCATCGGGTCACCTCAGCCACCATCAAAGCCGTCGTTGACCTTCACAAAGAAGGATTAACGAATGTTGGTACGGTCTTGCAGGGTCGTCTGTTCCGAAGTTTATCAGATATCGACAGCCTCGAAACAGAACTTGGCCCTCACGCAGACTACAGAATCTGTAAAGGGATTTACCTCGAACCTGATGACATTGCATTCACGGAATATCAAGACATCGTTGATGCAACAAATGCTTGCATTGACAAAATGCTTAGCGCAGGAGCATATGTTGCTATTGCGAGCCACGATTATCCCGTGATTGACCATGCGCTTGAGGCCTTGGAATCGCATCAACTCGGACCGGGGAAAGAAGATACTCGTCCTCATTCAGGTCCGCCAAGATTGAACAAAGGTCCTGGGTATGAATTCCAAATGCTGCTTGGTGTACGGGGTCCATTGCGCAGAAAGTTATTGAAACAGGGGCATCGAACCCGTGTTTACATTCCTTATGGTGAAAAGTGGTATGAATACAGTATTCGCCGACTCAAAGAAAACCCAACGATTGGTACACAGGTTGCTAAGGCATTCATGATGCCATGGACCAACAGACCATGATCAGCGCCTTGGCTTCTTTTTCTTGCGCTTTGAGGAAGTATTGGGATTAACTCCCTTCTTCACATGTTCCTTCGGGCGAATGGGGTTTGGGTTGAATCCAAGTTTGCCTTCTTTCCACGCTTGCCGACGCTCACGTGGAGTTCTGGGAGCAAAGTGCTCTTCATTGGGAGGTTCATGAAGGTACATACGCTTGATATCTGGTGCTTGAACGGTTCCACGGAGTGTTCGTCCTGCCCCGGTATGTATTGCTCGTATCCTCCATGTCTCTCCTTTGTGGTCAATGAGATTTGATGCTGTAAATGTGGTGTCTTGAGAGACCATGATGACATCCGCTTGAGAATCCTCTCCACGGGTCAATGTCAATTTTACTCGTACCATATCAGTGCGTACTGCGGTGATGCGAACGATCTTTGAGGCAAGCCCCGATTCGTGATGCTTTCCATCAGTGTCCTCGAGTTGGTGAACTCGCCACAGTTTTTCATTTTCCTCGAAGACATCATTCAGGTTAAATTCCTCATCCGCATCAATGACAAGAACAACACGTTCGGAATGGGGTCCATCGGTTAAAATAAATGGAATCTTAACTGGGGCTGGTGGTCGAAACTCAACGGTGTGAACGTGATGACATGTTTCACATTGCACTTTGAAATCAGCACCTGTTCCAACAGCCTTCTCTCGCAGGATTTGATGACCCTGCATCTCATCGCATGAGGGGCAATGGGTGGCATTGTCGAGGACTTCTTCGTCCTCTTCCCACACTTCTTCTTCATCCATCTGAGATGCCCTCATTGGCAAGGCATGGCCACCATCGTTTGAACCCTCCGTTGTGAACACGGTACGAGCCTTCAAGATACTGGGCGCTGACGAAAGCCCATGTCAGGTGACGAAGCCGAGGTAGAACGCTCGGATATCCTCAGTCATTTAATGGCCAAAGACGGGCAACAACCTCGGGATGAACCTGAGATTGCTGCTAACATCGGTCAACAACTCCAGCACATGGGCTTGACCACTTGGTCAATTTCGATTCACCGCAGGCTGCGGGATGCCTTGGTGCGTCTTGGTCCTCAATCTGTACTCGAGGTTGGTGCAAGTATCGGCCATCGTACAGCATGGCTTCTCGACGCTTTTGAACGAGAACGACGCCCACAGAACCTGACACTGGTGGAACAAGGTGCAAAATTCGGCGTGATTCTCCACAGGCTTGTGACACGGTATGATGCATTGAATTGGACTGATATCGTTGTGGGTGAGCCTATACAATTGGCTGCTGAACACGCAGCATGGTCGGTCGCCGCAACGATTAACACCGAACTTTCAGAAACTAAATTTCAATCATCATACGATGCGATCATCATCGACGGACCATCTCCCAACCGAGCAGACCTCGTGAAAACGTATTTGCCGTTGCTTTCTGCGAACGGGGTTCTTTTCACCAAAGAGCCAGACATGCCAACGGGTGAGGTTGACCCAGATGATGAGCAAGGTATGGCTCTTGTTGATGGATTCAATGCTTGGATGAATTTAATTCGCGAGACACAAAATTCCCATCACGTAGCCTTCATGCCCCTTTTTGGAGGAACGCTTGTCGGTTGGTTACCAACTTCATGAAGAACCGGGTTGGGCGAGTAATCCCTCGATGTCGAGCATTCCGTAACCATACCTGTCGTCATGGCCGCTTTGACCTTCTTCGGGCACAGCACTTTCCATAATCCATGTTTTGACCGTGTTGACCGTGTCACTTGAACCGGTTTCATTGGCTCGTAATTCAGGGTTCTGTTGCAATAGAATTGCCAAAGCTCCGGTCACATAGACCGTAGCAGCACTTGTTCCATCGGCCAGACCCCATCCGCCTTCTTTGGTGAGGACAGGAACACCTTGAGCAGGTGCAACAATCTCTGGCTTTTGATTTGGGTCGCCTCGTGGCATGAGGATTGGGAGAGGTAAGAGTCGACCGTTGTTGTCACCTTCCGAAGAACCTGACCAAGAAGTGCCCGAAAGGGTTACTCCTCCAACAGAGATGACTTGCTGTTCGCTTGATGGGTGGGCTACATCTCCATCATCATCTGGGCCTCCATCATTTCCGGCTGCAGCCACAACATAGACTCCCGCATCAATGGCATCGTTTGATGCATCTCCCGAATTTCGTCCGGATCCAATATCGAACGGCAGGACGTCGGGTGCACCGCCGAGGGAAAGGGAGATGATGTGGGCTCCGTTGTTGACGCACCAATCAATGGCTTCGGCAACGATGCCGTCATCGCCGGAACCGGTACTTCCAAGGGCCTTTGCTACGAGGAGGTTGACATCGTTGGCGACTCCCTTCATCCAACCGTTGGCTACAAGGAGGCCTGCCATTGATGTGCCGTGGCCGTGGTCGTCATAGGGTTCTGCACGATTGTTCACGAAATCCTTCCAACCCGCCAAACTTAATTCATTAAAATCGCTATGGTCCATTGAAATACCTGAATCAACGATACATACGGTGATGTCCGGAGCCGAAGATTCCCCACCTGGGACATTGACTAAATCGTTGTAATCGGCATGCCGTTCAAGTGCCTGTTCACTAGGTCGCAACAAGATGGCGCCATCTGTCATGAGGACTGCGACAAGATATCCTGCTGCGAGAATCATGGTGACGCTGAGTGTGATGGTCACGATTCGGCGAATCATACGCATATCGTCGCCCGTTGTGACAAGGTCAGCAACGACAAATACGGATGATTCCGCTGCCACATCCACGGCAACATTCGCGATTTCATCTAATGGCATTTTCTCATCCCAATGTGTGAACAATTTCAGTTAGTGTCTCTACGAAGCGTTTGACGTCTTCCTCGGTATTGTAAAAGTATGCGGACGCTCGGAGTGAACCTTGAGGTAATCCTCTATCTGCAAACCAAGAATGAACACAGTGCTGGCCACTACGAACCATGACTCCGGCCGCTTCATCAAGGAGAAGTGCGACATCATGAGTCGGAAGTTCATTCATCAAGATTGAACAAATACCTCCTCGTTGAGACGCATCCTCTGGTCCGATAATCTCTAAACCTGCGAGATCTTTTATCCCTCGAGTCATGATGTTATTGAGTTTGATTTCGTGCTCATGAACGGCGTCCATGTCAAGATTTGTGAGATATTCGATAGCAGCTCCTGTTGCGAGCATTCCTGAAAAATTCCCCAAACCACCTTCGAATCGCGCAGGGGGTTGGGCCCATACCACTTCTGTGTAGGTTGAAGACGCTACGGTTTGTCCTCCGGATTGGATGGTTCTTAGGTCGTCCAATAATTCGTAACGCCCCCATAATCCCCCCATACCAGATGGGCCACACATTTTGTGTATTGAAAACGAAAGGAAATCAATGTCAAGTTTTTGAACATCGACATTCATGTGAGGAGTGGATTGAGCACCATCAACGGCGACAAGAGCACCAAAGTCATGAGCTATTTTTGTGATTTCGCGGATTGGTATGGATACGCCATCGAGGTTGCCAACATGACTCATGGAAACCAGTCGTAACTTGTCTCCCGCTGTTTTGCATGCTTCCTCAAATGCTTCGAGGTCAAAGGTATTATTCTGATGACTTTTTACGACCCTGTGGTCAATGCCACGCTCCTGTTCAAGTTGGAGCCAAGGTACCAAGTTTGAATTGTGTTCTCGGTCTGTTGTGAGGACGATATCTCCCTTCTTCCAACTCATTCCGTGAGCGATTTGATTGATGGAGTGTGTTGCATTTCGGGTGAACACTATTTCTTTTGCTGATTCAGCATTGATGAATCCAGCCAATCCCTTTCTTGCATCATTCACACCTTTTGACACTGCAGTTCCATAGCGATGAACTGACCGGCCTCCGCAACCAGGGATTTCACTGTAGTATCGCTGAATACTGTCAATGACGGATTGGGGTTTCAGGGTGACGCATGCATTGTCCAAGTATGCCGGAGCATCGTTGTTTCTTAGCGTGGGAAAATCTTCTCGCCTTGCTTTAAAATTCATCACCACACATCCTGGTCTGGGAAATAGTCAAGCGCTGGAGCATTGACTCCACATGCTTTGCATTCAAGACGGCTTGACATTTTTGTATTGCATGTGGCACAGGCTGTTCCTATTGTAACCATGGTTGAACAGCCAGTCTGTTGACAGGGGTGTACCAAGGACCCAGAAGTTTCTCTCATCAACAACGAAGGTTCTGAACAATCGGGACATTTCGCCTTGGCTTCGATGGTCACGCCCTCGCCTTCCATTTCAATGGCTGCATCAAGTGCGGCACGGGTTCGTACTTGGGCCTGTTCACCTAACATGCGTTGGGGATACCAAAGGATGAAGAAAAACAAGGGGATTGATACAACCCCAGTAAGCAAATGGATGACGAGGTAGCCAAGATTTTGATCTCCGTATGATGAAATATGACGAACACCTGTCCAGGTCGTCATCATGATCAATCCAATCCAAAACCCAAAAATCGCAGTCCAACCCTTGAGGGAATGCTCAGCCATCTCAGTTTCCATAACTCGGACGTCTTCATGCAAATGGTTCACCTCAACGTGGAGGTCACGAGTTTCAATCACTGCTTTCCAGAAGAAAAAGAGGAAGAAAAAGACCACGAGGATGATCAGGGTTCCCTCCATCATCTCCGAAAGACTGAGGCCGAATGGGAACGTAGAATTGTTCCGCTGGAAATAAATTTGCGAGACCATCAAGCCGTTCCACATCACAAGGAGAGAAATCGCATGAACTCGCATGACGGGAAAAAGTGTCCATGCTTGGTAGATAAACCAGGTCCAAAGCAGGATTGAAACAAGGATTTGGAAGAATTGGAATCCACTAACGGCCATAATACCATCGAGGCCAGCGACCTTGGCATCGCCACCTGCCCACAGTTCTGTAGAAATTGATCCCAAGCCAAAAGCGATGATTCCGAAAAGTATCGCTGAAACGTGTTGTTTGTTCCAATCGTTTCTCAATAAGTTAAATTGGAAATACCATTCTCTAACAATCGTATTGACCTCATTCGCAAGTGGGTAGCGCTCAGGGATGGCAATGGTCAACTCCATCTCAGCCATGCGAAAAGGTAAGTTGGTGTGTTGGCGATTCTCAGGGTCGCCACCGACCGTCGCCTCCCCCATGGTTGTCGGTGGGTGTTGCCCCTTTGAGTCCTTTCGCTTCTGTTGCTTGGCGAATCAACTTCATGCGTGACGGTTAAACGAAAGAGGGGGTTCGGCAGGATAAGAGCCGAGATCGCATAGCCTGGTAGTGCGCGCGACTGGAAATCGCGTGGGCCTGTCCCTCGGGAGTTCAAATCTCTCTCTCGGCGCCATTCACTCACCCTTCGCCCGTTTGGGTGTGTCATTGTGGGAAAGAATGTTATCCAAATAGCATGTGGCCAAATCGTGGACTTCCCTCAAGTCAACCATCGGCGTTGGTGGTATCTCCTGCTCGCTATGGGTCTGCTCTTACAGGTATGTGCAGTTGCCACCAGCGATCTTGGCCTCGATGCGCATGTTCGTCTTAATGTTGCATTGGATGAAAGTGAAACAGGCCAAGACTACCCGTGGGGTCCAACGCGATATGATGCTGAACAAACCTATGAAACGACATCATCGGGGGGTTATGATGGATATATTGGACCTTGGTTTGTAAGCGAATTTGCCGTGAAAATAGGCGCTTTGACAGGTCTTTTGGTCTTGGTTACAATGGCGGGTATTGTTCCACGATGGAGGCGAGAAGGTCTCGGCCAATCATACGACCCGAGATGGGGCGCATTGGTGGCATGGAGTCCTCCTCTTGTCTTCGCCACTGGGCGAGGTTACGACGAGGTGTTTTTGTGTATCTTTTTTGGATTAAGCATTTTCCCGTTGATGATTGCAGACGCTTCGAAACCTTCTACGAGGCGCCTCACCTACACATTGATGGCCACTTCAGTTGTTTTGGTTTTGGCTTGGAAAGGCTTTGCAATGGACATCAGCCTCCTTGCCTTTTGCGGTGTTCTTGTTGCTGGATGGCTCTGGGATTTTGTGGATGGGAGATTGAGTTTGAAGCACCAGACACCTGCAACTCAGCGCCCTTGGTTGATGGCAACATGGGCTGCTGGGACAACCCTCGTATGTTTGGTGGTGTTCGGTTTGACTCAATTCAACGGGACGTTGGGTGTTCTTCGAGACCAACCAGTGACCTTTCTCTTCGCTTTCCTTTTGGCAATAATTGATGGTGTCGGCATCTTCATTCTCGTAGGTTTCTGTTTGTGGCCATTTTGCGCACCGCTCCTCAAGTCAGCACGTGGGGCAGTGGGCCATAGCATCACAATGGTTACGACTTTTGTGGCGGTTCTTTGTGTAAGTTTGCTGTTCTACATCGCCTCTTTGTGGGTGTTTGAAGCGAATTTATGGAATGCCTCTGTTCTCGAAACCGCTTTCCTTCTGGGCAATAATGGCCGTTATCTCACACTCCTCATCCTACCCCTCATCTTCATTCTTCACCTACTTCACGAACAAGCTGAACCTTCCATCGATGTTGACAGAGCGGTGAATAAGCGTGCTTTACTTCTAGGCTTGCTTCTCATTCTCCCCTTCACGCTCTTTACAAGTCTTGTAGGGCAGCAGTTGTGGACCGAGGAGGCCGGTGGGGAATTGGATGAATACCTCGGAGAAAATTCGACCTTTCTCTTTGTTGCAGAACCATCATTGGCCGTTCACCTCATGTACAGTTTGAAAACGCACATCGATCTCTCTGGTGAAGAGAATATTTCAGCCATCTGGTCTAACCCATCAGATGCCACCATGCTTTTGGACGGGGGCAACAATATTTCCTATGTATTGGTCGCACCCGATACAAACTATGTCCCACTCAATTCGACTCTGATTCATAGCGGGGATACTCCGCTCACGTTCACTCAGCCATGGACGACGCCTACTTGGTCGATTTTCAGAATTCAATCGTGAATAACTCTCGCGAAGCGGTTATATCCATTTGGTTGGTCGGTCGTTTCACTGCCACCGTGGCTTAGGGGTATAGCACCTCATTGGTAATGAGGAGGTCGCGAGTTCAAATCTCGCCGGTGGCTCCATTCTTCGTATGTTGAATCAACTTTGAAAAAACGCATCCTTTCTCATAAAAGACCTCAATGTATAAGAGGTGATTTGACTGATTTCACCTTGAGAAGGCAACTTCTCAGATGGGATGCACATGCAGCGAGAGCAAGAGGAAACAGGAGAAATGAAAAAGAGAGTCAAGGACCTACAACATCAAGTTGACGAATTAAAAGAATTGGTCAACACCTTGTTGAGCGTCATCGTTGAAGAACCCGATGGGGTACATTCTGGTGCAGCACCAACAATTCCAGGTCATGGACTTAGCCAAGTCTGTATGTGATCAACCTTTAATCACAGCAAGCGGATTCATTTTTGCTACTGGACGAGCAAGCCCTGCTTTGGTCGTCAGTCGAATCACATCATCAACGTCCTTGTAGGCACTGGGAGCCTCTTCAGACAAGACATTCGGAGTCGATGCGTGAACACGAATGCCACTTGCTTCCAATTCTCTTTTGAGGGCATTTCCGTCGATGGTTTTCTTTGCTTGTGACCGTGATAAAGCGCGTCCTGCTCCATGACAGGATGAACCAAAAGCTTGGTTTTGTCCTTGGTTTGGTCCTGCCATAATCCACGAACCATTGCCCATGTCACCGGGAACGATCACTGGCTGTCCAGTGACTGAAAATCTCGATGATAGGTCCTGATGCCCAGCATCAAAGGCTCTGGTAGCACCCTTTCTGTGAACAACGCAATTGCACTGGCGATCTTGGACTTGATGGTTTTCAATTTTTGCAATGTTGTGAGCTACATCATAGAGTGTTCTTGCTTCGCCGTCAACACCCATCTCAAGGCGAAGAACCGTTCGCAGTCGCTCTGCAAGAACACTTCTATTGGCAAAGGCAAAATTGGCAGCAGCATTCATTGCATCAAGGTAGGCCATACCCTCTCTGGAATGAATGGGAGCTGATGCAAGTTGGCGGTCTGGCAATTCATAGCCCCATTGCTCGTTCACCCAGCGATTTCCGTCTTTGGTGTAGGACGCTTCAAGTTGGCGTACATGGTCAGTACAAACCTGATGCCCCAGTCCTCTACTACCGGAGTGAATCATCGCAACAACCTGATCTTCGAACAACCCCCATTGTTTCGCCGTAGCTTCATCCACCACGTCGCAGACAGTTTGAAGTTCAAGGAAATGATTGCCGCTGCCCAATGTTCCAAGAGATTTCATACCTCTCTCCATTGCGCGTTTTGATACGGAGGCCTCTTCGGTTTCTAGCCGCCCTCTTGATTCAATGGAAGCGAGATCGTCATGTTGTCCGTACCCCAAGTCGATGGTGGCTTCTGCGCCGAGGTGCAAAATTTCTTGTAAATGTGAAGGTGTAATATCAACACCGCCTTTGCCCGAACCCCCAGCAGGAACCCGTCCTGCGAGTCTACCTGCTAATTTTCGAAGGTTTGGAATGTCATCTTTTGTTGCCTCAAGTGCAAGGAACCGTACACCGCAGTTGATGTCAAATCCAACGCCACCAGGGGAAATGGCGCCGCCTAATTCTCCAGCATCGACATCAGTAGCCACAACGCCTCCAATTGGAAAGCCGTACCCATAATGCCAATCAGCCATGGCCCAAGCCTCGCCAACAATTCCCGGTAGTGATGCCGTATTGACCAGTTGTTCTGGTCCACGGTCGTCCGCATGCTGTTGCATATGCTTTGCATCTGTGACCATCCGGGCATCAACATTCATCATGCCGTGGGCCTTGATTCGCATTGTACCGTCCCCCTCATCAACGAGATGTTCTCGCCAAGTCGGAGGCATGACCGCTCCTGCGTTGCGGTGGTTTTGAGGCTTTTCACAATCGGGGTAAGAAGGAGTTGAGCCAGCACAGGCTTGAAGGGGGGGTTCGTTGTGGACGAAGCATCCACACTGGAGGGATGAAGTTACATGGCATTACCACCCATTGATTTGGCGGTTTTTCATGCAAACGGGTTCGTCCGTAAACAATGCAGTGTCACCGCACTTTGGTTTTGGACGTGTGACGAAACACGTGAGACCTGTGGAGACACTTCGGAAGATGAATACACCTTTATCGGAGCACCACTTATTGATGGATTTGAACAGCGTGGAAAAGCCCTCAAAGATGCGATGAGGGAGGCATTTCTCAACTTCTTTGAGGGTGTAGGGCACGTACGGATTGACCCTTATCCAGTACTTGCACGGTGGCGAGATGATATTCACCTGACCATTGCCTCAATCGCTGACTTTCAACCCCATGTCACTTCGGGCATGGTTGAACCACCAGCCAACCCGCTTACCATTTCACAACCGTGCATCCGACTGACGGACGTCGATGCAGTAGGTCGGTCGGGGCGCCACCTCACGACCTTTGAGATGATGGCTCATCACGTTTTCAACCGACCTGAAGATGGAAAAGTCATCTACTGGATGGAAGAATGCGTTGAACAATGCCACACCATGCTCACCAAAACCTTCGGTATTGACGCCAATGAAATTACCTATGTAGAAAATCCATGGTGCGGTGGAGGAAACGCAGGAGCTGCAGTGGAAGTGATTGTCGGTGGCCTTGAACTAGCCACGCTGGTCTTCATGGATATGGAAGAGCATCCCGATGGCGATGTCGAACTCAAAGGTGACCGCTATCAGAAAATGGCTTTGCAGATTATTGATACTGGATACGGTCTTGAACGCTTTTGTTGGGCTGCCGCTGGCACACCGACGATCTACGAGGCCATCTATCCAGAGACCGTCGCTTGGCTAAAAGAACGCTCTGGTTTTGAAACGGTTTCAAGTCAATGGCCGTCCTTGGATTTAGAGCAACTATTGGGGGAAATGAGTCGCCTTAATGGCATCATGAACATTGAAGCCGGCGTAGACGGTGAGCAACTCACCTCGATTTTTCTCACTCGTCTCAAGCAACGTGGCATCGATATCACTGCCGAACAATTCTCAGGAATCACCGCGCCTCTTGCCAACATATACGCCATTCCCGACCATCTGCACGCACTCTGCAATATGCTTGGAGACGGACTTGTCCCATCGAATGCGAAAGCAGGATATCTTGCTCGTATGCTGGCACGACGTGTACTGAGAATGCGAGACGAACTCGAGTTGGGAGTCACCTTACAACACCTTGCTGAACATCATTTAGATGTCAATTTGGACGGTCACCTCAACAAGCAACACCGTGCAGGCCTTCTAACAATTCTAGCACTGGAGGAAGAACGGTACGCAGAAATGCTAAGGAAAGGTAAGAATGTGATTCTCACTCAGTTCAAAGGCGTTGAAAAGGACGCTAAGGAGATTCCCGATGAGATTCTGTTCACGCTCAATGATTCACATGGGCTTGCACCAGATATCGTCGTGAACCTCGCACGTGATGCGGGATGGAAAAGCGTGGTATTACGTACTGGATTTAACGCAGAAATGGCGGAACGCCATGCTAAATTGGCAAAAGATGCCGCTAAAACCACCGAAACGACGAATATTGTATTGGATGTATCCGCCTATCCCAAGACGACGGCTTCTTACTACGATGATGTGTATTCAACCATGTTTGAGGCCTCAGTTTTGGAATGCAAGGAAGTGAATTCAGGCGAGGGGCCAAAGGGGGCATCCCACGTCGTCGTCCTTGACAAGTCGAACTTTTATCCGGAAGGTGGAGGCCAAGAAGGAGACCACGGAGCACTTAACCAAGGTTCAATCTCCCTGCGGGTGATTGACACCCAATCATCCGATGGAGTGATTCTGCACTATACGGACGGAGCGTTATCCACCGGTCAATCTGTAACAGGGGAAATTGACTGGAGCCGACGGAAACAATTGATGGATCATCATACTGCCGTACATATCGTGGGCGGTGCAGCGCGTCGTCTGCTTGGCCCTCACATTTTCCAAGCAGGGTCGCATCTCTCAACTGAGAGTGGCAGGCTTGACATCACACATTACCATCGCCTAACTCGTGAGGATTTGGATCACATAGAATCGATGTCCAATTCAATTCTTGCACAGGTACGCACAACAGAAAAATCGGAATTGAACCGGAAGGACGCTGACCTTGTTCACGGGTTCGACCTCTATCAAGGCGGGGCCCCGAAGGGTGATTCAATACGGATTTTGAAAATCGCAGACCACGATACGCAGGCATGTGGAGGAACACATCACGATGAACCAGGTCAAATCGGTTCCATACGTTTGGTCCGTTCAACTGCCGTACAGGATGGCGTGGAACGGTTGCATATCGTTGCTGGAGATGCAGCGTTAACCTATGCACGGCAACAAGATGAATTGGTTCGGTCAACCAGTGAAATCTTTGGCATCCATGCTTCAGATTTGCCTAAAACTGCAGAACGCTTTTTCTCGGAATGGAAAGAACAACGAAAGCATATTGAGCACCTTGAAGCTGAAATAGTTCGCCTTCGAACAAGCGGTGGAGGCAATGATACATCTGAAATCGATGGTGTCAGGGTCGTTGTCATGGAAGTTGATGGTGATTTGAAAGCAATGACGAAGATGTTGAAAGAACTCACGCTCGACCTCAACACGCCTACACTGGCCATTCTTGGTTCAAAGGATGGTGGCGGGAAGTTGATGGTGGCCGTAACGGAGGGGTCACTCGCAAGTGAGCGATACAATGCAGTCGACCTCTTACGATTGATTTCACCCCATATCAAAGGTGGTGGAGGAGGCCGACCTACGCTGGCACAAGGCGGTGGTTCTCATCCCGAAGGCCTTGTGGATGCACTTGCTGCAGCAAAAGAACACCTCGGCCTCTAACCCTCACTCGCCAACCAGGCTTCGAAGGGCTTCTCTGTCAAAATGGGAGACTGCTTGGTCGAGAGCATCTTGTGGAGAAAACCACGCTGCTGCGGCTATCTCCTCTGTTTGGAGTGTCAATTCCTCAAGTTGACCGTCCCACGTTGAACGGTAGGTAAACGAGACGAAAGAAATGCCTTCATCATTGAAGATGTTCTGTGTGATCACCGGTTCTTCATCGGTGAGGACAATCTCCAGTCCAAGTTCCTCAAGCGTCTCTCGAACACAACCAATTGCAGGATGTTCGTCGTGGTCCATGTATCCCCCAGGTAGTGTCCAAAAGCCTCTGAAATGCCCTCGCTCAACCTGTGCCATCAAAACATGGCCGTCTGAATTCTGGACCATCACTTTGGAGACCAAGCGATGAATTGATCGATAAATTGCTTCTCGTGCTACCGGGTGAACGCCATTGTCGGATATGCAGTCATCCTTCCATGCCCATTGGTCGGGCCAAGCAATGTTCGGATAGCCCTTCACTACCCGTGCCTTCTCTTGACCAAAGCGAATCGTCGTCAATCCCTTCCGTTGATAGGTGATTTCCAACTTAACGAGTTCATCATGGGTCGGAAAGCGAAGGTATCCCTCGTGGCTGATACGACCTTTTTGTGGAAGAAGAGGTCCATCTCCCGTTTCATCAACCAAGAGGACCTTACCGTCATGTTCGAGGTAAATGACTTCATTGGGATGCATGGTGAGGCCACAGCCTACACTTTGAAGAAGGCTCGCACGGTTGACATCCTACTCATCTTCTTGGTTAAGGCTGGTTGGAAGTCGCGGGCTCTCCGTTATTGGTTGCGGTTCAACCAGCGATTTTGTTTGGTTCACATGGATGCCCAGTTCTTCCAATTTTTTGCCTTGGGGGAGAACATTTCGGTCCCATGATCCCACTGCTTTATTGTAATATTCAGTTGCTTTATCCAGTCGCTTGCCGACCTCAGCAAAGTGGCCACTCCATGTTGCCATTCGTTTGTAGAATTCCTGTGAAACACCGACGACTTGTGCGGCCTCTTCAGCAAAGCGCACTTGCTGCCAATACAGAGCAGCGGTTTTGAGCAAGGCTATCATCGATGCAGGCCCAGAAATGATGACACCTCGGTCCATAGCATCGGAATGCAATGTGGGGTCAATCTCAAATGCAGAGGAAATCAATGCCTCCGAAGGGACGAACATCACTACAAATTCGGCACGACCACTTACACCAGAAAGGTAGTCCTTACGGGCCAATTCAGTTACTCGCCCACGCATTGATTTTGCATGCAATGCCAGTTTTGCGGCCCTCTGGTCGGGGTCTTCTTGGTCGAGGGATTCCAGATAGTGTTTTGCAGTTGTTTTTGCATCGATTGGTATGGCACCGTTTCCCGGAAGGTTAACGACGAAATCAGGCCGATTACCTCGTTCATCACCTTGCTGTTCAAAGAAATCCGTATTTTTTGTCATGCCGGCCATTTCAAGAAGATTCTTCAGAGCGACTTCTCCCCAGTCACCACGGACGCTGGAACTCTTACGAAGTGCAGTGGACAGAGCATTGGCTTCTTTGCCTAAGCGATGGGTATTTTGTTCCAATAATTCCATGTGGCGTTTCATTCCCTGATAGGCATTCAATCGTTCTTTTTCCAAATCACGAGACATTTGGTCGAGGTTTGAGAGCGATTCCGTCATCGGTTTCATCAATTCTTCCATTTCTTTTTTCCTCGCTTCATGGTCTTTTTCAGCTGATGTCGTCACACGACCTAACCGTTCTTCAGCGAGTTGAAGGAAGGCTTCGGAGTTTTGTTGAGAAATGCGGTTCGCGACGTTCTCCATTTGAGCCTCTAAGAGCTTTGATTTTTCATCAAAAACCTGATCTCGCGCCGTTGCATCCGCTTCAGCTCTCGCCATGTCCATACCTAATCGGTTCTTTGCTAGTAACCATCCGAGAGCCATGCCCAGAAGGCAACCAACCAGTAAAAATCCGTATTCGATTACACCCGCCATGCCATCAAGACGGCGGCAACAGTATTTGATGAATACGAAGGTGTCAAAGTTCAAGTCGTACCTTTGTGTCGCCATGTTCATGCGATTTGAACAACTGAATGAAGGAGTCTGGGCAATGACCTACTTGATCGTTGACGAAGCAACCAATGAAGCTGCACTCGTAGACCCTGTTTACGACTATCTCGAACGGTATACTTCGCTCCTTAAATCACAAGGTTTGACCCTCCGCTATGCCATTGCCACGCACACGCATGCAGACCACATTACGGCATGTTTCTCACTTCAAGAGCAATTGTCTTGTGAATATGTTATGTCAAACCAAACAGCCAGTCTTGGCGTAACTCAATATGTGGACGATGAAGAGAAAATCATGCTCGGTTCAGTACCAATTCAATTTCACTTTTCACCAGGACATACCAACGATTCCATGATCGTTCATGTGCCTGGCTACATGATGACCGGTGATTTCCTCTTCAACGGAGAGGGTGGTGTCGGACGGGATGACCTACCAAGCGGACGAACTCACGTTCATTGGGACGCTCTAACGGTCCTTGAGCGGTTTCAGGGTTCAACCATCGTCTGTTCGGGCCACGACCCTCCAGGGACTGAAATGAAAAGTTTGGAATGGAATAAGAAAAACAATCCGGTCCTCTCGATGCAATCCTTTGATGAATTCGATGCATGGCAGCGTGCCAGTGCGGAAAAACTCGGGGGAGTTTCAAAGATTAAAATAGCCGTCCCAGCCAATATTTTTGCTGAAATCCCGGATGTTATTCCCTGGCTCGATTAATCAGCGTCGCAGTGGGTTGGTGGGAGCGTCGGTATCCACTGGAACGGAAGGCAAGTTTTGCAAATCCTCAAAGGATAATTGCGTTGGATTGACCACATCAAATGTTGTGAGCCGCTCTTCCATTTCCATTCGAACGTTGAAATCAATACGCCCCTTAGTACGAGTGAGGTCGTAGGACAAAGGCCCTAAGAACTCAACAACCTGTTTCTCAAACTCATGGCGAACCCGCTCACCACGCCACGACGAATAACCCCAGCGATAGGAGATCCCAACAATCGCCGCTCCGTACAGCAGCGTCAGAACGACCGTTGCGAAAAGAATCGGATTGCCCCCAACATCCCTTGATTCTTCGAGAAGATTCCGTCCAAGAAGGAAGAGCAGACCGATTCCAACAATTGGATTGAGGACGCCTTCAAGCCATTGATTGACGGGGACAAGCCTCCCTTTTGCGGGGTCGACGAAGACCAAGTCTGCTTCGAAAGCAGTGTTGAGCACAGAAAGAATTGACAACAATACCATGTAAAGAATGGACGAAACGATAAATTCGATGGTCCAAGATTCCAAGTTCAAAAGCCAATGGACAATTAACCAAGCGAAGAGCCCAAGAAAGGCCGCTTGTGGTACATAGTTGAAATGTTCGATATGCTGCGAAAACTCGGTCAATGATTTCCGATTCTCTCGCGTCCCTCTGTGAGGCTTTGGTATGTGGATGACTTGCCAATGCATCAAACGTTCAATGGTTTGCAAAATCCAGATCAGTAACCCCTTTCGAATTAATACATACTCCATCAAAAGCATGAATGGAAATCCGATGAGGATGAGGGGTAGCGCCATGATGGCGGACAACGGTAGAATGAGTAGCGCCGGTAATAGCAGGAAATGTGAGATGGTCAGCGGGTGGAGTAATTCAGCCTCAATTAAACGCTGCTTAGCAGGCGGTATTCGTAGGTTCCTCGCGATGTCATCGAGCGTTTGCGAAAAGGACGACACTTGGTGACCTGAGTCAACAATCTGCCGCACGATGGTTCGGTATTCAGAAACTTCGTGACCGATACCAACCCAAATTTGCCAGGCCAAGCGCATTGGAAGTGCCAAAATGAGTGGGAGTGCGAGGATGCCAGCGCCCCACAACAACTCTTGAGCCTCGGTTGCCATGGCCATCTCCATGTCACCCAAACGGTTGGGGTTGTTGAAAAGCACGGTTCGACTTGACCATATCCCAATGTTCTAACACCCTCCCTGACACAAGGGTTCCATGGCGAGGATTGCAGTTACGGACGGTATGGATAAAAAGGCCGTACTCTGGCTTACAAAGGCTGGCCATGAAGTCATCAATGCCCCGATTACCCCCGACCAATTATTGCACGATGGTCTTCACAATTTTGATGCTATTATCGTACGCAGTGCGACGAAGTTAACGCGAGAGGTACTCAATACACCTGGCGTTCAACTTCAGGTTATCGGTCGTGCAGGCGTCGGTGTAGATAACATCGATTTGGAAGCAGCAGGCGCTCAAGGTATACCGGTGGTCAATGCACCGAGGGCGAGCACACAATCTGTAGTCGAATTAACGCTGGGACATCTCTTGGCATCCATTCGCCATCTTCCCCGGGCAGACCGTTCACTGCGAGATGGTCGATGGGCAAAAAAAGAGATGAAAGGTTCAGAACTTGCAGGGAAAGCCTTGGGACTCATTGGATTTGGACGGATCGCCCAATCCGTCGGAAAAATCGCTCAATCCATCGGCATGGAAGTCCATGCTTACGACCCTTATTTGCCTCCTAAAATCGCCAAATCTCAAGGTACACGCTTACACAAATCCATTGACGCCCTTTTTTCAAATTGCACTCACATTTCCATCCACTGCAATCTCACAGAAGAAACGCGTCATCTTGTGAATTCAGAACGAATCCAGTCCATGCCCCAGATTGGCCTTGATGGCGCTCAGTGCGGCAATCACATCATCAATTGTGCACGTGGAGGAATCGTTGACGAAGATGCGGTCCTCGGTGCACTCGAATCTGGCACCCTCACCTCAGCGGCTCTTGATGTGTTTGAACATGAACCCGTTGACCCGTCCCATCCACTTCTTCAAATGGAGCATTTTCACGGCACCCCACATATCGGAGCATCAACTGTTGAAGCTCAAGCACGAGTTGGTCTTGATATTGCAAAAAATGTTGACGCAATTCTCAAGGAAGAAGCGTGTGATTTCATCGTGAATAAGCAGTATTTGTGACACTTTCAGTTTCACAAAACGGGTCAAGAGAAAGCATCTCTTCCTCCCGTTGAACAACGGGCGTATGGGTCGAAGTGTGCCACCATGGCGAACGAGAGCAGATGCTGAATTGAATGCCTTGATGCCCTTTCATCGGGCTCTTTCACCCAATGAGCGAGTTCTTTTGGATCAGTTGTTCAATGACGTGCGTCAGCGGAGGTCTGCGGGAGGAATGCTGCCTGCACACAATACATGGCAACCGGTCGTTCTCAGCATGCTCATCGGGCTGATGAAACGTCTCGACGACCTATCCAACCGCGTTGCTGCACTGGAAGAGATGGCGAACGATGATTGAAGGTTGGCTTCTTGATGTGCATGAGAATGATGCAGCAACCGGCATGGTTGCATGGGTGGTAGACCGTGATGGAAACGCCCATTCATGCCACATTGATTGGGCGCCAACGCTTCACGTTCACGGCACACCTTCATCGCTTGAACGCCTTGAACATTGGCTGGAACAACCAGAAATCATGCAACGTTTCAACATAGGTCAACGCATATGGCGCCGAGCTCAACTCACCCTTGGAACCAGTGACTTATGCGATGTCCTTGAAGTTGAAGTATTATGCTCTCGTCTTCTACGTGGCCTCGCTGAGCACATTGAAACGCGCGGTTCGTTTCACATGTATTCGCTTTACTCTGTCGACGCACACCATGCTCAGCGTTTTCTCAATGAGTACAGATGTGTGCCCTTTCACGCTGTGACCTTTGAGGATGGGCACCTGCAACCTGTAAGGGATTCAACGGAACATACCGGAGATTTCCCTCCTTTTTTGGTGGTTCAATTGAATCTTGAATTTGAATCAGGTGATGGACCTGCATCTGAATTCAATCCCATCCGCAGTCTGTCAATAAAACCGTTGCAAGAACAGGGTATGGCGCCCCCGATCAACGTACTGAATACGGTTCAACTTCAACGCTCATCGTTTCCATCAACGGCAGAATTTCTTGAGGCAATTCAAGAGCAGATTGACATTTTCGACCCAGACATTATTGTGACGCGAGGAGGCGACCAGCGTCTTTTTCCCTCGCTTGAACACCATGCTTCCTTGCATGCTGTTCACTTACGTTTGGGTCGAACCGATGAGAGGCTTTCTCGTACAACCAAGGAACGAACCGTTCATTCTTACGGCCAAACAATGCACAAATACGGGTCTTATTTTGCAAAGGGACGACTTCATTTGGATTTCGCTAACAGTTTCATTGTTCGTGAAGGTGGTCTTGCTGGTTTGTTTGAACTCGCTCAACATTCAAGGCAATCTGCTCAAATCATCTCGAGACTCTCTCCGGGTTCGGTTATCAGTGCCATACAAATGCGTGTTGCAATGGACGATGGAGTATTGGTTCCTTGGAAAAAGAACCGTCCAGAGGATACAAAAACAGCACTTGAGTTGTTGCATGCGGACCGGGGTGGACTCTACCTTGACAGTCAAGCAGGCGTACATTCTGCCGTCATTGAACTCGATTTTGCAAGTCTCTTCCCAAGCATCATCGCAACCAGAAACATTTCTCCTGAGACGCTCAATTGCACGTGCTGTCAACCTGCTGAAACTCTGAATGCTGCAGCATTTGTCCCACTTGAGCCAAGTAAGGCTCATACTGAATTCCTCCATCGACGACTACGGACTGAATTCGGTCATGGAATGTTCCCGCTTCCCAACGAAAAATCATTGGGTGTACCCGGCCTTAACAGTCACACTTGTGGACGTCATCAAGGCTTTCTTGGACGTGTCGTAGCGCCGATCATTGAACGACGACGTCAATTAAAACTCCAACGTATCACGAAAGGTGACGCCTTTGATTTGCGACAAAATGCATTGAAATGGCTTCTTGTCACATGCTTTGGATATACTGGATATCGTAATGCTCGTTTCGGAAGGATTGAGGCACATGAAGCCATTTGTGCTTGGTCACGTGACATTCTTTTGGAAACGATTGAAATGGCTCAAGAGGAAGGTTGGGAAGTTCTTCATGCAATCGTTGACTGTGTGTGGTTAAGCGATTCCAAGAACCGCCCAAAAGATGTTCAAATCAAGGCAGCACAGGAGTTTGCTCAACGTGTCACGGACCAAATCGGAATACCTCTCGAGTATGAGCAATTTTACGAATTCATTGCCTTTCTTCCGAGTAGAATGCACGGTGCTGGTTCGTTGACGAAATATTGGGCTTTTGACGGAACAGAGTACAAAGTGAGAGGGATTGAACTGCGTCAGCATTCAACCCCTTCGTGGATTCGTTCACTCCAACAGCGGTCATTGGATTTGCTCTCGGCAGGAACACGCATCAATGGACGTCCAGGCCCTTCAGCCCAACACGATGTCCTTCGCCTCTACCGTCGTGACTTATCTCAACTTTATGAGCGAAACATTCCACCAATTCAGGGGCTCATCGCGCGACGTGTGAGCAAAGATCTTGACGGTTATCGTGTCAAAAACCTCACCTATGCGGCTCTTCTTCGGGCACAAGAACAAGGAACTACAATTCCTCCTGGGTCAACCATTCGGTATATCGTGGTGAGCCATAATGCAGAACCTCTTCAGGAGCGAGTGCGACTCGCAGATGAAATCGACCATCTCCATCCTTCATGCCAACTTTGCCCGAATCACTACAGTTCAATAGCGGAGCGAGCTATTTGGGCCATTCTAGCACCTTTTGGATGGACCTCCTCCATGATTCGGCAATCCGGTCAGCAGGTCAGTCTCCTTGAATTTGGTCAGTCGGAATTCCAAGATGCGGTGAAGTGATGTCCATTTCACTGGTGCGTACCGATGGACGCATTCGAAAACGAGTTTGTCCATTCTCTGCTGATATTGCGAGTATTCCAAACTGGCCACTTCGCGGGTGATGGAGGCGAAGAACCGAAGTTCTGTTTCTTTGAACGATTCGTCCATCAAGATGATTTTGTGCGTGCCTGCGTATGTAATCCAGGCGACGCCCGTGACGTTTTGCTGATGAAGTTCCAGTGATGAGAATCACGGCGACTTGCCGCTGCTTGGCGATTTGTTCGAGGACATGAATGTGCCGTCTCAACAAAATTCGGGATTCCAATGTTCCAATGGCATCGTCTTCGTGCATCGTGAGCAATCCATCAACTACTACGATAGGTGACTTGGTAATCGCTAATTCGGAAGGCAAGCGGGCGAGTTGACTGTCCAATTGGTGAAGGGTGAAACCTCTGCTGAGAAAGATTCGGCTGAGGGACTCGTTGATTGGGAGTTTATGTTGTTCAAGAAGGGGAATGAATCGGGCAGGATTAATTCTGCAAGCACCATCGATCCAGTGCACAGTTTGTTCGTGTTCAATGGCTTGAATAACCCATTGTTCGACGATGGGGCGCATACGATCTCCCGCAAAGCCGGGTCCTGTGACATGGTAAATTTGTCCAGCCTGTGGCTGAATATCTGCGAGATTGATGCTCGCAGTGTGCTCCACAATGGAGAAGGCTCGCTGTGCAGCAAGCAACGTTTGTCCTCTATCATCTAACATCTCCATCAACAGAAGACTTCATCGGAAGTCATCGTATCTTTCTAACACCCCTTGCTTGAACTGAACCTTACATCAAGTTCAAACACCTGTGGCTATATTCTAAGGCCGTGAACACGTTGAGTGGTACAGGTCATGATTCTATTGAACGAATCATTTTGCATTGTGACCTTGATGCATTTTTTGCAGCCGTTGAAACACTCCATCACGGATTGGACGATGAAGTACCCTTGGTCATTGGTTCAGACCCAAAGCAAGGAAGGGGACGAGGCATAGTGTCAACTTGTAATTACGCTGCACGAGTTTATGGGATTCGTTCTGCTATGCCTATTTCCGAAGCATGGCGTCGGTGCCCGGCTGCTCCATTTGGACCAGCCCTGTACATTCGCGGCACGCGTGGACTCTACAGTAGGGCGAGCCGTAAAGTGATGGACATCTTGCGTGAGGAGGCTGATGTCTTTGAACAGGCAAGCATCGATGAAGCATACCTCGATGTAACCGAACGCGTTGATGGCGATTGGGATGCTGCACTCGCATTGGCTCGAGAACTGCAAATCAGCATCATGGAACGATTGAATCTCTCTGCCTCTTTCGGGATTGGCCCAACTCGAATTTTAGCCAAGATGAGCAGCGAGATTAGAAAACCGCACGGTATTTATCGGGTCATGCCAGATGAAGTTCAGGATTTTTTTACCGGTCGTAATCTGCGTGAAATTCCAGGTATTGGACCTAAACGTGCAACCCAATTGGTCGAGTGGGGATATTCTACTGCCGATGAAGTGCATGAATTAGGGGAACTCACCTTGTCCCGACTGGCAGGGGAACGCTTTGCAAACTGGTTCATGGCCTTGATTGAGGGAGAAAGTAGCAGCACCGTGAGCCCTTTGCGAAGTCGCAAGTCCATCGGTAAGGAACACACGTTTGAATCTGACCAAAACGACCATGAAAAAGTCCTTGAATACCTCAAACAATTGGTCCAGGCGGTGATGAAACGTGCTGTGGAACTGGGTGTATCAGGCCGAATGGGTGAAGTGAAAATACGCTACACGGGGTTTGAAACCCATACGACGGGGCGCAGTATCCCTGTAGCCATGGATGAAACTGATGTCTTCATGCGATTGGCGAGTTCACTTTTTGCAAACAGTGTAGATTCCGAGGGAACGATTCGATTAATTGGTTTCAGATTAGGACAACTCGAAGCGCCACCATCACGTCAAACCATGTTGTTTTCAGAGGATGAATGACCATTACTCAAGTTGATGCATTCGAGTTAACGTGCTTTGGAAGGCCGTGAGTTCTTGTGGTAATTCGATACCAGTAATCGGTTGATTGAGGGAAATTCCTCGTTCTTTTTTGGTTGCCCATGTTTGGCTGTTGAATTCTTGAAGCGAGCCAGATAGACCGCACAAGCCCTTCGCATCCTCACCATCTGGATGAAGTTCAGGCAGTGCATAGGATGGGAATGAATCAATGTCAACTGCAGATGTTCCGTATACGGTGCTGCTGATATGGTGCGTAAAGAAGGGGCAGACAGGGCTCAAAGCTGCCATGTAATCGCGAACGATTCGATGGAGTGTCCATGCTGCCTGTTCATCGTCTGCATAAAGTCGAGATTTGACCATTTCAAGATAGTGGCTGGGCAATAACCCTGTTCCAAATGTCTTGAGGGCTTGGGTAGCAGTGTAGATGTCAAGCGATGCCCATGCTCGTTCAACAGTATTCATCGTCGTTTGGAATTCTGCAAGAATCCAGCGGTCTTCTATGAGGAGGTCAGCTGGTGGATCATCAAGGTTGAGGGGTACTTCAAATTGGGATGCAAATCTTGCGACATTGAAGAGTTTCGTCAATACGCCAAAATATTTCTTTTCAATTTCTTCGGGATTGATTTGGAAATCATCTCCGACTTGAGCATCGCATGCCTTCCAGAGTCTGAAGCATTCGCTTCCAATCTTGTTGGCTCGGAGTTTGATGGTTCCATCAGGGCCTTTGACGCTCCACGATCCTGTGCGCCCACCTGCGCCGCATTCAAGGACGGAATCAGCATCAATTCCATTGCCTAATGATTTGCTCATTTTACGGCCCCACGGGTCCATTCCAAGTCCGTCGATCCAAACATGGTCGAAGCCAGGTTGGTCCAAGAGGAGCGTTGACTTGAGAAGCGTGTAATAGAGCCATGTTCGAACAATTTCTTTGCCCTGTGGCCTCAACGCTGTAGGGAATGCTTTGTCAAAGACATCGGGGTGATTAAGATAGCCGCTCACAAAAAGATTCGAGTTTGAGGAATCCATCCAGGTGTCGAAGACCTTCTCTTCACCCTTCAATTGACCAAGGGAAGTCTTGAGTTCCTCATATGAACCCATGTCCTCACGCGTTTCTCTGCTCAAAACACGACTACCAGCAGGGGGGGATTCCTTCCAAGGTTGAACATAGATTCCAGGCGGGGGAATCACAACTCGTTCACTGTCTTCACTGTACCAAATCGGAATTTCAGTGTGGTACCAACGGCGTCGGCTAATAGGCCAGTCAATGCTGATGTTATCCATCCAGTCAAGCAAAAATTGCCGGTTACGAATTGGATGAAATTGAATCTTATCAATGTGCTCTTTCATTCGATCTTGGATGTGAGTCTGACGAACATACCATTCCTTCAAGAGAATGATTTCCACAGGATTTTTGCCACGCTCCGATACGGGGACATCCTGGTCGCGCTCAACCGAATGAACCAAACGACCGCCTTCTTCGAGCAATTCAATCGCCCGTTGGCGAGCATCCATTACACGAAGTCCCGAAAGAGGTCCCGATAGTTCTGTTAACCTTCCTTCGAGGTCGATGGCTTGGAAGGGAGTGAGTCCGAGTTCACGGAATACTGCCACGTCATTCTGGTCGCCGAAAGAACAGACCATGAGGATTCCCGTACCGAACTCCGATTTTACGGATGGATGTGTCATCACATCCACATGCGTTGAGCGGCCTGTGACGGGGAGTGGAAGTTCGACTTTTTGACCAACAAGGTGACTGTATCGGTCATCATCAGGGTGAACGACAATCACTCCACACGCACAGATTAACTCTGGGCGAGTGGTCGAAATGACGAGGTCAGTACCGTCCTCACAGGTCCATCTGACATCGACCAAACGTGTCTTTCTTGGAAGCCGTTCAACTTCAGCATCGGCAATGGTGGTACCCTCAACGGGGTCGTAGATATTCGGCCTTAGGTCCTCAATAATATCGCCTTTTTTGAACAATTCAATGAAGATTGATTGCGTTACACTACGGTAATCTGGTGCATCAGTGAGGTATTCACGCGAAAAATCACATGAAAGGCCAACACGCTTTGCAGTCAATCGCATGGCTTGAGTAAATTCTTCAATGGTGGTTTTGCAGAGTTCGAGGAACTCTTCACGATCGTATGTTTTCATTTTCCGCTTAGTGTTTCGTTCGACGGTGAATTCAATGTTGATCCCGTTACGGTCAACTCCCCAAGGGAAGTACACCTCCTTGCCTAAGAGTCGTTGACTACGAGCGATGACGTCAATCATAGAATATTGGGCTACTGCTCCGATGTGCCATGTGCCAGATGGGTAGGGTGGTGGTGTGTCAATCACAAAAATTTCTTTCCCTGAGTTCGGTTGAAAACCATAGCGCTGAGCGTAAACGCTCTCGTTTTCATAATGCGCTTCCTGTATGGATTTTTCAAGGTCAATTGACCATCGTTTTTCTGGTAATTTCGGGGCTGGCATGTGCCTCACCTGGCCCCGCCTCGGTCATTGAGGTGGGTCCAGTTGACGGGAAGTGGGTTACCATTTCAACCCCTCGCCTTTGAAACGGTCAAATCAGACCCGAACAATATGCATCGTGTGGGTAAGGCTTTGAATGAGGCCCGCCTCCCATGAGTTGAGGTGATGAAGTGTCAACGCAAGACGAAACCTCATCATCAGAATCAGGACCCGTTGAATCGGTAGGAAACAAGCGCATTGATGCCATTGCCAAGTCCTCTCGCCACGTACGTGAGCAACTCGCTGGGCAGATCAATACACTTGACTCAAAGCGTGCAATTGATGCGGTTCTCGATGCCCCAAAACGAATGAAACGTGAGTGGCAAAAGACAGGTGCAACCGGCGCCATTACCAAATTTCCGATTCCAACAATTCTCGTATTTTTACTCCTTACCGTGTATTTCGTGACACAATCCGGCTTCCTCGATGACACTCAGTTTGACAATGACCCCGACAATCCTGCACTGAACGTGAACGGAGATATGGAAGTCTATTTGCCCGATGGCAGCCAAGTGGCTGAACTCATCAGCAAAGTAGAGGAAGACTGGTCAACAAATGTCATGGTTGTCTATATTGAATCTTCAAATCAGAACATCACTCAGCAACGTATTCTGCAGGAAATCAGTTACGTTGAAAACATCCTCAACCCTTATCTTTCAGATGACTCCGACGACGTCATTTACATCTTGTCCCTCTCTACAGTGCTCAAGGAAGTGAATTCAAGTGCCCCACGAATCCGTGAAGCCATCGTTACTGAGATTGGAGAACTCGGGTGCGCGAACCCCAACGATGATTGCGCTTCCCGTAACCTTGCAGAAGAGGTGAACGACGCATTTGCAATTACTGATGAGGAATTAGGCGGCTCATATGAAATTCCAAGTCAAACAACAATCGACCTCGTCATCGGTGAGATGTACGAGGAGGACGGTTCGCCATCGTCTGGTTTGGACAAATTAGCACGAGATATTGAAGGTGGAGAAGACGGAGGCCCAGATGGCCTGCTCGACCGAGCCATCATGGCGATTGCAGTTACAGAGTCAAGGCCCGCAAAGGACATCATTGCAGACACCCAAGAAATGTTGGACGTTATCTCAAAAATGGAGCGACCGTGTGAATTTACTGAAAATGGACAGCCGGCGGACAATCGAGTTTGCGATTGGGAAGATCTTGGCTTATCCATGGTGCTCACTGGTCCAGTCCCAATCACCAATGCTGTCACAGAATTTTCATTCCGACTCTTTTGGGAAATCTTTCCTATGGCTGTTCTCTTGGTGGCCATCGGTTTATTTGTATTCCACTCTGACTTACTCCAAACTGGCTTGACAGGTATGCGCCCCCTTCAAGGGTTCAAGGTGTTGGTGATCGCAGGCCTACCGACGTTATGTGCAGTCTTTTGGACGCTTGGCATACTGGGGGCGACGAATTATGAAGTAACGATGACCGTCATCATCGTTGGCCCGATTTTACTCGCGTTGGGGGTGTCGTATGGATTACATATTACCAATCGCTATGCTGAGGAGGAGGGAACTCGTGATGAGAAAATGCGAGCGTCACTCTCATCAACTGGGCGTGCAGTTTTTCTTTCGGCCGTTACCACTGTGATTGGATTCATATCGCTGGTCTTCACACCAATGGCGCCCATTCAAACCGTTGGTATCGCACTCTCTGGAGGCATTGTCGTCGTTTACATTCTCACGATGTTTATGGTCCCAAATTTAACACTCATTCTGGACCTCAAAAAGCCCAAGCACCCGCCTCTCAAGGCCTTTGATGTTCTTGTTGAGGTTCCCGTGCGTTACAACAAAGCCGTCATTGGAGTATTCCTGTTTCTCATTCTTGTTTCTGCTACGGTTGGTCGGGCTAACGTTGAGGAAAACATCGACCTTCTCGGTATGGCTCCCGAAGGTGAATCATCGGTCGTGAAAATGAAACAGTACAGTCAAGAATTCGAGGCTGGTCAAGTTGGAATGGTTCTTGTCAACGCCAACGTGAGTGGGGACAGCAATGACAACGACAATACGAATGATGACCCTGTTGAACTGCTGACACAGATCAATACGCTGGAAGCTTCTCTCAATAATATTGAGAATACAACGGCTGTTTCAGTTGTGTTTTTGATGAAATCATCCGGTATTCAGGTGACTGTGTCGGGTGAGCAATTCAATGAGTTCATTCAACAAGTTCCTTGTGCGGGCTCAGAGCAGTGTGAAGATGTGAAGACCACGGCTGAGGTTTTGCTGAATCAAAGCCAATCCATCGACGGCTCCTTTTGGGATCTCTTGACTCGTCCCGGAGATTTTGGTCTACCAGGCTCTCAACAAAGTGAGATCTTTCTCTTGGATGTATTTTATGCATCACTCACCAAAGAGACTCGTGAAATTTTCATCAGCGAAGATTATGGTCGTTCCCTCATCTATGTTGATATGCCCTTCATACCCGTAGCAGACACGTCGAAAAGTGTCGATTTAGTCAATGAACGAACATCCACTTTCCAAGGCCTACACGGTGAAACTGCCGAAGACCTCACTGGAGTGGCTGCAACGGCTATTGAGGTGAATGAATTGATTGTTGGCTCGCAATGGACTTCTCTTGGTTTTGCGATCATTCTCACACTCATTACCTTGGCAGTGGTCTTCCGGGACATTCGCTATTCGATATGGACGACATCTCCGGTCATTGCAACGGTCGCACTTCAATGGTTGGTGATGTGGAGAATGGACGTTCCACTTTCGCTTGTTACGGTCATGATCGGTTCGATTCTTGTCGGAGTTGGTGTTGACTTTTCGATTCACATCGCCAATCGTATTCGCGAACTCGGTGGAGGTATTGACGCAATACGAAGTGCAGCAGTGGGGACTGGAATGTCGCTCTTCGAAGCAGCAGTCGTCACATCTTTGGGGATGTTCACTGCGTACAACATCCCCATCCCTGAAATTCAGCCCTTTATCACGGTGATTCTTATTCTCTTGTGGGTAGCGGCGGCCAGTGCTCTTGTGCTGCTTCCAGCGATCTTTGTTACCTTAGAAAAGATGGGGATTGGAGCGGTGAGTGGTTCAAACTCAATGGCCAAAAAACTCGGTCTCGTTCGCCATGTCAACAGCACAGAGGACGTCATGGATGCTGCTCTGGTGGACAATGTCGTTGATGCTTGGTAAGCGAGCAATCCATAGACCCCCGCCACTACGGAGAATCATGAACCATTGGCTCATGAAGTCAGAACCTGATGTCTACCCCTTCACTCAGCTCGTTCAAGACGGCCAAACGCATTGGGATGGTGTCCGCAATTACCAAGCGAGGAATATGATGCGGGATGCCATGAAAAAAGGGGATCTGGTCCTCTTTTATCACTCAAATACGAAACCTCCGCATGTTGCTGGTGTCGCTCGAATTTTGAACGAAGGCTATCCAGACTTCACATCGTGGGATACCAAGAGCAAGTATTTCGATGAAAAATCATCGCCAGAAAATCCTCGATGGTTCATGGTCGACCTTGAACCGTTACTCGAACTCGAACCAGTTTCTTTGCACGAAATGAAGGAAAACCCCTCTCTTGAGGGAATGCCTCTTTTACAACGTGGCCAACGTCTCTCAGTTCAACCCGTTTCTGCGGAACATTTTGATGAAGTCCTCAACATGGCTGGAGAAAAGCGAACTTCCCTGACTTAAGGACGTGGACAATAATGAGCAACATGATACCAGTATCCTCAAGGGCATCGAGTATTGAATATGCAATCCGTGATGTTGTGGTTCCTGCTACTGAACTTGAACGTCAGGGTCATGAAATTCTCAAACTCAATATTGGCGACCCTCTTGCATATCCTGGGCTTCCCACTCCAACTCATATGGTCGATGCTTACGCTCAAGCATTGAAGGATGGCAGGAACGGATATTCTCCTTCGTATGGATTGCCGGAACTGCGTCAGGCGATTGCAGAAGACGAACAACGTAAGGGATGGCCTGCAACCCCAGATGATGTTTACGTGTGCCATGGTGTCACTGAGGCATTGCAACTTCTCTTTGCAGCTGTACTCGAAGAAGGCACCCAAGTTCTTGCCCCGGGGCCGCACTATCCTCCCTACATGGCATATCCGCAAATGTACGGTGCGGAAACGGTGGAATATGCTCTGAAGAGCACGGAAGGCTGGCATCTAGATTTTGATGACATTGAATCCAAAATGAATGACCGAGTGAGACTGCTTGTTCTCATCAACCCCAATAACCCATGCGGAACGGTATGCGGTGCAGATGATGTTGACAAATTATTAGCCATTGCTCAACGATATCCAAATTGTATCCTCGTAGCCGATGAAATTTACGACGGTCTCGACTTCACAGGACAACATGTTTCTGTTGCAAGTCGCAGTGATACTGTCCCAGTAGTCGCTCTCAACGGTGTCTCGAAGGTTTACTACGCCCCCGGATGGAGAATAGGGTACATGGCACTCCACGACCCTTTGGGGCGCTTGTCCTTGGTGCGAGACGGTCTGGAACGTCTTCTACGTTCACGACTGTGTGCCTCGACCCCTGCTCAACTTGGGTATCTTGCAGGTTTAACGGGTGAACGTTCTTGGATGGACGAATACTCAACGAGAGTCATGCAGCAACGGGATTACTGTATTGAGCGAATTGCATCGATTGAAGGCCTTGATGTTGAGCATCCAGGAGGTGCATTTTACATGTTCATTCGGTTGACTGATGAACAGTGGATGGCAAATGACAAACAATTTGTCCTGGACCTCTTACACGAGGAACATGTCCTCTTGGTACACGGGAGTGGATTTTCACCCGAACTTGGAAAAGGCCATGTTCGATTGGTTTACCTTGCTAATTTGGACGTTCTTTGCGAGGTCTTTGACAGAATTGAACGATTCCTCCAACGACACAGACCGTAGGAGGAGGATTCATGAAGCGTAAGCATTGAGGAAGAAACATGGGGGCGAAGTCTCGTGGGGGCGCACTCCTTTTGGGGTTCCTCGCTTTGGTTGTCACCCTTCCTAACGCATCTGCTGCTACCATCTCTGCGTCCAGTTCGTTTTCTTTGGCCTTGATGACCCCTCTTCTTTTGGCCTTAGTGATCGCGTATTTTGTACGACGCTGGTTCATACCTCAACAACTCAAAAATTTGCAAGTTGCATTCGAGATTGACGATGATTTGTATGAGGTTCATCGTATCACTCGGACGCTGCGTGACGCTCGAAAGTTATTGAAACAAGGCACCGTTGGTTACGGGGTTCTCCTCTACATGATGGGCCTCACTGGCGTCTTGGTTTTGATCATGGAGTTGCTCTTTGACGCAGGTACCTTTTCTCAAATCAATCTCTACATCATCGCTACATTCATCCTCATACCCGTTCTAATTTCGCCTTGGGAAACACTCAATGGGCAACTTGTTGGTCGTCGTTCCCGTGAAATCCGTTCATCCGTGAGTGCTGATGTCATTCGTCGCATCTCAACCCTCGCAATCTTGGTCATCATCACGCTCATTGTAGTGGTCTACGGCATCAGTCTCAAAGGGGAAGTGACGCCAACGTGGTTGGCATTCGCAATGCTTACCTTCATGGCGCCAACTATTTTTGCATATGGGCGCATCATGGGTGCCTCGTGGAACATGTTGCTCATCAACAAATGGCGAACAACTCGTGGGCGTGCCAACCCGATTGACCCCGAGAAGAACGGATTCATTGGTCGCCTCTTTTCTTTCATTTTGGTGCTCTTTCTGTTCACCATGCCAATTACCGCGCTGAACGGTATTTTGACCGTGTTGTATGTGATGCTTGAAAACCCAGCCAATGGGGAAGATATACTCAATTACGGTGGTATTATTGGATATTCGATATTCATCCGAATTGATATGATCTCTGAAATTTTATTCCATTGGGAATTCATCAAATCAGCGCCACAATTTCTCTCACTTTATCTTACACTCAACATTGCCATCGTCGGTTTAGCGTTTATTTTTGAATTAACTCGTAACTTAATTCTTGGGGGACAAACCTTTGGTGGACTCTTCGGCGTGACCCTAGATACTCCGCGTGAGATAAGGACTGAAAAAGCAGCACAAGCACGACAATTGACCTTTGCTTTTGCAGGCTTCTCAGGATACACCGTACTTCTCTTGATTCTGGTATGTTACAAAGAATTTGGAGACCTCATGCCGCTTACTGATTGGCTTGAGAGTAATGGATTCTCAGAATACTATCGCCTTCTCACAGTGTGGATGTTTATTGCAGTCGGTCAGGCTGTTTTTATGCTGACATGGTTGCTCTCAATGGCACGGTTTTCGTCATTGACTCGTTTGCGATTCGATTTGAATCCTGACGAGCGGAGGGAAGGTGCTGTTAAGTTGCAGGGTGGTGACCGTCTACAGAATCTTGTTGAAACGGCAGCATTCAACGAAGATATTGATTTACTCATCAAGGTTCAAACCCATGATTTCCCGGGTGACCAAGCCCTTATTCGCCAAGAACAGTCACGTGCCTCAATGTGGGAAAAAGCACTACGAGGGTTGTGGCCAGAAGCCATTGAAGAAAGCCGTAAACTTCTCGCCCAAGCAGGTGGCGACGATGACGAAGCTCGCATGATCATCGCTACTGGATACATGGCGTTGCGTCGCTTAGATGCTGCACGAGAAGCCCTCCATGGACTTCAGCAGCCAGAGGGATATGATGAACCAGAAATTCTCTCATTCATTTGTGAGTGGATGGATCCATGGCACGGGAGGGTCACCGAAGATGATTTGTGGGATTGGGAAAATAATTCGGCGATTGATCACATACAAATGCTCCAAGGAATGCTCGGGTATTGGAAACCCCAACCCAGCGACATGATGGTTCAAAACGATCGGATATCTCTGATTGGTCAATTATCAATGGTCGCTCTTCTTCGAGCACAACGTCGCTACGATGAAGCATTGGACTTGGCGATTTCATTGGTTCGGAAGGATCCAACAGGTGTCCGACCGCGCATTGCTGTTGCCTTGTGTTTACTTGATACTGGTCAATGGCACGATGCGAAAAGCATCCTGGATGAGTTGATTAAGAGCGATAGCAAAGACCCCCGAGTAATGGCAGTCGCTGTGATCTTTGGTTACGGGAAGAAGGGCCGGGAAAACCTCGAAGTATCTCTCATATTGGATAACGACAAAGAGGCGAAGAAATGGTTGGATGCTGCTCCTGTTAATGCATATGCAGCTCTCAAACAAAAAGGTGGTATTGACGAGGCATTGAATGCGAACGTTATGATCGCTGCACATGAAGCCGCTCGAACCGCCATGCCACCTCGTTTTTCGCAAGGTATTTTGTCGGTGATTTTCACCTACTTCGTGCTGATACCTATGTGGATTGTTCTCAGTATTTTGACCTACCAAGAAGTTGGACAAACTGAAGGGATGACTCTCTTGGGTGTTCTGATGACATTGCATTTCAGTTACCGCCGATTCAACAAACAGCAAGAGATGCTCATCAAACATCGTGACCAGCGTGGCATGCTCAAGTACGCAAAGAGGATGAAGCGGTTTAAGGCGCAACCAACAATGGAAAATATTCCCATTGGTACGCATCTGCTTCTCTCAGGGATATTGGTGACTGTCAACGGCGTGGTATTGGATATCGGTATGCCGGCATGGATGTATGAACGGCTCCCAAAAGAGTCTGAGAAAAAGGTCAAGGCTCGGTTGCGTCGTCGTGCAATCAGTATTCGAAAAGCACGCCCTCCTCGCGTTCAACCCCTCGGTAAGGCGTGGTGGCTCAAGCGGCCAAGAGAACATGACGAAGAAGGTCCTCATCTCGAACGGGTTATTGGACCAGTGGCCTATCGTGGTCGTACCAACTATATCCGAAAGAAGGACCCTAAATCTCTCAATGCAGCGGCAAAGGGCGAGGAACATGCTGACCAAGAGCGTTTCATTCCACGTAATACAATACGAAGCGAGCGGTCTAGCAATACCTCGTCCCGTCCCAGCACCCGTTGAGAATCCACAGTCAATCAGTTCAAAGACTGATTTGCACAGTATCCTAACATGAGCGAGACAGATTTAGGAGTTTCATCTGGGACAACGAATCGTGAACATGCTACAACTGTTCTCAATGCAGTTCAATCCAGCGGACAGCATTATAGAAACGGCCTCGGCATGATCGCCTCTGAAAACATCATCTCTCCCCTTGTCCGAGACATTGTTGGTAGTGATTTACACGGGCGCTATGCAGAAGGCTTGCCTGGAAAACGCTACTACCAAGGATGCGATGATTTCGACACCATTGAGGCACTTGGAATTGAACTCGCTCAACGCGTTTTTAATTGTTCATTCGCCAACATCCAATCGATTTCAGGTACGGTGAGCAACATCGGAGCACTCAAAGCTCTCGCTCGTCCAGGAGACCGCATCACAGCAGTCTCAACAGCCGATGGGGGTCATATTTCCCACGCCCGAATGGGAGCAGTGGGATTGCGGGATCTTAATCTCACGACCTATCCTTGGAATGAAGAGCGAATGGAGCCCGACATTGATGCTGCTTGCAAGGTGATACGTGAAGTTCAGCCGAAAGTTGCACTGTTTGGGCAGTCAGTTTTTCTCTTCCCAACCCCCCTTCGGGAAATGGCAGATGCTGCTCACGAAGTGGGTGCTACTGTCATGTATGACGGCGCTCACGTTTTGGGTCTTATTGCTGGCGGGCAATTTCAGGATCCACTGCGAGAAGGTGCGGACCTCATGACGGGTTCAAGTCACAAAACATTTCCCGGGCCCCAGGGTGGATTCCTTCTCTCTTCATCGACCGATGAATCGATGCATAAGCGCCTCAACAATGCCATGTTTCCTGGCGTATGCTCATCCTATCACCTTCATCATGTTGCAGGGAAAGTGATGGCACTTACAGAGTTTCAAGAATTTGGGCGAGATTATGCTATCGACACAGTTGCAAATGCACAAGCCTTTGCACAAGCACTTGCGGGTGAAGGCTTTGATGTCCTTGCCGAAAGTCGTGGTTACACAGCTTCACATCAAGTTCTGACTCGCCATGGTGAAACAGACTCAGGCGCTGGTGCGAAAGCGGCACAACTTTTGGAAGAGGCAGGGATTATCACCAACATGAACATGTTGCCGGGCGATACCAAAGCCATGACACCTTCTGGATTGCGCTTGGGCGTTCAAGAACTCACACGGGTTGGTTTTACAACGTCAGATATGGAGATGGTAGCGTCATTATATGCGCGTGTTTTGCTGAAGGGAGAAGACCCCAAATCCGTCAAAAAAGATGTTCATGCACTCAAATCTCAGCGCCAAACCATCGGTTATTGTTTCAATGATGAAGGACGTTCGGGATATCCTGTTTGATGGTGGTGTCATTCCATGGCTCAAAAATTACCACTTCATCAAGGGTTTATCTTTGGGAGAAATGGATATTTTTTCGACAACACGGACACTCCAATTGCATTATTCGGTGTTCGTGAATTTGAACTTTTATGCACTCATTTGGACGCGTTATTTGAATCCCCTATGGGACGGAAATTGATTTACGCAGGAACGGATGCAGAAGAATTAGTTCTTTCCAATCATGTCATGTTCCGTAGGCCTCGATTCTTTGGGGGCAAAAAAATCCAGGTGCGTCTCAATGCCCGCTGTATTTCTATGGGATGGGGGATATTTTCACTTCAAAACAATCACATCATGATGCCCTGCCATGATGCTTGGTCGGTTGGCGTGGCACTTGCCCACAAGGAGTACCTGACACAAGAACGGTGGACCATGGGGTGGCAACAACGCTCCCTAGAGCGTGTCGACCTTGATTTCGAACAGAAATCGGAACCCATGGCATCGGTTCAGAAACCACCTCATTTGCAATGGGGAGCTGATGGTGAATCAGATACGATTCAAGGTGAAATTGATCTTGAGTTAGAGGCTCGTAGTTATGGTTTCTTCCGAGGCCAACAACGTTCGTTTTTCGTTCATATCTCTGCGTTTTACCAGTTGTACAACGCCCTCATTGGCCGACCGCTTTACGGCCAAACATCGTGGTTGAGGGATTGGCATGTTGAGGGGACCTCATCCAATGAATGCCAACTCTTTGCGTCGGTAGCATACGCTGCTAAGCAGGGCTTTCAGGATTCTGAAACTCCAGTTTTTGTTCAACATTCTTCAGATTGGGCTGAATTATTCCATATTCACCTTTCGCAACGAGGGTTGGGTCATGTGAGCATGAAATCCAGTCTTTTGGACGATGATGATGCCACGGAGTTTTCTGTTCATTCTCCTCTCCCTGCACTGACATGTGGTATCCTTGCCGGTATGTTTGAGCGAGGCCATGGTCAATCGCCCATCATTACGGTTACAATTCATCCGTCGAAGGTCTTGATGTCCCTCAACTTCCATTCCGTTGATTATGCAGTGAAAACATAACACTTCTCGCCGACCGGTTTCAATTTTCTGCTCATCTTTGGTCAAGGTTCATAACCGAATCACCACCTCGGTTGAGTTGCACTGATGTGCAGGGTATGTCCTATGAGCCTCAAACACAATCAAATGGCAACTGTAGCAATCATTTCAACCCTCATTTTTGGCACTCTTTTTGTGGGTGTTTCAGGGTTCTTCCAAACCAACGAAAGCGTCGGTGGTTTTGAGTCCGCAGTGGAAGAGGATTTGCGTGGTGAAGCAGACCTTATGGGCGAAGCAATTGACACTGACGGAGACGGCCTTTCAGACAAACTCGAAGAAACTCAATACGGTACCGACGTCAATGATGCCGATACTGACAACGATGGGATGAGTGATGGTTGGGAAGTACAACATGGGTTGAACCCACTTGACAACGGTGAATCTGATGACATCAATGTCGACCCAACACAAAGTGAGGAGACTGAAGATGCTACCATCGCTAACGAAACTGATTCATGGCCTGACCCCAACCAAGGGCCTACTGGTGATCCAGACCGAGACGGACTGACCAACCAAGCTGAACAAGAATTGGGTACTGACCCCCAGCGTGCAGATACCGATAACGACGGCCTGAATGACCGCTGGGAATCGCTCTACACCATGGCTGTGCAAACGCCGGGTGGAGAAGTAACCTTGTTCAATCCCCTCGATGGAAATTGGGATTGTCTCTTGCTTGACCAAGCAATGGTAGATGCACTTGAAACACGATTCAACGGGGAAAACGGAATGGCTGATTGGGATGACCTCGCCTCAAATGACCGCCATTCGTGTGATATGGTTCTTGACACCGACGATGACGGTCTCGCTAATTTTGAAGAAGAATCCTTTGGTACAAATCCAACCGCTCGGGATTCGGACAATGATCTCATTGACGACATCGTTGAAATCGCCAATGAATCAATTGCGCTCTACACCGGAATGGGTGAAAACTGCAATGAGGCTCTCCTCGACCCTGAACCACGTGTTGGACCCTTCTTTGGCGTTGATCGCAGCTGGTTCATGATGGACATGGACGATGATGGCCTCCTCAACGGTCCGTCGGATTGGGATACCGACGGCGATGGTATGCCCGATGGATTCGAATATTGTTACTCAATTGAAGAACTTGCACCCAATGCGGCTCAGGTCCTCAATCCTGCCAATGCTTCTGATGGCTATGGCGACTGGGATGAAGATGGAATGAACAATCTCGAAGAATACCAGGTTGCCCAAATATTTGGCGAAGGAAACTTCACTTCTCCGTGGCTCCAAGACACGGACCAAGACGATATGCCAGACCAATGGGAAGCAGTAAACGGTCTGCACCCTCGCTCTGCAGTAAACCGGAACCAAGACCCTGACCGTGATGGATGGGATGCTGACAATGACGGACAAGTCATGTTCAGTACACTTGAAAATTCTGCAGTCGTCCACGCAATTGATGTTGTTCTTGATGAACAAGTTGAGGCTAACGAAACGGTCGCCCGAGCTCGAATTACACTCGGCGGTGGAAACCAACAAATTGTCAACCTTCTCGCACCAGTGGACGGATATGTCTACGGTATCCATGTCTCTGTGGGCGACACTGTGGATTCACGTCTTTTCAGTTGGGTCAGTATTGTTGAGGCTGAAGAACAATTCACCAACGTGATGGAATACCAAGCCAATGACCGTGACCAAGACGGTGTTCTAGACGGTCGTAGCACTGACCCACTCAATTCCGATACAGACGGAGACGGCCTTATTGACGGCATTGAAGTGATGGGCTGGGAAATCTTGGTTGTTAATCGAGGTGTGCAGCCCACATGGGTTACGTCTGACCCAGGTCTGTTCGACACCGATTCTGATGGTTTGTCAGACTTTGCTGAATTTTCTACCGTATGTAACGGCGGCGGTTCTAATGCATCCAATCCTGATACCGATTCAGATGGTTTGACCGACCTCGAAGAGGCTGGAAACAATTTCATGTGGGATGGGGAAGCATATGCCACCAGCCCTTGCATGTTTGATACCGACAATGATGGACTTGAAGACGGCGAAGAAGTCGTTGCAGGTGAAGATAATTTCCTCACGCATGCCAATAACTCTGATACCGATGACGACGGATTGGTTGACGGACAAGAAGTACTCTTTGTACCGCGTCCGTTCCAAAACCCTACCAATCCACTGTTGAACGATACCGACTCCGATGGCATGCTTGATGGATGGGAAATGCAAGTAAAATCCGCAGAAGATAATACCAATTCCCACAGCCTATGGGTTGCCACGTCCACATGGCTCCGTCCTGGCTGTGATACAAGTAGTCAAAGCAACTCATGTACCATGCAACCCGGTGGGTATGAGTGGCAAAACTGGTTGGGTGGCTTTGCGCTGGAACCCAAGTTTGCCGTCAGTGAGATGAATCTAACAGGTTTCCTCATGCCAGGAAATAATCTGTGCGATGGGTGCAACGGCCGTTGGGCTCTCGACCCGTCATTGGATTCGCTCAAGGATGACACCTTTGACATCGACAACGACACACTCGCTAACGGTCTTGAAGCACCCGATCGCTGGGACACCAACCCTGTTGACGACGATTCCGATGGAGACATGCTTCCCGACGGTTGGGAAGTGTATTATTCGCAACTAGCATTTGAGACAGGACTTGTTGATAACTCGACCATTGGTGCTTATGGTGCTCGTGGTGTGATGGACCCTTCAATGCCAGACAGCGACCTTGATGGCCTTGATGACGGGTTTGAAGACCCTGATGACGACGGACTCAATCGAACTGGTCTCATCAAGCGTTACTGTCCGGGATACAACGATACAACAAATTCGGAATGCAATATTGACCCAACCACACCTGACGGTCAGCGATTCTACGATAATCTACAAAATTACACCAATTTTGAGGAAATGCAAAACGGTACCAATCCAATCACAAATGACACGGATGGTGACGATTGGAACGACGGGCCTGAAGTTTACTATCAAGACCACGACGATGACGGTATGGCAACAGGTTGGGAGTATCACTTCCAATTTGACCCATTTGATGGTGCCGACCGTATGGTTGATACAGACGGTGATGGGCACGTCAATTATTGTGAATACAAATGGGATACAAACCCGCGCAACCCTGTCTCCTACCCTGGACAGGGTGAGTTGTGTGACCCTTTTAGTGACTGAATAGATGATGACTATGAACGAGCGCCCCGGATTGCGAAGGGAATTAACGCTCTTGCTCGTTGTTGTTGTTGCAGTGGCATGTCTTCCCGTTCAATCTACAATGGCTGATGAATCAAGTTCCACCCAATATTCGAACGGTTTTGCATTTGACCAAGCCCATGGAATGAATACACAAGCATCCCTCCTCCTCTCGGGAATCTCAGATAAACCCCTCCGTAACGCAACTTGGTCACTGGTCAACATCAGCACATCCACGCCGATCACCTTGCTCAGTGGACCATATCTCACCTCAGTGGTGCCAGTGGGTAAGGACTCATTTCGATGGACCTTAGACATTAATGTGACAGGTATTGACTGCACATGTTTCATCAGTTTACAAACGAATTGGGAAGATACTGTGCCATTCGAACCATTCCTCGTGGCCTTCATCGGACAAGCCCATCACCGACCGATCCTCCTCGATGAAATTGGAGATTACGCTACTTCTGAATCCGTTGAGACCCAGTCTGTTGTAAGTGGAGATGCCGTAGAATTAGAATTCCAGCTCATTACCCCTTCAGGTCAATACACTGAACTTCAATTCGAGGCCGAACTTTGCCAGGCGCCATTTGGTGTTTGTCTTGATGAACCGATCGTGCGATCCATCCCCTATTCATCCCAAGGCTATGTCGTGACCTTGACTCTCAATCAATCGACTTTATCTCTTCCCGATGGGATTTGGTTCGTTGATGTTTCAATGAAAGATGATTTACTCCGTCAAAGTGGCAAAGTCCGCAGCAGCGTCACCTTTGACTCCACCCCCCCTACAGGTAGTATTTCTGGACCGGATCGTGTCCTAGAGAGTGAAGAATTTCAATTATATGCAGAACTATCGGATGGATTTGAAGGCAGTAAGTTGACCAATCAATGGTCCATTCACCATGATGGCGGAACGATTCGAGCTGTAAATGATTCAGAACTGATTTCAACCGGTACCATCCTCCTCAATCTAACAGATTCAGGTGATTATCATGTTGAACTCTTTGTACGTGATCAAGCAGGTTTTTCAATCACACTCCAACATAACTTCTCTGTTGAAAACATCAAACCTCAAGTGATTTTGGTTGCAGATGGTTTGCAAATAAATGGAAACCAACGTGTTGAGGTCGGGCCCGGGAGCAATTGGACGCTTGATGGCACCTATAGCATTGACAATGAGCCCATTGAATACCTATGGGTCATCGATGAATCAACTTCAATTCGTGGGCAGAGTCAATTAAATTTTGATGATTTTGACGGAGAAGGCTTGCATTCAGTTGAACTGATCGTTTTCGATGATGATGGAGCAACCGATTCAATTTCATTTGAAATTGTAATCACATCATCTGAAGACTCAGTGAGCACGTTGATTTCACCTATACAGGCCGTTAGTTTACTCTTTGTCATTGTCCTCATTCTAGTATTCGTCATTCGTTCGACAAAAAAAGTAGATTTTGATATTCCTAAATGGAACACATCGGACGGTACGGTTCCAGATGGAACTCTCCGTTCACCGAACGGGCATGATGCAACGGTTGAAGAAGACGAAGCGCGAGGGTGAAACATGTTCGCAGAGGCCTTCGCAAGTTTGCCCGACCGACCTGCTTCAACTCCGCTGCAGGAATTCCGCATGCGTCAACAACGTTTGATTTCCCAATTCCGTAGCGACGACCTGCTCATCCTTTGCTCACCAAAAATGGCTACCCATTCTAATGACGTACACTATCGTTACCGTACAACCAGCGACCTACTATACCTCACAGGGTGGGTTGACCCAGAGGCAACTCTTGTGATGAGGTGCGTTGAAGGTACTTGGAAGACGTACCTATTTGTTCAACCAAAGGATACGCTCAAAGAAATCTGGGAAGGTCGCAGGCCTGGTACAGAAGGAGCAGTCACTGATTGGCCGATTGATGAAGCCTATTCATGCGATGAGCGCGATGAACACCTATCAAACTGGATGAATGATGCTCGACGAGTGTATTTGCGTGGTGGTGTCGATGTAGAGGTCGACCAGCTTGTCAACGAAGCCGTGCGTAAACGAGACCGTGCGCGTCAACACTTTGGTACGGGGCCTGTTACCATCGAAGACCCCTCCGCAATAATCGCTGAACTTCGTTTGAGAAAATCTGAATCGGAGATTGAGCAAATGCTCTATTCTGGAAAAGTTGCTAGCCTCGCTCACGAACTTGCAATGCGTCACAGCCGCAAAGGTGTCACAGAATACCAACTTCAATCCGTCATTGAAGGCTTCTTTTCTTATGCAGGTGGATCTGGTTGGTCTTACCCTTCCATTGTCGGCTGCGGAGAAAATGCAACGATTCTACACTACACTGTGAACAGCGATGAATGCAATTGGGATGAGGTCATATTGATTGATGCTGGTGCAGAATTCAGAGGTTACGCCAGCGATATTACCCGCTCTTGGCCTATTTCTGGGAAGTTTTCAGAAGCCCAACGAGAAATATATGCTTTGGTATTGAAGGCACAATACGCTGCAATTGATGCATGCAGAGTTGGACAACCCTATACAGCACCCCATGACGCAGCACGAAAGGTGCTTGCTGAAGGCCTTATTGAATTGGGAATTATTTCCCAAACGCTCGATGAAGCATTGAATTCTGAATCGGGTGAACTCGGCAACTGGTACATGCACAATACGAGTCACTGGATTGGCCTAGATGTTCACGATGTAGGCGTGTACAAGCCAGGTGGCGTACCCCGAACCCTCGAAGAGGGAATGTGCTTGACGGTTGAACCCGGACTCTACTTTGGCGCATGGAGGCCCGATGTAGACTGCCCTCCTCGGTATGCAAACATTGGAATTCGTATTGAAGACGATGTCTTGGTCTCCAAAGATGGACCAGTCGTACTTACAGCTGACTGTCCGAAAACGATTGAAGACATCGAAAGTATTGTTGGCGTCCCCCTTCAATGAGGTGATACCTTGGATTGGCGAAGTATTCTCATGCGTCAAGCCGGCTGGAGTAGGGAAGAAGCCTCAGCACATCGTCTGTCAATTGAAGAAGCAACCTTGCTCTATAACACTGCTCCCCTCCACACATTGATGCAAGCAGCCCACCGACGGCGTATGGCGATGCATCCAGGAGGACAAGTGACCTATCTTGTTGACAGGAATATCAACTACACGAACGTCTGTACGATCAACTGTCAATTTTGTTCCTTTTATCGTCCACCAGGTCACGATGAAACCTACACCCAAACCTATGAGCAAATCTCTAAGCGGGTAAGCGAACTTGAAGCGATTCATGGTTCTCGTATCCTCATGCAAGGAGGGGTCAATCCGGACCTTCCCTTCCAGTGGTATATTGACCTCATCAAGCATCTCAGAACCAACCACCCAAATATTGACTTGGATTGCTTTAGCCCCATTGAAATTGAGGGTTTGGCTGATGTTTGCGGGATGTCGACCCTTGAGGTCCTTTCTTCACTGAAAGAGGCTGGGATGCACGGCCTACCTGGCGGTGGTGCCGAAATGCTTGTCGATGCAGTTCGAAACGATGTTTCACCCAAAAAAGGCTCACCTCAAAATTGGCTTAGAGTCATGGAAGAAGCCCAATCTTTGGATTTAACGACAAGTGCTACCAATGTCATTGGCTTTGGTGAATCGAATGAGCAGCGGGTTCGTCATATGGATGCAATTCGTGTGCTACAAGACCGGACTCATGCCAAAGGTGGCTCAGGTTTTACTTCATTTATCGCATGGCCTGTTCAACTTGAAGTCAACTCCTTTGGCCGTAGGAATCGGGGTCAGAATAAACATACACTTGGAGCTGGGTCTTCAGAATATTTGAGGCACGTTGCCATATCTCGCCTCTATCTTGACAATGTTGAACATATACAGGCTTCTTGGCCGACGATGGGTCTGCAGATTGCACAAATGGCTCTCCTTGCTGGAGCTGATGATGCTGGTTCAACCATGATGGAAGAGAATGTTGTTTCGGCATCCGGTACGAGCAAACTCGATGCATCGGAATATGAACTCCAAACATCGATTGTTCGAGCAGGTTTTATCCCTCAACGAAGGGACAGTGATTATGCTTGGCTCTCAACGGTTCAACTTTCAGATGATGTGGCTCAACTTGCTGCTCCAACACCCGTTGTGGGACCATAAAATACAACCCAAACGACAGCACGTATGTTACGTCCACCGTTCCCGATTCCGTCAGAGGGGACATATTCCGCACCGTTGTAATAGCCTCTGTAGGTGAGATGATTCGTATTATTGGTTGAATTGTCAACCCAGTCCGTGATGTCATACCTCCACTGCTTGACATCTTGTCCTGCACACCAACCCGCTCTTCCAAATGGCCATGAACCAAATTGATTGGCAACAACCCCATTGTTGACTTCATTTTCGCAACCTTCACTGCTGTATACGATAGGATGCCATTCGTATGTTTGATGACTTCCCATGGTGTAATAATGCTGGTGGTCACAGAATTCAGCACAATTCGCACTGTCTTTATTGAAACCGTGGCCGGTGATTGTAGCGACAATTTCAACACTGGTTGCCCATGCAGGTGTCGTGAAATTAAGTTGGCGAAGATAGCGAGATTCGTTATTGTATGTGCCATCAAACTGCCCCCCGCTGAATGCGTAGGTGGCATTGGTTGCGCGAGTTCCACTTCCCCAATCACTGAAGAGGAAAGTGACAGTAAGATCTCCCTTATTCGCTCCTGCATACTTAAATCGTCGATCTTCTCCATCATTGAGCATGAAAAGATAGGGGCTAATGTCTGTTAACCACATACCTTCTCTTCCGTAGGTAGTTATCCATCGAACCATCTCGGTATTGCATATTGAATTGTTCATTTCATCACAGACATAGAGGTAGGCGAGGTAATCCCACTCGTGGCATCCTCCGTAGGACTGGTCTGAGTTTTGATAGCGATTTTTACGTTCATAACAGGCATGTTCATGGTACACTTCAAGGGTGTCATACGATGTCAAATCTTGGGGTAGGTTCATTGTCGCGTTGGCAAATTCAGAGTAACCCCCTCCCCAGCCACCCGTGTGCCTTTGAAAGTCCATGATCGTCACTGCATGTACTGCGGGGTCATGCTGACGAATCTTGGTTGGGAATTCTGCAACCCATTGATTGGGCTCAAAGGAGAGATGGAACGGATCATTGGATTGAGAAGTCCAAGCGTAGAGTGAACCGGTCTCTCTTGCTAGTTGGAAGCGGTCAATTCCAACAAAGAATGGATTGTTGAAGGATGAGATGATGGAGCCTATGCCACCTCCAAGATTACTCGCATCCATGTCGATATAATGGATGCGTGAGTCCCAATACGCTTCTTCAGATGCGGTTAATCCTGCCAAAACTGTATTACGCTGAGAAATTATATCGTTGTGATAACTGTTATCAAATGAACCGTAGAAGAGTTGTGTATTTTCTGGTAAATTGCGTATGAATTTACCAGGGTTTTGCCCCCACGTTCCAGTGTTCGAATTACCGCTGGAATCGGTATACTTGAACATGAAAAAGTAGACATCATGTCCGCTCCAGCGGTTTTTGAAGTTGTATGTGCCATTGAGGGTAGGAAAACTGAATTGTGGAACAGTTTGCATCGGACCGTTGAGGCTGGTGCTGTCTGTCCAAGCCACTGGCTCTTGGACGACTGCACAACCTACAGCATTGACGCTCCATCTGTCGGGTGATTGCGGGCAGAGGTCAACATTGGCGAAGACGCCATCGCCGTCTAAATCAGCACAGCCGAGAGAATTCACTTGAAGTCCTGTAGGTGTCCCCTCACACTGGTCAACAAAGTCATTTACTCCGTCTCCATCAGTGTCACGTTGAAGTGCAGCACACCCAAATTCGTTGATATCAGTGGCGTTTTTGGGTGTTTGAGGGCATAAATCAAGTGTAGAACCAGTCGCATTAACATCATTGACTCCGTCGTTATCATCGTCCTCATCCTCATTGAAATCGTGACATCCATCATGGTCCCAATCCGTTGTATTGTTTGATTGCCATTCTGCAACTCCCTTTGGACAGTCATCAATTTCGTCTCGTAGGTCATCGTTGTCGTCGTTGTCATCTTCGTCGAGGTCCGAACAACCATCATTGTCCCAGTCGCTGTACCGGTTGGATGCCCACCCTTTCCGACCAATTGGGCAAGAGTCATCGAGATCCAAAACCCCGTCTCCATCATCATCATCGTCTTCATCGGCATCATGGCAACCATCGTAATCGTAGTCGGCACTTGGGGTGCTAATCCATCCGTAGGATGTTGGACATCCATCATAAAGGTCAATGATTCCGTCGTTGTCGTCATCTTCGTCTTCATCATTATCTCGACACCCATCACGATCTCCGTCGGTTGTAAGTGTCGATTGCCAACCTTCATTTGCTCCATATCCTGTTGGACAGAGGTCATTAGCATTTTGAATACCGTCTCCATCTTCATCATCCCCTGCACCTTCAATAATCACCTGAGTGACCGTCGTGTCGCTTAGAATTGTGTAGACTCCGCATGTGGCTACAGTGGTAATGGTGTGGGATGAAGTAGCCTCGGTAAAATCGAGCAGCACTTTCCATGTTTCTTGTTCATTAAGGCTAATTTGACCAGAATTTCCATCTGTAACGGTGTATGTTATAGCACAGGAATTTGAGTCGGTGTGTTCTATGCTACCTTCAAACCACACCAAATTAGGCTCTTCTAAAACCAATTGTGCGGGAACGGTGAGGATGGGTGCCGGTTCATCAGGTTGTAGCACGGTCAGTACGTGGACCATTTTTGCTGGTTGTGGCACTAAGTTGTTTGAACCTTGATTTGCAAAAGCGATTGAAATAATATGTTCACCTACTGAGGCAGGGATGAACGATAATTGGTATGTCTTCGTGGATTCAGTACCATCTTGCTGTGTCCAGTCAAAGACATTCAGCGTCGCAAATGATGGAAGAAGTACGGTCGGCTCGATGGAATATTCTCCCGTCCCCTGTTGCTCAACATTGAGTAAAAAGGTAGCCTCATCACCCAATTGAATGGCATTTGGAGATAGAACCCAGGTAGGCTCAATGGTATAGGTTTCAATGATGACTTCTTCAATCGGAGCAGGGTCACTACCACTCATACACCCTGCTAGAAGCATGATGGCGACAAAGAAGAAAGCAGACGCTTTTCGCTTGTCCATGAAAGATGCAAGGCATTGACATCCATGAATGTGTTGATTATCTAATGTCCAATTCGGAACGGCCATCGTGCAGTGGTAAATCGGTGATTCTGTCTAATGTTTTTGAATGAGCGACCTTGAGAGGTTGAACCCAAAGAAGAGCACCTTTTTGTTCCCGCTCAATCCGTATAATGCATTCCCAATGGATGCGAATCAAGTCGGAATTGAGGGTTCCTGGCCAAATGGGTTCGGGGGGTGAGAGGCAGATTGATTTCCCATCATCCCATCGCTGGCTTCCTCCAGATGACATTATTCGCATGGGGCGGAGATAGAAGCCTCCTTTGACATCTTGGAGCTCCATAGGAGCATCCTCCCCACCTGCAGTTCCGTCATCTAAACCCTCTTCCCAATGATGCGGTAATTCGGTTGCTAGACCTGGAGGCGGTTGGCGAGTGACTTCACGGGCGAGTTCCTTGAATAACACTTCTCTAGCAGGAGGTAGAACACCAACTCTCCACATGACATCTACATGCTTCCAGCCATCATCCCATTCTGGAAATATCAGGTCGAATTCAAGCGCTTGGTCAGAAATACTCGATTTGAGAAACTTGATCGTAGGAGATTTTAGTCCACGTTTGAGAAAGGAATTCTGCCTCCTAAGTTCAAGTAAATTCGCACATACTCTCACGATTAAGGGTGCAAAAATTAACGGTACAACGACAACTGCAAGGGAGGGGTAGTCCAACAAACCCCAACGAACCGTTTCAATTCCGTACACTGGAATTGAGAGGAAGATAAGGATGGGAGAAATGAAGAGATAAGCCAGGCTAAGCAAGAGGATAACGACAACACCGTTGATAAATTTCCGCAATATATTGTGAATTGGATTAGGAATAAGATACCAACCTTGGCGTTGTCTGTACACGACATTCGGGAAGGTTTCGTGTTCCAATACAGCCAGTTCGCTGATGGGATGGAGTTCATCTTCGCCGTATCTGTAACTCCGTTCAATTAGCCATGAATCTTCTTCACCAATTTGAACCGACGGGCCTTTGGTATTGAGGAAGCTTTGAGCCTCTGCCTTCGACTCAAAATCTCCTATGGAAGCAGTCCGTTGAGCAATTGGTAGTGCAGAGGGAATCCATCGAGACGCCTCAAAGGGAGGGTAACGGATACGCTGAATTTCTTTGAGTTCGACCACAGGATCACCTAACTCAAAAGAAGACGAACCCCTGCTTTGAGAGCGAGAGGTCGGAATGCTGGTACATTTCGCAACAAGGCCATGCCGAGTGGGACGGGTTTCTCAATATCACCGACCTCATTGATGAGTTGCAGTGTGTCAGGATGAGCAAAGTTCATGAAATGCTGGTCGAGTTTATTATCACTACAATCGCTGACCAAGAGATTTCGTAAAGCACGAGCTCTATCCTGTTCTTTTTTCATTGCTTCCCAGGGTTTTTTCGTGATGGCACGCAATCGCGATTCTGACAAATCATTCTTGTTGACCGCATCTACGAGTGGTGTCAATATGCACTGTATTTGGTGGAATCCCGGACCGATGCCACCCCCGGTTGTGGGTTTTGCCATGCCTGCAGCGTCACCGAGTAACATCACACGTTCCTTGACAGTTTTTTTGACCATACCAGAAGGTACGGGTCCACAATATCGTGCTATTTCTTGAGTTTCGCTGAATCTATCCTTCCAGAGGGGATGGTCAAGCAGGTCTTGGTAGCATGATTCAATGCTTCTCCCGTTAAGTCGGTCTGCGGTTGACCACAATCCAATTCGATGGGTTCCAAAACCAGATGGAATTACCCACGCAAAGAATCCAGGTGCGATGCTTTCACCGCTGTACATCTCCAGCCAGCGTTCACGTCCTTGATATCCGACGACTTCTGTCTGAAATCCAATCATCAATTCTTTGGGTCGTCCCATTTTGAAATAACGGCGTGTCCAACTGTGTGCGCCATCCGCACCGATGATCAATTTGCATCGAACGGTAACTTCTGTTCCGTCCTTTTTGACAACAATCGTTGCTCCCTCGTTTTCAATTGTAGCATCGATTGGGGATGAATTCAGCCACATATGAGCTCCTGCTTCCATGCCCTTTTGAACAACAAATTGGTCGAAGCGCTTTCTGCAAACAACATAGGTTCTCAGTACACCTTCTGTACCGACGGGGACGAGGGTTCCACTTGGCCCATGAATCAATGCTCCATCCACTTCCTCGAGAACTGTATCATACGCTTCTACAACCTTCATTGCAGACGGGGTCACCAAACCAGCGCACTGGAACGGACGCCCGATTTCTGTGTGCTCCTCGAGCATCAAGACCGAGAGTCCGGTTTCAGCAAGAAGTTCAGCAGACCTTCCTCCGATAGGTCCCGCACCGACGATGACGACATCGTAGTGGTAGGTGTCCATATCTCTTCGTGTGAAAGGTATTGTTTCAACCTTCCTTTACGGAGAAGTCCCTCATGACCGTTTGGCAAACTTATATCCAACGGCCTGATTCTTTTTCAGGTATAATGAGGCTGCAAAGGGGTTATTTGTCTTCTTGGAAGTGAAATCATCAAAAGGACCTACTGTGCCTGTTTCAATGAGCGTTTTTGCTTCCTCTCGTGTAATGTCTCGCTTCGAAATACATCGCTCAATGTGTATTTTACAATTCGTTGAATTATCTTCTGTTGTATAATGTGTCTCAGTTTCAATGATGTTGGCCTTTGTTTGGGGGCAAATTGCCACCACGCCAGGAACTACGGTGAAGCGTTTGGCATCTGCAGCGGCAGCACGCGGAGGGAAATCATATTTCACACGATTCTTATCAAGCATGAGAAAAGCATTGAACGGTTTATTTCGCTTTGACGTGAATTCCTCAAGAAGAACGGATTTTCCATCGGTGAAAATAGGTCTTGCCTCATCTGGCGTAATCAATCTCTTGCACATGACGTTCTGCATTCCTCGGAAGGTACATTCGGTGTTGTCACAATTATAGGCGTTGGTTGTAATTCGGATTGATCCGTGGTCACATACCGGACATGGGCACAATACTTCGTCGTCTTCACTGGTACCCCCGCCAGCACCGCCTTTGGTTGTGACCTTTCCATCCTTTGAAAGTACTACAGATGTTTCGTACCCTTCTCCTGCCTGAGAAAAGAATCCATGGAGGTCGTCAAGGGAACTGTTCTCTATGAGTAGTGAAGCAGTGTTGCGGTCAAACCAACGACCGGAAGTGTCTTTCCAGAAGACAAACGGACATCCTTTGTTTCTTCCCTCATTCTTTTCGCACTGGTAAGCCAGAGTATTTTCCATAATTGCTCCGCTGCAAGATGGGCATTCGCCTAGGCTTGGCTCGTCAAGATAGAGGGTGCTTCGGTCGTGGTCTCGAATCCGTTCAACCATTGTTTGAGTTTGTTGGATGATTTTTTCCATGTAGGTTTCCATCGGTGCTTCACCGCGTTGAACAGAGAGCAGCGAGGCTTCCATGTCCCCGGTCAATTCGGGCGAGGTAATCCATTCGACCGGAATACGGCGAAGTACGTCAATCATCCTGATTCCATGAGGCGATGCACTGATGGTACCGTTGCGTGATCTACGAATGTAGTTGCGGCCCAACAGCTTTTCAATGGTATCAGCACGTGTTGCAGGCGTCCCCAATCCTTTTTCTTTGATCGCTTCTGCAAGCTCCTCATCATCGATATGTTTGCCAGCATGCTCCATGAGTTGGAGCAGGCTTGCTTCCTTGAGTCTATTTTTTGGCTTGCTTTTCTCTTCTGAGAATTCATGAGAATCAAGCGTTGTTTCACAGGGATTACTACTGAGATTGCCCCAACCCTCTGGCACTTTGTCCTTCTTTGCGACGACAGCACGCCATCCAGGCACGGCCAAGCGTTCAACTTCCTTGATGAATTGATGCCCAGATTTGGTTGATGTTCGTTTGGTGACGGTCCATTCAGCTATGGGGTGCCATGATGCCAAGAAATTTCGTACGATCATATCGTAGAGTTTAGCATGGTCGCCTCCAAAATTAAGGGGAGGGTTTTGTCCAGTAGGTACAATGGCGTAGTGATCTGATACCTTCGAATTGTTGAAGTTGCGCTTTGCATTTGCCAAACCATCAGTTTGAAGGCGCTTGACGTGTTCAGAATAATTCGATTGGCTCGAAAGATCGTCGAGTGTCTTTGCGACCGTTTCATGCATGTCTTCGGTTAGATACTTTGAATCGGTTCGGGGGTAAGTCGTGAGTTTGAACTTATCGTAGAGGTCTTGGGCCACACCGAGCGTTCGTTTTGCTGACCATGACCACATGCTATTCGCTCTTTTTTGTAGGGTCGTGAGGTCGAAATTGAAAGGAGGTTGTTCTTTCTTCGTACGACTTTTCTCTTCGGTAGAGAAGGAGCCATTATCGGTGAGAACAGCCTCAATCGCTTCTTTTTCCGTGACGTCCATGATACGATGTGCCTTGTATTCAGGACGCTCATTGTCGTCTTTGTGACCTGTGCGTTCCCAACGAGCCGTCCACACTGCATCGTTGGCAGAAAACGTTCCGTTGAGTTGCCAGTAAGGGACGGGTATGTGCGAGAGCACTTCGATTTCATGGTCCACGACGAGGGCGAGTGTGGCGGTTTGAACACGTCCCAAGGAGTTAGCAGACCTGTCTCTGTTTTGTGGCAATCGGGTTGCAACCCGGGAGCCGTTCATACCAATAATCCAATCCGCCCTTGATCGGGAGTACGCTGCATCGCTGAGCGCCTGATAAGTATCTCCGGGTTGGCGGTTTTCATAGGCATTCAGCATTGCATCGTAGGTCATGGACTGCATCCACATACGGGTTGTTGGCGTCTTTACCTTCGAGTGTTCGACGATGGTCCTGAAAATGAGTTCACCTTCTCGAGCCGCGTCACACGCGTTGACAATTTCTGTCGTGGTCTTGTCCTTGACCAATTTCATAATTGCCGACAATTGTTTTTTGGCTCTGCCACCCTTAGCCTTGTATTGGAATGAATCGGGAATATATGGAAGACGGTCAATGGTGTTCCGCCAATTTTTGAACTCCTCGTCGTAATCGTCCATGTATTTGAGTTCAAGCAAATGACCGATGGCCCACGTGATAATAATGTCCTCGCTGAACCAATGTGTGTCCTTCTTAGTTGATACACCAAGGACCTTGGCAAGGTCTTCGGCAACACTCGGTTTCTCTGCGATGATGACGATAGACATGTGAGTAAGGGCCGCCGACGACTCTACTTGAACCCTCCTTTGATTCTCCAATGAATGCGTTCGTTCGGACAAATTGAACCTCTCATGTTAATGAGAAGGCCCTAATTCAGTCAAATTGTTGGCGACTTTTGTCTTCATCCCATGGCTCCTCAGATGCGGGGCCACCGCACCCGAGGCAACCAGGATATCCTGCTTCTAACAGCTCAGCGAGCGTTGAGCGAATTGTTGACCATGCTTCCGATGCTCCGGTCGGTATCCAAAGCACCTCAGCGTCCGGCTCTTCTATACCAACATGCATGATGGGATTCCAGTCATCGTCATTTTGTTGACGCACCGTGATGGTATTATCCTGATGGAAATCAAACTTCGGAAAATCCAATCGAGCGGGGAGTTTATCACTCATCATTCTGACGAGATTGATGAGGTCCATCTCGAACTCGGGAGGTGTTGTCAACTGAATGGTTTCCTCTCTCAGGATGCGCCTTGAGAATTCACGCACGGCCGGCCATTTTGGGTCAGTGATGCGCATGTCTTGGCCGATGTGATGACAAGATTTGAAGGCTGGCGTTCATGACAGAGCCGCATGGGCGTATTGTATCGTTGGTTGATTCGTCCATTCTTCCGCTTTCAGGACTCCGAAAAAGCCCACCACCGTAGCCTTCTCTTACTACGGCTTACGACAGCTTTACCTCTCGGAGGAACCCTCCTGAAGATGCTTTACCGTCCACGACACTCAGTCCCAATCACCGTATTTGGACAGACCTACAACAATCCGTTTGGACTTGCTGCTGGTATGGATAAAAACGCCCTTGCATTGCGAGGATGGGAACGCATTGGTTTGGGTTTTATCGAAATTGGTGGCGTCACACAACACGAACAAGAAGGGAATCCAAAGCCAAGGATGTTTCGTGCGAATCAAGCCCAAGCGCTTGTCAACAGAATGGGTTTCAACAACGAAGGTTCCCAAAATATACGCCATCACCTTGAATCACACTTCCAACGTTTTGGTCGACCAAATGTACCACTATGGGTTAATGTCGGCAAATCCAAGATTACTCCATTGGAAACAGCGCATGAAGATTATGCTGCCACGGTACAGGCTCTTTGGTCTTTTACCGATGTCTTTGTGGTTAACGTATCATCTCCCAATACTCCGAATCTCAGAGATTTGCAGAACGATGATGGGCTCCTTCGAATTCTTGCTGCATGCCATGAAATCAACCTGCGTTTAGCCAAAGAAAGCGGGATTCAACCTAAACCAATGCTGGTTAAGGTGGCCCCCGACTTGACTGATGAACAACTCGTTCACATCGCGATGACTGCAAAGAATAACAATGCCAACGGCATCGTTCTCTCTAACACGACGATTGAACGCCCGGACACAACCAATCGGAATGACGCCCAAGTATTCTCCCAGACCGGAGGGTTGAGCGGGCAGCCACTCAAGCAACGGTCAACTGAAATGATCCGCCTAGTGAGGCAACATGTCGGGGACGATTGGCCAATTATTGGAGTCGGTGGAATCTCCTCGGCGCAAGATGCACTTGAAAAAATTAAAGCCGGTGCTACTCTGGTTCAAGCCTACAGTGGCTTTGTTTTCGAAGGCCCGTCTCTGGTAAAATCAATTGTCCATGGCCTTAATTATTCCTTGAATGCAGAAGGATTCACATCTCTTGAATCTGCGATTGGTGTCGATGAGCAACCAAAGTGAGAGGTTGTTAAGGGAAGGCTACGTCGTGATTTACAATGTGGGCACGCCGGACAAGGATTCTTGCGATTGGGGCCATGGTCACGCTAGGCCTCATGGCTACAGTTCTTTTGCAAGCCCCAGTTCCTACGACCACAGTAGATGAATTGATGCAATCGCCAGATAATCACCTTGATGAAGAGGTAGCGGTGCGAGGTCAGGTTCTTGATGGTAGCATCGATAATGGGACCATGATTTTTATTCTCGAGGGAGAGACCTCTACATTGTCTGTACGATTTACTGATGCTTCTGTCTCCAATGGTTTGGACGATAACCGAACTGTCTATGCGGAAGGGGTTCTCTTGTTTGAAGATGGCAATTACATTTTAGATGCTTCAGTCATCAAAACATCTTGCCCTTCAAAATATGAAGAAGAGGCCAATGTAGAAGGCTGACTTGCCCTCTCGTTGAGTTCATATAGGCTGAAGCCTGCCCGTCATATGGGATAGGTGGGGAGCTCGGCGTACCCTGTACCTCAAATCGTCGTTATGGTGGACTGAACGCCTTGGGGCGGCGAAAGCGGCCATTGGGTTCCCGTAGGCGGACGTTGATGTCTCGCCCCCACATGACTCGGGTGTCATGAACTGTATCCGGAAGGAGACAGGGAGTGAATAACCGGGGGACTAGGTCAGGCCGGGAACGGAGCAGCCCTACCTGGGGCCATGGGTGCTGTGGGGAATCGGGATGGAGGATGCTTGCGGATTTGGCCTTGTGGTACGAGCGTCCACCTTTGGCCCTCCCACCTAGATGTCAAAAACCACGTCAGCGTACCAGCCAGGTCCATCAAATGATGGCACATCTTCCCACTTACTGTGTATCGTTTCTCCATGTTTTACTTCAGCAACGTTAAGTTCGTGAGTCGTTACTGCCTTAATTTCAATTTCACGCTGAATTGATAAGCCATTGACCCATTGTACATGAGCCATCAACACAAGACCATGTTCCGTCTCCTCAATACGAACCATGGAATCAACCAGCCATTCCTGGTGGACTTCATTTCGATAGAGCACTTCTTCAATCCACGCTATGAAGAGAAACGATGGATCGAAGGGAGCATGCTGGCTTGTCACCCGCCATTCGCCACTGTGCCTTACTTCATTTTTGACCATTGCATGGCTCTCAGTACTCATTAAGTAATTTTGAACACCGTGAGACGCTTCCACAAAAAGTGCCTCAATGCTTGGGGCAAATACACGGAGACCAACATCTGCTGTTGTGGGCCAAAGCCATGAACTCAAGAACCCACCTCATCGCTTTGAAACTTGTAAATTCCAAACATGTTCTCCAATCCGGTGGATTAAATCCTCACGGCTTAAGACAAATGAATCAGTTTGTTCCGCCCCAAGAATACACTCACACGCAGCGTTGGCCAGAAGTGCAGTTGATTGTACGCTCAAACCACGCGAGAGTGAAAAGGCTATTGCAACGGCTGCCGCATCAATAAGTCCAATCATTTGACGAAGGTCGAGTAAACCACACGGTGCGTGTACAGTGTCTTCATTCCTTGAATAAATGGTCACTCCGGCTTCACCAGAAAGGACGACGAGATGATTCCAATTGTACTGTACGAGTAATTTTTCTGCGGCTTCTGAACCTGTCGCAGCACCAATCCTTCTGCGCATCAACTCAAGACCCTGTGACTGAAATAAAATCCAGTCCACACCTTCCGTTCGATGTAATCCAGTTAGTTTCGGGTCAGCGATCACGGGAACTCCCCGTTCTTTTGCCTCGCGGAATAATTGTTCTGAGCCAGTGTCTGTAACGACTCCCTGCCCATAGTCGGATGCAATCAGAGCCGCTGCTTCGTCAAGTTCCTTGATGGCTTGTTCATAGATTGAGATTGAGGCGTCCCCTGGAACAGGATTGTCGTCTTCGATGTCCCATCGTAACAATAGTTGTTCTTCTCGAATCAGACTTTCTCGCGATGCCAACATTCGTGTTTTAACAGTTGTAATACGGTCTTCCACGATGGCGATTCCATGCGTAGTCACGCCTTCGGACTCGAGAGATTCAATGATGCTCAAGCCGGCAGTATCATCGCCTACCACTCCAAAGAGATGGCTTTTCATCCCCATTGAATTCAACCCTCTTGCAACGTGAGCAGCAGCACCTACATCCTCTTCACGCGATGTTTCACGGAGAACAGGAACAGGTGCTCTTGAATTCAAATTATTAGCATATCCATGGATGTAGCAATCCATCATAACATCGCCAATGAGTACAATCTTGGCTGGTTCATGTGAGCGTAGATGTTGTTTTAGATCTGATAGAACATCGTGTAGATTTGCTTCTTCATCTGTCATTCCCATATCTGTCACCTTGCTTCAATCTTTGACCGCTAAATCTTTCATGATTCGGTCGTGTTCATCCTCTGAAATGTTGAGTTGTTGACGTAAAGTTCTCAATATAGCATGCTCATCGACCGTTATAATTTGGTCTTGCATGGCAGTCTTTACAGCGGCAGAATAGGTCTCATAATGTTCAGAAACAACGGGGTGGTTACGAGCTTTGTCGAGGATTTCTTGATGTTTGATTTGGTCAATTCCAAAGGCGATTCTAAACGTGTTGAGTAAATCCACTTCTTCCTGAACGATTTCTCCATCGTCAAGTGCCTGGAGGATCATGTCAAAATAGACCTCTTCTGGTGGAGGTATTTTCAATGTTTTTCTCGCTTCATTGGAAAGGCGTCGAGCACGTTCAGGGTGCATTCCAAGAAATTCAACTACTTCATTGAGCAGTGATTGTTCATCACGAGTAATTTTACCGTCTTCCCATGCCCGAGCAAACATTCGGCGGACAAGTTCCTCTCCATATTGTGCATCAAGGGAGGCAATTCCCTCAGGATTGGAAAGAGGTGAAACCAAGGCACTATCGTGGTATTCAAGCCCCTCATCAAGGTGAGATAGAAGTTCTAAAATCGGTTGTTGAGATTGCCACAGGCTACCGAGTAATACCGTAGTTCCGTTGTGAATAACCTCCATTTGGAACAATCGCTCCTTCAACGCTTTTGTATTCATGACTCCTTTTTCGGATAATGTGTAGACTCGTTTTCGTTGTTTACCACCGGGGATATGACGTTGTGCTACGTTGATGAGTTGGTTTGTTTCCATCCTCTTGAGTGTCCTCGGTATGTGTTTTCTCTGAACATGCACGGCAGCGGAAATTCCTGCTTGAGTGAGAATTGCAGGTGCCTCCCATCCCCCGCTAGGTAATTGTTGGTTGAAGAGATGGAGCAATGTTCGCTCCTCAGTAGTAAGTGTGCCGAGGTATCCGTCCACCATACCTTTCTCCTCATTGGGGTGCTGTCTTCACTAGCACATAGGGCAATCGGTTTCGTGCGACGGAATCAAATGAATGAAATCCTTGGTCATTCCATGACGGGTCGCCAGAGGAACTACACGCCCCGCGTTCGCACAACCCGTCCGTTGGGTACTCCACTCACTCCAAATGCCCCCCCGGCATCTCAATTGCCAGAACCCGTTGCTCAAGATGGACAATGGTATCTTCCCCCACCACTCGCTCAACGATTGCATGAAAAAAGTGCACTGGGTTCACGAACGAAGGACGGTGGAATATTACTTACCGCAGAGGAGGTTCTATTCTGCCATTGGTACCGTCATGTGCCTCTGTCAAATTCAGGTTCGTGGCTCGAACAAGAAATGAAGGTCGATTCGGGTTTGGAAGCGAAAGTCATCGCCATGGATGTTTTGCGCAATGGTGGAGAGCGAGTCGTACCCATGAAGCACCTCGGTGATCGCTTTCCTAGTGTCTCGCCTCACACATGGGCAATACGCTTTGAACGCCACGAATCATGGCGTCAGCATGATGGTTTTAGCCAAATACGTGTTCAACGCACGCACGATAAAGTGGATTGGGATGAATTGAATGAGTGGGTACATGGCGTTCTTGCTGCAAAGCACGTTCCAGAACTTTGTGTGATTGACGATGAATTGGATGCGACGGTGTACACACTTACCCATGAACAACCCCATGGTGACCAGATTCTACCCGACGATTTATCTCCACAATTGCAGAGTGAACTTGAATCACTCATTTCCCGCTCAGTCAGTGTTGAGAATGGCATGTTCATTTCAGATGTATCCACTTGGCCTCTTCCAGCCATTGGTATCCAACATTTTTCTGGTCGCTTTCTTCGAAAAGAAGAACACGAATACCTGATGAATCTCGCAGACAAGAACCCAAAATTGGACCTGTATGCTTACCTTGCGAGTCAAAGACTTCTTCTAAGGCCCGGCTTCAAGTACGGTTGTTTATGGCGCGCATACGAAACAGGAATCAATGTGGAACATGCTCCTTGGTTGATACAGCCCGTTGATGAGGCTGCCACGAATTGGGAAGGTATCTGCCTTGCAGTTCGCTTAGCGGAGGGGGTCAACAAACGATGGCTTTGTGCAAGTCAATATGGCGGCAAGTGGGCTTTTCTCAACATCCAACGTTCAGGATAATTGGTCGTCGAGGATTCGCCCCCACGGGTCTCGGGCTTCATCCATTTGCTCTCTTTCTTCGTGATTGGTAGTTTTTGGTGGGTTCACATCCGTCTTCTCAGACTCTTTTTGCGAAGACTGCATGGCTAAAGCAGTACAATAAAGCGTCAGTGTGAACAAGAGAATGGCAATGATTCGACCTGGTGTCCGGTACGCCGATAAAAATTCCTCTTGTTCGTTAGCCGCAGTTAATTCAATTTGAATGATCCACTGCTTGCCTTCTTCGGTATACAATTCTAAATGTCCCTGTATAATCATGTTATCAACGAGCAATCCATTGGGCTCGATGAAGAGTTCGTAGCTGCTTTCTTGACTGAGCGTAACTGAATTTGAACCGCTACCAACGCGTGATAGTGCTCCGTCAATGTGGACGGAAAGACGTTGCGTCTTCGTGCCCAAGGATTCAATGGGTACACTCAAGGTAGTCGGAGAATCCGCGCTGACGGGCGCTGAATATACGGTTTCTATTGGGAGCCGATTCAACGTATGAATCATGTAATAGATGTCCAAGTGGTCTTGCCCACACTGGATCACTCCTGAGAGTTGTGATAGGGAATTTGGAGTGCCGTCAGAATTAAACTGAAGATGGTATGTTCCCTCTGTTTTGTCAACCAAACCAACAGTTCTTCCATCGCTGGATGAGAGTTGAGCCGAGCAATTACTAGAGGATGGGATTCCCGTATTCACTGTTCCGTCCGGGAGAATTGTAGCCCCGTGGTCAGGCATGTCAAATTCAATGCTGGGTGAGCAATTTTGGGAGGTGAATTCGATGCTTGTTTGATTCTCTTCAATGACCTTTCCAGTCCATGGCACAAGCAATCCGTCATGTGTCCGGATTTCAATTCCGCTTGCTCCAAAGGTGCTTCCGTTTGAGAAGACATCAGACGCTTCACCCTGATTGGCACCGGTCACGAGGTCTTGTCGACCGTCTGCCTCGATAACCATAAGCCAGGGAAGGTTAGGATTTGTATTGACTTCATTATCATCAATACTTCCAACGCTCTTATCGTGGTAGGTGACCAATACTCCGTGACCAGGGAGGCGACTATCATATCCAAAATCACTTCTTAATTCAATGAATACAGCCTCATCATCACCGAGAGGAATTCGCAAGATTTCCCCTCCCTCACTTGTCCCCTGAAGAATAATCGTTGGTCCCAAACACGGCTGAGATGTCCCAGCAGGCCATGTCAGGTCTAACTCATTGATACGTGGACTTTCGATCAATTCCATACTTGCTCCGGTGGGCAATGCAGGCCACTGCCCTCCACCGTTCCAATTTCCACTGGCCATAATATCCCAGTCTCCCAACCCCTTCCAAGATTGGAATGACGTATCATCATGAATAGGATACAAATCTACTGCACCCATTTGATGCATCATTTCATGCAGGATTGTTCCTATCCCGCTGGTTCCGGTCTGTAAACTGGCCATGGTGTAATGATGAGCTACAGAAGAACCCCCGAGGGAAATGGGGTCTTCAAAATGCGTGAAATGGCTCCAAATACGCTCGGTACGTGACGGATTTTCTTCTTGTCCCTTTGTAGAATGTAGAATAAGCAATCGGTCGACTTCACCGTTTGAATCAAGATCAAACATCGTCCAGTTGACTTCATCTTTGATTGTATCAATGACGAACGTTGCTAGTTGGCTCGGAATGAATTCACCATCAGTGCCAGTATCTCGCGCACCATTATCCTCTCCATAGGAGGCAAGATTTGATGGGGCACGTACGACTTCTTGATGGACAATAACCTCAAATTGGGTGGTACCACCAGAAACTTGGTCAAGGTAAGCTTCCGCACTCTGGGTAACCAGGTTTTCTGCTTCATCGACACCCCATGCCTCTGTTGATGGGATATCCGGGAAGTCAACTACCACAACGAACCAGGTTTCTTTTGATTGCAAACCCAATAAATCCGGGTGGGAGTCATTGGTTGTGATGACCTGTTCAACAATCCATTCCTCAATGGTTTCATCATTAACCCATGCCCATAATCCTGAACAGAGGAAAAGAAGCGAAAGGGACAGCGTAACCAATCGCTTCATGCCTCTTCCTCTTCCTTGGAGCGTTTGAAACTTCGTTGTTATTGCGTTGATGAAGGTTTAATTCCATAGTCCTCATGGAACATTCGCTCAAGTTCTGTGTGGTCTTTGATTTCCTCAGGCAGACGTAGCACGAGCGTATCTTCACCCACATAATCCCATCCAGTACGGATTGCCGGCATAATTGCATAGGAACGGGGAAGTATTGCCTGTTCCTCAAGAAGGTCACGAAGACGGAAGGGGATGCCTTCTATGTCAAAGGGGTCACGTAATTGAAGCATGGCGAGTTTCATTTCAAAATCCTTCTCAATTGTAGACCTTATGCGGATATTTTGCAGTTCCATGAGGTTCAACCCGTGCATGCTGACACCCAATCGATCAAAATTATCCTTGAAGTGTTGGGGGCAGGGAGTTCCGTCGCAACCGGTAATCACCGCATCAGTGATCCTCTCGCCGATGAGATGTCCGATGACAGTATTCCTATCTTCCTTATTCTTGCATAGATTGAGGATACGTACGGTAGAATAGCCCCGAATGGGTGAAACCCCATAGTGCTCGTTTGCCCCTGAACATGAACAGTCAAGTATTGCTATTTTTCTTCGTTGACCTTCTGCGTCAAATCGTACTACTGAGCGACCGTAAGCGTTGAGTTGTTTGGAAAACCATTTGAGGCCCACAAGTTCTCCTCCTGTCCAAAATAAGACCAATACCGGCAGTGTTGTTGCCTGCATATGATTCGGTATTGACAACACAAGGAGAAGTGAACCCATGCCATAAACTCGAATACGCCAGAGGTCTGAGGTTTCCTCGTGGAGAAGCCCCATAATGCCAAGCACAACGATGGAACTCCAAGCCACAAGAAAGACCAATAGAATCCAAAGTGTTGAAAGTAAGATAATCAGGAGTTCAACTGCGCTGTATTGTGCTTCCAAGCCAACTGCTGTGTGATTTTCATGTCCTGCGGCATAGATGAGAGGAAAGATCTCAAACACCAACGATGAGGCAATGACGGTCGTAATGAGGACGGAACTCCAAGACCAGCGGCGTAGAGCCTTGAACTCCGAAGGAAGCAAGCCCGGTTTTGCGAATTGGTGCACTTGATAGAGAAGGAGTGGAAGGCAAGAAAAAATGCCAAAGAGTATGGATGCCATCCAGCGCACAACACTCCACTGTGCGGGTTCGTAAATATTCAAACAGGCATCTGAACACGGTTGCAATATGTCCATGAGGGATGCGAGGGTTGAATCGATGATAGTGTACCAAGCAAGTGCCATCATGCAGACGCTCACGAATAAGATGGTCGTACGTATGGTTAATTCATCCAAATGGCTTTGGAGCGTGGTGTCCGTGTCCGACTCTAGCAGGACCGACATGGTCGGTCAACTCACACGAGGTCAGTGTACTGTTTCGGTGCTCTTGCTTGAACGATGGTTCTGTAAACACCGTAGACGGCCCAGAGTGTGAGCATGCCAGCAACGAGCGCATATCCCCATGGCTGCCCGTCATCGACCAGGTAAGCAAACAGGAGGGCTAAACCAGCGGCGATTGCGCCACGTCGTAGACCTTGTGGTATGGCAAGACTCTTGTCGAGGTGGGGTGGGCCACCGCCAAATTTGCGTTCATAAAATTCACCTTGAATCACCGCTGCGACGATGATGAGGGAAAGTGTAGCCCAGTAGTAGAGGTTCCCGTTGGTAAAGAAATCATCTGCAATAGCTTCTTGTCGCTCTGCTTCCAATGCTTCGGGGTCTTCTTCAGCAACAAAGAGGGCGTCGTAATCTCCAACGCTGATGGTTCTCACTGAGACGTCTTCAGTTGTTGCTATTTCAGTTGCTCCCGGTTCGCTGATGGTGAAAGTGAGGATGTTCCACTTGTCACCTTCGTCAAAGTTCCCGTTCCCATTCACTGCATTTCCTACAAGTTGGAAATTTGCTGGCCCCACATCCTCTGCGGGTGCAGTCCATTGGATTACCCAATCATTCCCCGGTTCACTTTGGGAGAGTGCTCCCGGTTCTTCAGACATCACTTTACTGCCTTCGCCTGCGGTAAACGTGCCGGTTCCATAATCATAAATCACGAAGCCTCCGATTTCATTGGATGCGTGTTGAAGTGTGATCGTCATTTCGTATGTTTCACTCAGGTTGTACGCCCTTGGAACATTGGAAATTGACACTACAACTTCGGTCGATGGAGCTCCTCCACCGTGACATGTGCAACCTGTATCAACAATGTCTTTGCCGCCGTTATCCCATGGTGGCCCGTTGGGGTTTCCAAGTGCTGGAGCAACCAACATCAAGGCGAACAAGAAGATGAGTGTGATGAATCGTGTGTTGCGCTGCATGTACTCACCTGTCTTTTGCACTTGGCCTCTCTCTTTGAATGTTGCTTCATCACCGTGTACTGAAACGCCAATCAGATTTCCTTGATTGCGTTGTTCAGGCCGGTCATCATGGCCTTACCATCGCCGAACAACATCATTGTTTTGTCCATGTAAAAGAGGTCATTGTCAACTCCTGCATATCCCACAGAGAGCGAGCGCTTGATGATGACAACTGTGCGAGCAGCATCTGCATCGATGATGGGCATGCCAGCGAGCGGGCCTTCGCCACTGCGAGCCGCAGGATTGGTTGTATCGTTAGCGCCGATGATCACTGCAACATCACAATCTGGGAATTCAGGATTGATCTCATCCATCTCTATTAATTGCTCATACGGTACATTGGCTTCTGCAAGAAGGACGTTCATGTGACCGGGCATACGCCCAGCCACGGGGTGAATGGCGTACTTGACTTCGGTATCGAATTTTTCAGAAATGAGGTCTGCAAATTCCTTGACTTGATGTTGACATTGTGATACTGCCATTCCATAGCCGGGTACGATGATGACTTTCTGTGCTCCATCGATCATCATAGCGACTTCATCAGCATCGGAACCAACCTTCGTACGGGTCAATTCTGCTTTTTCTCCACTGCCACCAAATGATTTGAACAGAACGTCCGCAAGTGTCCTGTTCATGGCTTTGCACATGATGAATGTTAGAATTAATCCTGATGCACCAACAAGAGAGCCTGCTACGATAAGAACAGAATTTCCAATGATAAATCCAGTGAAGGCTGCTGCAATTCCCGACAGGGAGTTGAGCAATGACACAACCACCGGCATATCAGCTCCTCCGATTGGTAGCACCAGAACAATTCCTAGGATACACGAGATGCCGATAATAGCCCAAAGGTAATCAGTTTCTCTTGGATCACCAATACTGAGGTAAATCAGTGCTATCACGCTTAGAACCATCAATACTTTGACCGGATTGAGCCATGTTGGCCCCCAAGTTGGAGTGTTGAGCCATTTCCTTCTTCCCCGATCATCTTTCTTTGAGAATGGGATGTAGATTCCACCTTTGAGTTTGAACATTGCCAAAATTGAACCCGTCAGTGTCATCCAACCGACAAGAGCAGAGAGGCCAGCAGCGACCATAACCACCTGTATCTCAAGTCCAACTGGGAGTACTTTTGTTGGGTCTTCGATGTACTTCCAAGACTCAGATAGGGCGACAAGTGCTGATGCAGCTCCTCCAAATCCGTTGAACAATGCTACAAGTTCTGGCATACCCGTCATCTCAACGCGGATAGCCATGATCAGTCCAATCACTGAACCCACGACCAAGCCCGTGATGATGAGCGTCCAATTCGCACCTCCGTCAGATGTCATCTGAATATTGATGACCGTTGTTAGAACTGCAACCAACATACCCATGGCACCGTATTGGTTTCCGCGTGGAGCAGTTCTTGGGTGTCCGAGTTTCTTCAAACCAAAAATGAAGAGAGCAGCTGAGATAAGATAGCCAATAGGAATCCATTCTTCCATGTCAAGCCCTCCTTTTCTTTCCAGCAATCATATTGAGCATGCGATTCGTGACTGCAAATCCACCCACCACGTTAATCATAGCCAGTACGATAGCAACGAATGCTAGAATGCCAGAAACGACCGTATCTCCGCCTTCGTACGCAACATTCGCAGCGAACAGAGCTCCTACCACACTGATGCCCGAAATAGCATTGGCACCACTCATGAGCGGCGTGTGGAGTGTTGCAGGAACTTTGGTAATCAGTTCAAAACCAAGGAAGATTGCGAGCATGAATAAAGTCAAATTAGCAATTAAGGAAGCTTCTGTTATCATTCGACCACCCCAATGAGTCGTGTTTGCTTCGGATGCATTGCCCCGTCTTTGCAGATGAGGACACCACCCATTCCGTTGACATAGAAATCCGAGCCTTCAGGTGCTCCAACCAAAATGTCATCTTCATCAGATATGATGACTTCATTCTCATTTACGAGCGAAGTAAAGAAGGTTGTGAGGTTGTTAGAGTAAAGCATGCTTGCCGTGTTGGCAAGGGTTCCGGGTAGGTTCGAGGTTCCGACGATGATGACGCCGTTGTCGGTTGTCAAGACTTCGCCTTGTACCGTATCTTCACAATTTCCACCTACGTCAGCATTCATATCCACAACAACAGCACCTGATTTGAAAGTCGCTACTGCTGATGAGGGGACGGTAATTGGGGCAGGGCGTCCGAAAATTCGTGCCGTTGTTACGATGATATCTGCATCTGCTGCCACACCACAGACGGTGTCGTTCACTTTTTGGATAAATTCAGGGGTCAATGGTTTTGCATACCCAGAATCGTCCTCAAAATCATCCATTCCATCCACCTCAATGAAGCGTCCACCTACGGATTCGATTTGTTCGGCAGCGGATTTTCGAACATCGGATGCGTAAACGATGGCACCCAGGCGCTTGGCGGTAGCAATGGCTTGAAGCCCTGCCACACCGCTGCCCATAATCACGACTTTTGCCGGGCGTATCGTTCCAGCTGACGTCGTCATCATGGGGATTCCACGGGGCACATGAGCTGCCCCAAGAAGAACGGCCTTGTATCCAGCCAAGTTATCTTGACTTGAATTAACGTCCATTGATTGGGCACGTGAAAGGCGACGAGGAATCATATCCATCGACAGGAGTGTTATCTTTGCATCCATGCATGCTTTGACATATTCTGGATGGCGAAACGGATCTGAGACGCATGCAAGATTTGTCCCTTCGGAAATCCCATCGACTCCTGGGAACTGAATGGCAACGATATTTTCACAGGCAAGTGCTTCATTACGAGCAACGATCGTTGCACCAGCCGCCTCGTAATCGCTGTCGTTGTAGTTGGCTGCAAGGCCCGCCCCTGTCTCGATTAAAACTTCAAATCCAGCCCGAGAAAGTTTCTTCATACTCGAGGGGACGATGCCGACGCGAGTTTCACCTTCAGGCTCTTTGGGTACACCAAGTTTCATGATTCCTACCTACCGGATTGACCCACCATATGGGTAGGTACAAATCGCCCACCGAAAGGAGGTTTTTAGATACCTCGCTTTACAGGGATGAGTTCGAACATCTCAATGCTCAACCAAGTAGAATAGAAATCGGCAACCCTCAATGGATATTTTCGCACCATTGTGCTTATGGACTGCGGCGGATTCGTAGTTTTGAAAGGGTGTTTTACATGGCGAATGGGCGACGAAAAATAGCAGTGATTGGAGCAGGAAATGTTGGTGCAACATGCGCCTTTGTTCTCGCACAGATGAAAGTGGCCGACATTGTTCTTCTCGACATCTACGAAGGCTTTGCAAAAGGGAAGGCTTTGGACATGTCACAAAATGCAAACGTTCTCAACTACGACGGTAGGATTACTGGTACCGCTGATTACAACGATATTGCTGGAGCCGAAGTCGTCGTCGTGACCTCCGGATTCCCTCGTCAACCCGGAATGACTCGGGAGGATTTGATTGGGAAAAATGCAGACATCGTTTCCCAAGTTGGACAAGGCATTCGTGAACACGCTCCAGATAGTGTCGTTATCGTCGTTACCAATCCGCTTGACTTGATGACCTATCACATGCAGAAGGTCACTGGATTCCCAGCGGAGCGGGTGATTGGTCAAGCGGGTGTCCTCGATAGTGCTCGCATGGCTCATTTCATCGCTCTTGAACTTGGATGTGCAGAAGAAGATGTCAGTCCAATGGTTCTTGGTGGACACGGAGACACCATGGTTCCCCTTCCACGATATACCACCGTTGGTGGAATTCCGATTACACAACTTATGAGTCAGGATAGAATTGATGCTATCGCAGCACGTACGGCTAGTGGAGGAGGAGAGATCGTGAAATTACTTGAGCGCGGTTCAGCGTTTTACGCTCCAGGGTCTGCAGCAGCAGTCATGGCTGAGTCGGTTCTCAACGACCGAAAGCGAATGCTTCCTGCCTCATGTTTGCTCTCTGGCCAATACGGCCTCGATGATGTTTACATTGGGGTACCTTGCATTATCGGAGCGGCTGGTGTTGAACGCACTTTTGAACTTGAATTGACGGCTGATGAGTTGTCCTCACTTCAGGGGTCTGGTAATTTCTACAAAACCCAACTGAGCGAATTACTGGGTTATTGAGTACGCTCAATGCACAAACTCTCATTGACTCCCATTGTCGTTGGGTTGGAAACTGGATTCCCTTTTCGAACCAAGGTTTTGCCAGTTTTGCCACGGCTTCGCATTCGGGTAAGAATTTCCTGCCCGACATAGCAGCCCTTGTTGATATGAACAAGCGCGTCCAAACCACACGCAAAGGGGTGAACTTTTGGAGTGATCTCTGCGCCGTGATAGGGAATCAGATTGTTGATTCTGTATTCGTTCCATCGGGTCTCGTCCCAAGTTTGCTCAATCTGATAACGCTGTGGAATAACTGCCATACCACCCATAAAATTCTCTAAGCGTGTTGATCCTTCTGGGAGTTCGTCTGGTATTGGGCCAACGAAGACATGATTGAGCGTAGTGATGTCACGAATCGTTATTTGGCGCTCAAGTATTCGAGGTTTGAGATGATGAATCAAGGCATCTTTGTAGGGTCGGTATCCGATAATGGCCACATTTTCTCCGAGAGGAAGGATTTCGCAGACATCAATGATTTTTGCGTTAGCCTGTGTGAAAATTGTTGTACACCTTCCGTTGACGAGGTTCGTGGAAAGTCCATCAATGAACTGAAGAACTTCCTTACCTTCAAGAAGAAGTATGTATGCCTCGTGTCGAAACATGAATCTCTTCCTGTCAAGCGAAGGATTCACCACAACCGCATGATGCGCTTGCGTTAGGATTACTGATTTTGAAACCGCCACCCATCAATCTGTCAACATAATCAATTTCAATTCCATCGAGCAGATGGCTTGAAGCACGGGGCACCAATACCCTGTATCCCTTAACGTTCAATTCTTGACAGGGAGTTTCGGTTGATTCTACGATTTGGAGGTCGTACATGTAACCTGAGCATCCACCGCTCAGTACACCAACAAGGAGTGCGTGACTTCGGTCATCTCCAAAAGCTTCCGAGAGCATGGCCGTAGCCTTATCTGTCATGGTCAAATTGACGTCAACCTCGTCAGGAACGTTCAATTCAATGGTCGGTGTTGTCTCACACGTGCCGCAGTCCATGTACAAGGCAGACGCTCACTGTTTTTGAACTTGACTTGTTGCAGTGAGAATGAAACCTTCTTTCAAACGGTTTGACTACTTTCTCTTTCGTTTCTTATCGATGGCTTTTTGGAGGATTCTGCACCGTCGGATTTGATCTTTCGCTCGCTTTTGAGCGTCGCCATTCAATCCTCGTGGCATGGCTTGTTCAAAGCACTTGATTGCGTCATTGTATCGCTCCATCTCTGCATAAGCCGTTCCCATGTTGTAGAGAGTTTCTCCGCGCACCTCTGTAGGTTTGATCAACATTGCTTGGTGGTAGGCTTCTACACATTTGGGATATTCTTCAAGGAAATAATATGCATTACCCCGATTGTTAAGGATACGAATAATCATATCATCATCACCTGCAAATGCTGGGAGAGCTTTGTCAAAGCAAGATAGGGCTTCTTTGTATTTCTTATCGTCGATGAGTTGTACGCCTTGATTAAACCACGCTACATCTTGATTGGATATGGCGTTTGACTGGGTAGTCTGCGGTGTGGTCCTCGCGACGGTTTGTGCAGCATCCAAAGCAGCCTTCGCCAAATCGACTTCAGCATCTTGAACAGGTATTGAAGCAACGGTCTTGGGTTCAACCGGGGTCATCAGAAGGTCATGTTCGGGAGCCATTGTAGCCTGCATTGGTTGTTCGTGATTCACGGGTTCTGGAGCGGCGGGGGTAAGGAGGGCATTGTAGTCTTGAGGAGGCATCTCTGCTTGCGCAGGTTCTGCCTCCTGAATTGGTGTTGGCTCTATGGCTGGTACGGGCTGTGCCATATCATCTCCAGAAAGTGCTCGTGCTTTGGCGTGACATTTCTGAGCAGTTTCTAAATCTCCGGCCTGCTCAAGGGCACGGGCCAAACCGAGCCAGTATTCGGCGTTCTGCCCATCGGTTTGAATCAAGGCCTTCCAAACGAGAACTGCATCCCCATGCTGTAGGCTAAGGGATAAGGCGAGGCCCTTTCGCGGTGAAGCCTCTTCCCCGAGGTAAGAGAGAGCTTCCTTCGCCATCTCGGGTCCAGCGGGAAGAGTTGGTGGTAATCCACTGACCTGGTCGAGAACCTGACTTTCTCCTTGGGCAAGTTGGAGTAGCATGTCAATGAATTCTTCCCTAACTGAATGCTGGGCTTCAATCGATAACAGTTGGCGAGAGCTGCTGAGGAAACTTTCGATGAATCCATGCTCTCGAGATAATGCGTTGAGTTTCTCTGCAGATTTGAGATACGTGGAATCAGCCTCAAGAGACCTTTGATAGGAATGCATCGCTTCCTTCATCATTGAATTTCTTTGTTGAATTGAGCCGAGGTTAAACCAACCTGGAGCGTGAGTAGATTCAAGGTTTTGCGCATGTGTCATTGCTGCTATTGCATGATTGTCGAGTTCAAGACGAGCCATAGCGCCACCTGCAATTCTCCATGCACCTGAGTGCGTGGCGCCGATGGTTTTGAGATGTGGCTTTAACAATGCGAGTGCTTGTTTGGGTTCACCGTCTTTGAGCAGATTTGTAGCCTCTTCAACGAGAAGTTCAATATCAGGATCAGTTTCCTTTGTAACTTCTTGAACCGGTGCCTCAACGAACTCCTCGACTTCAGGTTCATCGACAGCAACGACTTCTTTCATTACTTCCTGTTGTGCAACGACCACCTCTGCTGCACTTTGCAATTCCTCAACTGTGAGACTATCGTCATCATCATGGTCATGATGAACAGCTTCTTGCAACAAGTCTTCTGGGTTATCGATTCCAGCAGCCTCTGCGACTTCGGTGACGACTTTCATATCGACGTCTTGAACGACTTCAATGGATGGCTTCATCGCTTCCATAGGAACCGACAGGCCACTGTTTTTACAACGAACCTTTAATTCAACCAATGCAGGATGGCCGGGGAAGAAGTTGAGTGCCTTTACAGCCATCTCATATGCTCCCTCAAGGTCACCAATACGCTCCAGTAAAATAGCCATGTTGGCGGTAGCAGGAGCGTGATTTTCATTGAGGTCCAGGCAAATTTGGAAGGATTGGCGGGCTCCTCGAGCATCTTGTTGAGCCTCGAGAAGTACACCGCGATTAAACCATGCCATGTCGCATGATGGATCCAACGCTATTGCTTTGTTAAATGCCGCCAATGCGCCTTTAATTTCATCACGTCGCGACCGCTCTTCTCCAACTGTAAGAAGGATTTGGACCATTTCATCCGTGTCTTCAATGTCTTCTATTTCAGGGATGAGATTGCTTGGAGTGGGCTTAACGACTTCGGGTTCTTCAATACGTTCCGGTTCATTTTGAACAGCTTGAATCGCATCATCAACCGTGGATAAATCATCGCCCGTTGGTTGGTTCGATGGGTCTTCAGAAGTCTCTTGCCACGAGGTTTCATCATCAACCATTGAATCACCGCACCCCTACCACTCAAGGTGCCCGCATAAGCCTTGCTTCTTTTTGTCTTCAACTTCAAAGCCTACATTCAAAGAGTAAGTGGCATTGCAAGGAGCATGACAGTCAAGAAATTGAAAGTCTTGGGACTTTCGGGTGAATACCGTACGACATCGAAATCCGGGATGCTTGTAGCCCGTGCATTAGCAATCGCAGAAGAGCAAGGTGCTGAAATCATGTTTTGGGATTTAGCAGAAAAACCACTCCCTCTGGTGGGAGAGGATGGATGTTGGAACCACCCCAACGTGCAAGAATTTCAGAATCTCCTTCTTGAGACGGATGCATTCTTTGTAGCCTCGCCTGAATATCACGGCACCATGTCAGGTGTCATGAAAAACACCTTTGATTGGATGTATGACAAACATGTAGGTGGCAAAGTATTCGGATTAATGTCGACATTAGGAGGCGTTACCAATTCAAATACACTCAATCACATGCGCATTGCGCTTCGTTGGTTACACGCATGGCCAGTTCCAGAGCAATTAGCGATTGGTCATGTCAAGGAAGCATTTGACGACAATGGAACATTAAATGACGAAGCTCTCAACGAACGCCTGGTTGCGCTGGTCACTTCCGTTCTTGAGACTTCAACCAAACTACGGTGACGGCGATCTCATGGAGGCCGAAAAGCCGCGCTTTACCGACCAGTGGGGTGCACAATATTGTCTGGTTGAGCCGGGAGAATTTCTTATGGGGACACTTCGAGGTTCTCCTCGTGAATCACCTCAACATCTCGTTCAGATTACCGAACCGTTTTTTCTTGGCGAGCGACCCGTTACCCAGGCACAGTGGAGTGATTTGATGGATAACAATCCATCCAGATTCCAAGAAGGATGGAGTGCAGGCCTTCGGCCGGTGGAATGTATTTCATTAGACGATATTCTTCTTTTTCTAGAGCGATTAAATGAGCGTGAACATGGGACACAACGACTCGGTGTTGTGGGTCGTTGGCGACTGCCCACTGAGTCGGAATGGGAATATGCTGCTAAAGCTGGAACCACGGGTCGCTGGTGGTTTGGCGACCGCGATACAGACCTCGATGAACATGGATGGCATGCCGGGAATTCAGGTGGTTCAACCAGAGAAGTAGGATTGAAAAAAATGAACCCGTGGGGATTTCATGATATGAATGGTCTTGTTAACGAATGGTGCAGTGACCATTGGGCACCCGATTTCCAATCGCCTCGGACTCAACAACCCTACAATGATGCTTCATCCCGCTTCGTTGTAAAAGGCGGTTCCTGGTTTACCGAAAGCGATTCCACTCGTAGCGCTGCCAGAGGCTATGCTGCACGTACAAAAACAAGTGATGGACTCGGTTTACGGCTTGTATGGGAGCCTACTGAAGAGGCACATTGAGGTGAGCAGAGATGTCATTACGGATTTACCACTACAAACGATGCTCAAAATCGCGACAAGCATTGTCACTGATTCAGTCCATCGGGTCCGTGACAGTGATCGACTACCACCAAAACCCACCAACCAAAGGAGAACTCAAAGATTTGATGGAGCGGTCGAATCACCCTCCTGTGGACTTTATCCGCCTGAATAGAGATATTCCTTTGGACCGAGATTCAAGCATGGATGATATCATCAATTTTCTAGTATTGAATTCGGATGCGTTACAACGGCCGATTGTTGATGACGGTCAAACAGTTGTTATCGCTCGTCCATTGGAAAATTTGAAGGATATTCCTGCATGTTCAGGGCATTTCCCCGTCTAATGCTGCGAGGTCGTAGTCATGACCTTCTTTGAGTTCACTTAACTCCTGGTTCTTTGGTACAACACCGGGTCGAACAGACCATCTGCCGTCTAAGGGCTCAGCTAACATGAGGACAAGTTGGTGATTTTGAAGAAGCCCTAATGCTTGTGCCGTTCGGTGCACAACAGGGGAAATTTCTTCTTGGAATACGTCATTCATGACCGTGCAGATTTCTACAAATGTTCGGCTTCCATCGCAGAGTTCCCACAACATGCTATTCATCGTGTCCAATGGTCTGCGCAACTCCTTAGGGGCACGAAGTACTCGTGCCATCAATCCTTCAAAGCGTTTGAAATTTTTCTGAATTCGAATGGTAATATTTCTACCACTAACGCCCCGAATGTGTGGGTCTTTTGCGACTTCGCCATGGCGAGCCCACCAAACTGGTAAACGGCAGGGGTATTGTAATGCGAGGGCATGTGTTTCAAGACCTGACAATTCCACGATCATCACCTCAAAATTCCATCCATGTCCATGACAACAGAGTGAGCATGGATGCTGTCCCAAGTAGGGCAACGGTTCGTGTGGCCTGAATCCGCTCAGTGAAATTCCGAAGATACCAGGTCAATACTCCGCATGATGCCACAACAACCCACAAGAGGTACCATGCGGTGGGATAGGACGACACAAAGGGTCCTCCTTACAATGTGCCATCAAGATATTGCTGACCGTAATAGGTCCATTGTTCTTCACTCCACCCTGGAGGCAAGCCTGACGGAGGCAGCGGAGGCACAGATTTTACAGCACCTGCCACTTCTGAAATTTGTGTGGATGCTTGTTCAGCGGGAGAATCAACGCTACCTGGTGGTCCGTTCATTCGATCGCTCGTCGGAGGTCCTGCAGTAGCAACAACATTCACATCGTTCTCATCCTGATCCATATCCATTGATTCATCATGTTGGTGTTCTCTTCCCCGTAACATGAATATGAGGAGGGCAATAAAGACGATTCCACCCACACCACCACCCACCATCACAAGGGAATTCATTGAATCACTTTGAGGTGGCTCCTCAAAGGTCAATGCAACAACCTGACTTGAATCAAGCACGCCGTCAAGGCTTCGGACTTGGAATAAGATTTCACCTTCAAGCGGTCCATTGAGGTTGAGTACCTCACAGCGTTTTTGTTGAAATTGTGGTGTGATATGCCCCGGTGTCGCCTCGAGTTGAGCCCCGGTAGAATTGAGCAAGCGCTTGTCACATGTCACCTGCCATCCATCCTCGGTGGATGCTGTGAGAGTGTACTGTTCTGTTATCGTAGATGTTGATGTGTGATTCACCCAAATACTCGCAGCAGTTCCAAAGTCAATCAATCCATCGATTGTTGACATCGCAGTCATGGTCATGCTGCGTTGTTGGTCAAGTAGAATCATTGATTCATCAACGAGTACAATTGGTAAATCTTGCTCATCGACTGCACCAAGGACAACAAATCGGACAACAAATTGAGTGTTGAGAGGGGTGTCGGCAGGAACGATCACCTCAACTCTCAGCGTCACATTTGTTCCAGCGGGAATCAAAAGATCAACTTCCGACCCCATCACTCGTTGACCACCGTCGATGGTAAAGAAAGGAATGAGGCCAACGGTGGGAGGGGATGAAGATACTGTTGCCATAACACTGAGGCGATTTTCAACCGCATTCCCATCATTAAATAAGACCGTCTCTGCGTAAAACATACCACTAGCCATGGTTGATGTGCTGCTCGAGGACTCACCCAAGGAGGGTTGGCGGACAGACCCAGTAGCCGCTAAAACCTCAACTACGTTGTTACTTGGATGTGTGTCCGTGTTTTCACCCAGTAATGTTGCTTCTACAGTAATGCTATGGAGTTCTCCTGCTGCTTCTGACATCGGAAGCATGAGCCATAATGTCACATTTTTGGTGTGCAACAAGTCATAAGATACACTGAGGTCAATTGGTCCAGTGTGTTCTTCGCCATCAATGGTGAGCCACCACGACCATGTGTCAGGAATACTTTCGGGGATGATTTCGGCTTGTGTCGGCCCGTTTCCATTGTTTTCCAATTTTAATTCCACTGCATTGGGTATACTTGGAGTGAGTTTGGACGGGGTTTCACCTAGCGTCAATACAACATCGTGACTGGTAGTCACGCGCATTCCATCATAGGAGGCCCCCTCTACCGTCATGAAACTGCGTTGAGATTCAATGACAGGTGTGAGAGTTGGTCCTCTGTCGTCTGCAATAGCATTTGCGGGAACATCGATGATCACTTTGAAGGTGGTTGACATGCCTGAGTTGAGCACTGCGTCTGGACGAGTTGGTTGATGCACAACCCATTGACCCTCATCTTCTACCGTCACGCTCATCGAAAAAATATCCTGTCGGGTTGCATTGTTCCAAATCATGTATTCGAGGACGATCGAATCTCCCGCGTCCACAAAGTACCAATCGCTGCCAACATCGGTAATCAACATGACAGAAGCATCACTGATCATGGAAGCCGAAATAGGGATGTCTACAGAAGTCGACCGAGATGAATCGTTTTGCGCTGCGAGTGTAAATTCAAAATCCACAATCGTATCTGGGGCAGCATCCACTGGGACGGTCATGGTCATCAAAACATTCAGCACATCGTCTGGCCTTAACAGGACAGATGATGATTGAGACCAAGCGAGTCCAACAGACCAACCGTTGGGTAAGGTGCCCGTATCCAAGGTAATATCAAACACGTCAGTAGCATCACCTTCATTGGTTACGCCAACCTCAAACGTACACGTGTAGGAAGGGGGGCAACTCGGGCGTACATCTGGTGGCAGGATCACCGGTATCCTATCGGCCATGACTAAGAATTGTACGGGTACAACCGTTGAGATGCTTGAATACTGTACTGAGCGAATGGACACGCTCATCTGTTGAAATCCTATGCTGGCATTTGCATCTGGTTTTATCTTAATTTGAAACGGTGTAGGAGTTCCTGGAATGGTCATGAGACCTTCAAGAGGGTCCAGGCTGGTGCCAGATGGACGGGCGTAATACGCCTCCCATCCGCTGGGTAGACCGAGAATTTCTGGGATGAAATATTCTGAAATGTTACCGGTGTTCATTATTTCAATACTGATGCTTCCCCATTCACCGGGGATCGCCCCGTTGATGCCAGTGCCTTGCGCAGATACGTTGTAATCTGCCATTCGCACCTTCTGGTCGTACAAGATGACAATATCATCGATGTAGAAACCTATGTCCGTTCCGCTTGCATCCGACGTAAATTCAAATTTGAATTGACTAGATGAATGGAAGAGCTCTGCTGCAACAGGAAGAAGTGGTGAAACGGCACCTTTGTTGCTGACACTGAATGTATTCCAATTTGCTCCGTCCAAGAAATCTTGGTCAACAGTCCCTGTGATAGAACCAATTTCAGACCACGCTCCAAAAGCATTCAGTCCTAAAATTGTCAATTTGTCGTTCGCTGCCGTACTGCCAGTGTAGTAGAATGAAATACCATTTGTACGCAATGGGTTGCTAATAGCGTCTGATAAATCCATCACAGGTGTAGTCATGACGGAGAGCGCGTTGTTGTTGTATGTTGACATTTGACCGTTGCCAGCATGACAACTTCGTCCCTTTGAAATTGAGGTGTCAGTACTGAGCGTCCAACCCGAGCCTACTGTCCATTGTGTCGTAGCATCGCAATTGAAGTAATCATATCCAACTGCGAAACCTCGTGACATTGCATCATTGCTTGGCACATCATCAGATACCGTAGACGTCGCACGCATGATCAGTGTATGGTTCCCCGCATATGTCGGAATGATGACGAGGTCAGCGGTATTGCTGGAGCCAGATGAAAGTGTAGCCATTTGGACTGTACTATTAACGAATTCAAAGTAAGAATATTCATTGTGGAGTAACACCACATTCACATCGATAACACCAGAAGAAGAAGTACCGATATTTTCTACTGTCACAGTCAATGTTGTCGACACGTTAACCATCGAATCAATCACATAGAGTTCTGCAGGTCGATTGAAACCCAAAATTGGATGATTTGACGAGAACATTCTGTAATTGTCTTCATCCCCACTGTTCGTGTATGCAACCGATATATCTGTGACCCGAACATCCACCCCCGTGGAATTTCTCGGACTCTGCATGGACGTCCTTTCTTCAAGCCAATCTACGTTTGCAATGGGAGAGCCCATCATCATGATGACGAGGAAAAGAGGTAGGATTCGGCGCATGTCCCTCATTGACATGGAGGACAGTCAATCTATATGAGAGCAATGGCTTCACTTTTCGCCAGCGGATTGCTCACTATTGAACACCCCTTCAAGTTCCGTTTGAGCCAGAGCAAGTTTTGCTTCCGTCTTCTTTTCTTTTGCGCGTGCTGCAAAGTACACGGTAAATGAAGGAATCAATACCATCGAAAAACAACCTACAACGGCTGCTAAAGCCCAAAGAAATTCTGTCGCTGCATCAACAGAGAATACTTCGACGCTGGAAAAAGCCTCATTCACCGTTAGAGCGGTAATGACGGGCTGTGTAGTTCGGTTTCCCTGTTCTATAACCTCGATCCTGAGGATGGATGGGGAGTGCATGTATTCAATCATCTCTCTGGATTTCTCTTCGGCCTCTGCGATGTCTTGTGCGAAAACCGAGCCGTTGGAACGACGTGCGGGATCAACTGATGTCAACCCGTAAAATGTTAGATCGTCACCATCTGGGCTCGTACGCTCGTGTGAAGTGTTGTGGAAACACAATTCTGCGCAAGAGAAACCTTCCTCGAGAGGATTTTCCAAATCATAGGTCGTTCCCAGTAACTCATGGCTGTAAAGCATGGCGATACTGGTCACCCTGAGGATAGCCCCGTCAGATAAATCAGAAGCGGTAACATTTACCCATGTCAGGTTTGCGCCATCAGCGAAGACTTGCCAAGCCCACGTCGTCGTGTTCGTGTCTTGGTCGTAACTCCGTTCGATATCTTCATCAGCCTGTGATGCATCATACTCATCGACGGAGGCTTCTGTTTGATAGATGTAAACAGAAGGAGAAACAGTAGCGCCATAAACGGCATATGAGAGCATGAAAATGAGCGTAACTGACAACCCAATGAGGGTTCGAAGCAGATTGGGATTCTGTGCCAAAGCCTTCTTCATTACCCTTTCCAGCAGGCGGGTATTCATCAAGGCTTGTATATTGAACCTTGAAACGGACTCCATGAGCCAATTTATTGGATTGGTTGACCCGTTCTTTTCATATAGGGGCGGACGGTCGCAATGTTGCTTGGTGCTTCGCTATGACGACCGTCTATGACATACCTGCTGAGATTTTCAACCCCGCCCTAGCACTTGCTATGGCTGAACAAGACGCTGTTTCAATGCCTGATTGGGCACAATATGTCAAGACTGCAGTGGACCGAGAACGCCCTCCTGCTCAGGAAGATTGGTGGTTCCAACGTACGGCGGCTATCCTCCGCAAAATCGCTCGCAATGGCCCTCTTGGAGTCACCAACTTGGCACAGTCCTTTGGCGGAAAGAAGGATAACGGCGTCGGCCCGAACACACCTGGGGTCGCATCACGCCACATCATTCGCACTGCTCTTCAACAACTTGAGGAAGCGGGATTGGTTGAGAAGGTTCCAACCAAAGTCGTTGAAGGGGAAGACGGTCCAGTTCAACTCTATGCTGGACGACGCATTACTGCAGCTGGACAGAAACTTGTCGACAATACTGCGCATTCCGTTCGTGAGATTACTGAGGCACAATATCCTGGCCTTTCCAAGTACTGAATAGGGAGTTGAGGAGGTGACCGCAATGGCAGCAAACCAAGATGATGAATTGGCTGCCATCCGTGCTCAACGCCTCCAACAAATGCAAGATCAACTGCAAGAACAGGCCATGCAACAATTGCAGGCCGAGGAAGTCGCCCATGAAGAAGCGCAAACGATAGCTCAAATCGACGCAATCCTCCGCCAAGCACTTTCAACGGATGCGCGTGCTCGGATTACCCGCATCGCAATGGTAGAGCCCAAGCGTGCACTCGCACTCAAAGAGTCTCTTGCTCTCATGCATCAAAACGGTCAACTGACAACACCCATGAGCGATGCTTCACTCAAGCAATGGCTTGTTTCCCAATCCAAGAGCCGCAGCAATGCGTCCATCAGGAGAATCTGAGAAGGTGCTCGAAATGTCAAAGAATAAACCAGCAGCAAAGAAAATCCGCCTCATGAAGGTTGGAAAGCAGAACAGGCGTGTCCCAGTTTGGGTCATGCTCAAGACCGACCGAAATACGGTGTCTCACCCCAAGCGACACCAGTGGAGACGCAGTAAACTCCAACGATGAGGTGATGAAATATGGCACGACCAAATGAATCAGAACTCATTGTCCCACTGCGTAACGCATGGAACATCACTCGCTACAAGCGTGCGCCAAGGGCCATGCAAATCATCCGTGAACAAGTGATTCGTCACCTCAAAGTACGCGAAGATGAAGAAGTCTACATTGACCAAGAAGTCAACGAACATATATGGAAGCGAGGTATTGAAAATCCGCCACGTAAGGTCCGATTGTTGGTAACACGCCACGACGAACCTGACATCCCTATTGAAGTCAAATTGATGAAGGAGTGAGCAAAATGGGAAATATTCGACCAAGTTTTATCAAAATCCGTGCCATTCGCCTTTGCGAAGAACATGGTGAAAAATTCACAGAAGACTTTGACCACAACAAGTTGATGGTCATTGAACTCACTGACGTGAACTCCAAGAAACTCCGCAACTGGATTGCAGGGTACGTCACACGTTACCGCCAACGCCGAACCGATTGAAGGTGAGTGATTGCCGGTTCGGGTCAATTGGGACCGCATGCCGGTAAGTGTCCATAGCGACGACCAAGAGGTCTTAGAAGCACTTATTCGATACCTTCGTCAGCAACACAATTTACGTAAGCGTTCCATTGTCATGGACGATAGAGTGGATGGTGGTTTCCTTTTTTTCATCTACCAAGTTTGTGATCCACGTTGGATTGCTGAATTTTTGAATCAATTAAACGATGGTGAATCCAATGGGTGAGCGTCAATCCATACCTCTCCCAAAGGGGTCATTTGAGATAACAGTCGTTCTTGTAGGAGTGAGTCACCCCGGTAATTTGGGGGCAATATGCCGAAGTATGCTGAATTATGGGTTTTCTGAATTACGCTTGGTTCATCCGAACTGTGCACTTGACGATGGAGACACCCGTGCTCGAGCCAAGCATGCATCCTCAGTTCTCGACAACGCATCCATCCATTCCAGCATTGCTGACGCAACGGAAGATTGCTCCGTTGTGTTGGGAACTTCAGGGAAGCGCGAGGTTGGCGATAAGACATTATTCCGTCATTTCGTTTATCCTTGGGAAATGGTGGAACGGCTTGAAAATACCAATCAAAAAGCAGCCATTATTTTTGGTGAAGAAGGCAAGGGACTCTCTACAGAGGATTTGGCACGGTGTGACTTTTTGGTGACATTGCCTACTTGGGAAGGTTATCCTATTGCCAACCTTAGCCACGCTGTTAATGCTATCCTCTACGAAGTTCAGAGGCATCGTATCCATACATCGTTGGGTAGTGACCCTGGCTTACCAGAAATAGTCTCTATTGATCGCCTCATGACTCCTGAATTACGACAAACACTCTTGAAAGCGATTCAACAATATGCTGAGTCTTTGACATGGTCTGATGAACGTAAATTTTCTTTTGAACAAACCATGAAGCGCACCCTCTCAAGAAGCATGCCAACCGATGATGAAGCCACGCGATTGATTGGTGGCTTGGTTGAAGGAACAACTGCGATGCAATTCAGTTCTAAGAATCCAGAATGGAAGAAACACCACCGGAGAAAATTGAACTGATTAAGGTCGCCAACTTGCCATTGACTTAGGCGTCTCTCGGCAATGCATTGCCACGAGTTGTAAGCGGTTGCCATAGGCAGTTTGTATGTGTGGTTGAACCTGTTCAAACGCCCACTTAGCCAGATTTTCTGCAGTAGGAATGAATGGGACGATGACGGTCCTGTGCCCGTCTCCCATTGCTTCGCAAGCCCGCCTAGCCTCGTGGTCGCCTTCATAGAGGACAAATGCGTGGTCAATGACATCGTGAACATAGACCGTAAGGACATGGCTAATATCAGAGAAATCCATCAACATCCCCTCTTCAGAAACGCCGGATTGTGTAACGATATCTCCCTCAATTTCTGCTTCAAATCGATATCGATGTCCGTGCAGGTGTTTGCACTTTGATTTGTGATTCGGGACTCGATGACCGGTATCAGTCTCTACGTATCGCCTGATAATTGTCGTCAATTCTCATCACTCCATTCACTAAAAATCATCGATGCTGAATTGATACAATACCGTTCCCCACCAAACTGTTTCGGGCCATCATTGAATACATGACCTAAATGAGCGTCGCAACGTTCACATCGCACCTCAACACGTAGCATCCCGTGTGTTCGATCCTCCAATCGTTTGATGTTGGCCTCCTCATGTTCGCTATGGAAAGAAGGCCACCCACACCCTGAATCAAATTTCATTGTCGATTTGAACAGGAGTGTCTGACAACATATGCATACATAATCCCCTCCACGTTGTTCATTCCAGTATTCACCAGTAAAGGCATGCTCTGTACCTTGTTGACGCGTGACATGATATTGTAGGGGCGTCAAACGTTCACGGTATTCCTCATCTCTGTGTTGTTGTTCTACCGATAATGCATGTTCCAGTACTTCATTCCAAGGGCTCACATATTCGATGGGATCAATCCGTCCAATCTCATGAAAGGCCAAAATGCGTTCCACATCTGACCCAGTTTTACCATTGCTCCGACCCGATGAATCGGGTTCGTAAGATGTTATCGTTCGCCGAAAAACCTCATCAAAATTAAGGCCCAATTTTTCAATAGATTGTATCGCATCGTTCAAGATACCTACTTTATCTTCTTGGAGATAAGGTAGTTCAAATGAAATGCGTTCACTCCCCCAATTTCCAATTGCAAAGGCGTGTTCAATTGCGCGATAGAATTCAGGCCTACAGTCTGGATAGATTGCATGGTCGCCGCTATGTACTCCCAAAGCGACTACGGCATCCTCACCATGGTCCGTTGACAATGACAATGCAGTACCGTAAAGCAAGGACGCAAAAACTGCATTGCGATTTGGCACGACCGTTGCCTTCATGCTTTCTTCTTCATAATGGCCTTTGGGTACTTCGTCACCGCTTTTGAGTAAATCACTAGTAAAAAGTGCGGTTGCTGATGTGAGGTCAATGGTATGGTGTTGGACGTTGATGGCATGGCTACGAAGATATTCGATCAGAGAAGTAGCACGTTCAAGTTCAATCTTGTGCTTTTGACCGTAATCAAAACTAAGACATGTGACAGTCATGTTCCGTGAGAGCAAGTTCAACAACAAAGATGTTGAATCCATTCCCCCACTGAGAGCCATCACTGCATACATCGTTTTCCCCCCTACAATATACCCATCCACTTATGAGTCTGTAATGACAATCTCCACTCTGGATTGTTCTTAACAACCTGTTCGGTCAAGGCGAACAGTGTTCCATTTTGTTCAACGCTTTGGTTTTCATCATAGCATGGTTGCAGGAACCAATGATCGAAACCCTGGCGTAATTCATCGTACATTTTCAGGGGTTGGCCGACATAAACGCATTTCAATTCGTCACCAGTTTGTTGTCGAATAGAAACGCCGGGATACATCTGGTCTTTGGGAGATACACAAATCCAATCGATCAATCCTTCAGGAACGGCAATGGTGCCGTTGGTCTCAACTGAAAGATGGTATCCTCTTCGTTTGAGGAGGCGTGCAAGTGGCCACAAATCATTAAGCATGGGTTCACCACCTGTGAAAATCACATTTTTCGTGTTGTACTTGAGAACCTCCGCCAAGACTTCGATTGCCGGAAGGACTTCGTATTCGTCAAAATTTGTATCACACCACTCGCACCTAAGGTTGCATACTCCGAATCGAATGAATACATGGGGAATTCCAGATCTGTAGCCTTCGCCCTGAACAGAGTGAAAAATTTCAACAATGTTGTATTCAAAAGCAAGGTCTTCAGCTTGGTCGCCTACCTCATTTCCTGAACGCTGACAATTAACTGGATCCATGCAATCCCTCAAAGTTTTGGCTGTTGGATGAGTTGCATAAGTTCTGCACGTGCCTCTTGACGTTCGAAAAACACCCCTCTCATAGCAGAGGTCGTCATGATGGCTTGTTGTTTTGCTACGCCACGACATTGCATACAGCCATGCGAGGCTTCAATGATAACTGCAGTACCCAATGGGTGAAGCTCACGTTCAAGGTCATCTGCAATATGTTTCGTTATACGCTCTTGATTTTGTAAGCGTCGCGCATGCAGTTCAAGGATACGGGCGAGTTTACTGATGCCTGCAATACGTTCAATTGGAATGTAGGCGATATGAGCTCGTCCGCGAAAAGGTTGGAGGTGATGCTCACACATTGAAGTGAACTCAATATTCCTGAGTAATACAATTCCATCATATCCTTCAGCGTTGAAGGTTGCCTCCAAGATCTCTGTTGAATCCATCTTGTATCCAGCGAAGATTTCATCCCACGATTCAACAACACGTTCCGGTGTCCGCATAAGCCCTTCGCGCTCAACATACTTTTCCCCTTCTATGTATTCAAGAAGGATTTTGACAGCCTTCATTGCTTCGTCCTTTGTTGCCATGATGAACCCTCATCGTCCGTGCCTTGCATCAATTTCATCAAGTTGGTCGAGCAATTTGCGACAAGCTGTTCGCACAGCGTCTGCCAAACTCACAAATTTTTTCTCGTCTCCCACATGGTTTCGAAGGTCTTCGACCAGTTCTGCTGGCATGTCCAATGAAATCTTAGGCACGTTGACTCCTCCTATCAACTGCGTATAAGTATTACCATAGTATTACCATGCTATTATTGTTCAGAAAGAACAGTGCGACTGTAACGCTTTTGAGGCCAATGTTCAAAGGAGTCCTTCAAGGACATATGGTTATGCAAAGCACGCTCGCAAGTGATGCCTTGACTTCATTGGATGAAATCCGGTCTCAAATGGGCGGTATAACGACTCCTGGATTATCCAAGGAAGAAATTCTCTTCTTTTTAGAACACGATCCTAAACTCGGAATGGCCATTGCCAACGGATACGAGCGTTACCTCGAGTTGAGTGGGGAATTCGGTGACCGATATCTCGGTCAATCCGAAGATCAACTCATTCATGACCTTCAGGCTGGTTTTGTCAACTTCTACAACCCAGATACCGTGAATCCGTATGTAGCCATCGCAGCACGAGGTCCTTGGGTCATTACATCTCACGGAGCAGTTGTACATGACAACGGTGGATACGGCATGCTCGGGGCGGGTCATGGGCCGCAAGAAATCATTGATTCAATGTCGGATAATTGGGTCATGGCGAATGTCATGACGGCATCATTTTCTCAAAAGCGCTTGGAGGAACGGCTTCGCAGAGAGCTCGGCCATACCCACGGGCATTGCCCATTTGACAAATTCATTTGCATGAACAGTGGTTCAGAATCCGTCACAGTTAGTTTGAGAATCGCTGATGTTAATGCAAAGTTGATGACGCAACCAGGCGGTCGCTATGAGGGTCATACAATCAAAATTATGGCTATTGAGCAAGGATTTCACGGTCGTACAGACCGCCCCGCTCAAATGTCACATTCTTGTAAAGGGAAATATGATGCTCACCTGGCCAGTTTCCAGAATCGAGATAACCTCATATTGATTCCTGCTAATGACGTCAAGGCGATGCATGCTGCTTACGATCACGCAGAACGTCACGGTGTCTTCATTGAATTACTCGCCATTGAACCGGTACAGGGTGAGGGGAACCCAGGTCAGTGCGTCACGCGAGAATTCTACGATGCAGCCCGCCAACGGACGCTCGAGCACGGCAGCCTCCTCCTCGTAGATTCAATTCAAGCAGGAATTCGGGGACAAGGCACCTTGTCCGTCATTGATTATGATGGGTTTTCCGATTGTGAAGCACCAGATCTCGAAACCTGGTCGAAAGCAATGAATGCAGGCCAATATCCACTTTCTGTCCTCGGCATGAACGAACGCGCATCTTCGCTCTACGTAACTGGAATCTATGGCAACACGATGACAACCAATCCCCGAGCCCTTGAAACCGCTGTGGCTGTTCTCGACCGGATTACGCCTGATTTAAGACAAAATATCCGAGACCGCGGTGATGAATTTGTAGCCAAACTCAAGACCTTACAGGCAGAATTTCCAGATGTCATAACCAAAGTGCAAGGGACGGGGCTTCTCTGCAGTGCAGAACTCGAACCTTCCCGCTTCCCCGTTGTTGGTCAGCACGCTGTTGAACCATGGTGCAGGAAACGTGGTTTGGGCGTAATCCATGGCGGTAAAAATGCACTTAGATTTACTCCACATTTTAACATAACAAGTGAAGAAATTGACCTAATCCTCAAAGTTGTACGAGAAAGTTTGCTTGCCTTTGGTGCTTAAGACAGGCTTGTGACAATATCTTCGCGTTTGAACTGGCGAGCAGCATAGAAAGCAGCACCCAAGGCATATAGGGTTGAACTGACCAACCAAATTACGATATGGGTGCCAACGATTCGATTCATGAGTAATTCCCTCAATGCAAGCAATACATTCACGACGGGTATGGCAAACCAGAAGGATTCGATTCCATCAAGATTGATGACCTGTGTGAACAGAGCCGGAAAGAGAATCAAGAGCAATGCAGGCCCGAGAATTGAACCAGCTTCTTTCACACTATGTGAGCGCATAGCGAGCGCGAGTTCAAAAGCAACGACCATAATTGCAAACAGGAGAACTGCGACGATGAGGAGCATCAATGCAGCGAGTGAAACCGTCGGTGCGGATATGAGGTCTGACGATGCTAAATAACCAATCGCAAACAAGAGCCCTGCAACTTGCAGGAGGACGCCTACGCCAGTGATGGTCGCAACAGCAAGCCACTTTCCAAACAGTAATTCCATACGGCTGCACGGTAAACCCAACAAGGCTTCAAGTGTGCCGCGTTCACGTTCTCCCGCAGTCATATCTATGGAAGGTTGAATGGCAGATGAGAACGTCCATACTGCAAGTACCAACGGTATGAACAGGGAGAGAGCCATTCCTGCTTGTTCCCCTTGTGTTGCAACATCACTTTCAGCAAAATCCCCGTTCCATTGGAGTGGGTCCAGTGTTTCGTTCGGATCAAGGCCTGCCGCAACGATTCGTCGTTCCGTTTCGTTTAGTTCCCATTGTGATAGAACTTCATATGTACGGCTTCTCGCTTCCTGACTTTGTTCAGATGTTGACATGTAGAGGATTGAATATTCAAGCACGGTTCCATTCCCTCTGAGTCGTACAATCGCATCAATTGTTGAATTTCTCAATCGCTGTTGATCCTCCCCAGGCGTAGAGAGATATTCGTGGTCTGAAAGTGATTCATACGTGACATTCATGTTGGATGCGTTGAATGATAAACCCAATTCTGCGGGTAAATCATTGGACTGAACGATCACTTCCACCATGACATTCTCCATCTCAGCGGCTTCAGATGCGAGGAGAAGAGGGAACAAAATGAACAGGAGTGGGAACATTAACAACGGAATAATGAGAATGGCGACAATGGTTCGCCAATCCCGGACGAATTCGACCAATTCTTTCTTGGCGATGGTTCCAATTCGGAGGGCTGAATTACTCATCCTCAATCACCCCTAATGGTATTTTTGGCGTAAATAACCCTCTCCACCACTTCGCCCATTTTGACATGGGTTTAGCGTCTTCCGTTCGTATACGAGCTTGGTCATGTGTCAAATTGACATATGCATCCTCAAGTCGTTGCGTGTCGGTCCGTTCCATCAATTCTTGAGGGGTTCCGTCTGCTCGGACTTCACCGTTGTGTATGATGACAATCCTATTGCAGACTTGTTCGGCCTCAGCAAGTTGATGGGTTGAATAGACAACGGTCCCGCCTTGTTTGCCGAGGTCTTCAACCAGTTGTCGAACCGTTCTTGCGCTTGTCACATCGAGTCCAGCTGTAGGCTCATCAAGCAAAAGAACTCTTGGCGCATGAGCAAGTGCTCGCAAGAGAGCGGTCTTTTGACGCATTCCTCGCGAAAAGCCCTTGGTATGGCGGCCCAATGAATCTGACATTCCAAGGTGATTTGCAAAGAATGAGGTACGTTTCCATGCTTCATCATCGCTCACCCCGTACAATCTGCTATGGTAACGAATATTTTCCCATGCAGTTAGGCGCGAATACAATCCAGTACTCTCAGGTACAACTCCAAGATATTGACGGCTTTCTGATACAGGTGAACCATTACCGAGCGTTATGGACCCCGATGATGGCCGGTAGACTCCTGAAAGTAGCCTGAGAAGCGTTGTCTTTCCTGCGCCATTGGAACCTACAAGGCCAATAATCTCGCCTTCAAAAATGTCAAGTGATACATGGGACAAGGCTTCTATTTCACCGAACGACTTCGTCACATCACGGACGCTGAGCAAGGATTGCTCCATATCAATTTCAACTCGCTCGTCCAGATTCAACGGCCCAATTGAGCCCAGGATGCTTGTTTTCAATACGTTGGGCACGCTGTAATGTTGACCTAAGATGTTCTTGAATCTCTGTCTGACCAACACCCATATCGATCATGTTAGCCACCATTTCAATAGCTCCCTGAATTGCACCAGCGTCCAAATATGCCTCGTTGGTGATTGAACGTTGCAATCGGAGTTGTTCTAAGCGACCCGCCAGATAACTGACTTCGCCTTTGAGCCTGGGTGCATCTATGTGTGGTAGCGCAAGAAGTTGGTCAACGCAGGTCCTCATCAGGTAGCAACTCACCGAGGCCGATTATAGGCATTCTGTTCTACGAAGTTGATTCACGTTGTGTTAATTCAACCAAGACGCCACCGGTTGAACGAGGGTGGACGAAGGCTATCCAATGGCCACCAGCTCCTTTACGGGGTTCTTCATCGATCAATTGGATGTTGTTTTCCTTAAGATAATCCAGCAATAACGTCAGATTGGAAACACTCAAACAGAGTTGTTGAATTCCAGCCCCCCTCTTTTCTAGAAATTTACCAATCGGCGTATCTGCGCCGGTTGGTTCAAGCAACTCGATGTTGGGTGGATGAGCGTCCCCCCCTACTTTGTCTGTTGCGAAGAACCGAGTTATTACTCCCTGATCTTCGACTCGTTCATCTACAGCACCTTGCGACAGACCAAGAAGTGACCAAAACCGACTCCCTTCGTCAAGATTTGTCGTAGCGATACCAATGTGGTCAATGTAAATCGGGCCAAAATCCATTCGAATCACCTAAAATCCACTCGGAGCCATGTAGGTTCCAAAATCATCTTTCATGACGTTCATAATCTCGCCCAGTGTACACCGAGCGCGCACAGCTTCAATGACATGAGGGAAGAGGTTATCATCGTCAACAATACCATTTCGAATCTTCTGTAGGCATGATTCAGCGAGTTCTTGATTACGATTTGCCCGGAGTGTTTTCAACTTGGCTGCTTGTTCATCTCCTATTTTGGGATTGATCTGCATCACTGGGATTTCTTGTAATTCGTCCATAACACCGTGATTTACGCCTACTATGTTACGTTGTTTTTGCTCAATTTCATTCATATAACGATAGGCCGATTGATGAATTTCTTGTTGTTGCCACCCTTGTTCTATCGCAGCCATGGCACCACCTTTGCGTTCAATAGCTTCAATCTCATGCAGCGCTCGGCTGTATATTTCTTTCGTCAATTCTTCAACATAATATGACCCGCCAATCGGGTCAACCACATCTGCAGCGCCTGATTCCTCAGCAATGATTTGTTGGGTCCGCAATGCTACCGTTGCCGATGCCTCTGTGGGCAAACCTAAAGCCTCGTCATATGAGTTTGTGTGGAGGCTTTGGGTTCCGCCAATCACGGCAGCGAGTGCTTGTATGGTTACTCTAGAGATATTGTTGAGGGGTTGTTGGGCAGTTAGGCTGACACCAGCAACTTGTGTGTGAAATCTCAACATGGATGATTTTGGATTCGTTGGTTTGTATCGTTTCTGAACCAAATCATACCATAGGGTTCGGGCGGCTCGGAACTTTGCAATCTCCTCAAAGAAATCATTGTGACAATTGAAGAAGAAGGATAGGCGAGGTGCAAAATCATCGACTTCCAAACCAGATTCAATTGCAGCATCTACGTAGGCAATAGCATTTGACAGCGTGAATGCTAATTCCTGAACGGCAGTCGAACCTGCTTCCCTGATATGGTAGCCTGAGATTGAAATTGTATTCCATCGAGGGACATGTTGTGAACAATATTCGAAAATATCAGTAATCAATCGCATGCTCGGCTTGGGTGGAAAAACATAGGTTCCTCGAGCAATGTACTCTTTGAGTATATCATTTTGAATGGTACCTCTAAGTTGATCCATGCTGACGCCCTGTTCTTCTGCAGCTACGATGTACATTGCTAACACGATCATAGCAGGTGAATTGATTGTCATAGAACTACTGACTCGATCTAGTGGAATCCCATCGTAAAGTTCTTTCATATCTTCAACCGATGAAATAGATACGCCTACTTTCCCGACCTCACCAAAAGAGAGTTCATCATCCGCATCCATCCCGAGTTGAGTTGGTAAGTCAAAAGCCACTGAGAGGCCCATTTGACCCCGCTCTAGGAGGAGTTTGAATCGTTCATTGGTTTCCTTTGCACTTGAAAACCCAGCATACTGGCGCATGGTCCACAATCGCGAACGATACATCGTTTCGTGTATTCCTCTGGTGTAGGGTGGTGAACCTGCGTCAGAAATGGAGGTAGGTTCTGATGGAATACGGCCGGTTAATGGAAGCGTCAAGCCACTCAAGGATTCCCAAGTATCCTTTCGTAGGTCGCCCATGCTTACTCACAAGCAAAGGCACTTCATCAAGACTCGCTTTCGTCTCAGTGGTGGTGGCCGCCTGGACCATGTGCATGACCGTGGGCGAGTTCTTCTTCTGATGCAGCTCGGAGCTCAACTACTTCAACCGAGAATGTGAGTGATTGGCCTGCAAGTGCGTGGTTGAAATCTGCAGTGACAGTATCATCTGTCAATTCAGTGACAGTGAAGGGCGAGGGCCCATGAGGCATCTGTGCAACGAGTTGCATACCAACTTCCAATGGCGTCTCTCCTTCGAGCTGAGCAAAATTATCGCGGGGAATTTGCAAAACCGCATCATCATCACGGCCACCGTAAGCGCGGTCGGAGGTCAATGTAAACTCGCGACGTTCTCCTACTTTAGCACCCATCATTTCTTCTTCAAAACCAGGAATCATCTGTTTGTGACCGACAAGGAACGTCAGCGGGTCTCGGCCTTCACTTGAATCAAAAACTTCCCCGGAATCAGGCAATGTACCTGTATAGTGGACGCTTGCAACTGTGTTTTCTTCTATGGTAATATCCGTCATTATATTCATCTCCTTGTTGTCATTCTTTTGACGAGGTCTCGAAGCGAATCGGCTACCGTAGAAGGTAGCACGAGTTCTGCTTCTTTTTGTTCTATGAATGTCAGTGATTCTTCAATACTGACACGTTCGCCTTTGGCCCATATTTGACCCAAAACGTTTGATCGATGCTCCTCTGGAACTTCTGGATTATCAAGAATATCCCTTGCCGCATATTTGTATTCAAGGTATTTTTGACGGTTGAGCCGCTTTTCTTGCTTCTGACGGCCCCCTCCTTTCTTGTCAAACCGTCGTCTTCCTCGGCGTCGGTTGTCGGGCTTGACAACCTTTGTTTCAATTTGTTTGAAAATATTCTTCACCTTAATGGGGGCATCGTCAGGTACTATGGGAGAGAGTGTGCTTTCCATCAACGCCTCATGTTCTGAATCTTCAATTTCGAGAGATTCTACGGCTTGTTCGACAGCCTCCACGGGGGTAAGTTCGGCCGATTGTGCGGACGGTGCTGCTTTCTTGAGGGCTTCGGATTTTCTGCGTAATTCAGCTAAACGATCTTCCCGACTTTGATTGACTGGTTTTGCACTTTTATCAACGCGGACAGGTTGTTTAGGGAGGGCTGCTGGTTGGATCTCTGGGGCCACCACATCACCTTTTTGGATGAGTTTTTCTTTTGCTTCCCGCTGCTTTCGTTCAAGGTCAGCTTTGATGTTGGGCTTTTCTTCCACAACTTCGGGGACTGGAGTTGGTCGTCGGGCGTTTTGACGCTCGCGCTCATCACGACGACGTCGTGCCTGTTGCGATGCATCTTTGGCGAAGGGATTGAACTCTTCTTTACGGCCGCGACGTCGTTCGATTGGCTATTCCCCCATCGGAGTGTGTCAGCCCACCCATTAAAACCGTATGGGATTGATTCGCCTCAAGACCAAACAATAGGTGTTTGGTCGGTTCGCAGGTATTGGTCAATAGCGCTCTCTTCTAGTGGCGTGGTTCTCTTTTGCAACTCCAACCATCCGAGCAGGCCAATCATGGTACCATTGTCGATACAATACATACGAGGTGGTGCATGGGAAGTGCCTTCCCGGTCAGAGGCCATGAGGCTGCACATCTCTCTCATGCGATTATTACATGCCACGCCTCCTCCGAGGAGAAGTTCTGATTTGCCTGTGTGAGCCATTGCACGTTCTGCAACTTCAACACAGGAAGCAAATGCATGCTCTTGAAGTGACCAACATACTGCGTTGAGAGGGGCGCCGTTATCGATTAATCGTTGTGCAGCCGTCAGTAAGCCTGAAAACGCGAGGTCCATCCCTCGAACGGCATAGGGCAGTTGCAGCCCTTCCATCGTCGGCGAGGGGTTTTGTTCAAGATATTCTGCTGCCAATTGTTCTATCTTAGGGCCGCCTGGAAAAGGGATTCCTTGGTTGCGTGCAAATTTATCAAGCATATTTCCGATGCCAATGTCCAGTGTTTCACCCAACACGCGATACCTTCCGTTGAGGCGAGCAATAACTTGCGTATTTCCCCCCGACACATAAAGGAGAACGGGGTCATCACAACCACATTGTTGGCGTCCGATTTCAATGTGCGCAACGCAATGATTGACGCCGATAAGTGGCACATCCATCTTTGTTGCCAAGCCACGCGCAATTGCTGCACCTACACGGAGACACGGGCCGAGTCCAGGACCTTGAGAATAGGCTACTGCACCAATATTCGATGGTGTAATTGAATGCATTTCCATCACTTTTTTGAACAATGATGATGCCACATCTTTGTGGTGATCTGCGGCTTCTCGAGGGTGGATGCCACCTTGATCTGGACGTAGCGTGTCCGATGCGGCAGGATATGGCATCCCCTCGGAGTCCACAAGTCCGAACGAGAGCGTGTGGGCCGTTGTTTCAATGCCGAGAGTCCATGTTCCCATAGTATTCCGAGAAAGCCATTGTTCTTCAACCCTCTTCGTTAAGAGATGTTTGTGCGGACCCTCTTACTCAATTGCGGACCCATGGTTCATTTTTCTTCAGCGGACGCCCTCTCACCTCCAAATTATGAAAATACTGTATCTCCGATTGGAAAGGGAATTATTATAGAAAAGGACAGAATAATTAAAATTGGAGAATCATCGGAACTTGAATCAGAATATGGAACCCAATCTGGCCACCGCATCATCGACCTCAACGGGCGAGCCATCATACCTGGGCTTATTGATGCACACAGCCATCTTTTATGGTCGGGCGATCGGTCACAGGAAGTTCGTTGGAGGCTCGAAGGAAAATCATACCGAGATATCGGTGCAATGGGTGGAGGCATACAATCAACCGTCAACAGTACACGGCAAGCATCCACTGAACATCTCCATCAGGAGGGTTACATTCGTCTCCGAGAAGCATTGAGGTCTGGGACAACTCACATGGAAGTCAAAAGTGGATACGGGCTTGACACTGAAACCGAGTTGAAACTGTTAGACGTCATTTCTCGCCTTGGTTCAGATGGAGATCTACCGTCACTTGACCCGACCTGGATGGGAGCTCATGATGTGCCGCATGGTATGAATCACGGAGATTACATGGACGCCCTCATGGGTGAACAATTACCCGCTATTGTGGAGCAAGGCATAGCTCGCTCAGCCGACGTGTTCTGTGAACCAGGATGGTTCAGTCTTGAGAATAGTGAAGACATACTTCGTGCTTCGAGAAGCTCTGGCCTTGAATTGCGTATGCACATCGATGAATTTGAGAGTTCAGGAGGTGGGGCTCTTGCAGCGGAACTAAAAGTCCAAACCGCCGACCATGCCTATCATACGCCGCTTGACGAACGGCTCAACATGAAGGATGCAGGTGTTTTGACTGGCTTTTTGCCGGGAACTCCCTACGCGATGGGCGATACGTGGCCAAATATGGATCAAATACATACTCATAACATCCCCTACACATTGGCGACAGACTTCAATCCAAACTGCCAAACTCTCAGCCTTCCTTTTATCGCATCGTTGATGGTGCAACGCTGTAAAGTACAACCTCTCGAAGTATTAGCTGCAATGACGGTGACAGCGGCTCAGAGTACACCACACCCCAATGGCGAACACGGGATTATCAAAGAAGGTGGTCTCGCAAATTTGAATATTCTTGATAGTCCGCACTGGGAGTCCTTTTGTTTGAAACCAAGCCACTCTCCATTTTCAGCTACCGTGCTCAATGGCTCCTTCATCGCCCACTGATTATCAATTAACTATACTACGAGCATAAACTAAATTAAATATGAATCAAACATCAAATAGGTGATAATCATGGTTTGGATGGAAACAATCGTATGTTCCGGAAAGAAAGGAAGTTCGGCTCGATTACGACGAATGATCAAGGCGCGCCTGGAATATAAACGACGTCAAGATGGCTGTCTTGGTGCTTGGATAGGACAAGGAGCTGAAGATGACACCATGTTGCTCGTTCAGTCCGCATTTACTACACCTGAGGCGTGGAAGAGGATTTCAAACGAAATCAAGAAATCGCTTGATGTTCAAGATGGCGGAATAGAGACACTCCTCTTGGGCCCACCGCTTGTCGGAATCTTTGAAATCGAACAGAATGAGTTTAAAATTCTGGATTGAGGGCGATCCACCTCATCCCCCGCCCACATGATGTCGCATAATGTGAGTTATGCGTCATTTAACTGAAAATTGTAAGAAGCGATGAACGAATATTGAGCATATCTGCCTTGCAGTCTGCCGTTTAGAAGTATTCTGTATTCTGAATCTCCCAAAGAAATTAATCTTTCACCCTCCGACCCCCTACTTTTTGAGTAAAACTGGCAATTTTTTGGATATTCAAAGGGAAGTATTCAAATCACCAACCTTTCAGGGAACGATGAGTATCATGTCTGCAATCGAAGGCTATTGCCTCAAGTGTAAAACCTACGGCCCCATTCGCGACGGAAAAGAAATCGTCATGAAAAACGGACGAACGAGAATGGCTGGCTTTTGCTCCCAAGATGGATGTACCGGAAAGATCTCAAAAATCATCAGTTGATTCGTACAGGTCTGCACCGAATTGGTTTAATACAATCCTTCGGTGGCAAGGATACCTAGGGCTCGTGGTCTAGGGGTTTATGACGTTGCCTTGACATGGCAAAGATCGAGAGTTCGATTCTCTCCGAGCCCACTCTTGATTATCCTTTGATTTTTTTATGAAGGAAGATAATATTATTTGAGTTTTGAATAACTTTTAGTTAATCTTCATCGTGGAGGACATCAACCTGTATTTGCGCAGGTTTCGATACCTTGATGGGTGGTTCATCGTCATCATCGAATGAAAAGTCGGTAGACCCTCCCTCCCAGGATTTGACATCTTCTGACTCTTCAAATGATTCTTCAGGTAAAACAGCCCCCGGTCCCAGAGAATATATGCTGGGGTCCAGTGGTTCTTTTTCTTCAACGATCACCTCTGCTGGAGGCTCACGTTCTTCCATTATTGAGCCTGCATGAAATGTACCACATTCATGACACCTGTATGTCCCTTTACGGTCCAAGCATCCGCAGACGGGGCATGTTGTCAATCCAAAATATGCCTCGATAGGGTCCGAATTCATGCTCTCACTCAACGAACATATCTTCTTGATATCCAGTAATGAGGTCGCCACTGCCATCTTCCTCAATGGTGACAGTTCCTTCGTCATCATCAAATTCTAAGATGGTGCCAAACACTTCCTCATCATCAAAGACAAGACCTACATGAGACCCGATGTCAATTTCATCGTCCGCATCATCGCCGCCTTCAGCATCATCATCTTCTGAATCCTCAGAATCCTCATCTTCGTAGTCTTCATCTTCCTCATCTACGGGTTCGTCGACAACATCGTTACTGTCATCGGAATCAGCATCCTCTTCATCCTCTGCTGGTTCCCCATCAGCTGCATCAGCCCTGTCATCTTCGACTTCCTTCATAGCCTTGGCACGCGCACGCCATGATGGTGCTTTGACCAAATGCAAGAAAAGCGAGGTTATCAATCCAACCATTGACAAAAGAATAAACAAAATACCGTCCCAATAGAATCCCTTTGGCATGGATGATGAATCGCCTGCAAGAGGTGTGAGTGAATTGTCACAACCACCTTCCTGATATTTCACATCACAAGGATATGAGTCGCCTTCAGAAATGTCAAAAGTTGGAACAATTCCATTGGACTCATAAATTACGGCCCCTCCACTTCCATCAACAGGACCTACGAGGCCGTTGACAAGAAGAACAGCAATGGCAATACCAAATACTGTGTGCAGAATTGGCCACACAATATCATTCCATCGCTTGGACATCATACGCTTTTGCATAGGACTTGGGAATGGTTTATCGATGATGGATTCAACGATTTCATCCATTTCTTCTATGGCTCCAATGAATTCCGTTATGTCGATCATTCCATCATTGTCAGTGTCGAATTGCTCAATGAGTGCCTCGATATCCTCTCCGTCAAATACATCTTCATAGTCGGTCGTAAGAGCGGTTCGTAATTCATCCATCGATACGTGTCGATTTCCGTCTTTGTCAAGGTCATTGAACATGCGTTGAACAGAAATATCATGCTCATCCATGATTGCTACAAGTGCGTGGAGTGGGCTCTGAACCTCACCTGCTTGTTCATCCTCAATATCGAAATCCTCGTCGTCCATCTCTGCTTCAGTATCGTCATCTTCGTGTTCTTCAGAGGTTCCTGATTCTTCTTCCACAGTTTCAACTTCTTCTTCAGATTCGCTCTGGTCGTCCTCAAATTCCTCGGACGACTCTTCGACCACATCTTCCGAATCATCCGATTCTACCTGGTCTTCTTCCTCTATTTCTTCGACGTCTCCGGGATTTCCATCTACATTGGAATGCTCAATGTGTTCTCCGTGAAGAATCGTTTCAAATTCATCAAGGTCAATGACTCCGTTATCATCTGCATCTATTTCTTGAACCAAACGATCTACTTGGCTGGGGGGTAAATCTGCGAGGTTGAGGCTGAGCAATCCTGCTTTCAACTCTGATGAATCGATCATACCGTCTGAATTCGTATCAAATTTCTCAAATAATTTACGAATTTGAATACCCGTATCGTGGACCCACTTCCGAAGTATATCGACGACGTCATCAGCGACAAATACGACACCACATTCAGGGCAACGGGTTGAATCAAGTGGCACTAATTTATTGCACGCCCCACATTCTCCGAGTGCTTCTTCAGAAACCCCCGAAAACTTGGTTTGGCATTCTGGGCATTCTGTTGAATCCAACGGTATTACGGTTCGACACGAACCACATTCTGCCATGGCTACAGTATCTTTATTGTCATCACTCATCGTTCCACCGTTTCACTGGAGGGCGTCTCCAATTATAATGCTTGATGGGATTTTTATCGTTTTCAAGGATTAATTCCTTAGAACAGTTCCTCCTGGCTTTGACAGGAGGGTGCTTGAATTGCAAGGTTTGTTCACACTGGAACAGGTGTCGCATGATGCTGCCTATTCGTGGTTTGAAAGTGCCACTGAAGTCATTGATGTTAAGCGAATTTGTATCAGCCGACTCCCACTACGTGCGCTATTGCGCCATGTCTCGCCTTCGGGGACGCAATGTTTCTGGTTGAGTGAACACGATTCTCCATCAGCGATTGCACCACGGTGCGAGGATATTGAACGTGTGCTCAGCCACGAACTCGTCAATGCCCCTAGTTATGCCATTGTCGAAGGCTTAGATTGGATGGTGAACAATGATGGTGAAGAAGCAGTTCTTCAATTTCTTCAGCGCCTCGATCGTCACTGCCGAGACGGAAATCACGCTGTCATTTTTGTCGTCGACCCCCTCGTATTTTCATCTCGTTTTTGGCCGAGACTACACGCCATTGCCCCTTCAGTTGAGCCACCTACCCTACATGATGTTAATTCGTCAGAAGAACAAACCACTGTTGAGGATCATCAGGTACAAAGCGGAACAAATGAAAATTCACAAGAGGATAGAAAACTCGTTCAATTGGTTTCGTTACCACGTCGAGGATTTAACAAAACAATCCTTTCAAAGCGAATGCTGCAGTGGAAGCGTATGGGTATTGACGTTTCTGAACTGGAGCCCGCCATGGCTACGGATAATATGGACAAGGCCCACACAATCTATGCGGGAGTAGAATCCATGGTACGACTTGCCGTCGATTTATGTCGTGTGGTTGAAACGAACCACGATAAATTAAGCGTGACAGAACGGGAAATTATGACCTTCCAAATCATGCAACTTTCATCCGTTCAAGATGTCCAACACCGCTTAGAAGAAATCCTCGCCTCGAGATAACCGCCCATATTCTGCCTCAAGCCGGGCAAGCCATCCGCCATGTTGCAAGTGATGGCTCAACTCAATCAGTTCTTTTGATGTCGAGCGGTCTTCATCAAGAGGGGGGGCGATCGTACGAACCAAGTTTTTGAAACCCCGAACATGCGCGGCGGGTTCCAAGGCTTCGTGCTCAAGGGCCTCACAAGCAATAAGGCTCTCACAGGCTAGAATTTCCGCCAAATGTTGTGTTGCTTCTAATAGATTCCATGCAGAGGTTGCACCCATGCTGACATGGTCTTCTTGTCCTGCAGATGTTGATGTGGAAAATGCGGTTCTAGGGCCTGTTCGGCCGTGCAGTTCAGATAAGGAGGCCCCTGCGACATATTGCACTATCATCAACCCCGATTCCAAGCCCGAGTTCTTCGCCAAAAATGCTGGCATTTCGCTACGAGAAGGGTCAAGCATTTGGTCCATTCTTCGTTCAGATATAGAACCCAATTCAAAGATTCCAAGCGTCATCCCGTCGCAAACCATAGCAACTATTTCACCATGGAAATTTCCCTGTGAAAGAACTTCATTCACACCAGGATCTGACGGATTAGGGAAAATAAGTGGGTTGTCAGTTGCACTATTGATTTCAATACGAAGCATATCGTCAAGACGACGGTAAGATTCCCATATCGCACCATGCACTTGAGGTGCACATCGAAATGAATAGGGGTCTTGTACACGGTCACACTCGGCATGACTTTCCATGATTGGTGATTCAGCGAGTAAGGTATTGAGTCTGTGAGCGACCGTTTGTTGACCTGGATGAGGTCTCGCAAGGTGGACCTGAGGATTCGATGGTGTCAGGCTGCATTTGCGGGCTTCCATTGAGGTTGCCAAAATCACATCAGCTAATGTGAGCAATTCGCCCAGTGATTGGTGAGCAAGAATGGCAAAGGCACACATCTGACTCGTACCGTTGATGAGTGAAAGACCATCTTTAGCGGTGAGGCTGATTGGGAGTAGGTCATGTTCGTCCAATGCAATGGTCGTTGGAGTAGCCCCTCCATCCACCAAAATTTCACCTTCTCCGATGAGAGTTAATGCGAGGTGTGAGAGCGGAGCAAGGTCACCACTTGCCCCTAAACTGCCAATTCGCGGAACTGAGGGGTGGATTCCTAAATTGAGGTAAAGTACCAGTTGATTGATGCAGTCAGGGTGGATACCTGAATGGCCTTTGCATAATGAATTGAGCCGGATGACCATCATGCATCGAACTGCCTCAACACTCATTGTAGGTCCGATTGCAGTAGCGTGGGAACGAATCAGGTTCAATTGCAACTGAGCCAAATCATCTTGGGAAATACGCTCGTGTACGAGTGCCCCAAATCCAGTATTGATTCCGTAAACAGTTTCATTATCTTCGAGAATGCGTTCAACAACGGCACGCGCTGCATGAATTTTGGGCCAAGCATCCTGAGAAACCTCTACTGTTGCACGTTGACGTGCAATCATGATAATTTCAGCAGGTGTTAGCGTTTCACCATCAAGATAAATCACATGAGGTTCGCTCATTTCATCACCTTCCGCAGGTGTTGAAGAACATCCTCAGCCACATGGTGTGGTGTTGTGATCATCAATAACGGTTCAAGTTCCATCGCACGATGAATTGCTGAAACGGCTCCTTCATTGCGGGCCCATGCTCTTCTTGCAACTCCATTGTTAACATCCCAGTGTAGCATGGAGAGCAACCTCCTCTCTGCATCCGGAGTTCCGTCCAATAATAATCCAAAACCGCCGTTAATCACTTCGCCCCATCCAACGCCACCTCCGTTGTGAACGCTGACCCAAGTGGCGCCTCTAAATGCATCACCAATGACATTCTGTACGGCCATATCCGCAGTGTACATTGAACCATCACGTATGTTGGCAGTTTCTCGGTATGGACTATCAGTGCCCGAAACATCATGGTGGTCGCGACCGAGTATGACTGGGCCTTCCAATTCTCCAGAGGCAATTGCTTGATTCATGGCGAGCGCAATTTCCCTTCGGCCAATATCGTCGGCATACAAAATTCTTGCCTGACTTCCAACAACGAGGTCGTTATCTCCTGCCTGTTCAATCCAGCGTATGTTGTCCAGTATTTGTTGCCGAATTTCATCTGGAGCATTATCGGCCATAGTTCGTAATACCCGTGCGGCGATTAGGTCTGTTTTTTGTAAATCCGAGGCTTTTCCGCTCGCACAAACCCAACGATAAGGGCCAAATCCGTAGTCAAAGCAAAGAGGGCCCATGATGTCCTCGACATATGAGGGATAACGGAAGTCTCCATTGTCATTGAGTACATCTGCACCTGCACGCGATGCTTCGAGCAAAAATGCATTTCCGTAATCCCAAAAATACATCCCGCGCTCCGACATGACGTTGATCGCATCAGCATGGCGGCGAAGTGTTGATTGTACTTCACTGACAAAGCGTTCTGGTTCGTTGACCATCATATTCGTGCTTTGTTCATATGTGAAATCAGCGGGGTAGTATCCTCCCTGGTAGGGATTGTGCAAACTCGTTTGGTCGCTTCCTAAGTCGACTCGAATGTTTCGTTCAACGCACCGTTCCCACAATTCTACGATATTTCCGACAAAACCAATCGAGATAGCTTTCTTTTCGATTGCAGATTTAACCATTTGGTCAATAGCATCATCGATCGAATCAGTCACTGTCGTGAGCCATCCCTGTTGGTGTCGCTTGTGAGCTGCGTGTTGGTTGGTTTCTGCAATGATACATGCTGCGCCTGCAATTGTAGCTGCTTTTGCTTGGGCACCGGACATTCCGCCTAAACCACTCGTGACGAAGGTCACCCCGTTGAGCGATGCCGTGTCTTTGATGCCAAGGTGCATACGCGCAGCGTTGAGCAAGGTAATGGTGGTCCCATGAACAATTCCTTGTGGTCCAATGTACATGTAGGAGCCAGCAGTCATTTGACCGTACTGAGTAACGCCGAGGGCGTTCATTCGCTCATAATCATCCTGCTTGGAATAATTCGGTATGACCATCCCGTTTGTTACAACCACTCGAGGTGCGGCTGGAGAGGATGGAAAGAGTCCAAGTGGATGGCCCGAGTACATGACCAAGGTTTGGTGTTCAGTCATCATGGAGAGATATTGCATCACTAAACGATATTGCGCCCAATTCTGGAAGACTGATCCGTTGCCACCATATGTAATGAGTTCATCAGGAAATTGGGCAACTTCGGGGTCGAGATTATTTTGAATCATCATCATGATGGCAGCGGCTTGTGTACTGACTGCAGGATAGTCATCAATTGCATGAGCTTTCATCGGGTACTCGTCAGGTTTGAATCTGCGCATAATGATTCGACCGTATGTGTTGAGTTCATCAAGGAATTCTGGGATCAATACATCATGGTGCCTTGGTTCAAAGTAGCGTAATGCATTTTGTAAGGATAAGACTTTTTCATCCCCACTGAGGACTTGACGGCGGTTAGGCGCATGGTCCACCTCGGCGTTGAACGGTTTCTGAGACGGTAATACCGAGGGGATGCCCTCCGCAATGAACTGGCGGAACGTGTCGATAGCCTCCACCATGAATCATCCAGACTGAAGGATGTCCTTGAGCCTTGTTCCCGTGAATGAACATATCGCTCCTGCACAATCTCAAAAAAGGCGGGTGCCCAGCGTTACATGATAGGGATGGAAGAGGACCCGATATTGGAAGCCGTCCTCGTTGACCGTCCCACATCAGTGGCTACGAGAGAATTCAACATCGTCTTGGGCACAACAGTGGCGCTGGCTCTTGTTTTTTTATTCATTTCTGCAGTTTTTGGTGATGCTTTCATCGAATATATCGGCGAGGATGAAAGCGATGTAGGTGTGCGGGTTCCAGTTTGGGAACGTAACACCATGCCGTATGATGTCACTGGTGATTTCGGGATTGCTTTAGAAAGTGGGCCATATGATATTTTGCCCACAGAGAATGAATGGAATTCAACACATTATTTCGTAGAATACGAATTGCCAATTACGGAAGGTGGAGCTGCCCCTGATGGACTCATTTCCTTAGCAGTTTGGCGCCCGAACGTTCCAGAGGGCGTTTCGGTCCCCATTATAGCTGAAATTGGCCCCTATTTCCAAGAGGTGAGTGTCGAAACACCCTCAATTGAAGTTCCTGGTTCATGGCTTGGTCAGATGATTATTGACCAAATTCTTCCTCACGGGTATGCCTTTGCACAAATCTCAGTGGCGGGGACGGGTCGTTCCAACCACTGCATGGACCTCATGGGTAATGCAGAACAACTTGGTAACGATGCTGCCGTGCGATGGCTTGGTGAGCAAACATGGTCAAATGGAGCAGTTGCATTGATTGGCAAATCATACGATGGAAGCACGCCCTGGCAAGCAGCGATGTTCGGATCAGAACACGACTACCTCAAAACAATCGTACCAATTTCCGGACTCATCGGTGTCAAAGAACTCATGTGGCGGAACGGTTCATCCGAGGCGAGAGCACCCATCATGCACAACGGCGTTTACGGATCCTATGGCTTTGATGGTGATGAAGAGGATTATCAAAATGTGTGTCCAGACTACATTGCTGGCCCCGCAACGGGCGTTGGAGCATGGGCTTGGGGAGGAGAAGCTGCGGGCTCGTATTGGTCAGAGCGCTTTTTCCTTGACCGCGTGTTGGATAATTACCAAGGTAGCGTATATCTGATACAAGGAATGCACGATTGGAATGTTGACCCACATATGGCAGTTCCAACGATGAATATGCTCATTGATGCCGGAATAGAGGCTAAGGGGTTGTTCGGACAATGGGACCACGATTATCCAGACCGTCCAGTTCAACTGGATGACCGTTCAGATTTAGGCGGTCGGGGCGGCGAAGCATTTCCAGAGATGGTGCGCTATGATTGGATGCAGGATTTATTGGAATGGTTTGATTACTACCTCAGAGAAATCGGTGAACAGCCAGGCCAATGGATCGAAATACAATCAAATCAAGGTTCATGGAGACTTGAAGAGCGTTATCCGCCAGCAGACGTGAATGTCCTCAGCATGGCATTGGGCAGCGAACTCACAACAAGCGGGGGTACAACCGTATTACCCGATGCCTCCACTGGCCCTATGTGGCAAAGTGAACCTCTCAACGAGTCCATCTTTATCGCAGGGACACCAAGGCTACATGTTGATGTGACAACCGCCACGCTTGGAGGACAACTCTATGCATTACTCGAGGAATGTAGCAGTGCTGGAGATTGTATTCACATCGGTCATGCAATTATGGATTTGAGATACCACGCAGGAGGAGATATGGTTCAAACTTGGGTGCCCGTGGTAGAAACCATCAATGCTAAAATGGAATTCTTCCCACTCGATGCTGAGATTGAAGCAGGTCATTATTTGCAATTAAGTCTTCAATCAACGGGTGAAGATTATCTTCCGGCCAGTACATCATCCATTGTATTCATTCAAGAGGGGGCAACCTCAACATTGCAACTTGACACCTTTGTCCCAGAGGACCGGCGCTATTTCACTCCCCCTGCGTGTGGGCATGAAAGGTGCATTCAAGCCGGTGGTTGATGGTAAGGCTGGTCTCCAGCATCCCACAAGGAAAATACAAGTCCTGAAACCATCATCACTGACGAAAACAAGAGGATGCCTCCGCCTATACCGAGGTCAGTGTTCTCCATGAGATGACCTGCTAAACTCGTAGAACATGAAAATGCGACTGAAAGAATCAACATGTCCGTAGAAAAGACACGTCCTCGTACTTCGTCCTCGACCCAACGTTGAACCATGATTGTCGAAAGCACCCAATTTGCACCGCTGGCACTGTGCGCCAATACGATCAGGATTACAGTCAACCAGAGTGAGATGTCCAATGTTAAACCAACGAGGCAGTAAAAGAGACCGGATAAGACGATAAGTTGGCCGATGAGAACGGGCCATTTTGCCTCGTTGGTGAATACATTCCGGGCTATGATTGGTCCAAGTCCTGTTCCGAGTCCTCGAGCAAAGAAAAAGAGGCCAAATCCAAATGCCGCACCAAATCCTTGTACATCGGCCCCCATCAATACGAGATAGACTCCGGCTAATCCGCCACCGGCGATGTTCCAAGATGCTTTAGCAAAGACAATTCGGAAAAGGCGCGGCTCTCCACGAATTCTCCGCCAACCACGTTTCATGTTGCTCAACGCAGTTGAGAACCAAGGGCCCTTCATTGAGGGGTCTATTTTCTGTGGTATCTTGAGTGTAATGAGGAAGAGTGTCCCGATGAGGAATGTGAATGAATCGATGATAAATGCAGCATCGGTCCCCCAGAGGGAAACGACAACTCCCCCCAACATCGCTCCAATACAAAGAGCAGTTGACCAAGAGGCGGCATCAAGTGCATTGGCGGTTGCAAGGTCTTCCTTTGTAACTAAATTAGGTAATGCAGCCCGTTCTGCCGTCATGTATACGCCGTGAAGAATCATCATGACTCCGGATAGTCCAATCATCCATACGATGTCATTTGCATCATTGACAAAGAGGAAACAGAGGGCGAGGAACATCTGCAAGAGGTTTGATACGATCATGAGGGACTTTCGATTGTAACGATCTGCCATGAGGCCAATAAAAGGTTGCAGAAGGGCAAAACCAGCCATTCTAACCGTAAAAAGAACGCCTAAGAGGAGTTCACTATCAGTATATTCTAAAATGAGGAAAAATAAGGCAATGGTGTTGAACCATTCACCCATCATGGAGATAACTGCCGCTATCCAAAGTTGTCGAAACTCTTTGTTCTCACGAACGAGTTGAGTATAGGAACGCCCTTCCATCATTCTTCCTCCGTTCCGTCAATGACAGAGGAGGTTTTGAGGGTACAAACAATCCATTTGGAGGTAGGTGTATTGGAGATATCGGCGGTAGATTGTAGCGGAACCAGGCTATTGGCTTCGGGGAAATATGCTGCTAAGTTTCCCTTTGGGATTTCATAAGGAACCAGCAACCATTCCAATGAAACCCTTTTTTCTCCATTGAAATGACTTGTGATGTCAACTTTGGTTCTTGATTTCCATCCTCTCGCAACCATATCATCCGCATTCATGAAAATGACGCGGCGGTGTCCATGAACGCCCCTGTAACGGTCGTGGAGGCCATAAATCGTTGTATTGTATTGATCATGACTCCGCAAGGTCATGAGGACAAATTGATCAGATTCAACTGATACATCAGGCAATTCGTGGGTCGTGAAATGAGCAAGACCGTCTTCTGTGTTAAATCTTCGATGATCGCGTGGTGGATTGGGGAGGGCGAATCCATTATCGCTACGGACACGCGCATTATAATCTGTAAAACCATCAAGTGAAGCCTCCATGAGATCTCGTATTGAGTCATATTGAGATGCCATGTCCATCCAAGGTAAGTGCTCTACGCCCAAGGTGGCTTCAGCTAATGAAGCCACAATCCATGGCTCACTGCGTAACATCGTCGAGGCGGGTTTGAGCGTGCCTTGTGAACGGTGGACAATCCCCATTGAGTTTTCGACGGTGACGAATTGCCGATGTCCATGTTGGATATCGGATTCTGTACGACCTAGGCAGGGGAGTATCAGTGCTTCTTTACCGGTAATTAAGTGAGAACGATTTAGTTTCGTAGAAACTTGCACCGTCAGACCAATGTTAGCGATCGCTTTTGCGGTGAAATCTGTATCCGGTGTAGCGGATAAGAAATTTCCACCCATGCAAAAGAACACATCAACATCACCCTTCGCCATTGCTTCAATTGAATGGACAACATCGTAACCATGCTCGTGAGGGATGTTGAAACCCAATCCTTCTTCCATGCGTGATATGAATGCCCGAGAGGGTGCTTCCCAAATTCCAACGGTTCGGTCACCTTGGACATTTGAGTGTCCACGTACTGGACAAAAACCTGCGCCAAGTCGCCCCACATGACCGCCAAGAAGAAGCAAATTGACAACTTCTTGTATGACTGCAACACCATTGCGATGTTGTGTTAATCCCATGGCCCAACAGGCGATGGTAGCATCGGATGACGATAGCATGTCTGATGCGCGCTCAATCAATTCACGGTCAATCCCTGAATCTGCTAAAATCTCATCCCATCCTGTGCCTAAGGCCGACCTTTTCATTGAGTCGAAACCAGAGGTATATTGGTTGACGAACTCTTCGTCAATGGTGTCATGTTCGAGTTGGAGTTTAATGAGCCCTTTGAGGAGAGCCGCATCTCCTCCAATGCGTACGGGAAGGTGAAGGTCAGCGAGTTGTGTCGAAGTAAGGTCCATCTTCATGTAGTCCTGTGGGTGTTTAAATCTCGTCAATCCTGCTTCGGGCAAAGGATTTACATGGATAATCTTTGCACCCATTTTCTTAGCATCACGCAGGGCAGTCAGCATACGTGGATGGTTTGTCCCAGGATTTTGTCCAATAACCATGATGACTTTTGCATGGTTAAAATCGTCAAGTGTGACCGTGCCCTTCCCTATTCCGATGGTTTGCCCCAAACCCTTCCCACTACTCTCATGGCACATGTTTGAACAGTCTGGAAGATTATTGGTCCCGTATGCTCTGACAAAAGCCTGATAGAGAAATGCTGCTTCATTACTTGTCCTGCCCGATGTATAGAATACGGCGCGATGAGGTGAGGAGAGAGCCCTCAATGCCTGCGAAATCTTCTCAAAGGCCGCATCCCATGTGATGGATTTGTAGTGAGATTCACCTTTGGCCAAATACATCGGTTCGGCCAAGCGGCCTTTGCGATTGAGTTCGTAGTCACTTAATTCAGCCAGTTCCTGTACACTATGATGTGTGAAAAAGTTGGAATCAACATGAGCCTTCATCGCTTCATCGGCTACTGCTTTGGCACCATTTTCACAGAACTCAAAAGTGGTTCTGTGCTCTGGGTCGGGCCATGCACAGCCTGGGCAATCAAAACCTTCCTGTTGATTGACGGTGACCAGCGTTTTGATCGTTTTGGTCGCGCCCATTTTTCTCAGACCATGGTAGGCAGAAGAAAGAACTGCTGGTATTCCTGCAGCCTTCTTTTTTGGTTTTTTTAGGCCCAATCTGGCCTTATCTGGCGGCGTTGTTGCCCTTGGTGGTTCCCTCATAGCAACATCTTCCTGATTCCACGGGATAGACTGACCTTCTCAATCCTTTGCTTTGAAACGACCTTCTTGACGCCCATATACGACTGCTTTTTGGTCGCGAGCAAAGGTAACCAACGTCATGTTTGCCATTCGCGCTGTTTGTATGGCCAAATCGGATGCTGCGCCGATCGATGCAATAATTGGAATATTCAATCTCGCTGCTTTTGCTACGATATCCCACCCACACCGCCCCGAGAGGAAGAGAATTGCAGGTCGTTGGAAATGTCCTTCAGAGAGGGCACCTCCAATGACTTTGTCAACTGCATTATGCCTACCGATGTCTTCACTGATGAGGTCAAGTGAAGGTTTCAGTGCCTGGTAATAGGAGATAGCGGCAGCATGCATGCCTCCCGTCACTTGGAAGCCATGTTGTAGATTTCGCATTCCAGCAAGCGCCTCCAGTAACGACTCCATCGTGAGTTCCTTTTCTGGTTCATCCACCCGAGGGACGCTGTCGATGAGAGTCTGAAGTTGCTCATGGTCGCATGCACCGCACGATGACGTAACAATACCCTCACGAACCAACGTATGTTCAAATGAAGGGATGGTTCCGTGAAGGTCAATTGACCCGTTTGTCCTTTGAATTGAAAACTCGGTGATAGCGTCATTCAACACACAATTGTATTCTGTCGCAAGATGACCACGGTACAATGATTCCAACTTGTCAGACGAGGCTAACAGCGAGGTAATCTTACGTTCGTTCACATAGATCGTCACAAGGCTTTCATTTGCCACAACCTCATGTTCAGTCTTCCATTCCCCTGCAGTCCAACGGTGTGAGGGGAGTGCTCGATGTCCACTCATCAATCATCAGCTCCGACAAGGTCGCGATCAATGTCAAAAAAATCAAATTGAAGATTGACCAATTCCTCGCTAGTTTTGGCCGTTGCATAAGCATCGAGTGGTTCTTGATTCAATTCAAAAAAACGAGTGCCCCATCGAAATGCACCTAATATGTCTCTCGCTTGATCGCCCCTGCCAGCCATGTAGAGGGCAGCTGCAAGAGCTTCAGCCGTTGTGAGGCGGCCTGGTTTGCCCCAATTAACAGGATTTGCTGCTAAAAGAAGGGGCAACATACGCGGTTGAAGGCGAGTTCGCTTCATAACTGTTTCAACACTTGATTCAATTTGTGCCCAACTGCAGTCTAATCCTACGAGGGAGCCGTATTGAACGGTCAACAATCCATGATCTTCTGGACCGAATACTTTACCACAAAGGGGTTCAAGAATGATGCCTTTTCGAGGTAGTGTCCTCAAGTTCTTGTGAAGTTTAAGGTCCCCTCGTTTACTGGAAAGGACTGCAGTGTTTTTCTTAGGGTCGTCTTGTGCAAGCCAAATAGCGTGGACTGCAATTGGTTTCAATACATCACCTCGAATCATTGAGGTAATCGCCAAAGGTCATTCCACGTGACGGGCCTGACCTGACCTGCCTGGTTTCGTTGGGAGTATGTTCAACCATCAACTTGATTGAGAGTGTTCGCTCAAATTTCCGAATGACTGAATCTGTCGGTCGTTTTCCACTTTCTGCAGCCTTGATGATGTTCGCTGTTTCAGCCATTCGTTTTGCCAATTGCTGCTGGGACCAATTTCGTTCCTTCCGTGCCGCTACAATCCGTTGGGAAAAATCATCTGCTAAGTCCTTTTCAGTACGCGTCATAATATCGTTTTTTCTTGGCCTTTGAACAGACCGATTTGAACTCCTGCGTGCTTGTACCAAACCAGGGGCTTCTGATTTAGGCATGAGATTCATCCGGTCAACACACTTGGTGCAGGCGGTGACCTCGGTTTTTCCCGTACGGACACTTCGTACTCCAACTTTCACCGCACCACATAATTCACATTCACCCATATGAGGCAAAGGCTGGGGACTGTCTTTGAACCCTTTGATTGTTCACCCACAACCACAATGAATCAATGAGTTCATAGATGGTTGGCGTTTGGTAGGTGTGATTGCTATGGGGACTGAGGTTGAACGAAACGACGCTGGCATGCCGAATTCATCTGATGATGATCTCAAAGAGTTGGAAGAAGCCTATGCTAAATTACGTGACGATTCACAACAACTTATCAATGAACGAACTACGCTTGAGGCTGAAATTCGCACCCTAAGGAAAAAGGTTGAACGGCTTGATGAAAACGTCAACCTCCTCAAAATGCCACCGTTGATTATTGGCCACCTCCAAGATGTTCTTGACCATGAGCGCGCCATTGTCCGTTCATCTAACGGCACCGTATTCCAAGTATCGCTCAATCAACGATTGGACCCTGACAGATTGAAACCTGGCACTCGTGTGGCACTTAATCAAGACAGTCTTTCAGTCATCGAGATACTCCACGAAGCCTGGGATCCGATGGTTAGCGGAGCTGAAATGACCGAAAAGCCAAGCATATCATATGAAGATGTAGCAGGCTTGGACGAACAAGTTGAATCTGTCCGAGAAGCCATTGAGCTGCCCCTTTTGAAACCTGAACTCTTCGAAAAGGTAGGTATTGTCCCTCCGAAAGGCGTCCTTCTCGTTGGACCGCCCGGTTGTGGAAAAACACTGCTCGCAAAGGCCGTCGCAAATCATACTGAGGCGACCTTCATCCGAATGGTAGGAAGCGAACTTGCCCAAAAATACATTGGCGAAGGTGGTAGGATGGTCAGAGAACTCTTTTCATTGGCTAAGGAAAAATCACCAAGCGTCATTTTCCTTGATGAAATAGACGCAATCGGAGCCAAGCGTTTGGATGGCTCAACAAGCGGCGACAGGGAAGTTCAACGTACCTTGATGCAATTGCTTGCAGAACTCGACGGATTTGATGCCCTACAAGATGTGAAGATTATTGCAGCAACTAATCGCCCGGACATTCTCGATGATGCATTACTGCGCCCTGGTCGCTTTGATCGTGTCATTGAAATACCAATTCCTGATGATGATGCCAGAAAATCAATCCTCAAGGTACACCTCAAATCCATGAACACGAAGAAAATCAATATTCAGCGCATCGTTGAACGAACCAAGGGGTACTCCGGTGCAGAACTTAAGGCGACATGTGTTGAATCTGGAATGATTGCAATTCGAGACGGCAGAAACACTGTTACTCAAAGTGATGTATTGAATGCCGTGGGCCGGTTGGATAAAAAGCGCAGTCAAGGAACAAGCATACGATCTCCAGAAGCTTTGTATTCTTGAGCGCGCTTGTTCAACGAACATTCAAAGACTGCTTGCAATGCAACGGCTTCATGAAGAAGCCACTGGTGGAGTGCGTCCCTAATATTTCCGAAGGGCGCGATCTTGAAGCAGTTGAACGAATCGTAGATGCAGTTCGTGCAATTGACGGTTGTACTGTTTTGGGTGTGGAACCTGATCATGATTACAATAGAACTGTCATTACCTTTGCAGGTGAACCAGAGCCAGTGATGAAGGGCGCATTGGCACTCATTCTCAAGAGTATAGATGAACTTGACATGCGCACTCACAAGGGGGAGCATCCACGCTTAGGCGTCGTAGATGTATGCCCATTTGTCCCACTTCGTGATGTGACAATGGATGAGGCTGCCAGTCTCGCCCGTCAGACAATGGATGAAGTTTCAAAGGTAAAAGAGGTCCCACTTTTCCTCTATGGTGCAGCCGCAACTCATGATGATAGATTCCTATTATCGGCATTGAGGAAAGGAGAATACGAAGGTCTTGAAGCGCGATTAACGGGCAAAGAATCACCGCACAGCGACTCCACGCGTTTCCCTGATGCTGGTTCAATTGAATGGACTGAGATGGCATCAAAATCCGGAGGTATCACCATCGGTGCTCGTTCTATTTTGGTTGCATACAATGTAAACATAGATGAAACGGACGCTAAAACAGCCAAGAAGATAGGTTCGATTGTACGAAGCAGCGGCCGACTTCTGAAGTCTGATGCTGGCGTGAAGATTCGGACAAATGGTATGTTACCGATGGTACAAGGCATGGGCGTTATGTTGGAGGAACTCGGTATTAGTCAAGTTTCGATGAATCTCCGGGACGTGAGCCAGTGCCCATTGCACCTCGCATACATGGCCTGCAAGAGTGTTGCAAACGACCACAATGTCGATGTTATCGGAAGTGAGATTGTAGGACTTGTCCCCCTCAGCGCTATGCTTCAATCAGGGGCGTATTTTTCTCCCGAGGAATCAGAGGAGGAGCGCCTGGTCGAGGCTGCAATCGAGGGACTTGGGCTCAATGAACGACATCATTTCGATCCCCGAAAGGGGATTATTGAGTGGGCACTTCGTGGAGAGGTGAGTGAATGAATTGGATGGACATGACATTACGCGAGTACCAAGCTGCTCTTGCATCCTCATCACCGACTCCAGGGGGTGGGACAGCAGCTGCAGTAGCACTTGGTCAAGCCTCAGCTTTGTCCATTATGGTATGCGACCTCACATTGGGGCGTGATAAATGGAAGGATGGATGGGATTATGCAGAAGCGACACAACTCCTTGCCATACCACTGCTGAATCGTAGCGGTGAGTTGGCTCAGGCGGACAGTGAAGCGTTCGATGATGTCATGGCATGTTACTCCATGCCAAAACAATCTGAAGAAGAGAAGCAAGTCCGCAGGGATGCGATCAGGCAAACGACTTTGCGTGCAGCAGAAATCCCATTTGAAACAGCACAACACGCTATGATTCTCTTGCAGAACTTACCTGCACTCGCTAAATTTGGTAATGCAAATGCGGTCACCGACGTAGGTGTTGCGAGTCTACTTGCCAGTGCAGCCGCCAAAGGTGCAATATTCAATGTGGAGATTAATCTCCAATCCCTTCCTGATGGAATGGGCACAGAACTCCGTGAAAGACTATCAATGATCAAGGACACAATTCGGACCGTAGCCCGAGAAGTGATGGACGAAGTACGTCTCCGAATGGAAGATTAACGCACTTCTGAACCGATTTCGATGTCCCCATCAATCGTGATGAGTTTTACCTGACCTTTTCCGTCATCTGCGGCAAGCATCATCCCCTCTGATAAGACCCCTCGCAGTGGTCGAGGCTTCAGGTTCGCTACGAAGACCACAGATTTCCCCACCATTTCTTCGGGGGAATAGTAAGGTTTGAGGCCAGCGCATATGGTTCGACCGTTTCCACTGCCGTCATCAAGGTTGACGACATATAATTTGTCAGCATTGGGATGGTCGTTGACTTCTTTGATTGAACCTACTCTCAATTCTACTTTCATGAAGGTATCAAAATCGAGATACTCTATTCCTTCTATGTCTTCTTTCATCTTCTTATCTCCTTTCTTTTTTCCACCTTTAACGCCATGGACAGGCGATGATTCATCACGGGTGTGTTCGATGAGGTCTTGCTCTATTGCGAGGATCTCTTCAAGGTCAAGTCGTACAAATAATGGCTTAGGCTCCCCATCTAACCAAGTCATTGGAGCCTCCCAGTCAAGAGCGTCGTTCCATCGGCAGTCTTCAACTTGACCTTCGCAGCCTAACATAGACCACAGTCGTTGTGCACTTGTCGGGAGGAAGGGTTGTGTAGTGATTGCCAAAAATCGTGTAATCCTCCAACAGAAAGCCAACGTCGCTAAACTTTCTTCATGGCCTTCTTGTGGTGTTTTGAGATGTTTCCAGGGGGCCGCAGATTGGAGTATTTGATTGCCATATTGAGCTACATTCATAATTGAACGCAGAGCTTCTTTGTATCTGTGGCGTTGGAGCGAGGAGGTAATTTCACCCATTGATGCTTCGAGATGAGCACGATGCTGGTCAAGAGAAGAATGGTCCTTGTAGGCTTCAAAGGGCGATTGATTGTCATGAGACTGTGGAAGTTTAGCTCCCAGAGTCAGCACTCGATGGACGAAATTTCCATAAGCAGCAATTAATTCAGAATTGACTTTTTCTACGAAGTCAGGCCAATTGAAATCCGTATCGTGATTTTCTGGCATGTTGATACTCAAGTAATACCGCAATGTGTCAGGATCGTAACGCTCAAGAAATGAAGGAAGCCAAACCGCATGCTTTCTTGATTTGGAAAATTGCCCTCCCGCTAACATGAGATACTCCATCGCGGGTACATTTGATTCGAGTGCATAGTCGCCAGGGCCAGGTAGGGATGTTGGGTCCTCCGCTGTTTTCCCGTTATTCACCTGATTCAGGCCCATCAGAATTGCAGGCCATATCACCGTATGGAACGGTATGTTATCCTTCCCAAGGAAATAGAGATGCCTTGGTTCTGTGCCGTCTTCTGAAACATTCCACCAATTCTTCCATGCATGCTCACCTTGTGGGTGATGGGCAGCATGTAATTCCGCCCATATTTGCGCACATGTTGAGTATCCTTGAACTGCTTCAAACCAAACATAGATGCATTTACCATCCCATTCACTGCCTTCCATGGGTACGGGAATGCCCCATGCAAGGTCACGCGTGACTGCTCGTGGCCGAAGCCCCATGTCGAGCCATTGTTTGGTCATGGCGCGGACATTCGCCTTCCACACTGGATGACGCTGTTCTGCGTGTTGTTCAAGTGCATCTTGGAATAAATCGAGCCTGTAAAAAAGGTGGTCAGTCTCTCTGATTTCGACCTTGAAGGTTGGGTTCATCTTTGAAACAGGATTATTCAATTCTACCGACTCATACGTTGCGCCACATCCATCGCATTGGTCACCCCGCGCTCCATCCGCTTGGCAAACGGGGCATGTGCCCTCGACGTAGCGGTCTGGAAGAAAACGTCCTGAACCATCGGGGTTAATTTCGTAATATTGTTCCATTGTTTCGCGAACAAAGAATCCGGCTTTTTCAAGGGCTGTGAAATTTTCTTGGACCTTCTTTTTGTGAGCAGGGTCGCTCGTCCTATTGAAGAGGGCACCACCATATTCTATGCCGCGAGAGTCGACGTTGTTAGCCCAACCGCAACCTAAGGTTAAGAGAGCAGCACGATTCATTTCGTGATATTCATCAACGACTGCCTGTGGTGAAACACCGTTTTGTTCAGCAGTGACTGTAATTGGCGTGCCGTGTTCATCGGACCCAGACACCATCAATACCCTATTGCCCAATGCACGCTCAAAACGGTAATGAATATCTGGTGGGAGATAACACCCCGCAACGTGCCCTAGATGAAGCGGCCCGTTTGCATAGGGCCAAGCAACGCAAATGAGGACATGTTCATCAGACAAACCCTTCCCCTCGTCCCCTCCAGCCCACTCGGCTTCTTGAGTTTCACCCTCGCAGAACAGTTGATATGAGGATTTAGTACGAAGCGTCATTTTGAAGAACCCACCTTGCGTGGACAGGACTACACCCGAAAGGTCAGGGGCCCCTCGAAATCCATGAATTATTCAACAATGGCAGCGGTAGTGACCGCAACAGACAGCACCGGTGACGGAGATATTCGTCTCTTATTGTTCTACATATCGTTGGCACTCGGTGTCTCCTTCATCTGCTCAATCTTGGAGGCTGTTGTCCTATCAATGCCTCAAACTCATGTGAGTTTATTGCTTAAAGATGGCAAAAAAACAGGTGTGATGTGGGAGCATCTGAAAGACGATGACTCCGTTCGCGCACTGACCGCAATTCTCACACTCAACACCGTTGCCCATACGATGGGCGCTGCGGGAGTTGGTTCTCAAGTACAAAGGATCTGGGGCGATGATGTCCTCACAGTTGCCTCGTTCGTCTTGACGTTGGCTGTCCTCTTCCTTTCTGAAATCATCCCTAAGACGCTAGGTTCTGCATATTGGAAGCGTTTGAGCACACCAACTGCCTATGTTCTAACCCTCATGACCAAATCCTTGGTATTTTTGACCGTCCCCATACAGATGTTAAAATCAATCTTGCCTGAAGGAAGTCACTCGACGGTGACAAGAGATGATTTGGCTGCGATGGCCGATCTCGGCGAACTTGGTGGTGCCCTTGAAACTTCAGAAGAAACAGTGATTCACAACCTGCTGAAGTTGAGAGATATTCATGTGGAAAATGAAATGACACCACGTGTAGTCGTATCCTCATTTGATATGAATTCCACCATCAAGGAGATTCTTGATGAACATAATATTCTTCGATTTTCCCGTATACCTGTGTTCGAAGAGAGTATTGACAATGTACATGGGCTAGTATTACGTTCAGAAATCCTCATGGCTGCAAGCAGGGATGAATGGACCACTACACTTAGCGACATCATGAAACCAATCATCACCATTCAAATGGGAAAGACAATTGAGGACGCTTTGGACCTCTTTTTAACCAATAAGCAACAATTCGCACTCGTTAAAGATGAATTTGGAGGTACTTCAGGTATCATCACGATGGAAGATGTAATGGAGACATTACTCGGAAAGGAAATTGTAGATGAACTGGATGAAGTGGAAGACATGCGGGAATTAGCACGGGAACAGGCATCTCAAGCCGAAGAATGACCGAATACGTCATCAAGCCAATTTCGTATGACTTCATCCCTTCGGATATGATTTGATTCTCCTGAGTGTGCTAAATCATCCATCATTACTGATCTAAGCAAGCCTGGTTGGTTTGACGCCATTACATGTTGCAAGCGCAAATAATGGGACTCTCCCAAGCGCTCATCGGGGTCGGCCTGAACAAGCAGAGTAGGTTCGGTATACTGGCCCCATGCGGGGCAGTCTACATCGGTAAGTGAAGAAAGGTCGTCAGTGCTTGGATTAAGTGCGTTGAAATGGCGCATAGTTTTCTTCAATACAATAGGTCGAAGGATGGTGGGTATTCGAAGGATTTGACACGTTTCATCAAATATTTCAGAATATCCGGTCATTGGAGATTCTGCAATCCATCCACACAAATCAGTATGCATGGACAATTCTTCTCTGCGGTGACTCAAACGCAAGGAGATAAAACCGCCCATGCTGTGGCCGAAGATGAGGAAGGGATTTCCGAATAATTCTTTATGCGAGGTATGAAGATGGTTGAGAACCTCAATAATGAGGGTAGAACTCAATTCAGCGTTCCACTTTGGTATTGATTCGGACTCGCCGTGGCCAGGCAGGTCGATCAAGATGACATTCCATCCCTCTTCAAGGAATAATTGAGCCCTTCCAACCATTCGTTGTGAACCGGATGTCCAGCCGTGACAGATGAAAACTGTTCTGCCAGTAGGGTTTTGAAGAATATGGTGGCTTACCATGAGTTGATCGGAGACGCGGTGATGTATTTTTGTCCACATTGAGTCTTCGAGTGGCGGTTTTCGTCTTCTTGGTGCACGGAAACTCCATTGCGTTACGACTTCAAGATAACATAAGGAAATAGTTAGGGTGAAAAGCAACCAAAAAAGGAGTAAGTTGACATTGAATGACAGCCATGTGAGGCTCAAACCAGTTAGTAGAACAAGGAGTGGTAAAACGTGGTTACGACGACGCAGTGTGTCAAGCATGGGTTATGCCTCACAGGTGCTATATCTTAGTCCGTTTCTTCCGAATTGGTTTCTGCATCCTTAGCTGAATCCTTTGATACTTTTTGAGCTACCTTCTTGGCCTTACGGTCTTCTGTACGCTTCATTAGCTGGTCACCAAAGTTGCCCATGTTCTCAAGACGTGCCCAGACACCAGTGGCTTTTTCATCTTCCGTTGGGACATATTTGACAAGATATGCTTTGAACATTAAATCAAAGAGTCCTTGGCCCATTTCACTACCGTTTCGAAGAAATCGGTCAATGAACCAGATAATTACAAAGATGGTGCCCATCGAAAAGAGAATAATTGCACTCGTGTTGTCAGTATCGGTTAATTTTTGGAATTGTGTTGCGATGAAAATGATACCAATCAATGAGGCTAGGCCGGTGGAATTGACGAGAATCCCATGAAGGAAGAAGGGATTTGTACCATCGCCACGTACGAATTTGGTACGCGACACAAATTGACCCATGTTCCGACTGAACTTCATCGGAATGAAGATGATGTTGATGATGATGATGGCACCACTGGTGGCGAAGAGAATGGTTGTGATGACACCAGTATCACTCGCCGCAATAAAGATCGCAGCAAAGAGGACGCCGAAGTTAACAATGAAGTTGACCAACCACGATATTCGACGGTTCATGCTTGACGCAAGTTCGTAATCATCGGCGAGACTGATTGGACGGGCTTTCGCTGCTTTGGCCGGTTTCGCTGCTTTGACGGCTTTGGCTGCTTT
>DACE01000033.1:380-78537 GCA_002494645.1 Euryarchaeota archaeon UBA256 | reverse complement strand
AACGGCTTTGGCGACCGCCTTCTTCACTTCTTTCTTTTCGCCTCCGGAGGCTGCACCTGCTTTATCGAGTAGTCCCATTTTATTCACGCACCCTTGTACTGATCACCTATTTGGCGATAAATTTCAAAGTTAGGAGAGGAAACAAATGCATTGATTGAATCATCTGACATGTTGCCTAATTGGTCGTCTACCATATTGTAAAATAGACTTCGTGTATCATCATCGGTGGTGCCTGGGGATTCAATGACCATGCGGTAAATCTCGAATTCATCACTGGCCACAAAAGCATTGACAATGGATTCGGGCAGGTGTTCGCCTAGAAGGTCGTCAACAATGGAAACAAAGTCCACAAACAAATCATCGTTATCGCGAGATGTTTCCGCAGTGACGGGTGAGGCACTGGATGGACTAACAGTGCCTTCTCCACCTTTCAACACTTTACGGCGTGCCATGAGGGTCTGGAGGGTCGGTTTCAATTCGGCAATTGCTTCCGCATCGCCAAGAGATTTCGCTTCTTGATAGAGAGGTTTTAGCGAGCGGAGTTCGTTTTCAACTTGCTCGAGTTCACTCAATCCATCTTCTGGAAGTTCTTCCTCGAGTAATTCAACCATGGGGGCGTCACGAATATCAGCGATTTTTTCCTCCATTGCTGCCTTGCGCATTACGATAATTTCCCGGTCGAGTGCGTGTCCAAAGCGGTCGGCGTAGCGGTCAAGCAGCGAGCCTGCTTCTTTGTTGCTGATTCGGTCAATATGGCCGTAGATTTGCTGAAGAGGCTTTTCGGAGCGCTTAGCCCACAGTTCATTGTATCCTTTTTCTTCGGTAATCGATGAAAGTGTCGTTGAGGAATCATTGACCGGCTCTTGGAGAGGCGCTGGTGTAGGGGTGGGTGGTGCCGGAAGAGGTGCAGTAGGAAGTGCTGCTGGTGGCAAAGGTGCACCGGGTAGTGGTGCAGTTGGCAAATCCGCACCCGGTAAAGGTGGGAGAGGGGCGGCCCCAGGCGGCATGGGAAGTGGTGCGGGTGCGCCGGGCGGCATGGGCAAATTCGGCATCGGCAATGTTGGCTCTTTGCCCTTGGATTTTTTCCCCTTGCGCAGACCCAATGGACTCACCTCATGCTAAGGGGGAAGAATCCACCCTTGAACCTTACCTCATATCGGGACCAAATGCTTCCCATTCAACCACATCATTTCACACATCAGATTATTTTAGCCCATCCTTTCAAAACAAGGAATACCGCACCCGATTCGTGAAGTCGTATTTTCTCACCTAACTTGCTCTCCATGCGGTTGTTCCCAAATTGTGCCACGGCGTCATCCACCGTCCATTCCAACTCGTATGCGTCATCCATGCCGAGGACGAAGGCTTCCATGAGAGGATCGTATGGATTGGGCCCGTCCGGGTCGAGGCGCGAAAGAGGGAATTCAGAGACCCTCATCCCAGACTTGCCATGAAGAGATGTCGGCCATCGTATTTGGCGACGAACGTCGATTGTAACAACTTCGTCGGTCTCCCCAGCAGAGCCTAGGACGACAGACGCGTCAGCTTTCAAGAGATTAAGGAACAACGTTTGATAGTTTCCCAGCACCTCAAAGCGCCCTTCTTTCAAGGCCTTTGCCCTTCGTTGGTGATCAACAACCTCTGCTAATTTTCGTATCGAGGCAGTAGACCGTTGCGATGTTACCCCTTCACGATCTTGTAATGATTGTAGTGCAGCAGTAAGTCGACTAAGTTCACCTACGCTTGCCGCAGTACCTCGGTGAATCGATTGAAGGGAGCGAATCATGTCATCCATGCCGTTGCGAATACGTTCAGTCCAGCCTTTTGCATCACCGTCGTGATAGCGAGCAAGGCCGCCTTTTACATCAACTCCCTCGCCCCGTATGTGGGAGACTAATTCCCTGCGAGCTTCAGAATCAAGGTGGAAAAATTTAGGATCACGATAGTGAAGGTGAAATCCGCGATGTCCGGAGAATGTAACTTGGAGATAGTCTTCCTTGAATCCAAATTCAGGCTCAAGAAAATCATTCCACAAGGACCATGCCTGATCGTGTATGACTTCAAGCATCCCTGGAAAATCTCGGTCCGTCACGCCGGGAAGGTGGTCCCCATCTAAATCAAAAATAAGGTCGGCACCCTGCCATAATTTATCATGCATCTTGAGTTCATAGGGTCGTTTCCAATACGCGGTCGAATAGAAACATGAATGCATGGCCCGTTGCGATAGGAATTGCTGAACTTGATTGACGTCAGCAAAGGATTTGTGACGAAGAGGGGGGGCTCCTCCAAAGGGTATGAACATCCATTCTCTTGATTTAATTCGTGGCGGTGACCAAAGTGTAGAGGACCGATAGTACTGGCCAAAACGATGTGCAAATTTCGCCCAGCCATCTGCCATATGCTTCCGCCAATCCTAACGAGCGGATGAGGGTTCTTGAACAAAGCCGTTTCAATCTTGCTTCATCCAAAAGCGTTCATCGGCATTAGACACCTGAGTTACAGTATCAGCGCCCGTGGCCTCTACATAATGGTCCCAACACATGTAATGCTTATCCACTACCATGGCGTTGCCAAATGTGAGGCGAATGCCGCAGGAATGGCAGCGTGGTCCGAGTTCTCCGTTAGGGGCCTGTGCAAGTTGAACGTGTTCGTGTGGCATAGAGGTCGCTCCAATTGAGGGCATATCATCCTAGTCTTTGAACTTGAGGGGGTAGAGATTCACCATTCAGTTGTTTGAAAGTCTGAACTCGCAACCCATTCAAGAAGGTCGAGAGCGACAATGCATGATTCGGCCACTTCAGGGGCAGAATGGTCTGTGAATCTTTGCAAAATCGGGATCACGCTTCGGTCGCCGATTGCCCCCATAGCTTCTGCCGCTTCGTGGCGAACCATGACATGTTCATCCTCGTCTTCTAAACGCTCAATGAGCGTGGGTAACGCATGATTATTTTGCATCTGCCCAAGCACGTATGCCAACTCATGGCGAAGCAATGCACTCGAGCTGCTAAATCCTTGACAGAGGGCTAGACACGCCTCATCGGTTCGATGGTTGCGCAGTGCAAAAACAGACCTCATACGTTGAAACATGGGAAGTGATTCATCAAAGAGAGTCTCAGTCCACTCTGATAGTTCCCCTTTGTCTTCTGGAGGCGCGGGGTCAACTGAACCGTATTGGCTCACCTGAGGAATCCGTTCATCCGTCATCTCAATCACGAAGAGGGTGCACCAATAAACTGCATTGATTGTGTATCGAAATCGGTTGAGATAAGACCGATTTCTTGCCCCTCTTCAATGAATTGTCTGATGGAAGCCCTGCCTTCATCTTTGTAGTCAATGGTACGGTCGTTCACATACATTCCAACAAACTCACGATTGGTATCGTCATCAATACCTCTGCCCCATGCTTTTGCAAATTCAAGGGCTTCATCGGGTGATTGAATTGCAAACTCGATACTCATTTTCGTGTATTTCGTGATGTCTTCCATGATTTGTTGACCCAGGTCTCGTCGTACAACATTACCTCCCAGTGGCATGGGCCAGTTGTCCGTACGCCCATTCCACCATTTTCCAAGATCGATGAGTACATCGAGATCATGGTCAACATAGGTGAGTTGGCCTTCGTGAATAATCAAACCACTCATATAGGTGCCATCAAGGATACGCGGAATGATTTCATCAAAGGGAACTACGGCTACTTGAACATCACCCCAAGCCAATCGCAGGCCAAGGTAAGCGCTCGTTTTCATACCCGGTACGGCGATGATATTGGAGCGTGCTTCATCTTCGGTCACACCGGCGTGACATACGACCATTGGACCATAGCCTTCCCCCATTGATGCACCACAATTCATCAATGCGTAGTGTTCCGCAATCTCAGGATAGGCGTGAATCGAAACGGCTGATACCTCGAGGTCTTGGTTCATCGCTCGATGATTGAGAGTTTCGATATCTTGTAATTCATGAACAAAGTTGTAACCGGGTGTGGGAAAGGCTCCAGTTGTCATTGCGTGGAACATAAATGCATCATCTGGGTCTGGGCTGTGTCCAATTCTGACAATCATGTTGCCGTCTTCATCACGAGGTAATTCGTTCACCATGTTCTTCCCACCCTCACGACCTTCAAGAATACACCGTTTGAAATCTTAAACAACGAAGGAGAAATTACCAGGCAAAGAGAGGGTCGTGTTGCAAATTACAGGCTTTGTTGAGGAAGGCAAATAATCCGTCTAGATGATGTTGATTCAAACGGTTGAATACCTCTCCGTAATACTGGTCAAGTCGTTCATGGGATAAATCTGACTTTCGCATTGACCATTCAATGACATCATCCCGCTTTTGAGGCCGTTGTTCAAAGGTTTCCAAGTTGTCTAAAAGGGCTTGATGTGCGCTTCGGAGGAGTTCTACCGGCGTATCCTTTCTCGCAACGAACACCCCGAAAATCATGGGTAGTGATTCTTGATTCATCCACGCCAGACCAAGGTCCATTTGAACCATTTCAGGGAATTCTTTGGCCGCTTCGAGGGCTCTGTCACCAATTAATAGGGCGCCATCCGCAAGAGCCATCATCGAATCATAATCTGGACCAGTTGGGATGTAATTCATGGGCAGGCCCTTTTGCTTAATCAAGTGCTTCAGCAGGGCGACAGATGTTGCAGAGTCGGAAGGAAGTGCAATCGTTTTCATGGACGCTAGTGGGACTGCTCCAAAGAGGAGGACGCTGCCTACTTCGCCTTGAGAACCTATTCCGATTTCGGGAAGAAGGTACAATTCATCAGAATGTTTCGCATAATCAGCTGCTGGAATTGGTGCGAGGATACAATCCTTTCGTAGCACATGCCCGGTCAACCAGGACGGGGGTGCTGAAAGGATATTCCATTCATCGGAAAGATCGTGGAACAGGGGGTCGCAATTGATGAATGCGACTCTACCAATCGTTTTTGTCCAAGTTGCTTCTTCCATCATTTCACCTCAGCGCGCCATTGGCAAGGATTTTCGGGTGGGAACTGCAATCATTTTGAAGGTCTCAAATGACGTGTAGGTTGTGTTTCGTAGAATAGGGGTGCAACCTGCATCTTGAATTAAACGCGCTAATTTGTTACGGTCGTGGTCAAGTGGCGCAGTTGAACCTGCGAGGTGCATGATCGACTCCTTTTGCACGGTACCGTCAATGTCATCAGCACCAAACTGGAGTGCTAATTCAGCAACATGGTCGCCTATGTTCATTCGGTATGCTTTGATGTGAGGTATATTATCGAGCATGAGTCGTGAAACCGCGATTGTTCTCAATATTTCTGACCCTGTAGACAACTGTGCTTCGGGGAGCCGTGAGGAATCGGGGAGGAATGGGTAAGGGACAAAGCACTGGAATCCACCCGTCTTGGATTGGAGTTCACGCAGTGAAATCATGTGCTGTATACGCTGTAGATTGGATTCAATCGTTCCAAAAAGCATGGTGCAGTTTGATGGGAGACCAACATCATGGGCTTCTTCATGAATTTGCAAATACTCATCTGAACTTTCTTTGCCATTGCATATGATGGCACGGACATCATCGTCGAGGATTTCAGCTCCACCACCAGGGAGAGATGTCAGACCCGAATCTTTGAGCCTTCGGAGAACGGTCTTCGTTGAAATTGAGGATTGCTGAGCAAGATGTTTGACCTCAACAGCGGTGAGCGCTTTGATCGAGATGTGGGGGTACGCTGCACGAGTTTGGCTAAACATAGCCTCGTAGTGCTCGATGGTCCAATCGGGATGTAATCCTCCAACAGAATGAACCTCGTCAACATAATCTGCATAAGTGCCGAGGTCGTCTACGTAATCTTGAACCGATAAAGCGTAGGCGTCTTTTGCCTTTGGGCCTCTACGGAATGCACAAAAACGACAGGCCAAAACGCAGATATTTGTTTGATTAACGTGTACGTTTGCATTGAAGAAAGCCATGTTGCCAAAGCGTGCCTCACGCACAGCGTGGGCCATTTGCCCGATTTCATGAAGGTCGTGATGTTCCAGTAAAAGGATTCCATCGTCAATATCGAGTGGTTGTTGGTTGGTTAATTTCGTTGCAATTGACTGCAGCGGCTTCGACCACTGCTCAATGGGGTGAAGGTGTGTGGTGATTGCCTTATGCCAATCCGAACGCTGCCCCGCGAGGACTGTATCCGATGTCCACCTCTCCATGCAATAGCGTGATGATTGGCATTCATGAAGATGTGCTTTTCATCATCACCTTGTTTTCACTGCTAAGAATTTCGATTTGACAATCAATTTCCTGAACTCTTCGATAACAAATACGCCTGATGCAACCAACAAAATAATCCCCCAGTCATATGCCTGAAGCGTAGTTGTCGACAAAAGATTTCCAATTTGAATTCCAATAATCGGTATCGATAGATCCGCAAGTTGTACGAAGAAAAGAAGTAAGCCTCCAGAAATTAGCAAGGCCAAATTGATGGCACGGTTTGAAAAGAGACCTAATTCGAATACACTCTCTTCATTCGATCGACAATTCAAGACATTGAAGAGCTGAAACACGATGAAGACTGCAAAAGTCATTGTTTGAGCGTGCTCAAAGTGTCCATCGGCATAGGCCTGCCAATCGTCAAGAGCGGTTTGATCACCCGTTAAACATGCGGCTTGATCAAAAGCGGATGTAGTAGTTTCTGTAGGTAGAAGTCCACACTCTGCGATACCTCCGCCGGCGAGGTAGAAGATTGCTAGTGTGCCGGTCACCATGACAGCGCCCAGGTAAAAGATGAGAGAAATATCTCCCCGGTTTGGAAGACTTTCATCTACTGGCCGAGGAGGACGTTCCATGACGTTACCGTGCTCTTTCTCCACACCCAAGGCGACAGCTGGTGGACCATCCATGAGGATATTAATGACCAAAATTTGTGTAGCAGTGAGCGGCAGATTCCATCCGAAAAAGAAGGTTGAAATAATGATTAGGGCCACTGCTGCGACATTGGTAGAGACTTGATATCGAACAAAGTTTCTGATGTTTTGGTAAATCTTACGTCCCTCTTCTACCGCATGAACAATATTGGCAAAATTGTCGTCTTGTAGGACCATGTCAGCAGCGTCTTTAGCGACGTCAGTGCCAGCAATGCCCATTGCAATGCCAATATTGGCGCCCGATAGAGCGGGAGCGTCGTTAACACCGTCGCCCGTCATTGCAACAATCTCGCCTTGTTCTTGAAGTGACGAAACAATCCTCATCTTTTGGTCGGGGGTGACTCTTGAAAAAATTGAGATACTTTCACTGACTTCAAGAAGGGCAGCATCGTCCATGCCTTGCAATTCTTTTCCATCAATGGGTTTCAAAGAACCTGTTGTGATTCCCAACTCCTGACCTATGGCGGCAGCGGTCATATGTTGGTCGCCCGTGATCATCTTGACCTTGATTCCTGCTCGCTGACACGTTTCGATGGCAGCCTTTACTTCGGGGCGCGGGGGGTCCATGATGCCGACCAAGCCTAAGAAAATCAAATCATTTTCAATACCGGACATGTCCGATATGTCTTCACCATCTCCTACTTTTCGAGCAAAGAGAGCAATGACTCGCATGGCCTGTGAGCCCATATCATTGTTCATTTTCTTGATCGCCATCTTATCGTCATCGGTTAATGTGACGATCTCATTGTCAACAATCTTCCAACTGGCTAAGTGATTGTAACCACCTGCACTTCCTTTTGAAAAGACCCACTGCTCACCTTCATATTCGTGAACCACACTCATTCTTTTGCGAATAGAATCAAAGAAAAATTCATTCAGGCGAGGATGGCGGTATGAAAATTTCTTGACATCTCCGTTGATTTTCCAACCTGCAACCGCAGAGGCTGAATCAGTGGGGTCTCCAATTGCTTGCCATTGCCCATCAGCCTTAACGATGTTTGAATTGTGGCATAACGACAGGCAGGCACCTACTAAACGGAAATTTAAGTTCGTTTGAAGGACACTGAGTTCCTCATCATCGAGTTCGACATCGTCGCGTATGAGGGTGCCGTCGGGCTTGAATCCTTCACCAGAGAAGGCATAACTACCTGCAAGGGTTGAGAGTTGCCTCACAGTCATTTGATTTTTCGTTAATGTTCCTGTTTTATCGGAACAAATCACAGTTGTAGAACCGAGTGTTTCTACAGCCTTCATGCGGCGAATAATTGCCTTGTGGCGAGCCATATTACGCATCCCCAACGAGAGCGTGATAACAAGAATAATCGGCAAACCTTCAGGGACAATCGCTACGAATATGGCAATAGCGACAATGAATTGATTGACTGCAACTTCTTTCAAATCAACACCTGGCGTGCCATATGCGACTATCATCTTCAAGGATACCAACAATACTGCAACAATCAAAGCAATGAAACCAAGGAATCGTCCTAGACTCTCTAATTTGAGTTCTAGCGGAGTTTTTGGTGTTTGGGCATCAGCAATATTACGAGCAATTTTTCCAAGTTCAGTTCCCATTCCCGTATTGACTACGAGCCCTAAACCACGGCCTGAAGATACCGTCGTACCCATGTAAGCCATGTTGCTTCGGTCTGCCAGCATTGTAGTGATGTCGAGTTCTTTGGGATCTTTACCCACAGTGAGCGATTCTCCCGTAAGGGCTGATTCATCAATTTTACATTGTTGCGACCAAAGGATTCGGAGGTCAGCTGGCACGTTGAGACCTTGTTCGAGGCGCACAATGTCTCCAGGAACAAGTTCCGAAGTAGGTATTTCGTTTTCATATTCTCCGCGAAGGACAACGCAGTTGGAAACCGACATCTCCTTGAGCGAGTCCATCGCCTGTTCTGCTTGCCCTTCCTGCCAAAATCCAAAAAATGCATTCGCAGTGAGTACAATGAATATGAAAATAGCATCGCCAGGTTGGTCGGGATGTATGGCAAGGGCAACCAGTGCTGCACCGATCAATAAGTAGTTGAGAGGATCATTATATTGCGATATAAAACGTATGAATGCAGAGGTCTTCTCTGCTTCAGCGAGTTTATTCCAACCGTATGATTCACGGCGCTTTATGACCTCATCGGGTGAGATGCCATCCATTCCACTGTCTTGCGCTATGAGACAATCGTCAACGGTTAAATCGTGCCAAGTTTGTTCACCCATATTAATCACCGTTGGGCATTATTGGAGTCACACTCCAAAATGCTATTTGTTGCCAAAAACCGAATACATATTATATTGATGTGCGATATCCCTACAAATCAAAATTGACTCCTCTATATACAGAGGTGAAATACGGCAGATGAGAATCGGGTTTTGAATTTTTGAAGCAATCTCATCGTAGAATAGAATTACCTCTACGAAGTGGAAAGAACATGAGCGAACACGGAGAGCCATATATCCCCGCTCATGAATCGCCACCTGAATTGACATTACGAGTCATCTTGGTCGGCATTGTTCTTGGCATTTTGATGACTGCAGCTAACGCTTACCTCGGCCTTTACGCTGGCATGACCGTTTCAGCCAGCATTCCCGCCGCAGTCATGTCAATGATCATTTTACGAACAATGTTCAATGATGTTTCAATCCTTGAGAACAATGCCGTTCAAACGATGGCTTCCGCCGGCGAATCACTAGCTGCTGGAATCATATTTACAGTCCCTGCACTCTTGGTAATGAATCTATGGACCAGCATACAGTGGTTCGATACTCTCATCATCGCCACCCTCGGGGGACTCTTGGGGACGATGTTCACCATCGCTTTACGAAGGCTCTTCATTGTTGAAGAAGCGTTACCTTACCCAGAGGGCGTTGCTTGTCGTGAAGTTTTAGTGGCTGGAGAAGAGGGAGGAGACGGTGCTCTAGCCATTTTGTATGCCTTGGCCATCGGAGGAATCTATGGCTTGATGGTGAAAGGTTTTGAAATCACACATCACACCGTTGAAGGTGCTGCAACCTTTGTTTCAACCCGCATATATGCGGGTATGGATCTGTCCATTGCCCTGCTTTCAGTCGGGTTTATTGTAGGCATCCGTATCGCTTCATTCATCTTTTTTGGTGGCGTTCTGGGATTCGGATTATTGGTGCCCATGTACGGGCTCATCTACGGCTGGCCTGCAACAGATTCGCTTGTTGATGGGTTCTACAGCATTTGGTCTTCCCAAATTCGATATGTTGGTGTTGGTGCCATGGTTGTCGGGGGAGTGTATACGCTTTGGTCAATGAGAAAAACCATCATCACGGGGCTATCAAAAGCATTCATCAAAAATGAGGACGGAGGAGCAGAGTTACTTCGGACAGAACAAGATATCCCCATGAATCACGTCTTTACTGTCTGTGGCATATTGGTCGTGTTGACCTTTTTCTTCTATTGGTGGGCTACTGAATCATTTGTTCTCGCTCTAGCTGGCGCTCTTTTCCTCGCCTTCGTAGCGTTCTTTTTCGCTGCAGTAGCAGGCTATATCGCCGGTGTTGTCGGTTCATCAAATTCACCAGTTTCAGGTATGACCATTGCGACTCTTTTGTTCACGGTTGGCTTGGTCTACATCGTCGGTGACCTCTTTCTCGGGATGGCCAAACAAGACCTCATGATGGCCACGCTTTTGATTGCTGCAATCGTAGCCTCAAGTGCTGCTATAGCAGGAGATGTCATGCAGGATTTGAAGACTGGCCATATGTTAGGGGCAACGCCCAAACGTCAGCAGGTAGCTGAAATCATTGGTGTGTTGACAGGAGCTGTCGTCATCGGACCTGTTCTTTCATTGCTTCATGATGCGTTTCGAATCTCACAAACTGCATGTCAGATGAATCCCTTGCCCGGTGACCCCACGTGCTCAAAGGCGCTCTTTGCACCCCAAGCTGAACTCATTGGAGCGATTGTACAGGGTGCCTTCGGAGGGGATTTGAACATCCAGATGGTCGTACTCGGCGCTGCTATCGCTGTGGCTCTCATCAGACTCAATATGCCAGTGATGAGTGTAGCCATCGGGATTTACCTGCCCCTGGGTCTTTCAGTACCCATCATGACTGGTGGAGTGATATCCCATGTCCTCCTACGAAGTGCGCACCTACGAGTGGATGGTATGCTTCGCGAGGTACCCTCTCCAAGGGCAGAAAAGGCAGCCAAAGAAGTTGAAAGCAGAGGTGTGCTAATCGGTGCCGGATTCATTGCTGGTGAATCTATCATGGGGGTCCTCATTGCTGTTCTCATCGTGGCCAAAATCAACTTACCGGAAATTTTTGGCGTTGCCACACTCAACAACTTCCTTTCCTTGGTCTTCTTTGGTTGGTTTATGGCGGTGTTCATCTGGTTGGCAACGAGAGCTCTGCCCAAAGGTGGGAGTTTATTCGGGGATGCAGTGGTGATAGCATCGGACTCAATTGGAAAACTGCTGACTGCACTGCAACCTAAAAAACGCTAACTGCGCAGCATTCAATCAAGAATTGCTGGCACAAGGATGAAAGGCCATCCACGCAGGCATAATACTACAGGTGATACCGTGACAAGCATGGAAGAACTCGAAGAACTAGCACGACGCTGCCGCGTCCACATCGTCAACATGGTCTACAAGGCACAGGCGGGTCACCCTGGTGGCTCTCTTTCAGAGATAGATTTGCTGGCAGCCCTCTACAAAACACAATTACGTGTTCGGCCAAATGAGCCACAGTGGGAAGACAGAGACCGTTTCGTTCTGTCGAAGGGGCATGCATCTCCTGGGATGTACGCGATTCTAGCTGAAATGGGATTCATTACAGTAGAAGATCTTGATTCTTATCGAGTCTTGGGGGGAATCTGCCAAGGGCACGTTGACATGAAATGGTGCCCGGGCGTAGATTTCTCTGCAGGATCTCTGGGAATGGGCCTGTCCTTTGGTATGGGTTCCGCCATCGCAGGGCGTCTAGAAAACAGTGCCCGTCAAGTGTATGTGATGCTTGGTGATGGAGAAATTCAAGAGGGAAGCGTTTGGGAAGCAGCAATGGCAGCTGCGCACCATGAATTGGGCAACCTCAACGTTATACTCGACCGAAACCGAATCCAAAATGATGACTTTTGTGAAACGCAAATGCGTATGTTTGATATCCCAGCGAAATGGCGATCATTCGGTTGGAATGTAAAAGAAATCAACGGACACGATATGAGTGAGATTGTTGACGGTTTGAACTTCCTCGGTACAAGCAACGACGGGCCCTCAATTCTAATTGCGCATACCGTCAAAGGCAACGGTATTTCTTACATGGCTGATAATCCAGCATTTCACGGTGCAGCACCCAATGATGAACAATATCAACAAGCCATGCTCGAACTTGGAGAGGTGAGCGCATGAGCAAAATGGGAGCAACCCGAGACGGGTATGGCGAGGCTCTTCTTCAATTGGCATCAAACCCCAAAGTGGTCGTACTTGAGGCAGATTTGGGTAAATCAACCAAGTCCTTACATTTCCGCAAGGCTCACCCCGAACGTACCGTATCATGCGGCATTGGGGAGCAAAACATGCTTCTTGTTGGGGCAGGACTCGCAGCGTCTGGATTTATTCCGTTCGCGAGCACCTTTGCAATTTTTACAGAACGTGCCTTTGAACAAATGCGAAACGGTGTTGCTCGGCCAAACCTTGCAGTACATGTATGCGGCAGTCACGGCGGAACACATACAGGAACCGACGGGTCGTCTGCTCAATCCATTGAAGACTTAGCCATTTACAGAACGCTACCCAATGTCACCGTCCTTCACCCCAGTGATACAGTATCAACCCGAGAATTGACAATACAACTCGCTGCATCCTCATGCCCCTCATACATGAGGACGGCGAGGAATAAAACTCCAGTTCTTTACGAGGGCCGAGAGGATGAAATCAAAATCGGAAAAGGAATCAAATTACGAGAAGGTACTGATGTTGCAATCATAGCATGTGGCGTCATGGTATCACAATCGCTCAAAGCGGCTGAGATTCTTGCTGAGGAAGGAATTCATGCAACGGTCGTTGACATGCATACACTCAAGCCCCTTGATTCAGAATTGATTAACGAACTAGTCGCATCATGTGGGGCATTGGTTACAGCAGAAGATCACAACATCATTGGCGGACTTGGTGGTGCAGTTGCTGAACACCTCGTTTCCAATACGCTCGCCCCTTTGGAACGCATTGGGGTTAACGATCGCTTCGGTGAGTCTGGCCAGGCTGATGAAATGCTTGAGGTCATGAAGATTTCAACGCCCTATATCGCAGCTGCAGCAAAACGTGCAATGGCTCGAAAATCTTAGAGCCACCATTCGTATTGAGATGGGATAGTTCATAGAATCCCTTGCTTGACAGGAGGATATGGAGTTCTTTCTGGACACAGCCGACGTAGATGAAATTCGTGAAATTGCTGCATGGGGCATCTTAGATGGTGTCACAACAAACCCCTCTCTCATCAAAAAATCTGGGCGAGATTTCAAACAGGTTGTTCGGGAGATTGCGGAAATATGCTCAGGGCCTATTTCTGCCGAAGTAACCGCCATGGACACAGTTGGAATGGTTGAGCAAGGCATGGCTCTCAAAGCCGAACTTCCAGAGAATGTGATTATCAAGATTCCATGTACTCCCGAAGGATTGGCCGCCACAAAAATCCTCACAGAGAATGGAATTGATACGAATGTCACACTCATTTTCTCTGCTTCTCAAGCTCTCATGGCAGCTAAAGCCGGAGCCACATATGTCTCTCCATTTATCGGGCGAATCGACGATACAGGTCATGATGGAATGGAGTTAATTGCTGAAATCATGAATACATGGGACAATTATCACCTCGATACCAAGGTATTGGCCGCATCCATACGCCACCCAACACATGTTCTCCAGTGCATCCAACTCGGTGCTCACACGGCAACCATGCCAGCCAAGACCTTTCGGCAACTTATGTCGCATCCGCTCACGGACAAAGGGCTTGAAGGCTTCATGAAAGATTGGGCTGAGGTTGAAGCTGCAGGTAATGCTTGAACAGACTACGATTCAATCGTGAATTTGCGTGTCAATAACAAATGACACCTTCTCAACCTTCATTCAAAAAGGTTCGAATTCTGATTGAATTCAGGTTTCAGCGTGAAGCAAGTGTGAGGTTCTTCCACATCTCTTCTGGGACTTCCATAGCCAAACGAAGGCCACCCATAGCACCGAGGCGAACAGGATCATCAACAACGTGGACGTTGACATCACCCATGTCACTTAGTCGGCGTTCAATGAGTGCACCGAGACCTTTGATGGAAGACCCGCCACCTGCCAAGACCATGTTCTTACGGAATTCATCATGGAATTCGGGGTTCGAACCAGCGATGAGTTTCTTGACATTCTCAACAATGGGGTCCACAATGGACTCGCAAGCGCGCTGCATGCAATCTGTAATATCAAGCGTCATTGCTTTACCTTCAATCGAAAAGTCGACGAGAACGGGTTCTTCGGGTGCGGCAGTTGACACAAAGGAATACTGTTCCTTCCAACGGCGCGCCATGTCTTTGGTGATTTGTGCACCATTGTACTTGCTTTGGATTTCCTGAATGATTTGATTGTCAACGTAATCGCCAGCGTATCCCGTGTGCATTTGGTCGCCGGGGCCTGGGATGGTTCCGTAAACGCGGCAAAGGTCAGTTGTACCTGCTCCAATGTCGATGACGAGTGTGTGATTGATCATGTCAAGTGCGTAAGCAACGGCAAAAGGTTCAGAGATAATCATTGCCGAGTTAACAGATCCAGCAGCTGCGTCAAAGATCGCAGTCTTGTCGACGTGACTTGCTTCAGCAGGAGCACCGATAACAGCAACGACGCGGTCGTATTCTTCTGGGTCCGAGAGACCGATGAGGTGGGTGATGAAGTGTGCGATGTATTCGCGGTCTTCAGGTGTGTCTTTGATAACACCGAGTTCAAGTGGGCGGTAAAGATTGAGAGCCAAACGATTCTTGAGTGCTTCGTTTCCAAACAAAACATCACGCTTGAGGAAATTTTTGGCGATGGCATCCTTTGGAGTACCAATCACAGTCAATTCCTCGACTTCGTGGCTATCTGAGGAAACCATTACCGAGCGGAATGTTCCCAAGTCAATTCCAATATACAATACATCTTTTGCCATAGGCTCACTGCTCCTCCCATATCGCTGGAGTTTATGAAGAGTACCCAGCCCATGTCATCATTTCCTGATGCAGCAAAGACACAAAACAAGACGGTTGTGCATCTATAGATGAGCGGGCAGCGAATAAGATGCTGCGTCAGCACCACTCTTCACAGTGATGACAATACCATGCTGCGTGCTCGGTGTATAATTCAGCCATTGATGAGCAGGTTGTGCATTCCTTGAGAGTGTCAGTACCACAGATGTCAATAACCATTTGAACATGATATGCATCATCAATGTTCAACTGCTGCCGCATCGCCCAGAGAAGTTGATCTTCGCTTGGAGAAATAATCCCGTCTTCGAGAACCATTTCTACCACATTTCGATAATCTTGAAGCGTTGAGAAATGTCTTGCGTCCAGTACAACTCCACCCTTTTCTGCTACGATGTCGGTGCCACCAGGGTCGTCGACGAAAATGACAAAAGATGCAGGTTTTAAGGAGTCATCGCGTAATTCAAAAGAGATTCTTGCCCCTTCGAGATTGGCGTACACAAGTTTAGATGAACGATTGATTACATTCGTGATTGAGCGCGCAGTCATCTCTGCATTGGGGCCCCGCTTCCACCCGGTCGGGCTTCGTTCATTGTAAGCGTAAAATTCAGTTCCAATGCCGGGGTATTCAAGTCGGATTTCTTCTCCACCGTCAAAACCGTTTGAAACAATAGTGACGGCTGCAACTTCTGTTGAAACGATGTTATCGTCATCATCAAAACTGATCATCAAAGGTTTACGTTCTTCCGCAGCAGCATTGTAGTGACCCTGCATGCCACTCATCCACTTGTCTTCAAGTCGTTGTAGTGATTGCTCTTGTTCACCTGTGAGGTTTTTGTTGACACCGAGAACATTAGCGAGCTCCCCTGAGGCCATTTCTTCTTTAAATTGTTCAATCAACTCAGCGTCTCTACGATGGGTTGGGGGCTCTGGCCTGCGACGTTGTTCAACATAATTTGGGTCTGCCCATTCATGGTTACATGAGCCGCACTGAAGGTATCCCGCCATCGTCGAATCCTGTGCATTACCTCCACAGCGTGGGCAATCCCCGCCCTCGGTATAACTCAGATTCTCCTTGGCCTCATTCTTGCCTTTTCGTAGGCCATCAAAACCCGCCATGATGCTTACGTAGCCTTGACTTTCTATGAATCCTTTGTTTGACTTAGATGGCTCGTGCCTTCAGCCCGTAGCGGATAATGCCTTCTTGGGCGTAAATTCTACGAACTACAAGTTCCATTTCGAGGTCCATTGAAATCTCTGGTTCCTCATCGTCAACGACCAAGAATACTCCCGAAGGGCCGTCGTTGAGGCGGAGGAGAACTGTGGATATGCCGCCGAGTAAGGGTGCGCGTATAGAAAATTCTGAAGGAGCTCCTGCTGCTGAAAGGCGAGTCCATGATTGAACGTGCCCAACGTGTTCCAGTGCAATGTGTTCTACGCCAGCGGGCTGGTCTCCATCCATTTGACGAGGCGGCCATGTCATTCCTTGAGCGAACTTCTGACCGAGCAATCCCAAGCGTGGCCCTGCCGCTTCCTCATACTGAGCCATTGATATGTAAGCCCCTTGGCTCACATTGGAGGCTTGTAATTCTTCAATCCAAGCACCTTCGAGAGCGGAAAAGAAATCACTGTCAACAGGAATGTCAACATCAAATTGAGGCAACTCAACTTCGGTTCCACGTTGCACCAATACGACCGTTGCTTCGTCACTGAGGAGTAAATCCCACTCGCAATCGTCAAACGTAATCTCATCAGCAACCTTGATACCTGTTGCTGATGATAGGGTGGGTGAATCAATACCGTCTGGAACCGTAACGGAGGTGATGGGTTGCTGATTCAATCTGTGTTGTAGAGCGGCAACGGCAAGCGTTGTAGCATCACTGTCTGCTCCAAAGACTCGTTCACCATCGTGCGTGAAGGGCGATTGTATGAGTGTAAACGCAGCGTCCGAATAAAGAAGGTAACCCTTCCAAATAATCGAACTCACCTTCGTTCCCTCCCAAAGAGGTGGACGGCGCATGTTGCGCCAGAACCACCGACATTGTGGGTGAGGCCAATGGATGCATCACGAACCTGACGTTCTGATTCGACTTCTGAGCGAAGTTGTTTGAACACCTCTACAACCTGGCCCGTTCCTGTCGCCCCGAGTGGATGTCCTTTGGATTTGAGCCCTCCACTGGGATTAATCGTCACAGAACCTTGGTTGAGAATTCCTCGGCCTTCTCTTGCGAATTCACCACCAGTTCCACGTTCTGTAAATCCTAAATCTTCGGTGGCCATGAGTTCAGCAATTGTAAAACAATCATGAACTTCGGCAAAGTCGACATCTGCAGAAGTAATGCCAGCCTGTTTGTATGCTCTGTTAGAAGAAGCAACAGTCGCCCGCAATTGAGTAATTGAGGGCCTGTCGTGAAGGGCAAGATGATCTGAGGCTGCACCCGAACCGAGGACCCAAACTGGTGAATCTGTAAATTCACGAACCACATGGTCCGCCGCAAGTATGACGCATGATGCCCCATCCGAAGTCGGGCAACAATCGTAGAGTGTGAGAGGGTCGGCAACCATGAAACCATTTGACGCTTTTTCAAAGGAGACTTCTTTCTGGATGTGAGCTAGTGCATTCATAGAACCATGAAGGTGGTTTTTGACGCTAATATTGACGAGATCATCATGAGAGGAGCCATGTTCATGAAAATGTCGCCGAGCCATGAGAGCATAAGTCCCAGGAAAGGTCAGGCCGGCGAGGCGTTCCCATTCGGTATCACCTGAAACTCCGAGCCAGTAGCGTTTCCGCTCTGGGGTTAAATCGTTCATTTTCTCAATGCCTCCAGCAACAACGATATCTGCTTCACCGCTTTTGATGGCCATCCAAGCATCTCGGAACGCAAAGCCTGAGGAGGCACATGCGTTTTCAACCCGCCGTACAGGAACACCATCCATTGCTGAATGCTCGGTGAGTAATGCAGCAGTATTTCCAAGTTGAGCGCCTCCAAAGGCGATACTGCCGATAAAAGCCTCATCGACTTGAGAAGGGCTAAAGTCGCCGTCTATGCTCCTAAAAGCCCTTGCAGCAGCCTCAGCCCACATTCCTTTGAGGCCAAGGGCATGATTGCCATATTTGGTTTGACCAGCACCGATGACGGCTACATCAACCATGAGCAGGCGATGGGGAGGAGGCATTTCATACACACGCTTGATTGAAGTGCTTTCGTATCTGATTTCTCTGGTCGTTCAACCCGCAGGGTTCTTGAATGGGTTGCACTCCCGTCGGACTATGCTACGCCAATGTAGAAGCCACGGACATTTTTCCGGAACGAATTGTGCAGTCTGTAATGACGAAGGGAAATTCATCATGAGCGACAGAGAATCCAACTCACTGGGTCGTATTCTCGCCCTTGTTTTGCGTCACGCCCCTGAAAAATTCGGCGTAGAAATGGACATCAATGGATGGGTTAACGCCCGTGAATTGTCTGAGGCCATTGGAACACAACGCCGCCACTACCATTGGTTGCGCGGATGGCATTTCGAAGCCATCGCAAATGCGGATGAAAAAGGACGCTACCAAGTTGAAAATGAAATGATACGAGCTACCTACGGTCACTCCATTGAACTGGACCTTGACCTCCCTACCGACGACATCCCTGAAGTTCTCTACTACCCTTGCCAAACAGAAGAGGTGGAGACGCTCCTTGAATTCGGCATCACCGCAGGTGACCGCAAAAACGTCCACTTGTCTCGCTCTATTCGAAATGCAATGGATGCAGGCCATGTCCGAATCCACCGACCGGCAATTCTAGAGATTGACACTGCCCGTGCCATCGTCGACGGTCATACCATCTACCGGGCTGGAACAACAGTATTCCTCACTGATGAAGTCCCAGGTGAATATCTATACCAGGTTGAAGATTCAGACCCCATGATCGTTGAGACCGTTGAAGAATGGACTCGACTTGAAGAAGAAGAGTGAACCTCAGGCCTTTTCTGAGCCACATGCCGGGCAGAAATCAAGATCTGCCTCTAACACTGCTTTGCACGTCGCACAATGGACGTGTCCAGTCATCAAAGCCTCTACTTTTTTCGGCGCTGGAGGTGATGATTGCCCTACTTCGGAATCGATTAATCGGACTGGGTCAATCCCGTGCCGCTGTAATTCTTCATATCGGTTCTTGTAAATGATAGCCTCTTGGAGCGCAGACTCCAGTTGCCACAAGCGTTGTTCACGTTCTTTTGAATCTGCGATTGTGTGCGCTTCTTCTACGCATACTTGTAAGTGACGCATGAATTCATCCATATTGGGCGACTCGGCCATGCCCCACGCTCGGATGCCTTGCCTCATGAATCCTTGCTCGCACTAAAGAAGCGTCGGTATGCTCTTCAATTTGAGGCCACTGGGCGGAGCATGCGTGAGCGGGTTGTTCTCAAATGGGGCGGAGGACTCATTACGGAGAAAGACCAAATGAAAACGGTCCGAACTGACGTTCTTGACCAACTTACCGACCAATTGCATGCTTGTTTGGAACAAGGATTTGAAGTTATTCTCGTTCATGGTGCTGGTTCTTTCGGGCACCTCAAAGCAAAGCAATACAAATTGGCTGACGGCCTTCTTCCAAATGTGGAATTTCAACCACTTTCACAACGCGATGCAATCGAAGAAGTTCGGAACGATATGCTTGAACTCAATCAACATGTGATGGATGCCCTCACCCGCAGAGATATATCAGCCGTTGCCATCCCCCCCCATCAATGGGCAAAAGGGACAGGTCCAGACTTTGAGGGCGACCTGACATTTTTCGAGCAAGCTCCGCGCGGCATCGTGATGGTCACATTTGGCGATGTCGTTGAGTGCGATCATCCCAGACAATTCGGAATTCTTTCTGGGGACGACATCGTCAAACGCCTTGCGGCTGAAATTGAAGGCGTCAATCGACTTGTCTTTGCTATGGGAGGAGTGGAGGGGGTACTCGCCTCACCTCCTCAAGACGGAGAACCAATGCCTGAATTGTTGTCTACTCTCTCGTCAAATGACGTATTTGTAGGCGAACATCAGAGTGACATGGACGTTACTGGGGGAATTGGATTGAAAGTCAAGCGTGGCTTTGAAGCTCTTGATTCTGGAATTGAAGTATGGTTGGTGAGCGGTGAACATGGTCTCCGAGTCCAGGAAGCATGCATGGGCCTCCCTGTAACGGGCACACAACTTCTCAAATCATGATTCATCGGAGAACTCTTCATGTAGCCTCCGCGCTCACAAGAGCGTGGGAGCATCATGTCGGGTTATGTGATTGACGATGTTCCAAGCATTGACCTTGATGAAGGTCAGGTCGAAATACTTGCATCGCACAATGAGCAGCAAGCAGCACTCATGGCAGAGGCACTCATCCAAGTTGACGAGCATGACAACGTTGTTGGCCCAGTCTCAAAACTTGATGCTCATCAAGATTCAGGGCTTTATCACCGTGCCTTTAGCGTCCTTCTTTTCAATGCAGAAGGGAAACTTCTCCTTCAGCAACGTTCGGGGGATAAAGTCACATTCCCGCACGTATGGGCTAATTCTTGCTGCTCCCACCCGCTGCATTCAGACGATGAATTGAATGAAACTGAGTATCTTGGTAGCAAGAAGGCAGCAATTCGTAAACTTGAGCAGGAATTGGGCATAGACCCGTCAGCACTTTCCGTTGATGATTTCGTATTTATGACAAAAATGCGCTACTCCGCAAGAATGAACCAACAATGGATTGAACGAGAACTTGACCACATCCTGATGTTGACTGCGGATGTGGAAATCAATCCAAATCCAAACGAAATCTCAGCCACACGCTGGGTTGACTATGAAGAAATGGAATCCATGCTTCTTGAGGAACGTGATGCTGAAGAGGCAATTGCTCCATGGTTCCGATGCATCGCTGCCCGAATCATGACCGAGGATTGGTGGATTCATCACAATGACAAGCATGCACTCCTTGGCCTAAGCGATGATCTGATTCACGACATGGGGGATGTCACGCACATGTTACCAAATGCGGAAGGTGCAGACCTGCTGACGTCGATTATGGAAGTTAAACCTTTGATTGAACGACGAATCGAAACAAGTCTACGTGCATCTCGCCATGAGCGACTTGGAAATGCGATGATGCACCTCATTGAAGGTGGTGGTAAGCGAATGAGAGCAACCCTTCCCTGGCTTGTTGCAAAGGCAGTCGGAGATTCTCATTCAGGTCTGCTTGACATCGGTGCAGCCATTGAAACCGTTCACAGCTTTACTTTGGTCCATGATGACATTATGGATGACGACGAGATTCGCCGTGGCCGAAATGCTGTTCATATTGAATACGGCATGCCAACCGCCATCAACGCTGGGGATGCGATGCTCGCCATTGCCTTTGAGCGATTGGTTATGGCAGAAAACCTTGACCCCGAAGATGTTGCACCGCTCGTCAACAGAATTGCTTGGATGGTTCGCCGAGTAAGTGAAGGGCAACAAATGGACATAGAATTTGAAGAGCGTCTTGATGTTTCTGAAGAAAACTATCTTGAAATGATTGAAGGAAAGACGGCGGTCATGTTCCAGATTTGCTCAGAAATTGGAGCGCGTATCTCTGGCGGAAGTCAAGAAACGATTGAATTGATGTCAAGGTGGGGCCTCTCTTTGGGACTATGTTTCCAACTTATGGATGACTTGATTGACATACTCTCAGATTCAGAAACACTCGGGAAACCCGCAGGTTCCGATGTCGCACAGGGGAAACGCACCCTGATGGTCATTCATGCGCTGGAACAACCCGATAGCCCTGCAAAGAAACGCTTGTTGAATGTTCTCGGAAAGGGAGAGGCTGTGACACCGGAAGGCCTCAAAGACGGCTTGGATGCTCTTGAAGAACTGGGCTCAATTCAATACGCACGTTCGAGGGCGGAAGCATATCATGCTCAAGCACACGAATGCCTCGACATGCTGGGAGAAGGTCCTGCTCTCGTTGCGCTTCGAGAACTTACTGACTTCCAACTTGCTCGGATCCACTGATGGCATGAACTTCATCGTTCATGGTTATCGCTCCCTCCGTTTTGATTCGTGCGTACCAACGTGTTTTTTGAGGTTGAACTGTATGGCTTAAGGCCTTGAATACGCCATTCGCAAATGATTCACGAATTGTTTTGCATGGCGGAGCATCACTCGTTATTTCAATGATCACGGAACTACCGACAGACAATACCGAACCCACATAGAAGTCCTTGACATCTAAGCCCTTGATGAGAAGATTTTCCCCTGTTGAACCTGGAAAGATGGGATGTCCAGCGTCCTGTAATTCCTTCATGACCTCCCATTGCATCAAACAAATCGCTCGTTGGGGTCCGCCGTGATGCTTCAAGTCATTTTGACGGTCCCCGGAAATACCATCAATCAATGATACTTCCAGTGTATCAACTGGATGCTTGGGAACTCCTCCCTGTGGGTTGACATGCAAGCCAATGACCTGCGCCATCATCTCGCCTCAATCTGAGTAGTATGATTCGGGGTTTGGTTCGGGCTTCAGGCCCTTTCGTTGGCGAATTTCCCCGACAACTTTGTTGAACAATTGAGGAGGAAGAATTTCAAATCCTAGGTTTTCAGTGTTCCATACTGCACGGCCCTGTGAGGCTGCACGAATATCGTTAGAGAAACCGAACGTTTCAGCAATTGGGATTACACCAACAACGGTTGTTACGTTGCCTTCAGATGGCATATCTTCGATGATACCACGACGGGTGGTGACTTCACGTGTCACTTGACCGAGCCAATCATTTGGCACTGAAATGAAGGCCTTTTGCATGGGTTCAAGCAACACTGTTCGTGCTCGCATCATGGCACCTTTGATACCGTTGCGAACGGCTGGAATTGTTTGAGCTGGGCCACGGTGAATGGCGTCTTCGTGAAGTTTTGCATCGACCAAACGAACATACATTCCCTGAACAGGTTCGTCTGCAATAGGTCCCTTTACACACACTTCGTTGAATGCTTCGATGATCAACTCACGTGTTTCGTGGAGGTTTTGGATACCTTTGGTATCGTTGACGAGGACGTTGGAGCCTTTGATGGCGTAGATTTTACGCATCGTGTCTCGGTCCATGCCAAGTTCTCCGAATTTGTTACCTACTTCCTTTGCGTCATTGGAACGCACTGGACCGTCGCCGAGGTCACCTGCACGGAGTGCTGCAACGACTTCTTCAGGCAAAGCTTCAATTTCAAACATAAATCGGTTGTGACGATTGGGTGATTTCCCTTCAAAGGAATTACCTCGGTTGCTGCCTTCAATACCTTCACGGTAAACGACAATTGGTGGGCTGACTTTGACCTTGATGTTCTGCTCTTCCTCAATACGGTACACAGTAATCTCAAGATGAAGTTCACCCATTCCTGCCAAGAGGGCTTCACCGGTTTCTTGGTTCGTGGTCACTTGAAGTGAGGCATCGGCTTTGGCGAGCGAACGAAGTGCGTCAATGAACTTTGGAAGGTCCTTCATGCTCTTTGGTTCAACAGCGACCGTAACAACTGGGTCAGAATAGTGGCGAATCGCTTCAAAGGGTGTGAACTCTTTATTTCCAGAAAGGGTGACACCAGCAGCAGCTGAGCGGATCCCAGTGACTGCAGCGATGTTTCCAGCAACGACCTTGGGGACCGTAATTCGGTCACCACCGACCATCATGGAGACTTGCTGAACACGTTCTGGTTTGGCAGCGCCGATGGCGTAGACTGACTCACCTTGGTTGATTGAACCGGAATAAACCCGTCCGACAGCAACTTCACCAGCGTGGGGGTCCATCCAAATCTTTGTAATCATCATAGCAAGGTCAGCATCTGGGTTACAGCTCACCATCGCCTTTCCAATTTCAGAGTCAAGGTCGCCCGTCCAAATGTTGGGAATACGGTAGGGTTGAGCTTCAACTGGGCCAGGTAGTTTGGTAACAGCCATGTCCAGAAGGACCTCATGGACAGGAGCTTTACTTGCCAACGTCTTTTGGTCTTCGTTGTTACAGTATTCGAAAATTTCCTTAAAGGAAATCTTGGACTTTGCCATGTAAGGGACAGTGATTCCCCAGTTGTGATAAGCCGATCCGAAAGCAACAGTTCCATCATTAACAGAGACTTGCCACGATTTCTTGAACTCTTCAGGTGCAAACTCCTTGATCAATTTGTTGACTTTCTTAATGGTCTCAGTGAATCGAGCCATCATGTCTTCAGGAGTCACCTGAAGTTCGTTGATAAGGCGGTCCACTTTGTTGATGAAGAGAACTGGCTTGACTTTCTCTTTCAATGCTTGACGCACCACTGTTTCGGTTTGGGGCATTGGCCCCTCAACAGCACAAGCGAGGATGAAACATCCGTCAACAGCTCGCATGGCACGTGTTACGTCGCCGCCAAAGTCAACGTGACCTGGCGTGTCAATGAGATTGATGAGGTAGTCAGTCCCCTCAACACCGTGAACCATTGAAGCAGAAGCTGCGTTGATGGTGATTCCACGAGCAGATTCCTGTTCATCAAAATCCAAGACACGGGCTGAACCAGCCAGTTCATTGGACATCATCCCTGCACCCGCAATGAGGTTGTCGGAGAGCGTTGTCTTTCCGTGGTCAATGTGAGCAGCGATACACAAATTCCTGATTTGTGGGAGTATGTGCATAACTTCTGTAGCCTTCTTGATGTTCTCTTCTTTGCGTCCCATGGTTACCACCGTGTTCTCGTTGTGCTGGCCACTGAAAAGGAGTTCTTAAGTGGCGCGCTACTGACTTGACAGAATGACAAGACCAAGGCCTGAAAACGTGAACAGATGGTGATTCTCACGCCGACTCAAATTTCATGGTCAACTGGACATGGAACATCAAGGCCACTATGAAACTAAGCACAAGCACTAACATCGGTATTCTCAGATCTCCTCGAGCACCAGTGGTCATGCCGTGGATGGTGATGAACACACCGTTTAACACGAGGAAAGCAAAAGGCAATGCGGCACCAATCTTCTTTGCACCTCTCGGCGACTGGAGAATCATACATGCGCATACCAAGAGCACAGCGTTGGCGTAACCCGAAGCGGTTCGAGCATGCCTGAGGCGGCATGGATCACGACGCCCAATGCTTGTACGGACAGGAGCGTAGTAAAGCTGCGATGCAGGGGTCGCAAGAGTTCACCGGGCCGAGGCCGCGATTCGCTCAAGTTCTTCCTTCTTGCCAACAGCATACGAGGTGACATCACCTTCACTGGCCTTCGAAAGTTCGTTGATGATGCAATTCTTTAGTGTTCGCTTGGACTTGTGTGTTCCTTGTTGGGCACCTTTAGCGAGGTTTGCTAGAGCTACGTCCAAACGTCGGGATGGAGACGAATCAACAGCTTTGGGTTGTGAGACCGCACCAAATTTGATACGGGTAATTTCTTCCATTGGAGCAGCATTGCAAATGGCATTCACGAAAATTTGCAGGGGGTTTTCTCCTGAGCGCTCGGCAATTTGGTCCAATGCCCCTTCAAAGGCTTTCATAGCGCCCATTTTCTTACCAGTGTATGAACCAGTACGCATGAGTTTGTTGATGTAACGCTCTACGACGGACAACTTGGCTTTTCCAAACCAAGCATTAGCGTGGCGTCCACCAGTATGGGGGACACCAACGGTTGTGAGGTTGATGTAAGGGGCAAGTCCAGGGTCCTTGCAGGTCACTTCAGAAGCGTCCCACTTTCCAAATACATTGGTACCTAGGCCAGCGATTGGCTTGACTTCAAGGGCATCGGTTTCTGCGTCACTCATCATCATCACCTCAGCGGACTGGCTTCTCCTTGCGTCCCCGAACCATTTCATCAAGAGACACGCCGTTGACTTGGATTACTTTGTAACGAACTCCAGGGATGTCACCGTATGAACGACCCATGCGTCCACCGATACCTTCGACCATGACTTCGTCGTGTTCGTCAATGAAGTTGATTGCCCCATCACCGGGAGCGAATGCCGTCAATTTGTTTCCATTCTTGATCAAGGAAATCTTGACAGCCTTACGGATTCCAGAGTTTGGTTGTTTGGCTTCGATACCAACTTTTTCGATGACGATGCCCTTCGCTTGGGTGGATCCAGCCAACGGATCGTGCTTGGCGCGACTCTTGAGCATACGCTTTTTGTATCGGCGGTCAGACCAACGGAATTTTTGACGGTCTTTTGCCATCTTTGCACCTGCGAAGAGTCCTCTACCCATCATCATCACCTATTGAAGCATTTTGCCGACTTGCCGCCCCTATTTAATCAAATCCCTCATGGGGTTCGTATCTTTGCCTCTGTGTATTGGTTTTCAAGCATCCATATTCATCGCACAAGGAGTGAACAACATTCAAGCAACGCCTACCCGTGGAAGCAACATGGCCTTTCGCGACCACCTCGCTGCTGCAACGATTGAAGAGGGTGAAACCAGCCTCATTCATGAGATGCTTGAGCATTCTCAATCGACCAACCATGCCATGACGATTTTCAATAAAATTACCGAATGTCCTGGCCACAGGTCAGCCGTGAATATGCTCACGAGGGACCGACTCTGTGCTGCGATTGGTATCGAGCCCGAAGCCTACATCGATACATTGGGATGGGCTATGACCAACCCAAGTACTCCCATCCTCATCGATTCAGAACACGCGCCATGTATGGAAAACGTGGCGGTAGATGTTGATTTGACGGCAATACCCATACCTCACCATTGGCCAGCAGACAGAGGGCGATATTCATCTGCGAGTATCATCATTGCACAAGATGCTGGTATTCGTAACGTCTCCTTTCACAGGCAGTATTTACGAGACAAAAACCATCTCGTTGTTCGCCTTGTACCTCGACATCTTCGAACCATGGTCATGAACGCCCGTAGCGAAGGGCGCGAGGTTTCCGTTGCAGTTGTCAATGCACCCGACCCCGTGGTATTGTTGGCAGCAGCGATGTCCTTCAATGAAAACATTGACGAACTCACCATAGCCGCCGCACTGCACGAGAAACTCTATGGAACGCAACTAGAACTTGTTGAACTTCCAAATGGTGTTCAGATTCCAGCCGATGCAGAATATGCATGGTGGGGTCGTATCACGCTTGAAGATGATGATGAAGGCCCATACGTCGACATTACGGGTACGGTGGATGATGTTCGCCAAGAACCGGTCATTGCAATCGATGGCCTCACTCATAGAAATGACCCTATTTTCCACGCGTTGATACCCGGTGAGGCCGAGCATAAGACCCTCATGGGTTTACCCCGAGCACCAACCATCAAAGCAGCCGTTAACGAGGTTGTGAACTGTGTGGACGTTCATATGACGGAAGGGGGATGTGGATGGCTTGGAGCGGTATTGAAAATCAAAAAAGAACGGGAAAATGATGGAATGAAGGCCATTGAAGCCGCTTTCGCCGGTCATAAAAGCATGAAGATCGTCACCGTTGTTGACGAGGATATTGACATCACAGACCCGGTTCGGGTGGAATGGGCTATGATGACACGATGGCAACCAGATAAAGACACGATTATTCTGAGCGACCAACGTGGCAGTTCCTTGGACCCATCTCGATACAGCAACGGGAAAACTTCCAAAATCGGTTATGATGCAACCATTGATTTTGGTGTTGAACGTGAAGGGTTCATGTCGGTACAATAGGGGTGCAGTAATGGTCGAGAGTCAAGACCTACTTCAGCATCCTCGACGGAATTTAGGAAACCGTTACCGTTCAACCGCTCAAAAATTTGCAAACCTCGCTAAAAAAGACCCAGAACGAGCCATTGAAAACCTTGCTTGGGCGGAGCAAAATGCTCGTCAAGCGATATTACACGATTTTACCGATGAACGTAACTGGAGATGTTTAGCAGACCTCAAGGTACTGAATCATGATGGTGACGGGCTCCATGCCGTCCTTGAAGATGTATTTTCGATTCTTGGTAGAGACCCCGAACATCTCGAACAATTGAGCGGGATAGATTTTCTTGCGGTCGGCCCAGAACTTCTCGAGGCTGCATTTGCGAAAGACCCCTTGGACCCTGACAATTGGTGGGCATTAATGGTTTCAGCAGAGAGCGATGTGGATTCAAACAACCAATTTACACTCGCTTCTTTTGCATCTCGGTGCAGGCGTCTCAATTTCTCCGACCAGCGGGCCAACATTGTATTTGGTCGTCGAATTGAGCGAATCCGCCTTTCTGGCAATGAAGAACTCTTCATCGAACTTGCTCGGCAATTGTTGGCTCACAGGCCATTGAATCATGAGTTATGGATGGAGATGGGGCGGCTTCACGAACGACGCAAGGAGATTGATGATGCCTGGTCATGCTACGACCACGTCCAACAACTGCGCCCTCATCTCACCGTTCGAGATCAATTTTTAGATCGTCTTAAACGAGAAATGGACGGGCAGGAACAGATTCCATGGTCGGGTCCAAGCATCGAACATCGTGATGCGTTTTTGAAGAATATGGAATCCCTTACCGAGCGGATTTCTACACGACAGGTCCCTTCAACCCCGACCGTTCCAGAGCAACAAGAACATGAAAGCGCTCACCCAGATGAACTCCGTCTCAAATTGCTTATGGAGCAAGATGATTATCAGGAAGCATTCTTCCTTGCTCGTCGTTTACTCGCTAATGGCGAAGACTGGGCGAAGTCTTGGTTGGAAGATATTCAACAAAAAATGAGTTGATTCTTTGTCACAACATCATCCCGTTTTTGTTTTGGGCTGGATGACGATTGCAGGAGAGCCTTTGACCCAGATGGGAAAAGGGGGACGAGTCCTTTTTGTTCATCATCCGCAGCGTGGGTGGGAAATTCCGGGAGGCCATCTCGAAGGTGATGAGTCGCCAGAAGATGCACTCTTGCGTGAATTATTCGAAGAAACTGGTCTCAAAGGTTCCCTGCAACACTGGAACACCGATTATTATCCAAGTGGATGGGTTGGTCATGTGGTCGTTGAGAGGACTGAATTGGATTTTTGGAAAGGAGAGGATGAAAAGGTCACAGAAGTCCGATGGTGGAACACTACTCCACCTTTGATTCAATGGACGAATGAGGAATTTGAAGACTTAGCCACCTATTTTTCAGAGTCTGTTTGAATCAAGCACCGTCAACGTGGCCAGGCGCTTGCCCCACATAGCCGTGGTAGTATCATCTGGAGCACATGCTTGAGCAACAGCCGCCAGCATTGGGTCATCGACCAAATCTGGTGAAGACATAAGATCAGCAAAGACTTCCATTCGGTTCATTCGGTGAGCAAGGGTTAGCATGGCACGAACAGCAGGGCGGTCGGGTCCAGAATAACCGGGCTCCAACTTCTCAACACACCAAGCAAATACACCTGCAATATCATCGGGATGGACCGAAAGTGAAGGGCGCTCTTCATTGACGCCCACAGGTTGTGCTTCTTCGACTTGAACATGCATCAACTTGGCGTTTTCATCTTGGTGTTCATAGCTCAAGTCTAAGAAAAGAGAACCTGCCTCTATGGCCATTTGAGACTGCCCAGCCATAATGGCGTGCTTGTGTGCGTTCCATGCATGACGTCCTGCATCAAAATCATGACCAATCGCGTGTCGAATCCGACTTGCCCCTAATCGCGAAATTGCAACCGTTTCATGGGCATGTCCTGCCTTCCTTGAGATATCACCATAGACCTGTAAGGCCATCAATGCCTCACCTTGCGCAAGGTGGTAAGCAGCCTTGTTCAGAAGAGAAAGGTCGTGGTCGCGGCTTGCTTTTGCTACCGATTTCAATCTGGTTTCAGCCCATGTCAAATCTTGTTCTGCGCCTTCAATGTCGCCTGATTCAAAGCGTACTAACCCTCGTTCCATGCGAAGGCGTCCCTCGAGCGCTAAATCACGTGTATCAGGATGGGTGACGACATTGAGGGCGGATTCAATGGCTTCATTGAGGTGGGTATCACCCAACCATCGACGACGAACCAGTGACATGACTGCATGCTCGCCTGGCGATAGAAATTCATCAATGACTTGCAGCAATTCGGGAGCATCAAGGAAGAGAGCAGCTTCTGCAAGGGTCAGCCAGGAGGGCCACCCTGATTCCTCTTTCCATTCCTTGAGGACATCTGCAGACACAGGGCCTTCTTCTCGCCATTTTGAAATGAGCCGACCAGGCCCTTCTGGGGTTTCGATAACAGTCATGATTTCACTTCCCACGTTTGGTTCGAGCCACCGCATCAATGAAGGCAGATTCAGCTGCAATGGGGTCTGCTTGTCCCGACCATCCAGCTGCACCGTCATGTCCGCCACCTTCGCCCCCGAGTGATTCGGATAATCCTTCCATGATGGTTCCGAGGTGTAATCCATTGAGCACACTTGACCGTGATGCCCGTACGGTGAGGCGAGTTTCGCCATGACGATGACGAGTTACTACAACGGCATCAGCACCAATCCCAGACAACAATGATGCAACCCTGCCCTCAAGGGTTCCAGCAGTAGAACGCAACACCCGCCAAGGTCCGGCCTCGGTCAATTCTGTACGTTGCAAGCCCCTTAACATCGCACCTTGTTCGCTGGGAGAAGGGCGTTCGTCTTCCATAGATTCAATGAACGATTGGTAGTCAATATGACCTTGTATGAGCAGGGAGGAGGCAATTTCAAAGGAGCCTGCGTTGGCATGTCGGAAGCGTCCAGTATCCGTCACCAATCCTGCGAGAAGAAATTCACATACAGGGCCCGTCATTTGCTCCTTCGCATACCCTAACATGTATCTTGCAACCATTTCTGTGGTCGAACGGACATCCCATTTCATTGAGAAATCGCCATCTGATAGTTGCCAGTCATCTGTTGCATGATGGTCAAGTATGCATTTTGGCACATCTGGTAATTCAAGACCTGTTTGGTCGGCTGCAGCGGCATCAACAACGACGACTGCACTGATACTGGAGGGCCATTGCTCATGACCTGACTTGATTTGACGAAAAGGTGCGTGATGAGCCTCAACAAGGCGACGTGCTACACGGCCGAGGTGAATGCCACATGCCATGAAATTTGGATGCGTTGACGAGAGGGCAATTGCCGAACCGACTGTATCCATATCGCCATTTTTCCCAGTGACAACTGCTACGGGACCTCGCGCTGTAGCATCACGGAGCCATTGGTGCAACGATGACAAATCGTTGTCATGGAGTTGACTCATTCCTGTGCACCTTGCAGTGATTTTTTGAGTTCGTCATAGGTTTGAACCAATTGCTTTTCTCGTTCTGCAAAACGCTCGAGATGAACACGCAATGCGGCGAGCGTTTCGTTTAATTCATCCACGAGGGCATCCCGGTCTCGTACTTCAATCAAAACACCACCAAGTTGACGGTGAAGAGAGAGTTCATCAGGTTGATTTTTTACGGCCTCAACAGTTCCCTCAAGTTCTTGAACTTGAGCACGGACACTGCTCACCTGTTGTCGTGCAGCCTGCACTTCAGCAACGACCATTTGGAGTTGTTCGAGATGTTCCATTAACCCACCCAAATGAAGCGGTGAGGTTGTGGTTCAAGAATGCTTGCCGAATACTTTCAGAACGGAATCGGTGGCGATCAATCCACGTAGACGCGTATTCCACATAGCCCGCATGTCTTTTGCGTTTTGTTCTGTAAGACTGATTTGAAACTGGTTGTCACCAAGCCAATTTGCATCACAGTCTGTTGCCAAGCATGCAGCCAAGGCTTTGGTATCGGTTGTTGACTCGGAGGAAATCTCCAAGGTAAGCTGCCACATGTTCGTCACGCTGGTCGAAATCACTCTTCTTCTTCGCTAGAAGTTCGAGCATCTGCCAACTCGCGTTCGTAATTCATAGCCGCTTCTTGCGCAATGAATGCCATGTCAGCGGTGGTTGCACCATCGACAGAGCGTCGTAGAATACGGTTGTTAGCGTCTGATGCACGAGTGAACGGTTCCCAAGCGCCACCAGCGAAGGTGTGATCGCATTTCTTACACGACCAGATACCAACGGATTGGCGTTCGACCTTCTGATATTGACACACGGGGCACGTGTATTTACGAGAGCGCTTGGCCATAGCCGAGCCTGCATTGCGTCGTACTGATACACCGTAACGTGCACCAAATCGTGCTGTAGCACCTGCTTTCTGGGTTCGCTTTGCCAATCAGTTCTCCTCCTCTTTTGCAACGATCTTTCGTAGTTCAACACAACGCGTTTGTGCCACTTCGAATATCTCGGCAAACTCGGCGGGGGTGAACACTCCTCTTAGTCCCTTCTGTAAGGAATGGAGATGTCCTTCATCACCAAGCGTAATGTGAATTCGCTCGTCGCCACCGAGTTCTTCTTCCTCTGAAGCGTCAAGAACAAAGCGGCCTCCAACACGAGTAAAGGATGCCATGATGGGCGTCCCGTTAATCTGGAGTTTGTGGTCATCACCGACATCAAAACGCTCAGCGGGCACGATTGCAGTACGCAAGGCAGCGATTGCAGCAAGCCCACATGCGTCGAAAATGTTGCCGCGGTCTGACAGAACATGAATGTCGATCATGACACCCCAAACTTTCTCGCCGGGAACAATGCACAGGCTTTCCATGTCAATGCAACCTGATTCACGGATTCCTCGGTCAACAACACGACCCAATTCAATGGATTGAGGAGAAGGAGGACCTGGTTCATACTTACGACCTGCAACAGGACGAAGTTCGGCCCCACACATGAGGGACCCTTGAGTAGGTCGGTCTGGCCATGGTGTACGCAATTCAAATTTGACACCTGCATAGACAACTGTTCCGCCCATGACGACCTTTGCAGATCCTTCGGCGTTGTAGAGGCAGTTCGTTTCAAGTGTGAATTCACGACCTTCCCAGCGACCTCGTCCATCAAGGCGCGAGTCGTCTTCTGCAAGACGAGCGAGTTCTTGGCGCAAAAGAGTAGGCACAAGTTCGACCATCAAGCCTCACCTCCATCGTAGCGTCGGCGAAGAGCATCGACCATGATTTCATGGATTTCCTTTGCCGCTTTGAAATTGTATTCCATTGCGAGGTTGTATTCCTCAAGAGAAAGGTCGCCATCCATCTGCAGGAAGGCGATTTCACCAGTGTTGGGCAGAATACCGACGGGTAGGTCAGCCTGCCCATAGTTGTCTTCAGCCTTGTCGAGGTCGAGAACGACGGTGTCCTCGATTTTTCCTGAGGCTACACCAACGATCATGTCACGCATTGGAATACCTGCATCCGCAAGAGCAACCGATGCAGCTGTGATACCGACACAACGAGTACCGGCTTCGGCAGCAAGAATTTCAATTTCCACACGAATCTTGGAGCGAGGATAGCGTTCTACGAGAACAACTGATTCCAATGCCTCTGCAGTCACCTTTGAAATTTCACGAGAGCGGCGGTTGAAGCCAGGACGGATTCTGTCGGAGGTTGAAAACGGTGCCATGTTGTAGCGAACATCGATAACTGCTCGGTCTTGGCGTTGAATCTTGCGAGGGTGTGCTTCCATCGGACCATATACCGCAGCAACAGCAACGTTCAGACCATGAGTTACCATGGCTGAACCTTCCGCAGCAGGCAAAATGCCTGCTTCAATCGTCACTGGACGCATTTCATCCAATTTACGACCGTCAAGTCGACTTCCATCGTCGTTTAGTAATTGTACATCTCCATATCCACCCATCAAGCATCACCTTTTGTTGTCTGTTCCATTTCTGAAAGAATTGTTTCGAATGCTTTGCTGTGGCCGTCTTGAGCGACCATCTGCAGGGCCATTCGGGCCCAGGCGATACCGTCAGCATCGCCGTCAATCCAAACACGGCCGTTTTCTCCGACCATAATTCGGCAGTCGCATGCTTCACGCATGCGTTGTAAGAGTGAGTTGTTATCTCCCCGTACACGATCTATATGTTGTACAGGAATACTTTCGACCGTTCCTTGGTTCAAGCGTCGTAGACCAACACCTTTCATCGTCAAGACGACGTTGTGGCATTCATCCACTTCTTGGACACGCGCCAAAACAACGTTGCCAACATCCATGTGTTGACGTGCAGCTCCAAATTCTACTTTCCAAGGAGCAAGCGACATCGGTAGAAGACCTTGGAAGGCACCGTTGATGTTCATGAACCAGAGGTTGTTACGCACTTCGGCAACGGTGGCGACGACGAGGTCCCCAGACCGTGGCATGTACGCAGCATTGATCGGGTCGATTGATACGGTATTGTTTTGTTCTCGCAACCAACCCAGTTGTGTTGCAATCATTGATTCTTCAGCGGTTACAATACCGCTTCCTGCACGCTTCCCGGCGGATGGTCCGATGACCATACCCGGGGTCACGAGGCGCTGCTCGGCGCCGGTCTGACCTTGGGACATTCTTTTCTCTCCAAACCCGCCGAGCCGCCATCCCATGATAAAGGCCACCCTAAGGGCCACAGGTTCAACTGTTCAGTTCCTTGACTTCTGCATCCGAACTACGGCGCATGACTTGGCCGATCAAATCAGCCTTCATTCCTGCTGGACATTCAATGACACAAGCCCAAGAACCGTCTTCAAGCCACCCTTCTTTTTGCTGATAGGACCGAAGGTCTCGGTGAACGCTTCCGTAGGCAGAACCTGGGATTTTGAAGGCCAGACGAACGGTTTCAAAGGACAGAGGAATCAAGGGTTTCAATTTTGCAATCGCATCCTTGACCTGTTCTTCAAGCCGCTTGAAAGGGTCAACGGAATAGCGTGATTCATCTAATGCTAATTCGAGACGCGTCTTTGGATGAGGTGATTTGGTCTTCGGGTCGACGGCCTGAGTATGGATGTGGTGGATGATCTTCTGCCTCATTTGCTCAACCATATGCTTGCGCTGAGCGGTTGTAAGTTGGATGGAGCCCTTCTCAAGAATCATTTGTGTGATAACCGTAATGTCCTGTGTACCAAAGACTCGCTCAATCGCTTCTTCTGTTGGACGTTCACCATCGCGAGCATCATGAAAAACCTCGTCGATGGCGAGAAAATCATCAATTTCAACCGACGTTGAATCTTCTTTGAAGGTTTCAACCAAAGCAGGGTCAACAAGAACTTCGTAGCGTTTCCCGCCTTTTTCAAGTCGTGCAAGAACAGAATCATCCAAACTGACCATAAGAAGCCCTCAACTTGACATGGAGGGTAGCGTGTATGAACCTAACCCTCAATCTTCTAGGGGCTTGAGGCGGTCAATTTGCTTGTTGACTTCACCACGGTCCAGAACCCGGTATCCGTTTGAGTCAACGACGGTGACTTCAACAGCATCTCGGTTCAACTCCGCGTCATTCGCCGAACGAAGGGCTTCAAGACCAAGTTTCATGGCAGCATTAAGCGTCATGTTTTCCTTCCAGTTATCCTCGAAGAATTCGATAACAGTATTGCGGCCACTTCCGATTGCACCAGCATGGTAGGATTGGTAAGCGCCTGACGGATCTGTTTCGTAGAGGTGGATGCCGCTGTCATCGACACCGCCGATGAGCAAAGCTGTTCCAAAGGGTCGAGAACCACCGTACTGGGTGAAAGACTGCTTGAAATCACAAATTTTCTTCACCAAGACGTCCACGGGGACCGTGGCTCCGTAGGTGATTCGATTGACCTGTGCTTCCACACGAGCACGAGCAACGAGCTGACGTGCATCAGCGACAAGACCGGAGGTTGCAATACCAACATGGCCGTCAATCTTGAACATCTTTTCAATGGACTCGGGAATAATCAGGCGACTGATAATCCGCTTATCGCAAACGAGAACAACTCCGTCCTTGAATTTCAAACCAGCCGTCGTTGTACCACGCTTAACGGATTCACGGGCATATTCCACCTGAAATAATCGTCCGTCTGGGCTAAAAGTTGTAATTCCGTGGTCGTATCCTCTTCCGCTTGGTTGCATAGTTAAACCTCATTTCGTTCGTTCGGGTGACACTTTATGAGCATGAGGGTCAATCGCGATGATGCCCTCCCCAAAACACGAAACGGCCCGACTCGTATGAACCCTTTCTCAGGAACATGGTGATGAAGGAGGAAGGATAGGCACCGACCATGCGGGTGGCCGTGCTCTCTTCAGGCGGTAAAGATTCAGCCGCAGCGTGGTGGTGGGCGCGCTGCCAAGGTTGGACCATTGAAGCACTTGTCACCGTCGTTGTCCAAGGAGACGATTCTCCAATGTTCCAAATTCCAAGCACTCATGTTGTTGAACGTCAAGCAGAACTCGCAGACATACCTTGGATATCTGTTCCAACACCCGGAGATACACCACAAGACCTTGATGACTTGGCCGAGGCACTGCAATCCCTGAATATTGATGGCTTCGTTTCAGGAGCGTTGAGATCAGACTATCAAAAATCGAGACTTGAGCGTATGGCTGAATCCCTTGGGATGATCAGTTGGACACCTTTGTGGCACCAAGATGGCTACACACATCTCCGGGAAATGGTGGAACATGGTTTCAAAATTATGCTGACAGGAATCAGTGCTGATGGCTTGGGAGAGGAATGGCTTGGCCACATCCTCACCCTTGAGTCCGTCAAAGAACTCCTCAATCTCTCCCAGCGCTACAGATTCAATGTCGAGGGCGAAGGCGGAGAATACGAAACTCTTGTGCTGTCAGGTCCGCACCACGACGGTGTTCTTGAAGTGACGAGCACCCCCCATTGGGACGGCGTTCGGGGTGTTATGACCATTCATTGAATGGCTGTTCGTGCAAGTGCAACGGCTTCATCAACGAGTTCACCAGCTACACCAACGTGATTCAAGGGATTGAACATCGCATCCAATTCATCCGCAGTAAAGGCTGCCGCAATAGCAGGAGTACGGCTGCAGACATCGATAAGTTCCTCCTTCTTCTCAACTGCTTCAAAGGAAGCAGCTCTCAGGACCTCGTGCGCCTCATCACGGGGCATCCCGTGGTCGACAAGTTCGATCATAACCTTCTCTGCCATTACCAATCCACGTTGCGAGGCAATGTTCTCCAAACAACGCTCAGCATCAACCCACATGTTGGTGAGTACATCACTTGTCTTGGCCATGACATCTTCGCAAAGAGCCGATGCGTGTGAAAGTGTGAACCGTTCACTGCTTGAATTTGCCAAATCTCGCTCATGCCAGAGAAGAGCATTTTCGTATGTGGGGATGATGAATGCTCGAACGATTCGCGCTAGACCAGATGCATTTTCGGATTTGATGGGATTCTTTTTGTGAGCCATTGTGGAGGAACCCACCTGTTTCTTGACATCGAAACCTTCACCTGCTTCTGCAAGTTCTGAGCGTTGCAAGTTTCGAATTTCTTGGAGTATTTTCTCGCAAGATGTTGCAACATTCGCCAGCCAGGAAACGTACTCAACGTAGCGGTCACGCCCAACAACTTGTGTCGTAGCAAGAGGTACACCCAGGCCAAGATGAGTCAAAATCAAACGTTGTAACTCTCTTGCATTCTCGCCTTGAGCGGCCCCTGTCCCTACGGCACCAAGGAATTTACCAACAGAAATGCGAGGAGACGCTTCATCCAGGCGAACCAATTGGCGTCGGAGTTCATCCAGCCATACTGCCGCTTTCAGACCGAAGGTAATGGGAACGGCTGCCTGACCGTGCGTTCGTCCCAGCATGACCGTGTCTCGCTCACGTTCTGCCACATTGGCGCAGACACTGATGAGACGACACAATTGTTCCCGCAAGAGCACGATACTATCACGCAATTGTAGGGCCACGGCAGTGTCCACGATATCGTTAGAGGTTGCACCAAGGTGAATGCACCAGCCAGCCTCACCCGCCGCCTCTGCCATCGCTTTGGTCAAGGCCATGATATCATGACGCGTTTCTGCCTCAATTTCCGAGACTCGCTCTTTGGTGACTGAAGTAGGGTTTGAGATGGCTTTAACAGCATCATAATCGGACTCGGTCACGCGACCCAGTTGCCAATGTGCCCAAATGAGAGCACGTTCGACCTCAAGTTGTCGTTCATGACGCCCTAATTCAGACCAAATATGCTTGAAATCTTGAGAGCCATAGCGGTAATCCAACGGACAGAATGCCATGATTCAAGGCAGACGCCTCGCTTCATCAACCTTGCCTTCCCTTAGGTTGGCACTCAAGCGGCGGGAGGCCCCAAACTCTGTTCTGTTTCAACACGACGCATTACAGTTCGAATGAGGACAATTGCCAATACTGAGGACACAACAAAGGAAAACCCAACCCATGCTGAGAGGTCGTACCACATCAATGCTACACCGATGAGCGAAGCATAAGCGACCAGTTGGCAGAGACCCGAAGCCAAATCCAACTTGCGAATCCGATCTGGAGATAATGATTTCTCGTGTTCCAAAAGAAAGGTGTAAATGAGGAAATATATGGCTTGGAAAGGGAGGGCTGCTGCGATGATTGAAAGAGCAAGTTCTCGAATAAACTTTGGGTTTTTGTCTTGTTCAATGCCTTGGAAGAGCATCAACGCAGTATTTGTACCGAGAAGAGCTGCCATGATGGTCCATCGCTTATCCTGTGAGGAGGTACGACTTTCAACATTCACAGATTCCTCGCTCATGAAATCCCGCTGAGAAAGAAAGGGTTTGATACTTGCCGTAGAGATGCGGCAAACATTGAGAATTCAGGAGGGATTACTTTGAGGCGCAGAGGGTCAATTGCCAAAAAGGCGTATGATGGTGCCCGTGATTGCAGCAACGATGAGCAAGAGGACCATCATGGCAACAGGGCCATACTGGTTTTTGTCCTCGAGTGCGGTACCGAAAAAGCCGTCACGGGTGATTGCTTCTGCAAAACTTCCTGCTTCCTCGAACTCAGGAAGGGGGCGACGTGGAATTCGTTCTCCGTCTCGAAGTTCACCGGCCATGAAGTGGGCAGGAGGATGGAGGTCATAGCATTTTGGAAGTCAATCCTGATGCACAAGACTCATTCACCTCTGCCGATGTTCGCAATGTATGAGCCGATTTGGAATGGACTTGAAAGGCCGCCATATCCACCTTGCTGTGGAAGGGAGTACGGGGGGCACCACGGTCGGTCTCCATTTTGCAGCCGACACAATCGCCAATGGTCAACGTGTCTTGTGGGCATCAACTGAGATGCCAAACCCCTCGAGGTTTTCACAACTCTTCGAACATCTCTCCCTCGTTGAGTCTTCGCGATTTCACGCGATGAATTTCGGTGGAAGATTTGACAGAGCCATCGATGCGCTTCTTGAAGCAGCCTCATCTCTACCCAGTATCGGTTTGGTCGTTCTCGATGATTGGTGTGAGGCATCTGGCCGTATTCCGAAAGATTACTTGGAGCAAATAACCCGATTTGGCAACGAAGTACCGGCCCACATCTGCATCTTTTTGATCTCAAAAGGAAGTATTGACGCAAGTGGAGCGACCGATGAGCCCATCATCGCAAGAGCATCAGATTACATGGCCAAGAACGGGTATGAACTTTGGCGCTTATGGAGGGCGAATGAGGGTGCTAATCGCACCTTGGACTGTTCGGGTGAACACATCCATATCAAACTTGAAGATTCAGGAATCAGCGTCTGAATCGTCATCTTCTCCGAGAAGTTTGGCCATTTCATCCAAAGCATCATCGTCGGGTTCATCAAATTGCTGTGGATTTCGTGCTCCACCTTCCAGCGTATCCTCGCCCGCAACTTTCGGAGCAGAATCGCTCAACATGCTCATCCGGTTTTTCATGGCCCGCTGAGAGATGAGCCACACCATCAATGCCAAGGTAAGCGCACCCACGATGTAGGAGATATTTTGTGTGGTTTCGGGTTCCATGAGATTGGATTGTTCAATTCTGCTTTTGATAGTTTTCACTATCAGGACTGAGAAACCTCACTTTTCATCATCCCATGCCAACGGGCGAGCGAGGTGTCTTCGGGCATCAACAGAGGGTTCAACCCAACCATTGAAGGGTGGAGAAGGAGTGATTTCAACCCAATCATCCTCAAAACGCCGACGGCACGATGGGCATCGAAGGCCTTGTTTTGCCCCCATGGATTTCAATCGCTGGGAGCAATCCTCGCAAAGAGGGCGTTGTTTCCTGCGAGGTGCAAAGGAAATCACCTGCATTTGTTCAATGTGGAGTACGCCATCTGTATCGAGAAGTCCTCGAACTTCAATCGTGTCTCCAGCAACCAACCATCGAGCCAATTGATTGACCGGACCGCCTTCAAAAAAGGCCACCATGGGACCAGCATCGGTATCAAGACGGGCGTGCTTTCGCTTCGGGTGGACTTCAAGACCGAGGAGTTTCGCGTGAATGGAGTCTCCAAGATGATCCCCCGATGCTTGGTTCGTGGCAAACACTCTGAAACCTTCTACCTCTTCTGTGTGTTCGCTGGCTATGAGGAGGCTTGCTGCCTCCTCTGCGCCATCATAGGTCCTTGCCCGAACCCCAAAGAGAACTGGAGATTGGCCGCGGGGCGCAATGAGGCTGGTTCCCTTGCGAGGGTCGCGTGAAAAAACAATTTCTGGCCAACCATCAATCGCATCAATCACGTTCGAGTCGATTTGCCTTGACATGCTATAGCGTTCATGTTTCCTCCAAGCGATGGCTTCGTATGTCACACGATGAAGTGGCCATGAGACCGCAGCAATCGCCCCAATTTGACCGGCACCACCCCATGATTTGGTCGGCACTGGTGCATCACCGAGAGTGACTTCTTTGCGAACGGCATCAAGATAATAGCGTTCATCGGGACGGTTGGAAAACCAAACCATACCCGGTGAAGATTGAACTTGAACACGAGAAGATATGGTGGAGGGTGACTGGAAACCACCAAGTGGTTCAATGTATTCTCTCCAATATACGTCGAGATGATCGATTAAGTTTGAATCGTCATCACACCGCAGTTCAACGCCTAAAGCAGCATTTCCACGCGTTCTCTTTTGCGCAAAAGGCCACAAGCGAACCAATCGTGGAACCCCCACTTCAACCCATGATGGAAGCGAGCGAAGCAGTGAATCAAACACCTCTGTCGTACAACCACCGCCCAAATGGTCAGTATCATCAAGTCCCAGCCAGCCCATACATCGCCCTCAAGGTTGGAATCTGTCACCCGGGTCAGATTCATCAAGAATCCGTTGAACCGCATCTACAAGTCCCCGATATTGATTGACCCGAAATAAACGCACGCCTTGAGACCATCCAGCTCCCATATCTGAGCGGCGATCGCCTACCATGGCATCGAGTGAATGGGGTGGGCTTGGCTTTTCACCCCACCAATCAACGGTAAACTTTGGAATCTCATGAAGGTGGCTTTGATTGGTAAGTACATCCGATGGAAGTTCATCCAAGAGGGTGCGGCCGAGGAGCAACATGCCAGGCATGGGCTTTCGACATCGGCAATCATCCTCGTATCTATGGGGGCAGGTGATGATGAGGTCAATGCGTGCATCATCATCTTCTGATTGCAGAGCAGCGATGAGTGCAATATGAATCTCAGTAAGCCGATGGTGGTCCCATTTTCCTCTTGAAAGAGCAGACTGATTGGTGACCACGCAAATTCGGTAGCCCGCCCGCTTGAGAGCTGCCACGCCCTTTGCTGCCCCTGGGAGTAATTCCAGTTCGCTGGGTGTGTTAACGTAGCCTTGCCGGCCAAGATTCAGGACACCATCCCTGTCAAGGAATACCAGAGGTTGAGCCTTCGCTTGTTGGCTGAGTGCGTTGGTTGGCCACTGAACGTAGGCACCCCGCATGGTCTTGGCAAGGCACGGCCGCACATGGCCTTTGCCAATGTTTGGTGACCTTCATAGGAAAGCAGGGGCTGGCTTGGCATGTGCTGATGGAGGTGACGACCGGGACATTCATCGGCGCCATTGGTATGGCCATGCTGGCCGTATCGTGGTTGGCACGAAAAAAGCCGACCCTTCGTATGGCACAACTCGGTTGGGTCTGTGTTGGCCTCTATTTTTTTAATCAATCATGGGTCTATTTGGGTCATGATGACATCATCTTGACCCTGATGTGCGCAATGACATTACCGCTTTCAGTCGCGATGGCATGGTGGGAAGAAAAGGCCACGGAACAGCAGAAAAGTGCAATTCTTTGGGCGAGGGGGACGGTGGCATTTGCTGGGGGACCCTATCTTTTGATCGCTTATGTTCCCTATCTTAGTGTCTTAGCGATTTGGTTCGTAGCCACACAGTCAGCTTGGTTTCTCGGGTTTTCAACTGGGCAAGAAATCGAAGTGGGGACCACGTGGGTTAATGCCACTTCAGGGCGTGTATCTTGGGAGAATTGGGATGGCAATCGCTGGTTTTCAACCGACTTTAGCGGTGAATACGCCTTTCAATCTGAGTTGATGCTCGCAGACGGGACTATGATTGGAATTAACTTCGTATTGGCCTGTACTGCTCTTCAATCAATGGTCCTCTTTATCGGGGCTATTTCGGTATTGGACTTACCGTGGAAAAAACGCGTCCGTGCTTTGCTTCTTGTCCTCCCTTTGATTCACTGCCTCAATGTGTTCAGAAATGCTGGACTCATATGGATGCACATGACCTATACCCAGTGGGATTTGTGGGGGATGAGTGTTTTTGAGTTTGGACACACATACATTGCCCGTTTTGTGAGTTTATTTGCTATGTTCCTCATCGCACTCATCATGTTTGAAATCCTTCCGAGCATGCACCGCAATATATTGAGTCTGACTGAACCAATGTTGGGTAAAAAAAGACGGACATGATACTTCGTTCCTCGGCGTAAAGGGATACAAAATCCCTTAGCATGAAATTGAACGGACATTGATGATGATATCAATTTAAAGCGAGGAAAACGCACCAGGTTGGTACGTCCAGCGCAATGACCCTTCAGGGAGATTTGCATAATGGTCTTTGATCCTCGGTTCGTTGGCTACGAGGTCGTGGTATTTGACGAGATTTGGGTAATCCGAGAGGATCGATTTGTCAACACCGTCAAAATTTCCGGAGAACATGCCAAAGACATGCGTGAAGATTTTGAGGTCTGCGATGTTCATGGCCGGCGTGTTGGCAACCCATCCCGTTGATGATTGAGAGAGTTTCTCTTCAAGCAGAGTGAGACTCTTTGTGCCTTTGGCCTCGGGTTCGAAAAGGGCTGTTCGCACCCTGATTCGCTCCTCAACATCATCAATGGAGAAGGTTCCATCAAGGATTCCAGAATGGGGAGCAATACCATCAAGAAATTCATCAACTTTTGCAGCAGAAAAGGGATCATCAGGAATCAAGCCACACATGTTTCCAAGATAGCGTAAAATTGCGATGGATTCGGCAAGTGGGCCATCGGGTGTCTGCAAGAGGGGTACCATTCCCCACGGCAAAGTACCGTCTCCTTTCATATCGGCAAACATTTTTCCATCGATAGCGATATCCTCCCATTCGAGTTTGGCAAGCGTAAGAGCAACTCGAGATGCTTCTCCAAGACCAGGTATTGGCCAGTAATACAGTTTGTAGGGCTTTGAAGTCATGATTCATCCTCATACGGGCCTGCCGAAGACGCTATTCAATCATTGTGGACCAAGTCAATGAGGGAATGGTTGGATTTCGCAGCATTGGAATTGTTCTTTACTCGCAACACCCTCTTCACTCCACTACATGGCGTTGGAAAGAATGATGCCATCGGTCGATATGGGTCGCTCATGCACCCAGCACTGGCGCCCTTCACCTTTGCGCGAGGCCCCCACACGGTCAAGAATCGATGTGTTCTTGCAGCCATGACCAACAAGCAGAGCCATGACGATGGTTGTTTGTCAAAGGAAGAAATCCGTTGGCTTGAAATGCGGGCAGAGGGAGGTTTTGGAATTGTCACCACCGCAGCAGCAAACGTCAGTAAGAATGGCAAAGGCTGGGATGGTGAATTCGGAGTTTGGTCTGATGAGCATATTCCAGGACTCACCACATTAGCCTCGGGGATTTCAGACTTCGGCAGCATCGGATTCGTACAATTATTTCACGGGGGCATGCGGGCACCAGAAACCATTACTGGTGTACAACCTGTTTCTGCCAGTGAAAACGGTGGACGTGGGATGAATGGAACTGTAAGCCGTGCTCTTCGTGATGAAGAAATTGAAGCGATCATCCTTGATTTCGCAATGGCTGCTGCTCGTTGTGAACGCGCAGGGTTCCAAGGCGTTGAACTGCATGGAGCACACGGCTACCTCATCGCTCAATTCCTCGGGTCAAAGACCAATCGTCGAACCGACAAATGGGGAGGAAGTCTTGCTCATCGGTGGCGCTTTCTTCAGTCGATTATCTCAACGGTTCGTGAACATACAAGCGATGATTTCATTGTCGGTCTCCGTCTTTCACCCGTACTAGAGTCCGCTGGTTTTGACATTGTCAACGCTCTAGAGACGGTGGAGATGTGTGCCAACATGGAACTCGATTTTATTCACGTTTCATGTTGGGACATTGATGAAACCGCTGAATATGAAGGTGATGTTCGACCCTACACCGAATGGTTTTCACATGTTCTTAACGGTCGAATGCCGCTGTTCAGCACTGGGATGATTTGGAATGCTGAAGATGCAGAAAAAGCCGTCAACCAAGGTGCAGATTTTGTGGGTGTTGGACGTGTTGGTATCGCTCATCCGAATTGGCCATGGTATCTTCAAAAAGACATGGAGGAGCCTCAACGGCCACCCTTTTCCACAAACCACCTCACAGAAGCAGGCTTGAGCCCTGCCTTCATCAACTACATGCGTGCCTGGGACGGTTTTGTTTCTTAGCCAATACGCCCTTGCCGCGATTCGAACGCGGGTTCCTGGCTCCGGAGGCCGGGGTGATATCCACTACACTACAAGGGCAGCATTGCCACGGCATGGAGAGTATGGAGTTTTTGCTCAGGCCTTTGGAGACCATGAATCCATAGGGTCATCACGTGTCCATAGAACGCCGCTATTCGAGGGATACTCAATCGTCTCAACACCGTCAAGAATCATGCCCATCAGGTCCGCATTCGGTGCATCCATCAGTTCAGAAGGAGTGCTTTGTGAGACTTCCTGAGAGGTCGGAAGTTCGTACGCTCGTTCTTGTAGACCTCTTTCAGAAGAAGGCGGTTGTTCAAGCATAGGAGGTGTGGATTGAGAATCAAACATAGTACTGGCTTGTTCAAAACGTGCTTCATCATCCCAGTCTTTCAATTCCATTGCTTCTGGTTTGTTCGAGCGCAAGAAGGTGAAAAGAAGACCCGCAAGAATAAGGAAGACGAGACCTGCGGAGGCATAGAGTATGTCATTGGATACACTTGCAACGATATCAGCGTTATCCCCAACGCCATCGCCATCGGTGTCCTTGGTCTCATCCGGGTCATTGGGGAAGGCATCTTTGTCATCAGGGACACCATCTCCGTCCCCGTCAAAGGCATCGAATGTAGTGTCACAGAGAAGAAGTAGAAGTTCAAGTTCTTCTTCATCAATATGTTCATCTTCGTTGGCATTAATGGCTTCAAAATCATATGAGTTCATCCAACCATGTTCCTCAAGTGAAGGGAGCGATACACGTTCTCTGCCTTGGGAAAAGCCATCATACACGTGGATGAGTTCGGGTTCACATGAACACCGATGTTGGAGGTATTCGCGATACTCGATGACCTTGTCTTTGTTGATGTCCATTCCAGTTCGATCGTCTGCTGAGGCATCGATGTTATTGATTTCAGAATCTTCAAGCAATCCACTTGCATCACGGTCAAGTTTTGTGAACATCATTTCCGCATCATCTGAACAACCGATGACTTCAGTCGGCTCTTCTGGCTCTACGGGTTCAATCGGAAAATCAGTTTCAACCCATCGTGCAACTAAGCCGAATTCTTCAGCGTCACTCACGCCCCGTACCGTGACGTCCATCCGACCGTTCATTGGTAGTTCAACCATCACCCAATGATTGGTGCCCGACATACCACCTTTGACGGTCACATCGGATGTTTCAGTATCAATACCCGCACCAGGCCCTGGACGACCATCGCCTGTGAAAACAACTTCATATTGCAAGCCAGTAATTATGATTTGAATATCTCCAGAGCCTCCATAGGTTTCCACTCGGAAAAATTCTCCTGGCTCCTCAAGCATAGCATAAAATTCGATAGAGCCGCCTTTTCCTACACTGATGCCATCAAGAGCTTCATCGCTGTAGAGTTGTATCGGTGTACCATCATAATCCCATACATAGCGGTCTGCAAATTCAGCCACGATGTTAACGCCAGTAAAAGCCGATTCAGTGGTCAACAAAATGTACCACCAGCCTGGCGTTGGGTCATTAAATGCGATACGGTCCTCAGCACCTTCGGTTGTTGAATGGTGTTCATAGGTGGATTTGGTCGGTGCTTGATCCAATCGCATGAAGAGTGAGGCATCTCCTGCACCGTCCGATAGGTCAACGATGAGGCGCTCAGTATCTTGGGGTACATTGACTTTGAAGTATTGAGAAAGACCCTTGTAGCCACTGATCAAACCGTACTCAACACCCGGCGTGAGCGTAATTGCGTCATCTGGTTCAACGTTGAGTGGAGGGTATACGAAGTCGGCAACGATCGTGAATTCACGAGCAGAGCGGAAGGAATAGGCGGTAATGTAGTACAGGCCAGGTTCAACATCAAAGAGATGAACTTCTTCGTTATTGCCTTGATTCGTTGACCAAGATTCGAGAACTGGTGTCTCATCTTTACCATCTTCGGAAACGGGTTCTTGCTCCGAGAAATCCTCCCACCAAAGCGTAGGTGTTGGTGGGCTATAATATGAAATTCCAAGGTCAATATTACCCATCCCTCCGTAGGTACGGACTCGTAAATCAGCAAGAGGTTCTGTCACATTCACATAGTAATAATTGGCCCCAATCTCTTGATTTCCACCAAAGACATCCTGATTGGTCACAGGAATACTCTCTTGGAGTTCTGTCATATCATCAAGAGTTGGCGGTGGGTCGGCTATATCGGCCTCTAATTCAATGGTCAATTCACTCACGTCGGTGTCGAGAATCATCGTGAACCACATCACGCCTTCTTCTGGCCAAGACCATTGATTGAAAATGAAGCCAAATTGTGCCTCAACCGTAGAATCGTGGTTCCACTCATCGGGGATTTCTTGGGCTTGGGAGTAAAGTGTGTAGGAGGTGATGGTTTCAAAATCGTCAAATTTGAGCGAATATGAAGACCATGAAATTGAGCGAGTATATTCTTCGATTTCCGTGAAAAAGAGCAATGTGTCGCCAGCTGTGGCTTCTTCAAGCTCGTAAGATTCTCCAACGTATAATTGAACGGCTTGGGCAACAATACTACCGTCTGGCATAACCCAATCAGCCCCATCAATGAAACCATCACGGCTCCCAGCAGCATATTCGTCCGAAGTAGTATCGCCTTCACCTTCCGAAAAAGTCCATTGTGAAATGAGTTCCCATGCATCAACCCCAGTTGTGTTTTGCTTTGTTGAAATTGAGACGTTATCCATTAATCCTTCAAAATAATTGCATTCACATCCCGCACCCATTCGTGCAAGATAGAGTTCATCGCAATCTTCTCCAGAAGTAAAACAATCGTTTGAGCCAAAGTCACCCACAGGAATGGTTGCTTTGTCAGCACCAAAGGTTCCAGCAGACATGCCGTTGATGAAAAATTCACCACCAACGTCTCGCTCAAGACGAACTTCAACATGTGACCATGTCTCGACATCAACAGATGTATTGGCCGTTGGATGTTGTGATAGGCTGTATTCCGAAGCATATGCTAACGTGCCTTGATTGAGGTACATTCCCCATCCGTAATCACCCTTCATCATGATGAATTGTAAACCCTCATCATGGTAGGGGTAGACCCATGCTTCGAGAGAAAGATGAGTGGCGTTTGAAACATTCAAGCCTTCGTCATGATCGATTACAACGTGGTCACCGTCCCCGTTGAAGCGCAAAGTATAGTCAGCTCCAGGGCCGATTTCAACGACTCCATAGACTGGGAAATATTGTGGATTATCCTCTAAATCATTCCAAGTTCCTGGCATAATATTGCCCATATTTGTGCTAGCAATGTGAACATAGTCTTCGTCCCCACCCGCAGAAGGTTGTGCTTCGCCCCAATTTCTGTAGAGGAAGGGTGTTCCATCGTGCCAGCGATAGTCACCTTCTCCAGCAGCATCAGAGAGACCGGTCCAAAGGTGGCGGGATTGATTATTCCAAGATGCAAAGGTCTCGAAAAGCCACGTGTTTTCCGAGGCATCATCGACCGTTGTCAAAAATCCATCCAAAGACCGGGCGAAGGATGCCGAATCCTCCCATGAGGCTGCAGAAAGAAGATGGTAGGTGTTGTTATTTGCTGGATTGACAGCGGTATGGAGTACCTCCATGCCCTCGGATGCTTGGGATTGAGTCGCTCCAAAAATGGGTGTAGCCAAACTCAAAAGAAAGATGAGCACAATGCAAAGCGACTTCTTCATAGCACGTTCACATCTGCAATACCTTATGAAAAAATTGGTTCAGTGATTGGACTTCCCAAAAGCACATCAGAGTGCCTATTGTAACTTCTTGCCGCCTATGCGTAGGTCAGTTTGTAAGGGCATTTGGTGTTCCCAAGCAAATTCTTTCACAATACGCCAAGCCTTTTCAGAACCTTCGTAATCCTTGACATCAATGATTTTATTGCGAGTATTCGCCTTGAATGCCGCTACTGGTTCAGCGTTACGGAAGACAAGATATGCTGAACCAAAACCGAATCGCTCTTTCATGATGTCAGCGAAATACGGGGCAATCGGATCTGAGGGAGGAAGGACGAAATCTCGTATGGATGGGATGTTTCGAGCCTCCTCAAGCAGTTCTTTACGCCCCCAACAGACTTGATGGAAGTCTTCAATGAGGAAACCCTTGACCAGCGTTTCATCTTCCTCAAATGAATTGAGAACGACCTTCAATTCTTCAGGCTTAAACGAAGGCCCTGACAATTGTGTCAGTTGACGCAGCGTAATGACGGGATACTGTTCCACAAGTTTACGAATAAACTCCTTGCGTAATTCTGCTCGGTCAACATTTTCAGGAACGAAAACACTCCGGAAACCACCGCGATAATCTTGAACAATGTGCCCTGTTCGGATTAATGGTTGAATCAATTTTCTAAACTCCGATTGCGAAAGAGCATGGCGTTCTTTGAAGAGGTTGGGGTCTGAATGACTGCTGAAGAATTCGACAATATCCCACAATTCTTCATCTGCTGGTTGGTTACGTATTGCGAGGATTTCCTGGAAATGTTCGTATGATGCCCATACCTGATGGCCGCGCAGGTTGACGCCTTGATGCAGCCGATTTGCGCTTGCCATGCTCTTGAGATCCACCCGATAGAGTTCACACCGTCCACGCAGAGCGAAGTCGTCTCGGATTTCAGTCACCTTCTTCAGGGCCTGAAGTTCATTTTCATGTCGTGTTGACTGATGCAAATGGTGTCGATGGAAGAGGGCACGTTCAGCAATTTCGCGAGGTTGGGGGTCAACGACTGCCCCACGAATCATTCGTTCACCTGTGACTTTGAATCCGATTCCTTCCAGAGCAGTTCGTGTCGTTTCATCGAGGTCTGTTATGGGTTCGCTGTTGAAATTTGAGAGGACTGCAACGTCTACGAGTTGAGCGGCGTGGTTGTTCAAAAGAACATCAAATGCTTTGCAGAATTCATCTAAGTAAGCCGTTGGTACGTGGAGATCCTTAATTTCAAGATAATCATTGACCTTGAACATCAAGACTTTTCCAATGGGGTCTACGCCTTTGAAAATGGGCAAGTACCATCCTCGGTCAAGAACACTACGCACTTCCCAAATGAAACGAGAAACATAGGGGTCTGATTGCGTTAAAATACGCACACTACGGTCTTCTCTGCGTGGTCGCTGTAACAGTTCAACTTCATCTGGCGCACAGAAAAAAGCTTCGGGTTCTGGGACAAGAGCCATCACACGAGCGATGCGTTTGTCTCGCTCGAGATTCATGAGTGCGATAGTTAATTCTTCAAAACTACGCGAAACATAGAATCGTAAGGTGCTGGCTTTTACTGGCCCCATTCTACGAATGACCTCTTCGAGAGCGTCTTCAAAGGATAGCGGAGGGTAAACATCGTGAACACGATGGAACAGTGAGAGGCGTCTACGGCGGCCTGCCACCTCCTCAAATTGTTTTACGACGAGCATTTGGCGCTCGAGATTGCTGAGTGCATTTTTGAGATCTCGCTGCAATGCTTTGTGTTCATCTCCTTTGGGATAATGTGCCATGATCTCCTGACGAGTGACATTTTCCCCCGGAGGTATCTTTGAGAGAATCTCCTCTTCCATTGGACCAATCCATGCTTCTGGTTTCAATCCCAACAGCATGGAAATATTGCGTCGTGTGGTGTAGCCAATACGATTATGCAACAAGCGTCCCATAATCACGTCAGAATCAAGTTGAACATCTTTCCAATCACTGAATTTGAATTTGTTGACTCGGTACAGTAATTCTTGCTGCTTTTGGAATAAGACGTGCTCGTTGAATGCTGTGAAACTGTCATCATAATGTTTGAAGGATTTTTCGAGAACCATGTTTTGAACCCAACGGTACTCTACAACTTCTTCTTCTCCTCCGGTCAATTGATGTTCATCAATTTTCAGAATATATTCGGCATCATCGGTCTGAAGATAAAAACCAACCGAAACAACATTTCGTGATTCAAGATTCAGCAAGGCACGTTCGATTAAAACCTGCGGGAACGGCAATCGTTCAACCATCTCATCGGCCGTTTTAGGCCCCTCGGAACCAAGCATTTCAATGATCTTGACTCGAAGGGCTTCTTGCGGATCGCCCAATTCATGCTCCTTCCATTCAGAGGGCTTTGTCCCATCAAAACGTACGGCTACTTTGAAACTTAAACCACGGGTGTGAAGTTCGAGCAAATTTTCGACATCCTTACCACCATTGACAGCCAAACAGCCGAGGGTTCCGTGAATCTCTGCCATGTAAGGAGTAAACCATTTTCCGTCCAACTCTTGTTGACCCGTTCCGTCAATTTTCGTAATCTCTCCTGATTGAGCCAATTCCTCTACCCAAGAGCGGATTGTTTCAAGCGGAACATTGTTGAGTTTTTCCTTGTAAAGAGGATTGTTGAATTCACGGTCCAATCCACCTCCATGGCTCATCAGCCTGTAGAGGCCTTTGGCATTGGTGGGAACGGGTGCTTTATCCAAATAAAACGCATGAAGCTGTTCTTTTGAGAGTTCGGTGGCAAGAGAACGGGTTCCGAGGAGACGTTGTAGAATTGCTGGGTCAATGTCCTTTACCAAGAAAGCCCTGGTCTTCATCGACATCAAGTCTTCAAAGGCCGACATGAACAAAGACATGCCCAATCTTGACGGCACCACGACTTTGGTGTGGACAATACGAGCGTCACCAGAAGCACATGCTGAAAGGAAATTTTCGAGACCGATGAGGTCAATATCTCCGAACATAATTTCGTTCTTAGCCTCCCTCATCAACAGACTATCGTCCGTTGTGCGGTGCTTTTGCAATAAGGCCTCAGCACGTTGTTGGAATTGTTGAGGGCTGATTTCTTCGGCACCCATTCGCTTTGGAATGATGAGTGAGCGTCCAGAGACTTCTCGAAATCTCTTCGAAAAGATCTGAGTATTGATGATGTAACGCTCGATCACTTCGAGATGATTATTTTCTCTGAAGGCCCTGTACATGTCACCAGGGTCAACTTCCTGTGATGTTTTCAGGAGTAGGCCGTTTTCATCAAATGACATTTCGATAACAGCTATGCCATTGGCTTCGGCCAAACCTGCCATGAAATATCCGAGAGCAGTGTTGAAGCCACGGCCACGGCATGTAGTAATCATGTAGGTAGGATAGGCTCCCGTGATGACTTGCTCAACAAGAATACGACGGCGGTCGGGCACTTGGAAAGAGTCTATTGAATGCTCTTCGAGGTGACGAGCAATCGCATTAGCCACGTCCTTCGACAGTCCGTATGCTTCCCGAAGCAAGATTCGCGGGTCTTGCTCTTTGCGAAGTGCAACAATGCAGTGGCCAATCAGATCTAGGAGTGCTTGAGAGAGTTCACGACTGCGGGAGCGGGCTTCACCCGACCAAGAAGGAATTGTTGGCCGATGGCCAGTGACTGCCGTTACGTTGACTCGTGTCCCTTGGATGTTGGTCACCCGATAGGTTGAGCCACCCAACATAATTACGTCACCAGTACGTAGATTTGAAACGAAGGACCCCGACAACTTCCCAAGGATAGACCCTTCAGCATTGAAGACGAGATAGGAATTGTCCGGAGCAATGGTCCCAATGTTGGTGTAATAGATCATCCTCGAATAGCCACGCTTCCCGTAGATGTTTTCTTCCCAATCAATCCAGACCCTACGCTCGTCTTCGAGCATGTCAAGAACCTCAATGAAATCGTCGTATGAGAAATTGCGATAGGACCAAGAATTAACGATGATCTCATAGGCTTCATCAATATCAAGTTGATTGATGATGACCAATCCAATCATAAATTGGGCGACGACGTCAAGACAATTTTGAGGAAAATCAAGTCGGTCCATGTCTCCGGTTTGAATCGCAGCTTGCAAGGCTGCCAATTCAATCAAATCATCAACGCTGGTAGGAAGAAACCGTGCACGAGGGATACCTCCAACGTGGTGGCCAGCACGTCCAATTCGTTGCAGTGCAGTAGCAATATCGCCTGGACTACCGACTTGCAAGACAAGGTCGACTGAACCGATGTCAATTCCCATTTCAAGAGATGATGAAGTCACGACTGCTCTAAGATGTCCGTATTTCAATTTCTTCTCGACATCAAGACGTATGTTTTTGTCCATTGAACCGTGGTGTCCCGCTACGAGGTCTCCGAGGAAGGGGCGTAATTTTTGAACGATGGTTTCGGTCATCTTTCTTGTGTTAGCAAAGACCAATGTTGTCGTGTGTGCACTGATGAGATCTGCGATTGCCTCAATATTGTATTCCAATACTTTGAGGACGGGGAGGTCACTAAATTTGGGGTGCGTAATCAGGATATCCAAATCCAATTCTCGTGAACCTGAAATTTTGGCAATGGAAACTTCAGTTGCCTGACCTCGTGCTTCTCGATCGTCACTGCTCACCAAATATTCAGCGACGGTTTCAAGCGGTTCCATTGTAGCCGAAATACCGATTCGCTGTACCGGGTTTTTGAGTAATGAGTCCAAAAGGGAAAGCGTGAGTGAGAGATGGACACCGCGCTTGGTGGAGACCATCGAGTGCAATTCGTCGATTATCATGAACTCAACTTCGCTGACAATGGGCTGGAAGCGAGGTGATGTGATGGCGATAGCCAGACTTTCGGGAGTTGTAATGAGAATGTGAGGAGGTTTACGGAGCATCTTTTGACGGTCAGATTGAGAGGTGTCTCCAGTTCGCAAACCCACTCGGATCTCTTGTGCTCTGTCCGGAAGATAATTTTCCTTTATTTCGTTGAGAGGACCGATTAAATTCCGCTGAATGTCATTTGCAAGAGCTTTGATGGGTGAAATATAGATGGCGTGAACCTTTTTCTCAAGTTTATTCTCTAAAGCGAGACGTACGAGATTATCGATGACTGTAAGAAAAGCAGTCAGGGTTTTTCCTGAACCTGTTGGTGAACAAAGCAGCAAGTGCCGCTGATCCATAATTGCAGGAATTGCCAATTTTTGTGGCCGTGTGAAATCAGGAAATTTGTCACGAAACCATGCACGGACAGGCGGACAGAGCCGCTCATACAAAACCTCAGATTCGTGAGGGTTGTCCAAATACACAATTTTGGGCATTTCTTCTTCACACCTTATGGGTGTGGAGCGTGGCCTTGGAGTAATAAAATGTTGTGATTGATTGGTTTTACATCAAGCCCATCGAGTCGATCTATTTTTCCATCGCTTGATGACCGCAGTCTTCTCTGGCATGGAGGGATTGAGCAGCGGGGATTCAATGGAAATCGGAGGCACTGCGATTTCATGAAGGGCATCTGTTGGGCATGACCCAATACAGGACAAACAGCCTACACAATTTTGTTCAACGACGATAATGGGTCGCTTGGGGTGTTTTCGACCTGAAGGATTGGTCGCTAACGGGAGAAGCGCCTCAAATGGACAGTGGTAAATGCAAAGATCACAACCTGTGCAATCGTCTTCAACGATGGCAACCATGGATTGACCCATGACCTAACCAGTGAGAGTTTGGATATAACGATGTGTATGGAAGATTCGCTGTTTAAGGCAGGGGTGGAGGAGAAGTTCATAGGGCAGCCACAATACCGAGCAATCGGGTCAAAGGATGAGTGAAGAACACGAAGGCCGTCTTGAGCGTTTGAGTGGTATGCTCAAACGCCGTGGATTCCTACTTCCCGCATTTGAGATTCACGGGGGAGCCAAGGGTCTGTATGACTTTGGTCCTGTTGGCGGACGAATGCGCTCTCGAATCAATCAAGTTTGGCTTGACCACTGGCTTAAACTTGGAAATATCGTAGAAATATCATCGCCTACCGTAACGCCTTATTCAGTACTTGAGGCAAGCGGCCATGTCGGCGAATTTTCAGATTTCATGACACTCTGTCGTTCTTGTGAAGAGGCGAGTCGAGCAGATACGCTCTTGGAACCTCATCACCCAAACCCTGATGCCTTGAAACGCTCTGAACTCCAAGACCTACTCGATGAGGTCAACCCTGCATGTCCTGCCTGTCAGGCTAAGGACTGGAGCGAGGTATCTGCTCAAAATTTAATGTTCAACACCACTATTGGAGCCGGGGATTCAGGGCGACCCGGTTTCCTTCGACCCGAAACCGCCCAGGGGATGTTTACATCCTTCAATGCACTCTACCGACACTTTAGGGAACGTCTCCCATTTGGAGCGGTGCAAGTCGGTAAAGGATACAGAAATGAAATTGCGCCCCGACAAGGTATGATCCGCCTTCGGGAATTCAATATGGCTGAACTCGAATATTTCATCAATCCACATACACCTGCAGAGGCAGACCTCACCCCATGGGACGACCACCCCCTGACACTTATTCCCGACGGCACATCCGAGGTCTTGCTTACGCTCTCAGATGCTACACACCAAGGAATCATTCGTCACCCGACCATTGCACAATTCATCGGAATCACCTATGATTTCCTCGCTCATGTTGGCATTGACACCGCCCGACTGCGCTTCCGCCAGCATGAAAGTGATGAAATGGCTCACTATGCATTGGATTGCTGGGATGCAGAAATTGAAGGAAGTTATGGATGGATTGAATGTGTTGGTATCGCACACCGCGGCTGTTATGATCTCGAAAGCCACGAAAAGGCAACCGGGAAAACGCTTCGTGCTCGCCGTGAATTCGATGAGCCAAGAACCACTACAATCGATGCTTGGACAATTAATGGCGCCACTGCAGGACCTGCTTTCAAAGCACAAGCAGGAATGGTGAAACAGGCCGTTGAAGCCCTGCCTAAGGAAACACCATTCCCCTGCACGGTGAGTCTTTCCGACGGAACTTCGGTTGAGGTGGGAGAAGAACACGTCAAACCGAATCAAAAAACCATCAAAGAAACTGGTGAATGGTACATACCTCATGTGATTGAGCCAGCCTTTGGAATTGACCGAATCATCTGGCACGTGCTTGACCATAGCTACCAAGAAGTTACCAAGAACGACGAGATGTATGTTCGGATGGAACTTTCGGACACCGTCGCTCCCGTTGATTATGCTGTCTTCCCGCTCTTTGAAAAGGACGGCATGGACCAAAAAGCGTGGAAATTGCACCAACAATTGTGTCAAACACTCGGTGTAGTTTCGATGTACGATGGCAGTGGTTCAATTGGCCGACGCTATGCAAGAGCCGATGAAATCGGGGTGCCCAAATGCATCACAATCGATCATCAAAGCCTCGAAGATGGAACCGTTACAATACGAGACAGAGATACAACCGAACAAGTTAGAATATCCATGGAATCTCTTCTTCAATCTGCTTGAATAGGACCATCCTTTCATCTCACTCTTTTGAAAAGAGTTCTCCCCATGAATCGGCGGATGACTTCAATTCTTTGTGAAGGTTGAAGAACCCTCCCCACCACCTGCTTCTCATGCGTCAAGCGAGCGATTGGACCGAGCGTCATCGTCCTCGCAGTGAGCAAATGCTAGAAGGCAACGAGGTACAACGACGAAAAATTCGTGCATGGCTCGATGAATGGCAAACTGGAGCGCCAAAAAAGAGAGGATTACTCCTGATCGGTCCGCCGGGAGTTGGAAAAACAACGGTTGCCAGGGCCGTTGCTGAAGACATGGGGTGGAATGTTGTTGAACTCAATGCCAGTGATGCGAGAAATGCCGCAGCCATTCGAAAGGCGGCGACCAGCGGAGCAACCCATCGTTCACTATTCCATGACCCCAGCGCACCACCCTCTCGCACCCTCATTCTCCTCGATGAGGTCGACCACCTCTCAGGTGGCCTACGGGAAGTGAGTCAAGCACGAATTGAGAAAGCGATGACATCCAATGAACAGCAGGATGGTAATGTGGCGCTGCGGGGAGATTCTGGAGGAAAGGCAGAGTTGCTTAATCTCCTTTCTCAGACCAAACAACCCGTCATTCTGGCATGCAACGAAGAGATGGGACTGTGGGGACGAAATTCATCTTGGCGTTCGACCCGTGATCGCTTTGGAAAATACATTATCAAGATTAATTTTGTTCGGGCCAATGATGAGGCACTTCGCCGTATTGCACGCCGAGTTCTTCGCGAAGAAGGGATTGAGTTTGAGGACAGCGCCATCGATGCTTTAGCAACAACAAATCACGGAGATTTGAGAGCACTCGTTCGAGACTTACAGGTCATGACCACTGGACTTCACGACAACCTCCTCACGAGTCAATTGGTTCATTCGCACGCAGAAGCAAGTCAGCGTGACGTTTCGGTTGAGATTTTCCCAGGTCTTGACAACCTCTATAGAACGCGTCAATCAGAGGAGGCTGTCAAACTTACCCGGACCATCGACAAGGACCCTTCTGAATTTTTAAATTGGGTTCACTGGAATAATGCTTCTCTGTTCACGGACGCTGGAAGTATACGTCAAGGCTCGTCCACCATGGTGCAAGCAGACAAGATGATGATGGGTCGATACCTCAACACTGCGCATCGCTCAACCTATTGGACACAACACCTCACCAGCCTCTCTGCTTCAGTCGCTAATCGCGTACCTCTGCAGGGAAGAATCTACCCCTCATATCCACATTTCCTTCGACGGTCTGCTCCAAAAGGAAGGCCGAGTATCGTCGAAAAACTTGCAGAATTATCAGGCACCAATAAAGCCGTGACACGAGAAGATTTCCTTCTTCCACTCATGCTACTGAGTCAAGAGGATTCACCTCTTGGAGACCCAACAAATTTTGATCTGTCCATATCCTTAGGGCTGAGTGCAGAAGAGCATGCATCCCTTACGGGTCTTCCGATGAGTCGTCGTTCAACGAAAGACCTCATCAAAGCATACAATGAACGGTTGAACGTTGAAGAAGAAAAAATAGCGGCTTCAAAAGCCTCCATACCAGCCCCATCCACACCGAGTGTTAAGGTTGCAGCCGTCACAACTGAAGAGGAGAAACAACCCGATGAAGACCAAGGACCAGGCCCTGGTCAAGCAACTTTGTTCTGAGCCTCATCATCTTCACGGTCTGCCATAATCCGCTTCACCATGGCCATTGCTTGTAATTCACCATCTGCCTTTTCTTCCTTGCGCCAACTGTGCGGGTGAAGCACGATGATGGCTGTGAGCAATTCAAGACGGCCAAACCACATGAGAATTGAAGTCAGGAATAAGGCTCCTGAATCCATGCTTGCCCATGTTTGACTTGGACCGTATGCGTCAAGCGCGGGACCGGTATTCCCGAGACTGGCAGCAACGACTGAAATGATGGTCTCAAAGGATTCATCTGGCATGAAAAAGGCCAGCAAGATCACTGACACCGCAAAGAGAGCCACCCAAATGAAGAGCATGCCTACGATGAGTCCGACTTGTTTCTGTTCAACGACTTCACCGTTCATGCGAATCATCTGTACTTTTCTTGGCTGAGCAATGCGTGAGAGTTCACGAAAAGCTATTTTCAGCGCCAAACGTATTCGCATGAGTTTCAAACCACCGCTCGTCGACCCAGCACACGCACCAACAATCATCAAAATGAGGAGGACGAGTCGAGCTAGAACGGGCCATGTGCCGTAATCTGTTGAAGAATAACCCGTACTCGTTCCAATCGACAGAACGGTGAACAAAGTGTAGCGCAAGGATTGGCCCGCAGCATAATTTGCGACAACCAGTGTGATGGTGATGATGGCTACAGCGATACCGATGTACCAAAGATACGTTCTGAATTCCTCATCCCGGAAGGCTTGCTTGATGTTACCTGAGCCTGCGAGCCAAATCAATGTGAAATTAACTCCTGCTAGAAACATGAAGACGATGATAATCGTATCAATGGTTGCTGAATTATAAAATCCAATGCTCGCATCACGGGTCGAAAAACCACCCGATGGCATCGTCGTAAGTGCATGGTTGACCGAATCAAAAAAGGACATGCCCCCAATGAATTTCAAACACAACAACTCAACGAGCGTGAGCAACAGATAAAGGCTCCACAAAACGATGGCAGTCTGACGTAGTTTGGGGCGAAGCCGTGAGAGTGAAGGGCCAGTTAATTCAGCGCGAGCAAGTGCCATACCTCCACCCATAATACGAGAAAGAACGAGCATCCCCAGCATCACGACTCCCATTCCACCGAGCCACTGTGTCAATGAACGCCACAAGAGGAGCCCTTGGGGTTGAGCATTGATGCAATCAGGGGTTGTACCAGGGATACAGTTCGGGCTCATGTTGTGTGCAATCACCGTCGCACCAGAGGTGGTGAACCCCGACATGGACTCAAACCAAGAATTAGCAAAACCCCGCGCCATGTCGACAAGCCCTGCCCCATCGGTCATCGGACCAACAAAAACACCACCAAGCCAGTAAGGAATCGCACCGATGAGAACGGTAATTGGCCACACAAGACCGACACCAACGAAGGCTTCGAGGTCACGCAGCCGTTCAGAAGAATCGGTTCGTGTGAAGAACCCCAGTAGAGCGGCTCCAAGACCACCGCTGATCAGAACAGCTGGCAAAAATGCCGTGGCGGCTAATTGCCAACCATCCAAGATCAGAGTGAGAAAACCGCAAATTGCAAGCGGAACCATCAATGCAATCAGGGTCCAACCCAAAATGAGGTTCAGCACGTCATAGCGCATGATTACACCTTGAAACGCTTCTGGATATCTGCCACACGGTCTCTGTGGCAAAACAGGACGACGTGATCGTTTACGAGGAGGAGTTCGGTCTGTTTGGGTTGCATTGATTCCCATTCACCAGCAAGATTGAGACGTTTCACAAATGCGACGGCCACCCAATCAGGGAACTGGGCTTCAGCGATTGTCTTGCCTGCGAATTTCGCTTTTTCATTAACTTCCAAGGTCAATCCGACAACATCTGGAATTGCTGAAAGGAGCGCATAATGACCTGAAACCTTTTCATGGATATAGGTCAACATGTTGTCAACTGCAACTCGCCGACGGTCAACGGCAAAGGAGATGCCCATTCGCTGCGTCACTTTAACCAAATCAGCATCATACAGGAGCAGCCCAGTGTGCGTCACACCGAGGTCACTGGCCAAAAGAACGGCTGCAATGTTCGCGTGGTCATTGTCAAGTGAACTGAGTGCTACGTCGAATTGCTCAATTCCTATTTCTTCAAGAATCGACTTATCCAAATGGTCACCGTGAATCACCTCAAGGTTCGGGTGGCCTCCGAGTTTAGAACCCGCAAGTTGGTTAGCAAGATGCAATTGCTGCTCAATCACGGTCACTTTCGCATGATGATTCAACCAATCTTCTGCCATTTTTGTACCAATTGATGTCGCTCCGATGATTGCCACTCGGGGCTCTTCAGGGAAATAGGTCACTTCATGGCCGAAGGTTAGGAGGGCAGGGTTGAAGTTATCCAAACCTACAACAGCCACGGCAATTCGGTCGCCCTTCTCGAGTTTCGTTTCATCAGTAGGAACAAAACTGCGCTGACCTGTTCGCTTTACTGCAACGATATTAGGCAGTCCATGAACGAAATCTTCTTTCAAATCTCCAAGATTACGCGAGGTGATATTGTGTGCTGAATCACCGACATTCAGTTCCATAACGTAGGCTTCGTCGTCAAATGGAATCACTTCTTCAATGTCAGTTGAACGAAGCCCTGCATTCAACCGTGTAATAGCGCCTCGAAGGGGATTGACGATGTGGTCAACATTCGCCCATTCCTTGAGATGGCCGTTTCGATATTCGCCTACAAAAGACGCATCACGCAATCGACAAACACTGATGAGGCGGTTTTTTTCATCTTCCGTTCCATGAGCGTGCTCTGCAATTGAGCACGCAATCAAGTTTGATTCATCTGAAGGTGTAGCAGCAACAAAGACACTGGCGCTTTCAATACCTGCTTCAAGGAGAGTTTCACGGGAAGTAATATTTCCGTGTAAGACCAATCCATCAAGTGTCTGTGCATTGGAGACCGCTCTGGAATCTTGGTCAATGATAACGACATCATACTTTTCGCGGGAGAGCGCACGAGCGAGCGCATATCCTACCCGTCCTGCCCCTCCAATGATAATTCTCATGATCTCACCTAACTGAGCGACTCCACATATTTCTTGACTTGATAAGTACCACCTGAGAGGTCCAATTCACCAACCGTCTCAAAACTTCGAACGCGGTCAATTTGGCCTCCGAGACCGGTGTGAACTGTTGAAACCGGATGATAATAATCGTAAACCAGTGAACCTGATGCGTCGGCTTCTTCAATCCAGTCAATATATGCAGTCGGAGTTGAAAGAAGCCATTTGTTGTTGACCACGTCAACTTGTGCTTCAACAAAACACGTTTGCAAGACAATGTTTCGTTCTTCACACCAAGAATCTTTCATCGGGAGTTGGAAATATCCCCACGCGTGGGCTTCCCATCCGTCGTTGGAAAAGTAAGGGTCACCAAGAATTCCAAAGGTATACCATCCGGGTATTCCTCTTGTTCGCAAAAGGCTGAAGAACGCGTTGGTTTGTTCGTCACAATCTCCGAGTTGACCTGCTAAACACTCAGGTCCAGAACGAGCCGTAACGGGTGCCTCCCGGTCGTATTCAACATTGAGGTGGAGATAGTCAAATGCCGCACGTGAGAATGCGTATACGTTGTCTGATTTTCCTTCTGGAAGGCTTGTAGAAATAAGATCTGCCGTACTCATAACAATTCCGTCTTGAGCGTTGATAGCCCAATAGGGATTTGATTGAGTGCCACGATTGTACCACTCAGAACCACCGAATTCTGCTTTTCGGACGCCGTTTCCTCGAGAGATAAGGTCTTCAAATGTCCCCGAATTATCAACGTTGACTCCAGTAGACTTTCCAGGGATTAAAGAGTTCACTCGTCCATCATCCCACCATGAATATGATTTTGAATGAACTTGGACATCAAAGGAGTAGCGAGAAGCTTCATTTGGTGCGAGGTTGACTTTGACCTTCACGCATTTATTGACAGGGCAATCGTTGTCATCAGACCCAACATTGGGCCACCAAACTTCATGCCCAGCCGAGGTCACGATACGGTTTTCAAAGAAACGGGGCGGCATTCCGTCAATGGGTACGTTGATCGATTGACCAGCAACATTGAGTGTAATCAACTCTGTTTCTTGAATCGTAACGGGATTATCACTTTCTTCTCCATCATCAAAAACAAATTGGGGCGTTCCCGATAAAGTCGATTTAACTGTGGGGGGAATCATGATGGTTTCAATGACATATCCCTCAACGCCATTGTTTTGTACGTCAGAGATTTTTGAGAGCGTATAACTCGCTTCGACCGGATAAACGTGGTAGGGGGCCATGGCTGATTGAATAAATTCATCAATGCCACCGAATTCACCGAGAACGTGTTCTCTGGCTTGGGGTGAGAGCATGATAAAGGCGACCAGTGAAAGCATAACGACGCTACGAAATCGATTTTTGCGGCGTTTCATGATGTTCCGCTTTCGGCCTGTATGAGTTTGAACGACCCCTTTTGCTGCAGGTTTTTTTGCCATTTTGTAGGTTTTGTCCTTGGAACCACGACTGAATTGTTGTTCCATTCGATAACTACCACGGTCACCTTTCGGCAATACTCGGCCGCACGAGTAACAAATGGTGTCACCCGGCAAACAGGTACTGCGGCAATAGGGGCATGCACCCATGATTCTTGGCTTGGCTGGCGTCGTATAACAATTCCTCTGGCAGACCCGCGCCGAATTACGCCTTATCTTCTGCCGAAAAGATTACTGAAATAGAGTTCTATCTATTAAGTAAGTATATATTTACTCTTCACTATCGGGGTCAGATAATTGCGCCGAGCTGATTTGTGACGGTCGTGCAGAACGAAGACCACCTGATTGGCGCTCACGCGCTTGTTCCGCCCAAATCCGACGAAGTCGTCTTCGCCCTTCCTTGGGAACTGATTCCCAAATCCATTTTTCTGATGCAGGCGTAGATAGCAGAACGAAGGGAAGGATGAAGACCCACAAGATTGGGTTAAACACCACCGAATAAATGGCCACGAGAAGCGCTGCCCTCCAAAATGTCGAGCGTAAAATGGCACCCCAACGAGCATCTTGCAGCATCAAATACCCGTGTCGTGCAGTGATCAGCGCCTCCGCCCGTGGGGTAACGATAGAGACCAAGGCGATGTTGATGAGGCCTAATGGCGAGAAGATGTTGTCAAACTCAAACATACGAAACATCATGACCATGGCGACCATTCCGCCGATTGCAAGACCTAAGGCCCAACCAGAGGATGGCTGAGAGCCCCCTCTGCGAACCCGCTTCCTTCGGAGAAGAAAATGTGACATTATTGATGCAAAAAGGGTGACCATGATCAGTGATACAATGTTTAATCCTGTGTAAATACCATCCTCGCTAACCACCGTGGTGAAATAAGGTTGGTAGAGCATACCGTCGGCCAATACAGCATACACGCCACCGATGACAATACCCCAAAACACCTGATTCCAGGCAGTAGGTAAATCATAGAAGCCAGAAAACCGAGTCATCACACCACGCCAACCCAACGTCATGCCTACAAGAGCGCAAAAACTCGACAACTGAAACAGGACGAGTTCGGAAACCATGTATGAGGGGTAAACTCTCCCCTTCATCAAACCCTTGCTTCAATCATCGGCAGGGGAGGGATTCAAACACCCCGCCGACTTCGCGAAGACCATGTCTCGACTGTTACTCTTTGGTGGAAAAGGTGGCGTGGGAAAAACAACGACATCTGCCGCTACTGCCGTATGGCTCGCTGATGCAGGATTGCGTGTTCTTTTGGTATCAAGCGACCCTGCCCATTCAACCTCTGATTCACTCGACGTCCCCCTCGGACCGGTCCCAACCCAAGTTGAAGGGGTTCCGAATCTGTATGGGCTTGAAATGGACCCAGAGGCAAAATTATCAACCTTACTTCCCAAATTCGGAGAAGCCATGAACAACATGGGTGGGTCCGGCATGGGCGGCCTCGGAGGCTTGGGCATGATGCTTGACCCGAGTGCAAAAGACGAACTCAATGAGTTAAAATCAGAAGTCAAGACTGCAGACATGATTTTGCCCGGCCTCGACGAGGCACTAGCATTTGACGAATTGCTGAGGCATATGGAAAACCCCACTTGGGATGTTGTTGTCTTTGACACCGCCCCAACAGGCCATACCCTCCGCTTTCTCTCACTCCCCGAACTCATTGAATCATGGTCAGGGCGCTTGCTGCGATTGATGCGGGTTTCAGGCGGTATACGCTCGATGCTGTTCGGGCGAAAAGAAAGTGATGCAATGAAGGAAGAACTCGAACGGTTCCGCAGACGCGTCCTGCACGTTCGCAGAGTGCTCAGCGATCCGGCGACCTCATCCTTCACGCTCGTCACGATTCCAGAGCGCATGGGTGTTAATGAAACGCTGCGTGCTCACGCATCTTTAGTTGAATTCAACCTACCCATTGGAGGATGTGTGGTCAACAGGATTACACCGGAATTTGACCATCCTTTTCTCAAGACGCGTCGTCAGCAGGAACTGGTACGCATTACTGAATTGAGTGAGAATTTAGACGGACTTCAAATTGCTCGTATTGAACTCGCTGACGGTGAAATTGTTGGTGTTGAAGCATTGCGAAGTATTGGCCAACTCCTCTACGGAGAGGTCCAAGCGATTCCTGATGAAATCGGACCCCACCACATTGGAGACCTCCTTCACCATGAAGTCCACCGGGGTATGGTGGCTGAACTTGAAGAGGAACTTGAGCGAATCCATCTGCATTTCCCTGGTCTTGAGAGGGGCGACCTTTCACTGCGGAGTGAAGACGGTACGCTCTTCGTTGGCGTTAACGGGCGAGAACAAGAGATTCCAACTGAAACACATGTCAAATCGAGTCTCGTGAAAGCATCGTTGGAGGATGATGTCCTCACGCTCACCATTCCAAGGTCAACCTCGTCTTGAGTAAGGCATGGTTTGAAATGGGTCAACCATAACGCACGCTCATGGCTCTTGAAGGCTTGTCGAGGGGAATCTTCCGTTCGCTGGGCTTGCTCAAGAACAAGAGGAAACTTGACGAAGAAGAATTGCGGGAAATGACTCGGAGTCTACGTCGTGCCTTGCAGGAAGCGGATTTCAACATCAGGCAGACCAAAGAAATTGTCGACCGCCTTGAAACACGGATGCGAGAGGAAGAGCCTCGGCCCGGTTTGACCATGCAAACTCACGCTATGAATATCCTCTACACAGAGTTGGTACGTATCCTTGGCCCCTCAACTGAATTCCAACCACGGGGAGCAACTCTCCTTCTTGTCGGCCTTTACGGTCAAGGGAAAACCACGACAACCGCTAAGTTGGCAGAATGGTATCGTCGTAAACATGGCCTACGTGTCGCCGTCATTGAGGCTGACGTTCACCGTCCAGGTGCTTTTGCTCAACTTTCACAATTGCTTGAGGATTCGACCGTTCAAGTCTACGGCGAACCGGATACAAAGGATGCAGTGACCATCGTGCGAAACGGTTTAGCAGCATGTGCATCAGCAGATTTGGTTATTGTTGACACTGCAGGACGCCACCAATTGGACAATGAATTGGTCGAAGAACTGGAAAACATTGCGGGCCTTACACGAGCTACAGACCGCTGGTTGGTAATCGATGCCCAAGTAGGTCAGGCGGCAGGTCCAGTTGCAGCGTCCTTCCACTCACTCGCAGGCGTGACTGGAATCGTCATTACCAAACTTGACGGTACGGCTCGCGGCGGTGGTGCTCTTTCAGCCGTTGCTGCGACCGGTGCTCCTATCGTTCACATCGGTGTAGGGGAACGCATTCAAGATCTCGAGAAGTTCGAATCAGACCGCTTCATTTCTCGTCTTTTGGGTATGGGTGATATTCAAGGTCTCATTGACTTGGCGCCAGAGGACATGGACCAAGAAGAGGCCATGCGCCTCACACAGCGTCTCATGAGTGGGCGCTTTACACTCAATGACATGTACAAACAAATGGAAATGATGTCCAAGGTTGGCACCATTGACAAATTGATGTCCTTTCTACCCGGCAGCATGCTTGGTGGTATGGGCGCCATGTCGAAAAACCAAAAAGAAGCCATGCAAGCCAACCTTGACCGCTATCGAACCATTATGGATTCAATGACTGCGTGGGAAAAGAACGAACCAGCGAAGATCAAATCTGATCGCATCAAGCGCATTGCCCGGGGTTCAGGTGTCCGAGAGAAGGACGTGCGCGAACTCATCGGTCAGTGGAACCGGTCTCGCAAGATGATGAAAGGTATGGGCGGCAACCGCAAGTTGAACAAACAGATGCGGAAGATGATGAAAGACGGTGAAATGGACATGGACCCGTCATCATTCGGAATGTGAGCCTGTATACGGCTTCAACATGAAGAACCATCAATTGAGATCGTATTTGTTTGGATGCGGTTGTGAGGGTAATACGGCGAAGATAAACATCACAAATGAGCCTATGTACGGAACAATGATGAGAAGAACCCACCAACCCGAATTCCCCGTATCTTGGATGCGTCGAATCATGAGACTAAGCAGGGGGATGAAGAAGATAAATAAGCCACAGAACAGTGCAAAGAAAAGATCTTCATCGAGCATTCCAACTTCATCGAGAACGAATCCGATACTAAAAATCATGAAGAAAAGGATGTTAAAACCAAGGGTACCGAACCAAAATTCACTACGCTGTGCTCTGCCTTTGCCCGACCAATTCGAAATGGTATTGATAAAAGCCTGAACAGGATTAATCATCTTTTGATTGACATATGGGTTGTAAGACGAATTGCCTTGCATCTGGATACCGGCCATGGGATTTTGTGGGTCAACGAAGACCTGTGCCCCAGTGTGCATGGGCCGTTGTTGAATGATGGAGCCCATGAGTTGTGATTGAGGGGGTTGTGAGGACTGGGGCGTATGATCGGTATCCCTCAGGACGGCGCCAACAATAGCTCCCACCGATGGTGGAGGTGGGACATCGTCTCCCCCAGTGGCTTCGCTGATGTGCTCCGCACAATATGGTCTCTCACCGGGTTGACGTGATTCACGGAAGAATGATTCACAGTTATTACAAAAGAGTGTGTTGCATCCCTCCTTAAAGCAAAATAACCCGGGGTTATTGACTGCATCAATAGGCGTTTTACACATGCTGCAAATTTCACGATTTCCACCAGAATTAATGATAATATCCCCGGTAGTTGGGCCAATGGCATTATGACCAACCTGAGCTGAGTCAGTAAGGTTCACTCCTTGGCGCTCATTCGGTGTCATGGACAATCCAAGGCGACTTTCTTTATCAAACTCTCACAGAATTTACCATCGGTCGTGCGTTCCCATCAATAGAATCTATTGAACACGTCTTATGAAGAAAACTTCAAGAAGCAAACTCTGGCATTCAGTAGGTCTTTGCAAGCAGGACACGACGAATGGTTGGTTCACCAGTCATATGGCACGGCCGAGGTTCGTCGTAGGGATCGGTAGCATCGCCAAGAAATGAGAACCCTGTCGTTCGTTCTATAACTTCTGCGTGTGCGTCTGAACCGTCGAAGGCCAACTCGTAAATGTGGCCGTCTTTGACCTCGCCGGCCATCGTCCAAACGCCGTTTTCTTCTTTGAATGAAGGCAATGGCTGAACGACATCGCCCATGTGTTGGGACGCCCGCAAACGCAATTCATCACTGATTTCATCGAGCACTCGATAGCATTCATCAACGATGTTATCCATAGCTAGCGGCTCTTTTCCACCTGTCCTTCTTGCTGCAAATGCAGTTCCTTGGGCAATGTCGCGGGGTCCGATATCAAGGCGGAGGGGAACCCCTTTAATTTCCCAATCATAGTACTTTTGACCCGGGTGGAGGTCCCTGTCGTCAACCTTGACGCGCAAACCTCGTGACTTGAGTTGTTCTCCGAGTTCGTGAGCTACGGCAATGGTGTCCACTTCGGCATTTTTGCGAATCATGGGGCAAATGACGACCTGGAATGGAGCGATTTTAGGCGGCATAATCAGGCCGTTTTCATCACCATGCATGCCAACTACTGCTCCAAGAAGGCGCTCAGACATCCCGTAGGTTGTTTGGTGGCAATGCGTTTGTTGAGCCTCCAAGTTTTCATAGGTGACGTCGAAGGCCTTCGCCCACTGGTCACGATAATGGTGGCAAGAAGCGACTTGGAGGGTACGCCCGTTGGGCATGACCGCATCAATACCAATCGTATACCATGCTCCGGGGAAGGTATCCCAAACTGGACGCTTGGCCTTAATGATGGGCAAGCAAAGGTCGTGCATCAAGCGGTCAACGATCTCCAAATCCTCTGCGATTTGCCGACTTGCATCTTCTTCATCAGCGTGGGCGGTATGTGCTTCAAAAAAGTGAATCTCGCGAACTCTGATGAAAGAACGAGTTTGTTTTGTCTCATATCGGAAGGTGTTAACCATTTGATAGATTTTTAGAGGCAGGTCCTTGTGTGAACGAATCCAGAGTGGAAACATCGTATACATGGCTGTTTCAGATGTCGGCCGAAGAAACATTGGAACATCAAGGTCGTTTTCACCCGCATGCTTGACCCAGTAAACTTCTTTCTTGAAACCCCCTTCCTCATCTTCGTCACGCAATTCATCGGGGTCAACGCCCTCTTCGCGAGCTCGCTTGAGTCGTGAAACCAAAGCATTTTCCTTCTCCAAGAGGTGTTCGGGGATAAGTAAGGGGAAATTTACTTCCTCGTGATTGGTCCGTTCCATTTCAGCATGTGTCAATGCGTCTATGAGTTTCATCGTTTTCCAGCCATAGGGTCGCCAAACATCCATTCCCTTGATGGGATAACGTTTGTCAACGAGTTCCGCAGCCTCCACGATGAATGGATACCACTCGTTAAAATTCTCACTCTTCGAGGGAATACCTCGCTTCGCTTTGCCGTGGCCCATGGTTGGTGGGCGGCCTTCCGTTTCATCAAGATGACGCATGAACTTCATCTTCGGAACCCGACTTGCGCAGGGCCATCAATGCGGCGATTGCCGCACCACACCATACGACCTCAAGGACAAGGAATGCCCATTCTGAGATGAGATAAGCACGGATGCCCAGTAAACCCGAACCGAAGGCCATCAAGAACAGATACAACGGTTGTTTACTATGAAGCACGTTACGGGTTTCAAGTAAGAAGGCGAGGAGGATGCTTGTCATCCCTAGATAGGCCATGGCCTCACTGAGCGTTTCGTTCAAAACTTCACTTCCCACGAGTAAAGAAGACCATAAGTACGGAAGTAGAAACAACTGCAACGATGTCAGGGATACCGAAACTGCCATCCAATACACTTGGACTCCAACCATACCCCGATGTAATCTGATGAATTGAAGCCCAATTGATTCGGGTAGCGCCATCGCTTGGACAGATGTCGTTGGGGTCACAAAGACCTCCAAAGAGGTAACCAAAGACCCCAAGCAGGTTGAGAATGCTCACCAAAAGCCCAGCTGTAAAGACCCAGCGCATGGTATTGGATTGGCGCTTGGGCACGGGAGGCATATCGAGTTCCTTTGCAGGGTTGGCGGGGAGTGTAAGGTCAAGGGCTGGAGCCTCTGGGGCGATGACCTCGATCATCATGTCTGTGGGAGGGGCGATTTCCGTAACAGAGGCAGTGGGATTCTGTGGAGTCAAATCTCTTGCCTTGACCGGTTGCACAGCAGCGATTTTAATTCCATAAATGCGGTCTGCGAGGCTGACCAAGGTCGGGTCGTCGGCAATGTCGGCTGGGTCAAGTTCGCCGTCCAAGAGTTGTTGGAGCCGCTCTTGAATGCTTGACATACCTGTCTGCCTCGCCTATGCGTGAAGGCTTTCCTTCAAGAAGCCTCCTTTGATTGGATTTCTTGGAAAAAGTCATTCTTCTTCAGTGCCGTAACGATTGAAGAGATGTTCATTCACGAGTGATGCACCGCAGTGAGGGCATCGGTCAGACTTACCAAGCATCGTTGGCTGGATGGCGAGGACTGCCAAACAATTCGGACAGGCAGCCAACATCTCTCCGTCTTGAAGTTCAAAGGCTTGTTCTGAAGTTAAACGAGCATAGCCGGAGCGATAGGCTGGATGCCAGTGGAAAATTGCACGTCGTCCCGACCCAAGTCCAGCCCAGCCCAATAAAAACACAAAGAGAAGAGGTGAGAGCATTCCAGTTGCGAGTGTTTGAAGGAGATTCAAAAACGCGAGGAAGCCAAACATGAGACTGGCTAAAATCAAAATAATCACCGCCGGCCAATACGCCCATTGGCGTCGATTCCGATAGCCGGAATAGATCAACAATCCGCTGAATACAGAGGTTGCAAAAAACATTGAACCTGCAAAACCTGTGGCTAAATTCAGTGCTTGCATGGCCGTGTAAAGGAGATAGATGACGATGGCCGCATCAACGAGGATGATGAAGGATGTTCCCCGATGGATGTGAGCAATCGGGTCTCCTCCGTGAGCAGGTGTGGGTGCAGAACCCGCCAGCACCATGTCATCCGCCCTGTTCGTGGCCACATGCTTTCGTGCACTGAGGGGCATTTGAACCATTTGATGAACGGGAAGAGAAGAAGCGAAGAAGTCATGATGGTTGGCAAACTCGGGTGAACATGGTGAACCGTGACACCGATGTTGAATCGGCTGGCGACTCGCTTGAAGGCCGTCATATCGTCCTCGGTGTCACAGGTGGCATCGCTGCCGTTGAAACGGTCAAACTTGCTCGTGAACTGCGTCGTCATGGAGCTGAACTTACGGTGATTATGACAGGTTCAGCGCAACGAATCATTACACCACTTGCAGTACGATGGGCGTCGCAAGCCGAGGTCATTACCGATTGGGACGGCGATTTAACAGCGCTCAACCAAGCCGATGCTGTTCTCGTGGCACCTGCTACCCGAGATGTCATCGCAAGCCACCTCCACGGCTTGCAACACGGCCCGTTGATGATGGCCTTGTCGGTTGCACGCTCTCGCAAGACGCCAATCATGATGATTCCAAGCATGCATGAAGACTTGGCCAGCGACCCAGTAACAAAAGAACTGGTGGACAGTCTTCGAGCACAACATGTCTGCGTTCATTGGGGGCCACACGAAGAAGGAAAGCGCAAAACCCCGAACGCGTCTGTCATCGTCGCTCGAATGGCCAATCTCATCAACAAGGGGAAACCTAACCGACGACACGTTGTCGTCACCTTGGGTGCGACACGATCTGCCATCGATGACATTCGCTACGTGCAAAATACATCTTCAGGCACCACAGGTTGGCAGCTTGCTGACCACCTCTATCGAAACGGGCACGACGTCACCTGTGTCCAAGGCGTGACAAGCACCCCTGCACCCGAATGGCTTCCACTTTGCATCGATGCACCCTCCCCTGAAATGATGTTGGCTGAATGCAAGGCCCTCAGCAACGATGGAATCGATGCCTGGATTCACGCAGCGGCAGTTCTTGACTACGTTGTTGAAACCCCCGCAGAAGGCAAATTAGCGAGTCAGCAAGGCACGCTGAATCTCCCTCTTATTGAGAGTTCAAAACACATTATGGAATTGAAGGAAGCATGCAAGAATGCTGTCAGAATTGGCTTTAAATTAGAATCGGGCGTCAAACAAACCGATTTGATTCACCGAGCCGTGGCTCAAATTGAGAAAGCAGGAATGACCGCAGTCATCGCCAACCGACTTGAGGACCTCGGGGTCGAAGGAAAAGCCCGCGGATATCTGGTTGACACTCATGGTGCGCACTTTGTACTCCAAAGCTCCCGTGACCTCAACGATGCAGTTCTCACCCTCGTTGAGCGAGGCATGGAGGGATAATCCTGCGACGTTTTGCCATCGTCGGTCACCGAGCCATGTCCAAAGGGAACTTGCCACTCAACGACCTTGCAAGCGGTGCTGGCCGCGTCGATGTGCTCATTCGTGCAACGATGGCCGCGCTTCTGACAAGTCATGGACTTCGTAATGACGTCGTTGTTGTCCTCCATTTAATGGGAGGGCCTGGTCCACCACGAAGGATCAAGTTTGACGGTTCAACCATCACAGGAATCCACGCAGAAGAGCGTTCTATAGCGGGCGTTATCAAGAAAATAATCGCTACACCTCTTCCACCCGTAGGCCAATGGCAAGACATAAGCCGTGGATTAAGCCATAGTGGAGGACGACTGGATACAACACTGAACGAATGGAAGGGAGTGCCCCTCATTGCCCTTGATGCACAAGCGCCGAGGCTCTGGGGCAATGAGGCAAACTTATCGGAAACGGGAGAATACAATCCGCTTGCGATTGATTTTATTCTCAGTGACGACCAAGCACTTGATGTCAGCGAACTTCCCAACGCAATACTTCGCTCTTTAGGAGATTCGTGGTTGCAGGGTCATTTGGCAATAGGCATCGTGCATTTTCTTCTCGACGAAGGTGTTCGCCTCAACCTTGATGAAGCCAAGTAGGCCATCCATCGGTTATCTGTTCAAGCCCGTGGGCGAGAAGATCCTCATCAAGAGCAAAAGGGTGGCTTTGTGGCCAGACAGAAAGACACGACAAACTGGCTTTGTTGACCTCAACCGCATCACAGTCACCCAGACGGATCGGAGTATGGTCGACCGAGGCAGCCCCAATGGTGAAGGTCGCCGTATCTTCCCCTTCTGCAGTATCAAACCGAACGGCATTTCTATACCATCGCACACCTAAACGAGTGGTTTCCCATTGACCATTCCATGTCGGAGGAATGTTGAGATTCAACATCAAATCTCCGTTTATGAACGCAGAGCGAAGAGCACCTTCAGCATCGGCTAACCATCGTTCATCGTTGAGGGGTTCAGGCCATGAGGAGAAATATCCCGTGTCCATACGCCCGTGTGGACGTCCCATGTTTTCTGCGACTAAGGGGAGAATTGAACATGCCCGTTCAACGGCTTGGAGCGTGGCTTGAATCGAAGTTTCCATGCCGTCTGGGTCAAAGGAAGTGTATGAGGTGGCGATTGCTGGTACGCCGTAGAGACCCGCTTCTCGTGCAGCACCCATCGTACCGCTGTGATAGGCATCTTGTGAGAGGTTTGGTCCGAGATTGACTCCTGATACGACCATTTGAGGGCGTACACCAGGCAGAAGATGCTCGAGTCCACCATCGAGGGCTACAATCATCGTATCACACGGAGTACCATCCAGTTCGAACAGATGGACTGGAGTCGTTTCGGGTTGAAGCCCCCACTTCTCAACAAGGTCGGAACGAGAACGTAGGGCCATGGGCGTCATCAAATTAATCCGCATGCCCGTGGCAGAGTGGTTCGAACTCGGAGCGATAATAGCCAACCGATAACCTGCTTTGTGCAGGGCTTGTACGAGTTGACGGAAGCCGTCGGCCTCAATGCCGTCGTCGTTGGTTAACAGAAGCCATCCGTTCTCGTTCACATTCAACACCTCATTGGTTGGGCAGTGCATCGCGGTTTTCATTGTTCGCTTGCTCAAGCGCAACACGTTCGGAAGTATAGACGACCAACAAAAGCCCGGTCATCAAAATAATACCACCAATCCACGTCCATGTTCCAGGAATACCCGTTCCGAAAAAGACCCATCCAATCATCGAGCCAAGAACAGGTTCAAGCGTGACGGCCACCGACACGATGAGTGGAGAAATATAACGCAAACAGGTGTTCAGGCCTGTATGGCCCAATAAGCCCGCTGCGAGGGCAAGGAGCAAAAACCAGATGAAGAATTCACCATCAGTCCATCCCAAGATACCAAAGGTTGCTATCCCATCCTCAAGAAGCATCGAAGCGGGAAGCAGAAGCAACGCCCCAATGAGCGTGACCGGGAAAGCGTAGAGGAAGATGGGCATCCATGTCCGTAATACACGTCCGACTACAATGTATCCTACAACAAAAACAGCACCACCAAAGGCGAGTGCATCACCCAAAACCGTGACCGTTTGGTCGCCTTGACTCGACCCGTTATCCATGAGGGTCAGGCCTGCACCAAGAAAACAAATCAATGCGCCAATGCTTTCGAAGCGGTGTGGCGCCCGAACACCTTTGATACGGCTTGACAGTAAGAGCATGCCCAAAACGATGACCAGGGGGTGGGCGGTAACAAAGAGAAGTGAATGGGTCAATGTCGTTTCATCTAAACTCGCAACCCACGCTCCGAAATGCGCGGCCAAAGCTACACCACTCGCACCCATCAGCAACCAAGCGGACCTTGACCAGTACTGTTCCTTGATGTGTTCATCCGTGCTACGCCACTGCCATAGAGCGAGAGGTGCGAGGACAATCGAAGTAAGTTGTAAACGCCATGATGCCCTTAGAAGAGGCGGGACCGCATCGACATGTTGGAAGAGTGCTCCAGCACTGGAGACACCAATTACAGCACCAACGAGCAATCCCCAAACCCATGCAGGCGTTGAGGGCTGATTGGTCATGGGTTCACACTCATGCCTCGTTGGTGGACGATTCGCCACCAATGACGCCAGCTCGCTTGAAGAGGATGTAGATGAGAGCACCCACGATGACGTTGATGAGGATAAGGCCAGTCATTCGAATGGCGTACCAAGCACCTGAATTCGGGAAATCATCAACGCCCATGATGGTGGCTGGCGAACCGTCATCGTTGTACCATAACGAATCGATAAACGAAAGGATACTTGATTCAGTACCGAAGAAGGCTTCACCCGTTAGCAATCCTGCTGCGACCATGAAGGTTCCAAGCAAGATCAGCGCACGTTGCTTTTCCGCAACGGTTGTACCTTCCGTTTCCTTCAGGGCATCAATGCGCGGTTGGAGTTTCTTATCTTCCCAGCGATCTCGAGCGACGCCACCGATGAGCATGGGCAAGGTGTGAGGGACGTCGAGATACATTCCCAAACCGAAGGAGGTACCCATTCCTGTTGCCCACTCAACGAACATACCGAGAAGGAAGCCAAGCGCAAGCAATGTCAGGTCGCCTTGGCCTTCTGCGAAGATCACCGAGAAGGTGGCGAAGGCGTTGGCTTGTGGTGCAATCAATTGAATGCGACCTTCTGCGAGTTGAATGGAAAGGAAGATTGCAACACCCGCTCCGATGATGGCACCAGGTACGACACCCATGATGTTCCCCTTGGAGATGTGGTACGGGCGGTTGCCAATGTAGAGGCTGTTCTTGTAATCCCCGATGACGGTCCCTGACATGGAAATGGCGGAACCAAAGACGGTAGTGCCAACCAAGCCAAGCAAAACTGCGTCTTGGGTAGAGAGGTCAAGGAGTTCTTGAGCATTCAAGAAGACGCCAAGAAGCATCAATAACACGATGAATGACGTTCCGGAGACCGGTTCAATACCTGTTTCACCCATGACACGGACTGCAATTGCTCCGAGCATGAAGGTAGTGAGAATCAGCACAAGGGCGAAGACGAGGGCTGCAAGTGGCGAGAATCCTCCGACTGAAAAGATGAGAATCATGGCGAAGAAGGTGACGGCCATGAAGATTGGAATGTGCTTGAGTGGCCATTCATACCACCCTTTTCCTTCCATGTATTCTTGGCTACCATCGCCCTTGAATGCTGCACCGATATCGGAGAAGATGTTGGCGAAGGTACGCCACATTTTGGCGAGGCCAAACATACCACCACCGACGATTGCACCAATGGCAATTGTTCGAACGGTTTTAGCAAAGGCAATCATTTGCAGTGATGCTGAACCACCACTTGCATAATCTTGAATTGGGATATTGGCCTGTTGCGTTGCATCGTAAATGGGCATGTTCATGTACACTGCAAGAGGGACCAAGAAGAACCAACCTACGATGGTCCCAAGGTTCACGAGGAAGGCCACTCGGGTCTTCATGAACCAACCGATGGCGAACATCGATGGCGTCAACGCCACGCCGATGTAGGTGTAGGCAAAAGGATTCCACGCTGTTTCTTCAGACCAATGTGTCTGCTTGAGAGAGATGCCATCGACAGTACCTGAAGGTTGGTGAATTTTACCATGTGAGTAAAAACTCGCAAGGCCGATGTCGCCATAATGAAGGGATTCTGCAATGTAATCCAAAAGAGCGATTTTTCGGTCGTTCATCCAAATGAGAGGATATTCGACGAGGAAGAGTCCGACCATCGTCAGCACCGTCCATACTCCAATAGTTTTGAGGGAATCACGGGCGTGTTCTACAGCCCCCGTGCTGACATCAGAGGAAATGTCTAGCATTTTCAACGTGGCTTCAAAGCCGGGAAGCGGAAGTGGGTCTTCCACCAGCCATACTCTTCGGAAGATAATGAAGTACATCACGCCGAGGAAACCCGCAAACATCGAGGCGACAATACCGATAAAGGCCAGTGTAAATGCTTCTCCGTCTTCAAGAGTCACCAGTGGGCCATCGGCTAAGGCATAACTCGGTTGACTCGCAAGGAGAAAGATTGCAGGGAAGGTGAAGATGAAGCCCGTTGATGCGTGTGTGGCACCCGTCGTAGCAGACGTTGCAATGTTGACTTCAGACGGTGACCATTTGAGCGCCATACCGAGCAAATAAGCGATGTACCAGGCTGCGGATATGGCCAAGCCGAGTTTGAGGCCAATATAGGCAGTGACTCCTGAAAAGATGGCACCAATACCGATACCGATCAGAACCTTTGGAGTATTCCAGTGAGAGACCTCAAAGGATTCACGGATGTTTTTCTCTTCGAGATATTGCTCAAGGACACCCGTATTGAGATTGTTGTACATCTCATCGTCAAGCCATGTCAGCGTTCCCGCTTCAATGGCCTTGATCCCTTCAGGGGTGACAGGCTGGCGGTACGCCGATTTAGCCACTGTTTTTTCTGCAGCACCTTCGGTTTTAGCCACTCAATCCACCCGCTCACGCCTTAGCGCCTGTGCTCAACGACGCAAAGGCACTTCATCACGGTTGCGATGTTAAGCCGTGGACCGAGCATGTTGTCGGTTGCGTTCATCTTCTGCACGAGCAACAGCAATTCCGTCTTCAACATCAACCCGATGCAGAATAATCGCACCAGCCACGATGAGCAGAGAGATGGCGAAAATACCGACACGTGAATCGAACATCACCGTCATCACAGAATAGATCAACGGTCCGAGCAAAGCAGCGACCTTTCCGAAGAAACCAAAGAAGCCAAAGAATTCTGCAGAGCGCGTTTCAGGCACCATTTGCCCAAACATTGAGCGAGCTAATCCTTGAGAACCACCGAGCAGAGCACCTCCAAAGATACCGAGGAGGAGGAATTGTAGGAAGACAGAGATTCCCAAAGGACCCCACACGAGGTCACGGGCTGTATTCGGTATGAAGTCCAATTTGCCGTCACCGAGGCTCGTTGGGTGTTCGACACCAAGTCCGGTGGTGTTGGCGAATTCACCGCCATCCACGCTGTAGGAAAAGCGTGATTCGGCCATCGTTGCTTCAAGAGCGGCTAGATTTGTCGCGTTGAGCGCCACACTTTTCTGCGTAGCGCTTCCGTTCTTTTCGTAGGCCCATTCTACAGCATACCCACTTTTGTAATCGAGATTCTGAGTCACGGGGAGAATCGCTTCATGGTCAAGCGCCCACTGCTGTTCGTCATCATCTGGAAGGGCTGCGATGTTATTGACACCTTCACGTGCTGTTGCAATGTAGGTATTTTCGTCTGCATCCCAGGTATATTGGATATCGTATTCGTCGTGGTTTTCCAACTCAAGAGGAGCAAATGAGAGGGCGCCTACAATCACGAAACACCAGCACACCAATGAAAATTGAAGCGCTTTCTTGGTGCCCCATTTTTCAGCGAGTTTGGTGAAACCAATGGCCGCCGGTGCTGCGACGAATTGTATGATGAGGATGGTAGCGATCAGACCCGCCGTCGTCAATCCGAGCACGACAATGCCGAAGACACCGGAAAGCGCCGTAACAGAATTGATTCCATCAATGAAACAGAAGTAGGCAATCATGTAGATGAAGAGTGTGCGGAATTCCTTGATGCCCATGAGCGTTTTCTTGACTTCTCCAAGAGCCATCTTGGTTGAAGCGATTAAGCCCATCGGGTCCATCTCATTTTCGATGTGAGGTTCAGGGACCATCTTGAAGGTCATTTGTGCGAAACCAAGCCACCAAATACCGGAGCTGGCCATGGCGAAGGGAATCACCCAAGACTGAACCGAACCGCTTTCATCAACGATGAAGGTCACCATGAGGAGGTGAACCAAGAGGAGAAGGCCACCGCCGAGGTAGCCTGCAGCGAAGGCTTTGTTGGAGATGCCATCCATTTCAGATTCATCACCCATGTGAGGGAGCAATGCATTGTAAAATACACCTGCTCCGTTCAGCCCCACGTTGGCGACCATGAACATAATCATCGCCCATATCCAACCTATAGACACGCCCAAGTAAGGAGAGAGAGCGAGGAGGATACAAGATACTGCACCTAAAATCGTCAGGACACGGAGCCACCACATTTTGATCATGCGTCGGTCAGCAATGACTCCCAGAGATGGTGCACAAATCGCAACGAAAAGGGCTCCAATCATCACTGCTGCTGAAAACATTGCGTCAGCAGTCCATTCCGAACCGAGTAATTTCATCGAGATGCCGTTTGCCTCTGCGAAAAGGTAGGCAAACCAAGCGGGGAA
>DACE01000033.1:0-320 GCA_002494645.1 Euryarchaeota archaeon UBA256 | reverse complement strand
GCACAATAGCCTCTGACACGTTCTTTGTTATCTTTCAAAGCAGCAGTCCCTTCCATGGATTGTGCAAAACAAGAATCACTTATGAACTAATAGCCGACAAAGCAACTCAAAACACCGTTTCACAACGGCTGGATTACAGCCATCAATGGTCTCGGATAATGATGAAACGACCAAGGGCTTCTTGCCACATAATCTTGCCACCGGATACGATGTTCATCCCCTCATCAGCATCTGGAAGCGGGAGAATCATCATGGAATAATCTCGGTCATTCATGGCGTGAACTTCAGCGCCATCGATGTGAGTGACCGTTGCCGTTCCT
>DACE01000020.1:42929-46918 GCA_002494645.1 Euryarchaeota archaeon UBA256 | reverse complement strand
CGTTCTTTGGTGCGTTGTTTTGTTCATTACTGCGAACTACGAAATGAAAATTTTACCATTGGTTTTCCTGAATTTTGCTGAATTTATTTCCACTAAAAAAGTGTTTACATTTGTCCTCACATTATTCGGGATTTTGTGCGGCAGAGTAATCTTTCGAATAAAATGACGAACAAATAAGGCCGAGGATTACAAAAGTAATCTAACCACGAATGTGTTGTACATGAGGGGCTCGGTTATAGTCGTATACAGCCACAAGGGTACCCACGGAGACGGATTTCCGTGCTCATCGAACGATGCTTTGCATTCAAGCAATTGCTTTGATTTCTTCATCGTGCTTGGCCAACAAGTTTCGCAACTTGACCTTCATCGATGGCGTCAACATGTCGTTGTCCGTGGTCCACTCTTCGGAATCGAGAATGAGCGTTCGGGCAACTTCGTAACCTTTCCAGTCAGGTGCTTTCATGTTGTTGGTCTTGAGGTTTTCAAGCACGAAGGAGCGAACTTCAGCACTGGCGCAGAGGGCTGCATCATCTTCAGGAGCTGAGATACCAGCCTTGTTGAGAGCAGCACGAAGTGCGTGCATGTTCGGGTGAGCGACGAGGAAGGTGTTCAGCATGTTGCGGCCGTCCAGCACGCATTGTTCGATCAGTGGGTTGAGTTTGACCGTTTCTTCAAGGGACGAAGGCGATACATACTTGCCGTTTTCCAACTTGAATTGAGACTTCACTCGACCGGTAATGGAAAGGTATCCATTGGTCAACTTACCCAAGTCACCGGTGCGGAAGGTACCTGGTTCAATGATGACTTCCTTGGTAGCTTCTTCGTTATTCCAGTATCCCATCATGACGTTGGGTCCCGTAACGACGATTTCTCCTTCATCGGCTCGGTCAGGGTCGTCCCATGCATCGGTGTCGATGGTCACGGTTACGCCGTTGGCAACTCGGCCGACGGTGTTGAGTTTGCTTGTGCCGGGACCGGACCAACCGTTGGCGGAAACGAGCGGAGAGGTTTCGGTCAAACCGTAGCCTTCGTAGCAGTTGAAGCCAACCATTTGGATGAAAGCAGCCACGTCAGGTGAGAGTGCAGCAGCACCGGACATGCAGAAGCGGATGTTGCCGCCAAATCGGGCGCGCACCTTTGCCCACACGAGTTTGTCCCAGAGTTTGTCAAAGAATCCACTGGGTGGGACAGCATCACATTCGACGCCAGCCTTGGCAATACGCTTGGCAGCAGACTTCTGTGCCTTGTTGACGAAGACTTTCTTCAAGCCAGTTGCGCTTTCAAACTGAGCGTTGACACGGTCGTAGAACTTGTTCCACACACGGGGCACGGCAAGCAGGACTGCAGGCTTGATCTCAATGCATTCGTCTGCAATACGGGTCAAGTCGGAAATCAAGTTGATGTGCACACCACATCGAATCATCCAGTGCAGGTCAAAGGTGGACCCGAAGGAGTGGGCCCAAGGCAGGAAGGCAGCATTTTTGTCACCCACATAGATGGTGAAGGCGGATTGGACGCAGAGAATGTTTGACAGCGTATTCCAGTTGGACAGCATGACACCCTTTGGGTTACCAGTTGTACCTGAGGTGTAGATGAGGGTGTTGAGCGCAAAGGGGTCGTCTGCGATTTCAAAGTCATCAGCAGTACGGCCAGCGGCGACAAATTCAGCCCACTTGTGAACGGTCACTCCCTCCGGAGGGATTTCATTGGCAGGTTCTTCACCCAGCAATAAGATGCCACAAGACGGCCATCCGCTTGCTTCTGATGGCATGTTCGCAACGAGTTTGTCGAGAACGGTTGTATCTGCAACTGCGAGAAGGGAGGGTGTTGAATCGTTGAGGATATACGCCCATTCTTGTCCGTGTTGGTGGGTGTACATGGCGGTGTAAGCGGCACCAATACCGTTTGCTCCATAAGCGATAGCTGCCCATTCAACGGAATTGTTGAGAATCAAGGCGACACGGTCGCCACCTTTGACACCGACCGCATTGAGTTGCTTGCCAACAGAGGTGGCGAGTTCTCCAAATTGATTGTAGTTAATGTGGGTACGTGGCATGTCTTTTTCGGGGATGTAGCCAAAGCATGGCAAGTCGCCAAATCGGTTCACGCTGGTCATGAGCATTTGATAGAGCGTACGAGGGTCATCACCTTCGGGCTTCTTCCATTGTCGGTCATTCGGCTGGCGGTCCCACGCGAGTTGAAAGGGTTCCATGAGACTGGTGTGCACCAAGGAGCATTTGAACATCACCCCGTCATTTCCTTGAGGACATTTGTTACATTTTCACGCCAATCAGCCCCTTCGTTTCGATTTGCGAGCGGGCTGGCAGGACTTGGATGCCAACAGGTTGTAATGTCAACATCTCGCCCATCGGTGGTAGTTCCGGGTCCTTTTTTACCAGCATTGAAGGCGAGTCGTGCACGTTTTTCAGCATATGTTCCAATGCCGACGATTCTGGTGATGCCTAAGATCTTCACCACCTCACGAAGATGTTCATCACATGCTTTCAGCACCGGTTCAATCAGTGCTTTGGGCAATTTGTCCGGCGTGATGTTCTGCCCCCGTTCACCAAGCAACAGAAGCGGGCAATGGTTGACCACAAAAAGAGTGGAGAAGGTGACTTCTGGTGAACCATAAAGAGATTCCATCAGCTCCCAAAGACGTCGTCCTGAAACTTCCTGCCGTTCGAGACTCAATCCGACAATCGGTCGTTTCGGATGAGCGTTGGGCGGTGTCGTCAGAGTTCGTGGTTCAATCTTTAGGAAGGTCTTCGCCACTTCAGTAGCCCCGAAAGGGACTCCACTTTGTGCCATGCCCCAGGGGCCCGGATTCATGCCCAGCAGCAAGGTCTTGGCTCCCAAATCACCCCATTGTTCGAGATATTGTTCATGGTGAGGCCATGCATAATCCAGAGGATTGGTGGCGTGAGCGACGTGGCCACCCTCTTCGAGTCTTGGTATGGCTTCGTCACATACGGATGACAACCGACGAGCAGCATCCTTCAATCGCTCGACGACGCTCATACAACGGGGAGCAAATGGAGTTTGATAGTGCTTCGTGCTCAATCGTCTTGACGACGGCTGAGGCCGACACCAAATGCTATGGCTACCAAGGTTCCGACCATGCCGAGTGAAGGCAGCATTCCGCCCGCATCTTCAACCACATCATCTGAACCTGACGGGAGGATGACCGTCGTAGCAGTGAATGCTGAACTCGACGCTGCTCCATCGTTTGCCACAATTGAACAAGTGACAGTTTGACCAACGCCGAACCCACCACTGAGGGTATCTGAACCAGCCGAGATGATGGTGCCGTTGACTGCCCATGTGACGGTTGTTGTCACCGCATCACCGTCTGCATCTGTTGTTGAATAACCACAGGTGAGCGTGTCGTCTACGGTGGCGATCAGAGGTGTGATGACAACATTGGTCACTTCTGGTGCGTTGTTGACAGGTTGGACGGTCGCCTCACATCCCGTTGCATCAACGCTCGCACCGGGTGTTGAGTTCGGACAAAGGTCGTCAGCGTCCAAGACACCATCACCGTCTGAATCAAGGACAGTGTTATTGCCGCCCGTGTTGTTTCCACCGGTGTTGTTGCCGCCGGTGTTATTGCCTGCGTTGTTACCCCCGCTGTTATTGGCAACAATATCAAAACCATCCGATTCAACATTCGCTAGCCAAAGGCCATCTTGTTCGAGTTCACCATGCAAATGGTAACCTAACACTGCGTCGGGTAGGGTCCAATTCATGGTAATAACAGATGTGTTTTGAGTTGCGGTCCAATTCCACCACCCAGAATCGTAGCTTATTCCTGCATCAATCCAATAACGCAATTGATAATCTTCTCCAACCAAAGTACAGTTCACATAGAAGGTACCGTAAGTGGTTTCACCCAGAACATATTGAGATTTGTCGGTCCAGATTGATAATTCTGTGAGGTAACCGGTTGGTGTGTTATTGTCTATGCAATCATTGGGATTATTGCCACC
>DACE01000020.1:8666-42853 GCA_002494645.1 Euryarchaeota archaeon UBA256 | reverse complement strand
CCGCCAGTATTGTTGCCTGTGCCGTTGCCGGCAGCGATCATGATGCAGGTGTCGTCGTTGGCCATGGACGTGAGCGTGTAGTTCGAATCGGCATGGTACAGCATGCCGTAGAAGCAGTAAGTTCCGGCGTTCAGTGGAGCACCGTCAATGGTGTAGTTCACCCACTCAACCGACGCATAATTGTAGGCCATCCATGTCCAATTGCCTTCATCGACCATGTTTCCATTGGAGTCATAGACCTGCCAAATTAAAACATAGGTTTCTCCTTGGGAGAGGTTGTAACTTTCGTAGGCAGCTGTTACTGTATCTCCATAGGTGTAGTTGTAGCCGTTGGTATAGATGTCCAATTCTCCACTCGTTGAGGTACCGTTGGTCGCCGTATAGGAGAAATTGTAGACATTGGTTGTAATGGGGTTCCATCCCTGTGTTGCGTTATCCCAGATGGATAACTTGGCCATAAAACTGTAATTTTCAGGTTCAAAGGCATTATGTGTAATACTCCAATTTGAAGACGTTGACTGAACGTACCAGGACTGGTTTTGTTGGGCGACAATGGTGCTGTTTGAGGCGTAGTACACGGTCCATTCAATCAAGGTAGTGGAGTCGAGAAGGTTGCAGTAACTGTTGATGGTGCTTTCAAAGGTCTCGTTCATTGAGAAGATGCTCTTCCACGAATAGGCGTAAAGGGCGATATAGGATGATTCGTAACCACATCCTGTGTTTTGATTCGCGGTTCCGATGGTGAAACAGATGGTGTCTGTATCCAGCAGTGTAACTGAATTGTTTGCACCGACGGTGTAGAGGCCAGCGGTGATGCAATAGGTGCCGTTGGAGAGGTTATTGATGGAGGCTCCGAGGCTATGATTTGTGCTGTTGGCCGTCCATGTTTGGTTCCATCCATACCCGGAAATCGTTTGTCCGCTGGAGTCGGAGATCCACCATGTTTCGCCGTAGGTGACCCCAACATCGAGGTTGGTGTGCACGAGATTGAATTGAATAGTGGTGCCAGAAGTATAGTTCGTGTTGATACCCATGAGGTTAAGTGAACCGTTTGCAGTGTTGTTAACATAGTTCGCTACGACGAGGAAGGAGATATTGCTCGTATCGATCACTCCACCCGATGCAGAAGAGAGGGTGGTGTTGAGGAGATAGGAACCTTCCGTAAGGTTGTGAGCAGAGGGGTAGAGGTCGTAGTAGAATCCAGAGCCGTCGGTGAACATGTTAACATTTTGCCAGGTTGCTGTGAAATTCTGCAGACCAGAATGGGTGACAGTTGATGTGTTTTGATTGTACATTTCCCAAGTGTAGGTGTATGTGGTGTTTAACATCGGACATTCAACATCAGACCATGACTGCACGGACGAGCCTGCATAATACACGCTGCTTTGCATGTCCGTTTCCATGTTGATGAACGTACTATTGTATCCGCACACGGTGGTGGTCATGGTTGAATTGACCTCGAATGTGGAGCTTTCGTTGGAGAGGAACGACCATGAATTGTTCAACCAAACGAAGAAGTGCCCGAACACGGTGTAATTCCCCGTATCCATGTAATGCAGATGAATGTCAACTTCGTTAAAGTGGTCCGTATGGTTTTGGTCGTAGGTGACGCTTGATGTGTTGGTCTCAAACGAAGAGTTCCCGGTATCGATGATGATTGAATTATTGTCGTTGTCAAACAACCCCCACGACACCATATACGAGTTGTTCCAAATCCCACAATATGTGTCAAGGAATACCGAGACCGTGTCCGAAGCGTTCCATTCCGGTTGATAGGGCTCCACTTCAAACGAGGTGTTGGAAGCATTGGTCCCACAATCGATGGTACCGCCAGTAAAATGGGGGGTTTCAACCTCATCAAGAACAGGCGGAATGGATGGGGCAAGAGCATTGGATAGGCTCGAAAAAAGCAACAAGAGGGCGAGGGTGTACGTCCGTGTGTTCATGGTCGCTGTTTTTTCTCAGAAGATATAAACTCATCCCAAGACATATCTAATCTCGCTGGTGAGAGGGAGGTTGACACTCTCAAACCATTCCTCAAGGTTCAGATTCCGTCCTTTAGAACGTTCTTTCGCACGCTCACTCACCAGTCGCCAGGCAGACTTTTTCCCAATACCGGGTATGGCTGCCAGTTGTTTTTCTGAGACACTGAGGGGGTCAAGCCCCACTTCTACGCCGGTGATAGAACGAGCTCCATGACCTGTGATCATCACGCTGGACTGGGTCTCAAGTGGAATCTTGTATTCCACACCCACCAAAATGGGGTAGGCGCCGATTTGCCGCCCGAAGGTAATGCCTGATGTTCCATGGACGCCGACGCTACGATGGGCCTCTGTTTCGTGAACTGGAAGTCGGGTTCGCCCGTCATGGGATTCCCAGTGGATGTCGTGAAGGGTGCTCCCGAGCGGAAATAATTCCTTGAGCAACGGGCGGTCGATTTCGTCCCTACAGGCGGTTTTGAAGGCTGCAAAAGCCTCGTTAGGAATCTCTTGAAAGCCTTCACCTTCCACCTGTCGGATGTTGATTCGACGCAGCAATAATCCTTCACTTCGGATGTCTCGAAGCAACGCCATGTTGAGGTCGTAGGTGGCTTCTGTTTCACCGTTCAATCCAGCGATAAAGTTGAGCCCGGGAAGTAGTTTTGGCAACCCTCGATCCCCTCGTTCCCGTCCGTATTGATTGATGAGCCTAATGGCTGACTTGAGTTGTACAGGATCGCAATTCAACCAATTCGCTTCGTGGACATTGGGGTCGGCAGATTCCAGTCCAAAGGACAACACTGCCCCATCGGATAAGGTTTCAACAAGCGTCTTGGTGATCTCTTCAGACTGCTCGAGGTTTTCTGCGATAATGGATGGATTCCCATTGTCGGTATGGAGGATGCCCAAGCGCTCATCGTCACGTAAACCATGGAGGAGTCGTGCGATGGGCTCGGGATTTGGAATGGGATATTCAAGTTCTTTGACTCCCTCTGCCATGTAAGTATAGGTATCGGTCATGCCGCCCAAACGTACATGTTCAACGCCGGAATCATGGGCGAGTTTGACTTCTTGGATGATGTCTTCAGGTGTTCGCCAAATAGGAACGCCTTTTTTTGGCTCAATGCAGAATTTACAACCACGTTTGTAGCGCACACAGCCCTGGTAGACCTCAACCTCGTAGGTGAGAGGGCCGAGTCGGTTGGGTCCTGCTAAATCGGGATGGCGCGTTACGGCTTGACTGCTTGCCCCAGCGTGGGCCCAGGCCGTCCACTGCTCTGCAGTTCTTCGCTGGTGCTTCCATTCCTGTTTGGTGAGGTAATGATTCAGGGTGGCATCCGTATCTTGAACAGCGAGGAAGAGATTGGCTCGCAATGGTGTCCATCCTTGCTGTTTCCAGCCTCGAATGGCCCAGCCTCCAAAGAGGGCTGGCATCCCGGAGGGAAGGATTCGAATCAATTCTTGAGTCTCTCGTAAAGAGATTGGAGCGCCTCGCAAATATTTCCCCGGAACGACAGCTCCTGCGATACAGATACAGCCCAGTCTTGCGCTCATCCATTGCATCACAGCATCAGGGTCTTGCCGTTTTCGTTGTCGAAATTGGTCGATGGTCATGTAGGTGTAAGGGATTTTGTGTTGCTCTAATACGCCACAGACATACCGAATATGAAAGCCAACATAAGGGGGTACACCAAAGGCTGCTGGTTCATCTTCGTACCCGTCCAAGACCAACCAGGTCGGCTCGGAGGGTTCAACCATAGGGGAAGCGAGGCAACGAGCCCCTTCAATCCTTCTTTGGACGAGGGCGGCGATTTCGCTTCTTTCCACCCTCACCTTCTTCTCGGAGGGCTTGCATTTCTCGGGAGGATTTCCCACCCTTGTTTCCACCCTTGCCTCGGTCTCCGCCTTTACCGCCTTTGGGCTTGGCTATATCGACCTTGATACGGCGACCGTCAATTTCGCTGTTGTTCAATGCTTGAACGACGGTATCGCCTTTGTCTTTTTCTTGAATGAAAACGAATCCAAAGCCCTTGGGTTTCCCACCCGGTCCGGTAGCGAGGATCACTTCGTTGACCGTAGCATGCGCTCCAACCATTGAATTGAGTTGTTCGCTGGTCGTGGTGAAGGGAAGATTACCGATGTAGAGTTTCAAGCCTTGAGGCTCTTTTCGTTCTCGCTTGTTGCCTTTCTTCTTGTCATCATCGGCATCGCGAACTCCGATTCGGCGTCCATTGATACGATGACCGTCCAGAGCGCCGATGGCTGCTTCAGCCATCGCCTTGTCAGCATAGGTCACGAAACCAAAGCCTCGGTTGACGCCAGCATCATCGGTGAGGACAATACAATCGGTCATGTCGCCGTGTTTGGTGAAGAGTTCACGCAATTCCTCAGTCCCGATGTCACGGGGCAGGCCACCCACAAAGAGTCGTGTGCCAGGTGCTGCACGTTGTTGTCGTCCACGTCCTCCACCGTCTTGCCCTTCAAATCGGAAGTAGGTTCGTTCGCGTCCGTCCTCTCGAACATCGGCTGCGATGAACGTTGCACGGCCAGCAGGGCCCTTAGCAAACATGGCTTCAGCCGCTGCGCCCCATCGTTTACCAGCATTGTTGAGACTGCTTGACCCTTGGTCAAGTTCAGCCCAACCTGCTCCGAAATTGTCAGCGAGAGCACGGTAGGATTGGTAGCCACAGGTCGGGCAGAGAACGTTCCAGTCACCGTCAAGGTGGGCTTCAAGAGTATCACCACATGGCGGACAGATTGCATGAAGAACACCACAATCATCACGCTCTCGGAAATCAAGGCGGACGACCGGTTCAACTTCTTTGATGGCTGCACGGCACACGTCACGACGGCGAAGTGCGTCCGATGTTTGATGCATGAATCGGTCAACCAGACCAGTGACGAAAAATTGGCCGTAGAGGTGTTGAGGTTGGATGGAGCCGGGTTTGCCTTCAATGCACAGAATCATGGCTTCTCCGTTCTTTTCATTGAGTTTGACAACTTCGCACAGAACCGTATCCCCAACTTCAGGTGAAACGATGGCCTTCGAGGCAGTGACATTGATGGTTCCATCTTGGACATGGACATAACCCACCACTGTTGAGATGATGTTTCCGTCATGAACAGAGGTACCCTCGCCTTGTTCGTGTTGGCCTTCCTGGCCGATGATGCTTCCTGGGGTGACGAGGCTCGCCGTCATTGTAATCATTCCTTTAGCGACGTGGCTCGGTGTGAGTCGCACGCTGTTTCGCTAATTCAAGGCGAGGGCTCCTTCCTTTTCAACCCCCCTTACGGGTAGACTCGGATTCTTCTTGAGGCAGGCGAGCATCACCCGATCGGTGAAAGCGCCAGCACATGACTTCGGTATCGCCGCGTCGTTGGCTGTGGTGCTGGTAGGTTGGAGGCAAGCGAAAAACCGTACGAATGAGATGCTCCCATTCCCAGCCACGTTGCTTTGCAACCGGCTCAATATGTGCGGCTTTTTCGCTATGTAGCACGTGGATGACCGATGCATTAGAGTCAAAAGCGAGTTCCAAAAAGGGGCGGTCAGCCTTGGCTGTTTGAACGCCCCATGGCGGGTTCATGACGATCAAGTCAACTGCATCGAAGTCGACATCATCGCGGCCGATATGCGCATCAATAATTTCGCTGCGAGCCATCAAGGATTCATCGAGGCTTTGGAGATTTGAATGTAAGACTTCCAAAGCCTCTTTGTCGGTTTCAACAAAGGTCACTTTACGCGCACCCAGGAGAAGTGCGGCAATGCCTAAAATCCCATTTCCGCTTCCTAAATCAGCAACATGCAGGTCTTCAAAACCATCGGTCTGGTTGACTGCAAGCATCCAATATGCTGCGAGGTCACCTTCAGTGGCATATTGTTCAAGTTCAACGCGCAAGCACGGATGAGGTGTTAAGCGAGAGAGTTGAATCGCCAAATGCTTGGGACGCATGCACCTCACCAGCGACGTTGCTGATATGGGTTGCCTTGTTGTTGAGCCTGCATTTGAAGACGAATGGCGTGGATTTGTTGTGCTTCAATTCGTAGGCGTTGAAGCAAGGGTTCACCCGGCTGTTGATTGCCACAAAAGCGGCAAAATCGGGTGCCATCATGATGTTGCTGTCCACAGTTGATGCAAAATCCCATGTCGCTCCCTCATGCCTGCTATGGCTTCTTCATCTTCAATCTTATTGGCCCATGGCGGTCATTTCCAACAAGATGGGCCATGTTTCGAGGCTTTCAGCGAGCGCACGTTCATTCAGATCTTCCCACCGGGCATCGTCCATGAATTCGCTTGGTTCAACGCCCGCATCGATCAGTTCTTGGAAGAAGGCACGCAATTCTACCTCGAGATCACTACGCTCCGGTTCAGGTTCAGCGACTGTTTCGGGCAGTGCAACATCCTCTGTTGATTCATCTGGAGTTTCTTCTGTGGCAGCAGGGCTTTCAGTTTGCGAAGGAAGAGGAACCTGCTCGGGACCATCTTCATCGGCTGGTTCACCGGTCGGTATTGAGGATGGAGGCAAGGGTACTGCAACTTCCTCAGCCTCTTCGACTGGCGCTGGTGCAGGGGCAGGTTCTTCAGGAGTTTCAACAGGGGCTGGAGTTTCAGCAATTTCAGGTGCAGGCGGCTGTGGTGGAGCAGGCTCGGGTTCAGGAGCAGGTTTCTCCAAACGACCGATACCCAAGACTTCGGCTTGTTGACGAGCCATTTCTGCTGCAGCACGGCGCGGCAGGCTAACGAAGCATTTCCCGGGTAAGGATTCAACAGGGAAGGGCAAGAAGTACTTCTCAAGTGGCGGCAATGATGGGTGACGGAAGTAGAGAGTCCGTTCGGTTTCAAAGGGTCGCTGTGTCGGCAAACCGACCGAGAAGGGGGTTGATGCGATTTCAATGGACCCGCGTATCCAGCCTTCATTGGAGACCATATGTTGCATCCACGGGCCCAGGTCAGGTGTGGAAATATCAACGAATTGGAAGGAGGCTGCACGCGTATCAAAGCCCTGCTCCTCGAGAAGAGGGGCTTCCGCCCTCGGTCGGTGAAAGACAGCCATGACCGGTTGGCCGTGCTCGACCATGTCGCCGTGCAGTTCCATCATTTTCCGTTCTTTGCGAGGACACAGCAAGAGAATACGCATTCGGGTTGCGTTCGGGTCCCAGATTTCACCCCATCGTGATGAAGCCTCTTGAGTCAATTGCCCAATGGTCATGTCCGGTATCATGGCAGTGATTCCCATTGGCGCACCTGTTCACTGGAAGGGGAACGGTGTTTTAGGCATGCCGAATTGAAATCACGAAGCATTGGCGAGGACAAATTCAGCCAAATAGACGACGCCTCCGGCAGCCCCACGCACGGTATTGTGCGAGTAGGCATTGAAGGAAATTTGGCACCCCTCCACCGACAGGTCGCCGACAACAATAGCCATCCCCGTTTTCAGGTCCGTGCTCGGTTGAGGGTGCTGACTGAATGATGTTCCATCACTCCACAGATGTTGGTCGACATCGATACGTTCAACCACGTGAATTGCCTGATTTGGGCGACTGGGTAACTCCCCTTCCAAACCCAACATCCGAAACGCATCGATGATTTGCTCCTCAGTCAGTGGTTCCTCGGTGACGAGTTCAACGAATACCTGGTGGCCATTGGGTCTTGAGACGCGCTCACAGTTGATTTCAACTCTCATTTCAGCAGGTGAGACCGATTGCCCAAAGAGCGTCCCCAAAACGTGAAGCAATTCCGCCTCAGTTTTTTCCGCCTCACCTTCGATGATAGGATTGAGGTGACCTGCCAAAGCCTCCTCGTCAAAGAGGAGTGACCACCCTGCTCCGGACAGCGCTTGCTCGCTACGCATCTTGACGGATTGGACCTTCGCCGCCTTGGCGATGGCCGCAACGGGAAGAGCGAGGGGTATGAGGGTGCAGTTGGTGGCGCAGTAATGATGACATTCCACATAATGATGAGGGTTGACCTCTGGGATGATGAGGGGGATGTTCTGAACTCGACGGTAGGCGCTTGCGTTTGAAAATACGGTGATGCCTCCGTTCACCAAGTTTTTCTCAACGTCGACCGCAATGGATGACGGCAACGCAGAGAAGGCGTACTCAATCTGCAGTGCACGGCATTGTTGAACCAAATCTGAAGCATTGGAATCCATGACGATGACTTCAGGCAATGCAGGGCGTGGCTCATCCAATCGCCATGGAACGTCACTGAGCTGCAGACCAGCAGATGAAGGACTTCCCGATACGGCTGAAAGTTCAAACATTGGATGATTCACCAGCCGCTGTTGAAGCCGTTGCCCAACCAAGCCGCCCGCACCGAGTACGATGGCCTTGACCCTGTGCATGGTATCCGCATTTGCACCGATGTTTTGAGGTCTTGGATTGATTCCCTCAGAGGGTAGGCTCGGGGAGAATGCGTCGTGTGACCAATTTGCGCAGAATCTTCCAGCCATCTGCGGTAGAGCCCAGCTTCGCTTCTCCGATACGGGGACCATACGAGATGGGATGATAGCCGAATGAAATGTCTTGATGAACCATATTGGCATACATTTCAGCCTCGATTTCGAAGGAAACGCTGTTGAGAATCAGTTTCTCCATGCTTCGTTGACTGAAGGCCCAATATCCTGAACAGACATCTTGTGTTGTCACACCATAAAGAGCGGTTGCGAACCAAGTGAGGAGATGATTGCCGACGAAATTCATTCTCGTCATGGCATTTGGGGCGATGTCACCGCTGAGCCTGTCTCCAATAACAACATCATAGCGATTAAGACGAGCGATGAGTTTGGTCATTTCTGATGGTGCATAGGTGCCATCGGCGTCCAGCATGACTACAACATCCGCCCCCATCTTGAGGGCTTCGCGAAAGCCATGTCGAATAGCACTGCCCTTGCCATGGCCATACTGTTCAAGAAAATGGACGCCATGCTCTTCAGCGACCTCACTGGTTTGGTCCGTGCTATGACCGTCCATCACCAGCACGGATACAGAGAACTTCATGGCCTTGAGAGCCTCGTTTGGAAGCCGTTTGAGCACCCAGTCCAAACCAAGTGCTTCATTGAGCACGGGGAGGAGGACAACGAGGTGTTGCATGGTGGTGCTAGGACGCGTGTCTTCATGGCTTTTGCTCATGCGTCCACACCCTGCCATTCAATCCAGTGGAACTTGACTCCAGTTCGGTCAATTAGAACGTCATCTCTGCCAGATAAACCGAGTGGGTTGACCCAACGCGTGGGTTCATCAGCCTTCCAAGAAATATTGAGGTGCTCAATTGTGCCTTCAGCATCGAGGTCAAAACATCCTTGATGGTAGCCAGCATCTTGCCTCAAGGCGTGAAAGGGACGTTCAAGTCCGTTGCTAGATTGCACATAGAGGCCTTCGACCTGCCCGATGACTTCGTAGGTCAAACATAACTTGCTCGCAGGATTTGTTGAAGAGACTTTGACCTGTGCCTCAGTACCTTCGGCGAGGAATACGCGTTCATCTCCCAAAGCCATCGGGTCTCTAAATCGGTGCTCTCGCCACGGGTCAAGGCGAGCGACACAAGCGGGGCAATCCTCACTATCAAGGCCATGAAGGACACTGACATCACCATCCCCATCCGGCATGAGCACCCACAAGGCCGCTCCGTCGACCTCAATGAGTCGTTGCCAATAGGGCGAAACTGCCAGCTCCCATTGAATGGTGCCAAGAGGAGAGGTGAGGGCATGGTTCATCTCCATGGATTGGAAATAACTGATATTATTTGCATAAATCGCCCGTGTAGCGTTGCTTTGTTCTCCCTCGGTCAAGTACACAAGACCGAGGGTCGGTATCGATGTTGTCTCAACTCCCTCCGGAGCATTCCAAACATAGCCCCAATGCATGTTTTCTGTGTAAATCATACCCTTCAGTTCACCAAGCCGGTCTCGCAGAGCATCATCGCCAGGTGCCACGGACATCAATTCTTCATGTTGTGCCAAACTGAGTGCGATCGCTGGAGCCACCAATGCACCCAACAACACGCCACTCAAGACGACAAGGCTCACGGGTTCTGGCATTGAGGGCCATCGAACCTGCATGTCTTCAACGAAGGGCGTTAATCTGCTATTGGGTGACCACCAAAGGGCCACCAAGAGTGCTAGGGGAACATGAAATGCATGAAGTGCCATGGAATAAAGTGTGTAGGAGAGAAGTGAAAGCAGTGGGATATTTTGCAACCCTTCTACCAAATGAACACAACTGAGCAACCACAGGCATGCAAACCATGTTGTGATGACCCGCGCCTCTAAGGTCGCCCTCAAACCAACGGCTGCAAAGCCACCAAGCAAGAGGAGAACTCCGTTGTAAACCAAAAGCGGACGACCACCCTGCCACCCATATTCAGAGAATACTGCCTCTTCGAATAAGCGTGGAGCGATCACGATCAGAGCGATGGCAAAGCCAATGGTGATGAAGGCTGAGACCACGTAGGCGAAGCGACGTACCAACTCCTGTTGCTCTTCGTCTTTCAGTTTGAATCCATGAATGATGTGACTGAGCATGAAGAGGGCCAGATAGATGGCTCCCGTGGGATGGATCATGGCGATGCATACCAGTGCCATGCAAAGGCCGATTGTGTGGTGTCGTTGCCGTTCATGGCTCGGGCGAAGGAGTACCAATACGCCCACGATGAGGCCGAGTTGACTGGCCATGCTCGGGTAGCCGGAATCGAAAGTCTTGGCAAATAAGCCCAACCCGAGCCCCATTGACAAAACGGCATAAGCGCCAGAACCGTGACGGTCAAAGGCGCCCATGAGGCCGATGAGAAGGGCAAAAAGAGTATAGTGGCCCAGATGAAAAACGGCTTGTCCTGCATCGATTCCCGTTGTCAAAACCAACAGGGAAGCAAGTGATGGAAAAGCAGGTGGATAGGTCCAAAACCCTTCGTTGGTCCCACTCAACATCAAGTTACCATCGGTTGCAATCTGCTGACTGAGAACTGCGAACCCGATCCAGTCGACACCAAATGGATATTTTTGCAGAAATGGACTGAGCAAGGCGATCAAAGCAACAGCAATACTCACCGCCATCAACGGGAGATGACGCGTCTGTTGGAACTCCAGTTGTACTCTCGCTTCTTCGCTAATGGTCGTGGTAATGGTTTCGCTTACTTCACCGTGCATCGCCGCTTCAAGACGCTGCCAATGACTGCGTTGAGCGACTTCTTCATGGCGTACATGGACCAGCCTCCAGGCTACGATATTGAGGATGACGTAGGCGATGATGATGCTCCATAATGACCACATGTTGAGCAAGAGAAGTACTCCTGAAACGCCGTACAGCAACAGCAATCCAAGCGCAGGTGAGAGCAACGCCTTCCGCACCCGGTCTCCACTACCGTCCAGCACCGAAGCAAGCGCCCAACCCGGCAGCAAACTTGGCGCCAAAAGGACGACAATGCTACCGAGCATGAAGGATGCTCGTCACAGGCATGACTTGAGTATTCTGCGAAACCTCAAGTAGAAACCCCCCGTCTGCATTACATGGATGAACCCTCGCCCGCGTTTCATCCAACGATTGTTTTTGATGAAGCCTATTGGGTTCATGACTTTTCGCGCCCTTCTCCAGACGGATGGAAAGCACCGTATGTCTATTCGGTGGGCCGTTATGATGAACACCGTCCGATGATGTACACCACTGAATTGTTTGAGGGTGAACGCACACACCATGTGGGTTTGGACCTCGGCGCACCCGCTGAGACGCCCGTTTATGCCTTTGGAGCGGGCAGGATCTACGCCATTGCCATGAACGATGAACCAGGCTCGTACGGACCAACCCTCATTACCGAACACCACCTTCCGTTACCCGATTCCATCGGAGGACCGTGTAAGGGCCCCCTCCGCACATTTTGGGTTCTGTATGGACATCTCAGTTGGAAAAGTCTTCAACATTGGTCGGTAGGTGATACCTTCGAGCCCGGCGAGGTCATTGCACAACTCGGCCATGAACATGAAAACGGCGGTTGGCCCCCTCATGTCCACGTGCAAATGTCTTGGACCCCTCCAGAAAACGGTGATTTACCCGGCGTCGTACGCCCGAACAATCGAGATGATGCCCTTCAACGATTTCCAGATCCACGGCTGATTTGCGGGCCGCTTTATTGAATTGAATCCAAGTGAGCCTTGAGTGATGAAATAGGAGCTATGGCCGCAGGGTCTTTTCCATGGAGTAAGGCCAGAGCGGTCGATAACCAGTCCATCACCATACAATGGTAGAGCAAAACTTCGAGCAGTGTCTCGCCTTCTCCGGTGAGGTTCCATGCAGTTTCAGTTGAAGCATGAGCGACCATCCAATCAAGCCTCTGACGGACGCGTGGAAGCATGCCCTCCCATGTCAAGAGCAACAAGGCTTGATTGGAGGCTTCAGGGTCTGCATCGTCTCCGATTCCACCCCAAGCAACGCTTTCATTGTGATTCATTTCAGGCAATACGCCGGTGCGAACGAAGCGGGCCGCATTCTCATTCATTTGATTCTTGAACCGAGTGAGTGCCGGTGCCAATTCTTGAGGCCCAATTACAGCGATGGGTTGCTCCATGAGGCTTGAAGCAAGTAAAGCGATATCGCCTTCAGGGTCCTTGAGGATGTCAAAGTGTTCGTTATGCTGCTGGAGTCGAAGCAGCATAGCGTCCCGATGTTCATCGGCCATCCGAGGAAGAAGGCCGAGATACTCCAAACAAGCAAGTTGGCGACTGAAAATATGTCCAAAGGCAGTTCGCGGGGGTTGGCCTCCGACGGTGGGAATCAAATGGCAACGGTCCGAAGTTTCAGGCAATCCTGCGAGGTGTCCCCCGGATGCGATCACGATGACCGTTGCTCCTTTTCCAAGGGCTGTTTGAGCGGCTGTGACCGTTTCTTCGGTGTTCCCGCTATGACTGGTAGCGAGTACCAACCACGTTGCATCAAACCATGCCGGTAGATTGTAGCCTCTCGATACGAATACAGGGCAACTTCCATTTGAATCGGTGAGTGCCCTCAAGAAGTCACCACCAGCAGCGCTGCCCCCCATGCCAAGGCAAATGACGCCCGACCAGGGAGCTTGGCGAAGAGTTGACAGCCATGGAAATCGTTCATGGTTGACGGCTTCAAAGCCTCCGCGTAGGTCATCAACGAAAGAACGAGTAAAGTCGATGATGTCCTCGGAATCATAACGCTCTGCTAAATCAATGAGCGTCGGTTCATGTTCATGCTCCATCATGATTCCTCCTCGGCCTCGGGTAGGTCTATGGCAAAATGAGGGAGGGCTAACCACGCATCATCTTTGCGTACAAGCAACCCCTTGCGACCCGCTTCATGGTCGTAAGGCAGACGGACGGACTCCATGCTCCAGTTCAATGGGTCGAGGAATTCTCCAACCGATGCATCTTCTGTTACAAAATCAACCCGGACCAGTTCGGGAAGTTGAGCGACGACCTTGGCCTGCTCAAGGTCCCTCCAACTCGCTCCCGTACGTTCCCGGCGGTCAACACGTTCCATAATTGCCCCCTCCTTGGTCCACGATGTCGGTCGCCACGTATGACCTCTCCAAGCGATGACATCTCCGATTTCATATCCGGGTTTGCGATACAAAAGCGTGAGGCGGGTGACGTCGACACCGTCCTTTCTTCCTACGGTTGAATTGGTTTCTACTACCATGCCTCCGTACTCTGAGATGAGGTGACGCCCCCACGCTCGTGCAAGTCCTTTGCTGCCCAGAACCACATCATAGCCACCGGTGACGGCTCCTTCGGAAGTGATGAAGAACATCGGGTCGTCAGATAATTTGTCAAGGACATCATCGAGGGTCGTTCTCAATTTTGTAAATTCCTCTTCCGAAAGTCTTCGAGCACTGGACCGCAACTGTACCGTGGCTTCGAAGTAATTGCCGGCCCGGCGCGTGCATGTCAAGCAAACACCGTTGGCCATTCGGGCGCGCATGGTGTGTTCTTCCTCGAAAAGAAGGTTGTCAATTACACCCTCAATTTGGATGTATAAGAGGGTGTGCCGGTCTGAAACAGTTTTAGATTCCATGCCCAATACAATCGATTCAGCCCGCTCATGAACGACTAAATTCCGATGCAGTAATTCATCCCAGACTTCGCTATCAGTGGTGTTTTCCCACTTTCCGTCAATTTCTACGATACCACATCGTGCACAACGAACCCAGGGGACGTTTTCAGGCACTTTGGCCAATGTGGTACGAATACGCATGCACGGTTCGCACATCCGGTCGCCAAAGAGAGGCGGATCAGCGCCGCAGACCAGGCAAAACTCACCTCCGAGACGCCCAGTCATGTATCTCCCCGTTGAAGGGGCTCGCTTACCACCTTTGAACGTGTTCGCTCAAAGCAAGAATAGAAGGTGCCTTTTGTACGCTCAGGTTCATTCAGACTCGAAGCGCCCTGTTATCGCACCTTCGAGTGCTTCGATTCGTTGGCTTAAGCGACGACTGCGCTGCACCACGGTATAGGTCCATAGGGCGATGGCGACGAGCATACCAAAGTAGGCGATGGCCAAATAGGACATTCCTTCCATTCAAATCACCTTGTCCATCGTTGCCTGAAGCCGTTCAAGCCTCTGCTCAAGTGATGTCACATGCATGGAGTTCATGATATGACCGATGATGAAGACAGTAAACGATAGTGCTCCAAGCAGCAGCACAAGCCCCATGTCACCGTTGATGGATCCTTCATCACCAGTTCCTACAACGGGGCCAGGATGGCGAATGGACCAGATACGAGTTGCCACATAGGTGAGTGGGACCAAGACGAAGCCGTAAAGTCCGAAAGCAGCGAACGTATCTCGCGTCTCTACGCCGTCAGGTTGGCTCGAACGGCCTAATACCAAGTACACAGCAAGAAGAGTAAGCAAGCCAAAGGTGTTGAGGCGGACGTCCGTCCAATCCCACGGAGTACCCCATTCCGCTGCGCCCCAAACACAACCTGACCAGACGGTCATCAGCCCGGTGGCAAGGCCTGCTTCGGCTCCTGCGGTATGCAGCCGCCACATGACTTCGGAGCGTTTGAACAACCAACCTGCAGAGCCGATGAACAATGCTCCAAAAGCAATGAATGCGGCCCACGCGGCGGGAACATGCCAGTAGAAAATCCGTTGCGCTGCAGGCGATTCAAAAGCCTCAAGGGATACGCTTGGGGCCCACAGCAAGGCCAGTAGAAGGGTGGAAGCAATCCCAGTGAAACCCAAGAAAAGCAAGCCCTCACTCACCCTCTGCTTCATGGTTCTAGGCGATGAGTCGCCCTTCTTGAAGGTGGTTGTCCTAGCGGGTTAGCAGGTCGAGAAGAAGAGCGTAGGGCAGGATAAGGATGGGCGTTAACAAGCCGACGAAAACAGCTCTTGGACGGGCCAAGCGGTCGGTTGACTCTTGGAGCAGGCGAATAATATGCCACGTCACAAAGGTGAGCAGTCCGCCAACGACCACAATCCTCGCTTCAACGGCCACCGAAAAACTGAGGGTGCTGAGAAGCGTGAGCAAACAGCCGAGAATGAGAGGTAGTATCCCACTGTGCGGATTTGCGTCTGCGACCGCTCGCCACCAGGCATTAGCACGCTCTTCGCGGGATGCTTGGACCATGGCCTCTCCGCACAAACCCGCGGCAAAAGCCGGTGCGAGAAGGAAGCCATACCGTTGCAGGTCTTCCAGACCGTCAAGCAGGTCGCCAAAGGAAAGCAAAACCCCCAGCGTCAGCAGGGATGCGACCGCATTGTGATTCAACCAAGCCAGTGTGCGCAACTGCATCTTCCATCCGAAGGAAGCCGGAGAGGTTGCTTTGACGGGCTGCGCCTCTGCAACCGGGTCCGATGATGGTTCGTTGGGCGTTGCAGCAGTTGTTTCAAAGGTGCTCACATCGATGTGGGTCGTTGCGCAGTTTGACATGCGTTGGTCGTGCGTACCAATCATCACGCCGTGTCCGAGGATTCGTAGTTGAGCAATCCATTCACAAAGAACTGAAACCGAAGCATCGTCCATTCCTGCAGCAGGTTCGTCAAGGAGAATGAGCCCTGGCTCTTTGGCTGCAAATGCAGGTAGGAGAGCCGCTAGTACGGCCACTTTGCGGGCTTGTCCTTGTGAAAGGTGAGCCACGAGGTCTTCTGCTCGATGTTTCAGAGATAAGGCAGCAAGGAAGGGAAGCGGGTCAACCCTACGGCCGCTCATTGCCATCGCAGTTTCAAGGTGTTCAACCACGTATTCACTGCCCATCATTCCGTTTTTTTGGAGGGCCAATCCAAGGACAAGTGGCGTGGCGCGCCGTCGACCTTCATGGTCGGCTACTACCACATCGGCGTGGAGAATCCTACCCTGTTCGAGAGGAAGCAATCGTGCACATGTTTCGAGAAGCGTTGATTTTCCAGCACCGTTTTCTCCCGTCAAGGCCAAAACTTCTCCTGAATGCAGGTGAAGGGTCACGTCCTTCAATACGACATTCATGCCTCGGCGAACTTCGATACCATCGGCGGTAAGAAGTGGCTGCGCCATGTGACGGGGACCATCGCATGAAGAATGAACCCTCCTGTTTTCCTCAAGAACTCCAGCAAGTCAAAAGAGGTCCACCCCGACCGACCCTCATGCCCTTCGCCATGAGCCTGTTTAGCACGGCTGAGTGGGGGGTTCTTCTGTTATGGTTTGCAGCGATTTTATCACCGATCATCTATGCCCTCCGAACTCAAACTTCGCTCGCCATGGGGATTACTGTCAGCGTCCTGTTGGGAGCGGTGGTGCAAGTCCTATGGTCTCTTTTGTTTTCTTGGGGGTGGGTCTATTATTGGGTGTGGAGCGATTTTGTCCTTGTGCCCGCCCGAAGCACTTCACCTGATTTTTGGCACACTCTCATTTCCGCTGGCTTTCTCCACAGTCAATCAGACATGTTTCACGTCTTAGGTAATGTCATCATCCTCGCCCTCGTAGGAGTCCCCCTTGAGCAGCGATTGGGAACCAAACGCTTTGGCGTGATTTATTTGCTTGGCTTGTTGGGCGGTTCAATCGGATGGATTGCGTTCAATTCAGGTTCCTACACGCCTGCATTGGGTGCCTCAGGAGCTGCCTTTGGCCTTCTTGGTGCCTATCTTTCGGGTTGGCCGAAAGATGAAATCCCTTTCCCGCTCATTTTGATTCGTCCATGGCCCGTTGTGTTCATCGCCCTGCTCTATTTTGGTCTTGAATTGATCCGGGCTTTTACAACGATGGAATCCGGTGTTTCAAGCGGTATTGCACACATGGCACACATCGGCGGTTTCATTGCTGCCTATGCTCTTCTCCCCTTGGTCGCCAAGGGAGGGCCTGTTGAACTCGGAGTGGAAGATGGTGGACCGAGTCAGCGAGATGCAGTAACGGCAGAGCGTCGTCGTATGAAGTCACAAATGGTCGACATGACCTCACTTTTGGACCCTTGGACCGAACAAGGCTTGGACGTCCCAAAGCATCTGCGCACACCCTTGAAAAATCTCATGCATGCCAGCGACGAGCCCGAAACTCGAATTGCGTGGATGGAACACATTGCGAATGCAGGAGTATGCCCGCATTGTGATGCACCTCTTGGTATGGTTGAACGGCCCAGCGGCCCGAGGTTACAATGTTCTGCGGACCCGAATCATCTCGAATGGCCGAAGGCCTGATTTGGGCCCCTCAATGGCCTACCTCGTAGACGCGCGGTGGATAGAATGAAAGGTAGCCGTGCACTCCAATCTTACGCGGGGTGAATATGATGATGGCAAATCAGCGCACGTCACTGCATTATGGAGCCCTTCTTTTCGCCTTTCTCTTCCTCTTTGCAGACATGAGTGGCATGGTTCTTGCACAAGAACCGCAGGTTGACGAACTTCCCGAAGGAGAGGCTCCGATTTTGATTGAAGGCTTGCCTCCGTTGTATTGTGGCGATGAATTGTGTGAGCGTCCGACGCGCCTTATTGAGCGAGGCGACCGCGCATCTTCCGAAGCGCCGATGTGGTGGCTGGGATACGGCCCTGATTTGGATTGGAACGGCATGGATGACCGACTTCAGCGTGTACTCGCAGGCGAACCTTCCGTTTCACCCACGGCCATGATCGGACCAGATGGGCGCAAGACGGTCGCTCTCGTGGTCGATTACGCGTGGCACCCTGGCGCCTCAGAAATTGCAGCCCTGCAAGGTGTTTTGCATGACCACGGTTGGATTGGAGAAGAAGGAGGTGCTTGGTTTCAAGTGATGGACTCAATTGACGCTTTGGTTGTTGACAAGGTCCCCGTAAGTGCACTGATGGACATCTATCACTTGGATGGCGTCGTGGTCGTAGAAATGCAAAACGTCATGATTCCGTTTAACGGAGTAGCCAGTGAGGCAACCCGTTCGATGCCCTCAGAGGACTATACAGCCAGCACCTACGAGCGAGGCTACACCGGTGAAGGCGTGGTCATTGCCGTCTTGGATACGGGCGTAGACAACGAACATCGCGCCCTGAATGATTTTGATGACATCGATGACGAACCCGACAGCGATGCGACCAGTTACAACGACCAGAAATGGGTGGCAGGTTTTGATGCCACATCCTCTGCGTCAAATCCAGACGGTACCGTCGACCCTGATGACGGACAAGGTCACGGCACGCACGTAGCGGCGACCGCCCTCGGGACTGGGGGTTCAGACCGAGTCCACACGGGTTCAGGCATGGGTGCTTATCTGGTTGACATCAAGGTTCTTACCGATTCAGGTGGGACGAATTCCCAAGCGTCCTTGAACGGCATTCAATGGATGATCAACAACAAAGACACGGATTGGGGCAATAACGATTCAAGCCGTGGTATTGACGTTGCCTCCATGTCATTTGGCTCGCTCAGTTCACCCTTGAATCCAGACGACGAAGGCGATAACGGTTCGGGCGCTGAAGCACGGCTTGTCAATGATGCTAACGAAGCTGGAATCGTTTGCGTGGTGGCTATGGGCAACGATGGAAGCAAGCGCGTCCCGTCCCCTGCCAGTGCCGATGGAGCCATTTCAATTGGTGCAGTCAACGACCGCAATTCTGTCAACCGTACCGATGACGTCCTTGCCTCATACACCAACTACGGGCCACGTCTCGACGACGGAGATGATGACGAATGGGACGAGTTGAAGCCCGACATCACATCCTACGGCACGGGCATCACATCTGCATCTGCCGCCACCGGTCCGTCCTTCCCAGGACAACCCGAACGCCCTCTTGCCGACAGTGATTATGAGTCGAAAGACGGAACGAGCATGGCCACCCCTCTGGTCTCTGGAATCGTCGCCACGCTCCTGCACGCTGATGATACCCTTGAACCAGAGGAGATTCGCAACATCCTCCGAAATTCTTCGGAAGAACGCGGTTCAGCCTCGCAGCCCAGTATCTCCAACCGTTGGAATGACAAGTGGGGCTTCGGTTTGGTGGATGCTTCTTGCGCTTTGGACAAGGTGCTTGACCGAGTCTGCACGCCCCTTGAAGGCGGAGGAGGTATCATCGTTGACCCTCCACCAGGCGGTGACGGCTTGGGTGACGATGTTACCATGTCCTCTCCTACGAACCAATCGCTCTACCTCTCAGGCAATACCCTCTCCATCGAGGGAGCGACTGATGTAGGCGAAGAGGATTATCTTGAAGTTCAAGTCAAAATCGAACAGTTTTATGATGATGGAGACAGTTTCGAACTGACCAGTTGGTTGGGCGCTGACGGTACGGTTGAACAATGGTATTACGACCTCATCATCGATGATGATTGGATTGACGAAGACGAAGCGTATACCTTGGTGTATGCTCGCGCACTGAATGCTGCTGGTGAAGCCTCATCAGTTGACGTTCGTATCGTTCACATGACTCGCTTGGCCATCTCGATTTCCGAGCCAGCCCTCGGGACTGATTTGGTAGGCTTTGTTGATTTCAGCGGAATTGTGGAAGGTCCGGAGCACGACCGTGTCGAATACAAAATCGACAATGGTGATTGGGTCCTTGGCGATACGCTCTCCGAACAGGATGAAGGAACACAGAGCTGGTCTTTTACATGGGATTCTGCGTCGGTTGCCGATGGATCTCATCGCATCAGTGTGCGTACCATCAATGCTTCAGGAGTGGCAAGTGACGTTCAGCGCCGAACCTACGAAGTGGATAACCTACCAGCGGCTCCAGATTTTGCCTTTTCAGGGTCGGTAGAGGTGTTTGACGCAGGCTTGCCAGTCAACAATGCCGTTGCTGGAACCGTCCTAGAAGTCCGGTTCGGAGTTCGCAATATCGGTGACCTTGATGCCAATGAAGTCTATCTGCGACTTGACGGGCCGGGTGATGACTCCTCAACCTATCCTTCGGAGGGCAAAATCACCTCACTGGACGAAGGTGAAAGTGTTCGTGTGACGCTCTATTGGTGGGCGACTGAAGCAGGAACCCATGATGTCACGTTGTCGCTTGACCCTTCGCAGCAATATGAAGATGCTAACAGAGAGAATAACGCCTACACCTTCAGTTTCCAAATCGACCCACGCCCTGTAGAGCCAATGCTTCGTTTCTTAGCAGGCGCTTCACGCACCCAGCCGGAAATTCCTACTCCTGGTGTGCCATTTGATATCCAAATCCGACTTGACAACCTCGGTCAATCTGACGCTACGAGTCTCAACATAGGGCTGGAGCGATACTTGGACGATGTGGGCAGTTGGACACGGCTTGACGACAAATCCATCAACATCGTCCCTGGTTCAAGTACGACATCAGGTTATGCTTTCACGAAATTTGCAGATGTCATCACCGACCCGGGATACGTCGCCTACAGGGTCGTTCTGAGTGGCTCGGGTGTTGAACTCGAGCACAGTCAATCACACTTCAACGTCACCGTATCTGACCTTTATGTGGGCGCAGACGTCCCGATTTCCTTGGCAACGGGGGAGACGCCTGTGGAATTTGTTGGTCTCGATGACGGTGGCCTCCTCTTTACGACCATCGACGGTGAATTGCACGCTCGCACCGTCACATCGACCCTGACGACCCCCGGAGGCGTCGTGATTGAAGAATCGTGGGGTGGGGAACTCGCTGTTCTCGAACGCGACGATGGCTTGGTTCAACTCGCATGGACTCGCCGTTCATTGAGTCTTGAGGGCTATGTCCTTACTGACATTGCAATGACTTCAATTTCAGTGGCTGGAAAAACCACGCCAAAACACTACCACATGCCTGCTTTGAAACTCTCAGAAGGCTCCTATTACGGGTTTACATTTGACCAATATGATGGAACAATGGTTCTTGCTGGATACCACCGTGACCTTTCCACGGGCGGTTCGTGGCAGGATTTGACCTCAATTTTCGTCCTCTCTTCACCCACGCCTGACCGGGGTGCCTCTTGGGGGAACGCCATGACCGTGCTCGTGGACATTGACATTCAACCTGCTGACGCCCAACCACTTGCAGTTGGTTTGGGCAAAGAATACCTGCACATCCTCTATCAGGAATACAGAGATGACGTCAGCGGGGTAGAGCGTGTTGGCCTCATGTATACTCATGGTGCCCTGAACGAGCCTTCGTGGAGTTTCCAGTATTCGGTGGGTGACGAAGCCTCACACCCCCAACTTCATGTCATTGTTCATGACGATGATACTGACCGCCTGGTTGGTGCTTGGATTGAAGGGCAAGGAAAAACAGCACGTGTTTCCACCATTTCTACGAATTCTATTTGGTCAAACGATAACCCGATTCGTACCTCTACCCCCGGTGTTCGGACAATTGCCATGGCGCTGCAGGAAGAGGGCGTGTATCTTTATCACGACGAGATCAATGTCTACGGGCCAGTCTCTCGAATGGGACTGATTGCTAACCAGCACGGAGAGACTACACCCGGTCTCTCCAACATGCTCTTTGTAGGCTATACCTTCGGCATTGGGACGATGGAAGAGGATACCATCGTATGCACCGTGACACCTGCTGGAAGTTATTCACTGACCAAGGTCGTTTCCTTGAGCGGTTCAGAAAAGACCATTGAATCCCCGGGTCCCATTGAGATACTTCTGGAATATATGCCGGGGGGCTCGGATTCAGCCAAGTTGCGCTTTTTGGGCATCATGGTCGCCATGTTGGTAGCCTTCCTTGGCTTTGTCATCGTCAGCGTACGACGCTCACACTCAGAACTGGAGGGAATGGATGCCCTGCTGTCAGAAGACATGGACAGCGTTGAACTGATGGTTGATATTGAACAAGACGAAGGCCCTCTTCTCCTTATTGATGAAAGTGAAGACGAGTTGACCGTCAGTGAGTCTGCGGTTGCAGTCATCGTTGAAGAGGAGGATACTCTCGCCGAGGAACTCGAAAAGAAGCTCGTGGATGGAGAAGGAAATGCTCGTCTCGAACGCCGCATGCAGCGTAAACAGCAACGTGAAATGGGCGAAATGGCAGCGGCACTTCAAAACGGCCTCCCGCCCCTCCCACTACCGGGACAATTACCACCGCTTCCTGGCCTCCCTCTCCCGGGCGCGCCCGTCCAACCAGCACCCTTGCCCCTCCCTGATTTGAAGCGAGAAGCCCAGTGCCCATCCTGTCAAGCGAGTTTTAGCGTGAAGGATTTGATGTTGAAGCGCATCAATTGCCCCGTTTGTGATGCACCCTTTGATTTGTGAGGAATGAATATGTGCGGCATCTTTGGATACATTGGAACACGTTCAGCTCTCCCTGTTCTGGTAGAAGGCCTCCGCCGCCTCGAATATCGGGGCTATGATTCCACGGGTGTCGCCATTCACGATGGTGACCAAATATCGGTACACAAAACCGTCGGTAAAGTGCAAAACCTTCAATCCGTCTTGCCCTCAGAAGTTCCAGGAACAATGGGCATTGCCCACACACGCTGGGCTACTCACGGAGGTGTCACCTTCGTCAACACCCATCCGCATGCCTCTCATGACGGTAAAATTCATCTCGTGCACAACGGTATTATTGAAAACTTCAGGTCCTTACATCGGCGTGTTAAGGCTCACGGCATCGAATGCGTTGGTGAGACCGATTCCGAAGTCCTCGTCCATTTGATGGGCATCGAACTTGCAGGGGGTGCTACGCCTCAAGAAGCAGTTGAGCGAACCCTCCATCTCGCCCGTGGAACTTGGGGGTTGTCCATCCTTTTCCTCGACCATGACGTGTTGATCTGTGCTCGTAACGGTTCACCTCTTATCATTGGCCAAGGCGATGGAGAAATGTTTGTTTCAAGCGACCCCCATCCTCTCTCAGCACATACTCAACGGGTAGTCTACATGGAAGACGGGGATCTCGCGATACTTACGCGGGACTCCATGAAGATGGTAACACACAAAGGCCATTCGATTGACCCGACGGTGACCGTTCTCGAAGATTCATGGTCGGAATCAGATTTAGGCGATTCACCCCACTTCATGCACAAAGAAATCTACGAGCAGCCCGAGGCGCTTCGCCATTGCATCGCCGGGCGGGTTGATAGAGAAATGGGCTCGGGGCGTTTGGGTGGAATGCGCTTGGGCCATTCCACGATGGTCCAAGCACCACATGTAAGATTACTTGGATGTGGAACGGCGAATTTCGCTGCAGAGATTGGCCAAATGCTGATTGAAAAAATGGCACGTATACCTGCAGTGACCCATATCTCCAGCGAATTTCGAAACAATGACCCTGTCATCAATCCAAAAGCAATCTACCTCGCTGTCTCCCAATCTGGAGAGACTGCCGATACGATTTCAGCCGTTAAGGAAATCAAACTCAAAGGCGGACAGGTATTTGGTGTCGTCAATGTCGTTGGTTCTACCATTGCCAGACTTTGTGGCCAAGGCGTTTACATCCATTCAGGACCCGAACAATCCGTGGCTTCAACCAAGGCTTTCACGAATATGGTGGCAGCCCTGACCATCTTTGCAACCCAACTCGGTAGGACTCGGCATCTCTCAAAGGCCAAAGGACGGGAAATTATTGAGCATCTCCAACAGGCGCCACATTTGATGGAGTCTTATTTTGAGAATCCAGGTCCCATCGATGAAGCAGTGGCCCTTCTCGCTGAAGCGAAATCGGTGCTCTTCTTGGGCCGTGGCCTCTCAGCACCTGTCGCCAAAGAAGGAGCGTTAAAACTCATGGAACTGGCGTACATACCGTGTCTTGCCTATCCTGCAGGTGAGATGAAACACGGACCGATTGCGCTGCTGGAAGAGGGTAGCCCCGTGGTCATCGTTGCTCCCAATGACCACTTGAAAGAAAAAACTCTCTCCGCATTGCACGAATGTCGTGCTCGTGGTGCAAAAATTATTCTGATTCACGAAGAAGGCGACACCATCGCTTCCGAAGGGGATGTTTCCATCGCCGTTCCTCGAATCCATCCTTGGTTGACCCCGTTGTTAACGGTGGTTCCACTTCAGTTGATCGCTTATTCAACCGCTCTGCATTTGGGTAAAGACGTTGACCGCCCACGCAATCTCGCTAAGTCTGTCACCGTTGAGTGATTCAAAGAATAGTGAAGCGTTGTTCTTCTGGCTTCCACGTGAATGGCTTGTAGCCCAAAATGTGGTTGGTGTGACGCATTTTCACAATCCCGAGTTTTCGCATGACGTCGTCACCATGCCGTTCCATGACAAGATGAACCACTCCGTCTGAAAGATAATCTTCAACACCGTATTCGCCGAATTGTTTGTGATCCTCTCCCGTCATCTCGCAGATGAAAAAGGAGGTTAACTCCAGACGTCGAACGGCTTCAAAGAGGCGGAAGATTTCATCACGGGGATTCTCCATCTTTGTCAAGGTGAAAAAGGCTCCCAACGAGTCAAAAACGAGAAGTTCGAAGCCAATGGATTGACGGTAGGAGGTCAACTGCTTGATGAGTTGCCCCATCCAGTCGACCCTGTTGCTCATGCCTTGTTCGTCGAGTTGGACGCGAAGGTCGGCCAAATCAATGATGGCAATTCGATTGCGCACTCGAGGGTCATCAACGTTCATGCCCATGTTTGCCATGTGGGAGCGGAGTGAATCTTTTCCCTGCTCGAGGGTGACATAGATTCCACTGGTTTCACCGTAAAGTACAGCATTGTAGAGCATCGAGAAGGTCAAGCTTGACTTCATGGCACCGGAGGAGCCAGCGACGATGCTGATGTGGCCTTGGGGGATACCTCCCTGCATGTTTTCATCCAGGCCTTCGATATGTGTGGGGATTCGCTCCAAGGTTGACATTCGGCTCACTCACGCTTCGCTATACCTTCCGATTCTTCAAGGTCACCCTTGTTCCTGATGAATCGGAATCTCCTTGACCTGTCGTTGAGAGGGATGAACATGAACCTCTGGTTGGCCTCCGCCTCACCCCGGCGAGCCGCTATGTTACGTCCACTGTATCCATCACTTCACCAAGAAGGGCTCGCAGGTGTTGATGAGTCACCGCCGATTGGAACGGTTGAGTCTCAAGTCATGAGCATCTGTCAACGAAAGGCAGCAGCACTTGGAACCCCAACGGGTTTTGATGCGGTCCTGGTAGCGGATACGATGATCAGCGACCCCGATGACCACTCACTGAGCATGGGGAAACCCGCCAGCAAAGCCGATGCAGCAATGATGCTCCATCGCCTCTCAGGGCGTCACCACCAAGTTTGGACAGCCACCGGACTTCATTGGAATGGAAGGTGGACCTTCTGGTGTGAATACGCCGTCGTTGCTTTCCCAGAGTTTTCGGAGGAGGTTTTTTCGTACCTGCTTGAATCTGAATCATGGAAAGGGAAAGCGGGAGGATATGACCTCCACGGAGCAATGGGTGAACATGCGAGGCTCATTGAGGGCTCAGAATCAGTTGTTCTCGGTCTTGCTGCAGAAGCCTTGGGTCATCTCGAAGCGCTGGCTTCGGTGTTGTGACCTTACAAGAGGGGTGTCAAACCCAGTTCACGCTTCTGCATATCAACGACGATGTCGAGGCCTGGAATCATCAATAATTTGTCTTCTGTATCCAGTGCAAAAATCTCAACGCCTGCCTGGTCGCCCATGTGCTTGAGTTCTCTTCTGCATGCCATTTGGTGACTGTCCATGTGGACGAGTGGACGCAGGTCAACAATCACAGTATCTCCCTCAATCACGCGTTTGAGGATGGATTGGGTGTGGATACGTTTCATTTCATCGGGCGCAACGTAGCGAAGTGCCTGTGTTGGAAGAGCCGAGGGCCGGGACTTGACCACCCCTAAGTCGTGAAAGGGCTCACCATCGGGTGTCAGAGGGCCAGTCCATCCGAGGGGAACGGGTCGAAGTTCAGCCGCATTGTGCGTCACCGATCGAGTGGGCCTTGGCTTCGGCTCTACACTGACGGGAGGGGGTGTTTCAAGGGAGACCGGCTGTTCTGCAGGGGCTGGAGCTTGACGGCGTGATTGAGGAGCATTTCCCTCTGGATCGGGTAGCCCGAAAAAATGCCACAAATTGACCATGCTTTGACCTCAGAAGTCCAAATCGTCCAATAACGATCTCAACTGGTCTGAGGCAGGGGCGGGAGGTGTTTGTGAAACTATGGGTTGAACCGGTGCGGGAGCGGGCTGATTTGCAGCCAACCATTGTTCGCCGTAGTAATTCCATTGTTCCATGGTCCATCCTGCAGGCAAGCCACTCGCCGGTAGGGGCGGGCCACTGTTGTGCGCCTGTTCTTCAACAGCGGGTTCAGATAGGGGCGCAGCGGCGGCTGGTACAGCAGCAGGTTGAGGCGCAGCCATGGCAGGTATCCCACTACTCATCTGTTGTCCGAACGAAGAGAAATCTTCGTCCTTGGAACTCCCCTGTCGCGTGAAGAGCAGGAAGACTACGAGGCCAACAATCACAAAGCCCAGCACGACGATGACCAGTGCTGTCGTGGTTCCTACCGATGCACTGATGGCTTCAAAGAAGCCTTCTGCTGGTGCCTCTGCGACCAGAATGGTGATTTCACTTTGTCCGCTTTCACCATCGTCATCAATAACGGTGAGTACGATGGTCCACGTCCCTGCAGGCAGGTTTTCAATGGTCCAGGTTGGTCCAGAGTAATCAACGTCTCCGGTTTTTTCTCCATCGAGGTCCGTGTCGAGATGAGAAGCGTCCCACTGGTAGGTAAGGATGGCTTTGTCGCTGGGGGAATCGATGGTCTCAAATCCGCTAATGGTGAGGTTGTCGCCTGCTGTGAGATTTTCAAGGGCGAGGTTTTGGTACGAGATTTGGGGAAGTGGAGCCCTGTTGATGATACTAACATTCATCGATTGTTGAGCACGTTCACCGTCGTCATCGGTCACGGTGACCGTCACCCATTGCATACCCACAGCGGACCACGCCTTGGTTACCGATTCACCCTCCAACTCGCAATCATTGTCCATGACGCCGTCATTGTCCACGTCGACATTACGGTCAAAGTCCCAACATACCTCAAGGGAATCAATGTCCGAACTCGTGTCTTCGACCGTCACTGAAAGAGCGTAATCAGTGTCTTCATCAATGGCCTCAAAGGCGGGTAGACCCGATATGGTTGGTGCCACATTGTGAATCATGATGTTGGCTTGCAAAGAATCAGAACTTGCTCCGTCCGCATCAATTGCTCGCACCTGTATGATGTGTGGACCCGCCGTCGACCATGATACCGCCTCAGACGAGGAGACGCCTACGCTGGTGATGGTCCAGTTTTGGTCTTCAGCAGAGGGGTGCCATTCGATGATCAGTGTTCCCGCATCGTTTTCAGAATCGGTAGCCGTAGCACGCAAGAGAGCGACTTCGTCTTCGTTGAGATGCCAGGTACCATTTTCGTCGAGAAGGAGTTCCTCTCCACCTTTCCACAGTTGTGGGTAATCCAAGGTCGGAGCAATGTTAAGAACGTCAATGGAAGAGTAGACGGTCGTTTTGGCACCGTCATCGTCAGTCGCAACTGCGGTGATGTTGACTGGACCTTCAAACATCGGAGTGAAGGTGCAGGTTGGTTGCGTTAACCCCTCATCACAATCGAGGGTTGGCCAAGCAATGGAGACTTGTTGGCCAGAGGGTGACGAAGTGTCGATATCAAGAATATCAATGGCCTCAACGGTGACAGATGATTCGACAAAGACCGATTCTGGATGGGTGATGTTGAAGGCAGGAGGGCGATTCAATACGATCACTTCCATCATGACTTCATCCGTATCCAATTCTTCATCGATGACGAGTACCTTGACCGTCCACGAACCGCTGTTGGACCAATTCCATTGCGTCCAGCAACCCGGGGCTTCGATGATGTCAATAAGCCCGACACGAGACTCAATTTCAAAGAGGCAATCAACCGTTCCGCCGTCATCATCAAAACTCGCCGTAGCATTCAGCGTGACGTTTTCGAAAGTATATTTGCCTTCATCAACCACCAAATCTCCCGTGGGCGCACGCCCGATGAACACGGTGAGCGTGGCGTCGTTATTGCTTCTGTTTGCGTCTGCGGTCACGTTTTGGTCAGGGTCAACTGTAAATTTCACGGTTTTGAAACCAATCGCCAAGCTTTCTGGTACGGACCAGTTCACATTGATGCGTTGCTCGCTGTAAGGTTCGATAGCAGGAATTACCGCTCGGAAGGTCGCTTCATCGGGTGTTTCAATTTCCATGTAGGTTGGTGGTGAAGTCAGAACGCCACGGTTTTGCGCAGGGAGTGAGAAGGAAATTGTATCGCCGGGCAGGGCGTTGAATCCGATGGATGCACTGAGGGTCGTCGTCACGCCCTCTCTGGTTCGTTCTACGATTGCAGAATTCGCTTGTGCAACAAGGTCCACACCAACAACGCTGAGGTCCACGACTACGGTCGTTGCTCCAACGATTTTGTTGGCAGGGTCGTAGACAACAACGCCGTTGCTGGTGTGGTCGTCGCTGGAGGGCGTATCGTCTCGCTCTGATGAAACATTGAGCGGTACTTGGGCCAGTCCGTTATTGTCGGTGGTTGGATTGTGAATGGTGCCCGCAATTTCATAACGTAATTGGAGGTTGGTGTTTTTGATTGGAATTGAGGGTGAACCTGCAACCGAATAGTCGATTGAGATTTGTTCCATTGAATCCGGTAGAGTGGCTGAGTAGGCTGTGTAGACCTCGATCTGTGTATTTCTGCCGCCAGGCGATGAACCTGGGAACACGCTGTTGGAATCAGAAGGATTGTAGGTTTTGAGAATCCAATCAATGGTAAATCCAGCCGAGTTGATGATTCGGTTCCAGACGCTTCCACGCACTGCGGGGCAGTACCAGTTGAATCCAGTGCTTACGCCAGTTTCGTTCCATTCAGCAATCTTGTACGAATCGTCGCACCCTGTGTACTGTGGAGTTGCTCCATCTTCAACGGGGGCTTCGTTTTTGATGACTTGCCACGAATTATTTTCATCCTCTTCAGAATCAAACTCAGAAGGGTCGAAGTAATCTGAAGAACCAGAAACTTCGGTTTCCGCCGTGAAGGGCATGTACCACTGGTCTCCGTTTCTCAACGGGAAATCATGGCGCTCTTTGGCGGGTGTGTAGGTATTATCAAAGGTCACGATACCTAGGTTTTGACTGAGGAATCCAAGGTTCAAGGGTGCAAAGTTCACATCGAGTGTGAAGTCACTGGTAATGGTTGCAAGATCACGAGCACGCAAGATATCCACGCCCTCATAGTCAATTTCCAGTCGTCCGGTGACACCTTCAAGGGTTGCGCCGCTGTTGCCCGATGAAAAACTCCCTTCAATTTCGATTTCATAGGCTAAAACGGTGTCTCCGTTGGTATCCGTTTCATAGAAAATATCGGTCACTTCGTTGGTCGTATCTCCCGTGAGGGTGTTGAGCGAAGCAGAAACGTTCGCCTGCGCGAGGAGTTGAGCCACGTCAAATTTTGTATCGTAAACCCAACGGTCACCGATTCGATGTGTTGGGACATCAACGACACTGGTAGCCCCGCTTTGGGTTTCACGGGTCAACAATTCGTCATCGAGTTGGATGGATGATTCAACCATGGTCAAGGCTGAGGTCATCACAAAGAGGGTGACGAGTAAGACTGCCTTCATGGAGGCTCTGTTCATGTACAGAGGTGAATGTTCTTCTACAAAAGAGAATGTCCTTCCTCGTATCATCTCTCTTGTGAATCCAACCATTGTTGTCCGTAGTAATTCCATTGTTCAGTGGTCCATCCTTCAGGTAATCCCTCTTCAGGAATTGGGGGTGGCCCTTCACTGGGATTCGTATTGGAATTGGATTCAAAGAGATAGCCAGGTGGAGGACCTTCCGGCCGTTTACGGCTGACATGGTCATCACGGTTTTCTTGATGTTCACCCGCGAGCACAGTTGAAACTTGGTCCCAGACATCCGTCTCTTCTCCTCCGGGTCGCTTGCGACGCGTGAGCAGGGCCAAGAGGAGCAGGATGCCGACAAGCAAACCGATTTGCGCTACTGGATTCGCTTCTTCACCCACCAAGGCAGCACCCATGTTTTCGAGTGGTGTGCGATCTGCGGGTAAAATTGCGAAGATGATGACCTTTGTTCCGGGGCGCTCTGGGTCTTCGTCCCATGCCATTACTCGGACGGTGTGAACGCCCTCTGTTCGGAAGGTGTAGGTTACTGTTTTACCAAGGAGGTCCGCATCGTTGTCGGGAATTCCATCTTCGTTGCTATCGTCGTAGACGTCGATGTCCCACACCACGGTGAGTCCTTGAATATCATTGAGAGCGTCAATGGTAGAACTCGCATCCAAAAGACACGGTTCGTAGGCTGTGCACTTCATGGCTGCCGTTCGAACGATTGGTGGCGTGTTGAGCACCTGAACAATCAACACCTCGCTCGTGTGAGCTCCATCATTATCGGTGACGTGATAGACCAATTTGTGAGTGCCGCTTCTGTTCCACGAAATCGTTAGGTTATCTCCAACGACATCGCAGTCGTCATCAGCACTCCCGATGTCATTTGAATCCATACTCGGGTCAACGTCCCAACATCTGACCAGGGTTTCAGCGTCAGAGGGTGTATCTGATGCCGAACCTGAAACGCTGATGGTTTGACCCTCGGCGATGGGCAATACGGATGGAATCGGCTCGATGACGGGCGGTATGTTACGCACGCTGACCCAGCGTTCCTCAACACCGCTGGTCGCTCCCTCGCTGTCTGCAACTTCTAAGCGCATTTTGTGAAGCCCAGCCTCGTGCCAAACCATATCAAATTCAGAGGTGCGTCCGTCAAAGACACGTATGAGCGAGGGTTGAGCGTCGTCTGGCCACCAAGTATGGGTGAGGTCCTCGATGTCATCAACGGAGTCTTGAGCTTGTCCTCGCACGGTTACGCCTTGGTCTTCATCCACGTGCCACGTATTCTGAGCGTCCATCAATACCGGCCCGTTTCCGTCGACGAGTTGGATGTTGATACTGTGGGGTTGGATGTTGGTGAATTCAATGTCGATTGTAGCGCTTGCAACCGATGAATCGTCGTCCGTCCCCACGGCGGTGAAGGTCTTCCAACCCTCGGTGGTCGAAGTGGTAGTGCAGACGCGTGTGTAGTAGCCTTCCTTACAATTGGCGCCGGGCCAATACACGTCGACAACACCGGGCCAACCCTTCTCTGAATCCGAATCGTTGGCATAGGCGTAGAGGGTGATGGGGTACTCGACTTTGGCTTCACTTCGTTGGCTTCGAACCTCAATTTTCGGGTCTCGGTTTTCCACGGTGACGTTCAAAACGATGACCGTCTCGTCCCTTTCTTCATCCTCAACCGTAATTTCAACAGGATAGACGCCGTCGTCAATCCAAGTGTAGTTCAACATACAGGAAGGAGAAGAAATGCGTACGTAATCCCACGTTCTCGTTCCGTCGTCAAAGGGCACGTAGAATTCGCAGGAAACGGTTCCGCCGTCTTCATCATAACTTTCGCTGGCGTTGATGAGGATGGTTTCTTGGGTCAATCCAATGGGTTCTGGGGCTACGGGTGTGGGCAACCGACCAACGAATAATTCGATGGTGCCGAGGTTGTTTTGGAAGTCCGCATCAGCGCTGTTCAATTGAGCAGTGTCCGCTTCCCAAAGGATCTGCAGCACACCGATACTTGCATTTTCAGGAACGGTCCATATCTGATACATTCTGTGTACCTGATAGGTTTCCAGCGCAGGAAGTTCAGTTGTGCTCGCCTCTCCGTCGGGCGTTGTCAAGCGAGCGTCTGATGCGATGGAAGTGGTGATGCCCCGATTGTTGAAGGCTACTTCGATGTCGAGCATGTCACCCGGCAGGACGTTGAATCCAGAGAGGGCGTTGAGTTGGGTTGCGGTACAAATATCTCGGATGCATCGTGTTCGAATGATGGTGGCCGCTTCCTCATCTGCGAAGACATCCAAGCCCACCAGATACTGGTCGAGGGTCACGGTAGCTGCGCCGACGTAATTTCCAGCCTTCGCTACCAATCCATGACTGGCATAATCCAATTGCGTGGCCGAAGAATCGAGCGCATCTCCGACATCTACGACCGCCCATGCGCTCCCGTTGGTTGCGGTCGTGAGACTCTTGACGAAGCCTTCCGCTTCGTGATGTAGTTCCAATTGGACTCCGGCGGTATTGGAGAAGCAAGACGAGGATGCGTTGACCCATACTTGCATGGGGGTGTTGAGGGCAGTAATGGGGCGCTCAAGGACGACATCGAGGCAGTCCGCCCGTGAACCGGGGTTCGTGTAGGGCGCAACGGCGGTGGCGCCAACGGGGTCATACCGTTTGAGTTTGAAATCGATGACCAGGCCGATGTCATCGGCCGTGTGGAGCCAAGCATAATTTCGTACCTCGGGGCAATACCATCGGTAGCCCTCGGAAATACCGTCGCTGTTGAACGAGGTCATTTCGTAGGATTCATTGCATCCACCGTAGTCAATTGTTTGCCCAACGTCATCAGTTGGCTTGCCCGTGTCGGTGACGACCCATGTGGTACTGTTCGTGTCGGTTTCTGGAGGTGGGAATGGCGTGATGTAATCACTTTGGCCAGACCATTGCGAATAGGAAGTCGTCGTTGTAGTCCATCGCTCATCGGCGCGAAGCGGGAAGTCGTAATTCTCGTTGACCGGCGAATAGGTCGTCGTGATGGTGATGTCGCCAAGTATCTGTTCGAGGAAGGATATACCACTCGGGACGAAGCGGATGTAGAGATCTAACTCACTTCGAATTGGGGAGAGGTCGCTGACTCGCAAGAATTCTGTTTGCGTGAACTGAATGTAGACGTTACCGGTGTATCCCTCAAGGGAAACACCTGATTTGTCAAAGTTGGCCGAGGTGCGAAGCGTGTAGGCCAGCACCGACATGTTGTCGACGTTTTGGGTTGAGATTCCTGTGACCTCTGAAGTGGTGTCGCCTTGAATTTCACCGACCGTCGCGTCAACGCCCGTATCGGTGACCAAAACCGTAGGGTCGAAGGTACCCGAGTAAATCCAACGGTCGCCTATGCGCCAGGTCGGGACATCAGAAACGCCCGGGTCACCGGTGAATGTCCGATGGATGTTGGGCTCATCAAGTTGCTCGTGATGCTCAAGAGGCACCAGATTCAACACGAGTAAGAGTATCAAGGCTACCGGGACGGTGCGGCTCCAGCGACCTTCCCCCATGGGCATCGCACGAGTCAAGTACCCCATCAAGGCTTCCTTTCATCAGGTACGGTGGCAAGACTCAGAGAAGGTCTGCCAATTCGTCCTTGATGATTTCAACGGCTTCAAGAATCTCGTCCTTGTGACGGGCACCCGTGATCACCATCTTTCCTGAGCCGAAAATGAGGCAGACAACCTTGGGGTCATCAAGCCGATAGATAAGGCCGGGGAATTGCTCAGGCTCGTATTCTACCTTGTCAAAGGGCAGGTGGAAGGTGAGGTGGTTCAGATTCAGTTTACGAGGAACACCTGCCTGAGGCTCGCCTGTGAATTTGTCAACACCGTCGTAGTCTTCGGGGTAGTGGAGCGCATAGGTGGCGACCATGTTTTGGACTTCGATGGTGACATCTTTGAGGTCCCAAGTTTCAATGCCAGCGGCGCGCAGGTCCTTGATCATGCGGTCGATACCAGTGTGGATGTTGTCCTCGTCTTTTCCACCAGTACATACGGCACGGCCAGAGCGGAACATGAGGATTGCAAGTTTTGGTTCAGTGACACGGTACACGACACCAGGGAATTGTTCAGGTTCGTACTCGCAATTGAGTTGAATCGCAATGTCAGGGAGGTCAAGTTCTTCGGCAACACGAGTGCTGGCGACAACGTTTACTACAGTGAGGCGTTCTTCATCGGTGGTCATATAAAGACCCAAAGACATTTACTATATAAAAGG
>DACE01000020.1:0-8646 GCA_002494645.1 Euryarchaeota archaeon UBA256 | reverse complement strand
AAAATGTCAAGTCACTCGTGGAGGATGCCTTAATCGGCGTGCGCTCCAGCATTGCCAATCCTTGAAACAAAGGTTCTGCCGCCAGCTAATTCGATGGCCTCCGCGGTCTCTTTGGGGTGACGTGTCAGCGCCACCATGCAACCGCCTCCACCTGCTCCGGTTAATTTGACACCCAGCGAAGTTGGTAGGGCAGCTCGAATAAGGTCTTCAAGTTCAAGTGACGAAACGCCAAGATTCCTCAGCAAGACATGATTCTCACTCATAGCGTGACCTACGGCGGTATAATCGCCTCGTTGAAGAGCGTCAAGGCCGCGGCGAGAAACGGTTCCGATGGCCTTGATTTCCTGCATTCGTTCAGGTGATTCCTCCAAGGCTGCCGCAACCAATGCCACTTGGGCGGATGTCGGTGCATGAACGCCGGTATTCCCGAGCACGAGGTAGATGCCGTCATCGCGTTTCAAATCCAGACTGTGAACCTCCCAAACACGTTCACCAGATGGGGTCGCCAAACGACGGGTATAGAGCCATGTGCAGGAGTTCTCCTTTGTGTCAGAAAGGACAACCACGCCACCCTCCGTACTCGTTGAAGTGTCAAGAGGGGAGGCCAATCCTCCTTGGGCTTGAGCTTCCGCTTGGTGAGCCAGCATGCTCAATGCTTCGTTCGTGACCGTTTCTTGGTGTGATAGGGTGGCAAAGGCACGGGCGACGGCTGTACTGAGCGCGGCACTTGAACCAAGACCTGAGGCACGGGGAATGTCACTGTTGATTTGAATGGACATGGGGGGTGTTGAATCTTCAAGCAGTGCGGCTTTCAAAGCGGCAATGTGAGGGTGGCGCTTCGCCTGAAGTTGACTACCTCCAACACTCCATGTCTTCGAAGGTCGAAGTTGGACATGAAGACGCTGCTCGAGGGCAACCGCCACAGCAGGCTCCCCGTAAACGACTGCATGTTCGCCAAAAAGAATGCATTTGGCGGGGGCACTCGCCTTTTGCAGTCCTGCTTCAACCCCCATGACCCGAACACGGGCTCGGCCTTCATATTCCTTCTCACGGGAAGGTGAATTCCCGTTGGTTTTTGACGGTGGTTTCAAAGTGCGTCTCTGCTTGGACAGAATAGCGCAGGTATGCGTTCTTGGTGAAAACGATGGAACACCCTCTGTTTATGGATTATGGGCCGCTCCCTGGTTGGGTCCTCCTTCTCGTGCTCTTTGGAATCTCGGGGGGTTTTTTCCTCTATCAGGTGGTCAAGGCAAGTCGTTTGGTTCTCAAAGGAAAGCCCGAGAACCGTTTTGATAATTGGGGGGCGCGAATCAAAGAGGTTCTCACTGGATGGCTCGGTCAGAAGAAAGTCTTGAGAGATCGTGTTGCAGGAGGCATTCACGTGTTGATGTTTTGGGGTTTCCTGATGCTTTCAACCGATATGTTTGACCTCGCAACTGGCAATCAATTCTCACAAAAAGTTCTACCCGAGGTCATGCGTGGTCCTTGGAATCTCATCGTTGAAACGGGTTATGCAATCGCCTTCATCGGCTGTGTAGCGGCCTTGTTGCGACGCGTTGTGTTTACTCCGGAGAAGCTCAAAGGCAAGTCTCAATTGGAAGGCAACGTCATCTTGCTTCTCATCATGACCATCACGACGACTTCCTTCGTCATAGAAGCGGGAGAATCGACCATTTCGAAAACATGGGAACCCATTGGTTACTGGGTGTATGCAACCCTCGTTCCAAGCACATCACTTGTGGTCGCAGCCTACTGGGCGCACATGCTGGCTATCTCCGTCTTCCTTTTCTTGATTCCACTTTCCAAACACATGCACCTCGTGATGGCCTTCCCCAATGTATTCTTCCACGACCTTAGGCCCATGGCCACCATGGAACCATTGGCCCGTGGGGCAGACGGAAAAGCCGTTCTCCTCGACGAACTTGACATCGACTCCTTTGGTGCGGTGAACTATACCGATTTCACGTGGCGTGACCTCATCGACGGATGGGCTTGCACCTCATGTGCTCGCTGTCAAGATGTATGTCCTGCCTATGCCAGCGGTAAGGCGCTTAATCCCATGGAAATCATTCACGATGTCCGTCATTATGCCAACGATAACGCCAGCACGCTGCTTGCTGGAGAAACGCCAGAAGAAGACATCATCGCTCGCTTCGGTGAAGACGCAATTTGGGCGTGCACAACCTGCCATGCATGCGTTGAAGCCTGCCCGATTTACATCGACCACGTGCCTAAACTCACCGATGCTCGCCGTCACCTTATGATGGAGCGAATGGAATTCGACGCGAGCGTAGAGGACACGGTCATGCCCCTCATGGCAACCATCGAGAATCTCGAATCCGATTCGAACCCTTACGGCCTGCCTTCTCACGAACGCGGGGATTGGGCAGAAGGATTGGATGTAAAAGTCGCTGAACCTGCCGAATACATCTATTTCGCAGGCTGCGCTGCTTCCTTCGATGAACGCAATAAGAAAGTGGCACGAGATACCATCAGCATCATGAAAGAAGCGGGTCTTGATGTCGGTATTCTCGGCATGCAAGAAGGCTGCAGTGGAGACGCTGCACGGCGTGCTGGTAACGAATACCTGTTCCAAATGCTTGCCGAAACCAACTTGGCCACCTTTGAGGAGATTGGGGTCAAGAAAGTCGTTGCTTCCTGCCCGCACTGTTTCCATACGCTCGGAAAGGAGTACAAGGACTATGGTGGCGAAGACATTGAAGTCATGCACCATTCGCAACTCATCAACCATCTCCAACAAGAAGGCAAGTTACCTGAACCAGCCCATGACGGCAGTGTGACCTATCACGATCCGTGCTACCTTGGCCGCATTGGCGGTGAGCTCGATGCTCCTCGTGACGCCATTGGAGGCGTTGATGTTGAAGCGGAGAGGCACGGTAAGGATTCATTCTGTTGTGGTGCCGGTGGCGCTCAAATGTGGATGGAAGAACACGTCGATGATGGATACGACCGTGTGAACGTCATCCGCTCCAAAGAACTCGCCCAAACAGGAGCTGACACCGTCGCTGTTGGCTGTCCCTTCTGTTCAACCATGGTCACCGACGGCTTGAGCGCTATCGGCTCTGAGATGGAAGTCAAGGACATTGCTGAATTGGTTTGGGAACAAATCAAAGCCAACGATGCAAAAATAGAGGCTAAGAAAGCCGAAACGTCCGAAGCAGTTGAAGCATGAGGGTGGTTGCCTTGAGCAGGCTTTCGCAAACGAACCTGCTTGAATGGTATGATGAACACAAGCGTGACCTTCCTTGGCGCAACACCAACGACCCTTGGGCGATTTTGCTAAGCGAAATACTTCTTCAGCAAACTCAAGTCAGCCGCGGTATTGTCTACTGGCAACGAATGATTGAAACATTTCCAACGATTGAGTCAATGGCGAATTCATCCATCGATACGGTGCTCAAAGCATGGGAAGGTGCAGGTTACTACAGCAGGGCAAGGCGCCTTCATGCATTGAGTCAATTGGTCATGCTTCCTTCATCAGAAGGCGGTTTTGACGGCTCCCTTCCCTCCTCATACATCGCCCTCTTGTCGCTGCCCGGAATCGGACCTTATACTGCAGCAGCGGTTTCAAGTATCGCCTTTGGTCAACCCTTTGCTTGTGTTGACGGGAATATCAAGCGGGTGATGGCGAGGCAGCAGCGGATGATGGAACCGTCGACAAAGGACCTTCAATCATGGGCGGACGAGTATTTGGTTCAACTGAGGCCTGGTGATTGGAATCAAGCCCTCATGGAACTTGGTGCGACGGTATGTACTCCACAAATACCTCAGTGTCACCACTGTCCAATCCAATCTTCCTGTGAGGGGAAAGACACACCTACGGCTTATCCTAAAGCAAAGAAAATCACTGTCAAAAAAGTCATGTTCTGGACGTGTGTTGAATTTAACCGTCAGGGGAATCCCATCATCTCGCAGCGAAAGCCAGATGGTTTGTTCGGAGGTTTGTGGGGGCCTCAACTCCATGAAGGAGAGGCTCCGGATATGAACTCAGAACAGACCTTCATTGGCACAGTTGAGCACAAATTGAGCCATCGCTCCATGACGGTTCATGTGTACATGGCCACCCGGTTGAGTTCCCAAGTAGGTCGGCACCCAGGAGATGTTGCCATGTCCGTATTGGATCAAAAAATCATTGAACTCGTTCGACAATCCGGTCATGAACAGACCTTGTTGAGCGAGATGGATGATATGGATCACATCTAACCTTCACATGTGGAATGGGCCGTTATTGGGTCTCTGCTACCTCTTCTCACAGTTGGGATGTCCGTCCTCGAATCCAGTAGTTCCACGTGTGCTGCACACGCATCCCTCCAAGGACGACGCTTGAACATCCCCTGATTATCTGACGAAAGTTGGATTCCTTGTTGATCGTGAGTTTGCTTGTTCATGTCAGATAGCATTTCGCTAATTAATCGCTCTTATCGTTGTCAAGAACTGTGATTCCAACCCGTGAGTGGGTCAAATACGGCAGTTGTTGTTGCTTCCCAGGTGAGTTGGATGGCCGTGAGGTTTTCTCGTTTTCCAATCTCAACCTGGTGGATATAGCCCTGAGAGTTGATGTACACTGCATGAGGTATGCCAAAGACACCGACCTCGTCAGCCAGTGCCGGGTCAAGAAGGACGGGTCGGTCGATGCTTCGATTGAGGTTTTCTTCAAGACGCTCATGCCACTCGGACATGTTGGCATAGTCCTCACTTGCATCCTTTGAGAAAATGACGAGATGCCCTGCTGGAATGACCTGTTCGTATGCATTGATGGTCGTCTCACAATGCGTGCACCAAGGAGTGGAGAAGTAAGCCATGTAGGGTATGTTGTTCCACGCTGAATGATTGATGGATTCGTTTAGGTGCGTCGTGCCGTTCCAAGCAGGAAAGGTTTCCACGGAGAACGTGGTTCCTTCTTCAGCGGGCAGGGGCGCTGCATCTGGCGAAGTACAGCCTGCAACCAGCAGCATCATGCTAAGGCAAGCGATGAAGGAAGCGCGTAGGTACTGATTCGCCATAACTTCCGCTCCTGCTTCTATCTATATGATATTTTTAGGTTGTGGATTCAGCGGTACTTGTCTTCGTCTCTCGCTGCTTGGATTCTGAATGTTGCTGGATCAGATCGTAGCGGAAGGAGGCCAAACAAAGCATCAGTCCAGCAACGAGGACGTATTCAGCAGGAGCTGCAATGTCAACTCCTGATTGCGCTCGGTTGAGGAATTCTTCCAAGGTCATGCCTTTTGAATCAAAACTGTTTGCCACTGGCTGGAATGCTGCGATCATGACAATAAATCCAAGAGAGGCCATGGTAAAACCGATGGTTCGCAGTTGGCGGCCACCCGCAGCTGCGAGTGTTCCCAGAGCGGGCAAAGCAAGCATCGACCAGAGGACGCCGCCGCCAAAAGCAAACATCGCAGTAAGGATGTGCGGGTCAATATAATTGTACATGTCATAATGAGCGACGAGAATAGCGTTCAGGCTGGAAAAGACTCCAATGAGTGAAGCGATGAACCACAGGCCAGGTCGCTGAGCATCAAGGGTATGATAGAGGTGCCAAGCATACATCATTTGACACAGGCCTCCGATGGTAAGGCCCCAACTGAAGACGTGGTCTTGAAGTCCTTGGTAGTCCGTTTCAGAGATAAAGAAAGGTACGTCTCTCGGGTCTCCAAATAAATGCATGAGGGTGGCGACGACGACCGTGAGGCTTGGGACGGTCCAACTCAACCGAGCCAGAAGCAGCCCGTTTTGATGGCTCAGAGGAAGGCGTCGACCGTATCTTGGATACATGTATCAAAGTCCTCCCATTGCATACCGAGTACCTTCTCGGCCTTTTCACTTGAATAATTCGTATCGCCTTTCATCAAATTTCGGGCAACGGCCCGAGTAAGATATCGGTTCTTGCCGAAGAGGCCCCCCATCCAATCTTGAAAGATTGCGATTGGAACCAGGATGTTTGGGAGTGCACGGCGCGGTGATTTCGTACTTGGGTTGAGGTCACGAATCCGTCGACAAATAGCCGATAGCGTCAGATTGGCATGAGGTGCAAGAATGAAGCGTCCTTCAGCCTCGTCAACTTCGAAAGCACGGCGATGGGCGCGGGCAACATCACGGACATGGACCACAGCCATCGGGAATTTGGGAGCAATGGGATAACTGCCCTTCATGGCGTCATCAAAGAAGTTGACACTCGGGGTTGGACGGATGAATCCTCCACCGAGGACTGCTGTAGGGTTGATGACGCGAAGGTCCAAATTGAGTTCTTCAGCCAGTTTCCACGCCAGTCGTTCGGACTGAGTTTTTGCCGTGGTATAGGGCAGCGAAGTATCGCTGTTCCAATATTCTTCGGCTTTCAGGGTCCCTTTGGGCATGGTGCCAACAGCGGCGGTGCTGGAGGTGTAGACCACCCTCGAGATTCCGCTCTCTTTGGCAGCATGCAGAAGGTGTGTTGTCCCCTTATTGGCGGTGTCAAGAATGACTTCGGCATTGCCTTGAGTTGAATAGACGGTTGCGGTATGGAAAAGACCAGAACAGCCGCCCAAAAGTTGGGTCCATCCGTCGGCGTCCAGGACATCGCCTTGGACCAGTTCAAGGCGGTCTTCACAAGCCAATTCTTTTGCGTGTTGACGGACATGTTCGGTTTTCTTTGGGTCATTGAGGTCACGAACGGAGCCGCGTACGGCGTAACCGTGTTCGAGTAGGTCACGAACGATGTGATTGCCAATGTGACCGTTGACGCCCGTTACGAAAATCCGTCCGCCCGCAGTGTCTGTCATATAGACGGGCGAATGGCGGGTCCCGTATGAACCTTCAAGTGGGAAACCTCCAACGGTGCATTGTATCCCATGCCAATACGCGTCCATGATACCCGTCGTCGAGAAAAGGTGGACTTCACCACTCTTGAGCCCGGCAAGGTCTCAATGTATGTCTGTGGCGTTACCGTCTACGACCGATGCCATTTGGGGCATGCGCGTTGCTATCTTGCCTTTGATTTGATTCATCGCTGGCTTGAAGTAAGCGGTTATGATGTAAATTATGTCCAAAATTTCACTGATATCGACGATAAGATCATCCAACGCGCCAGTGAAATCAACGGTGACTGGAAAGCCTTGGTTGACCAAAACATCGAAGGATATTACGAAGACATGGATGCCCTCAATATCCTCCGCGCCGACCATTACCCTCGGTGCACCGAATATGTGGGTGATATGATTCGAATTACCGAGGATTTAATCGACAAGCAAAACGCCTACGTGGCAGACGATGGAGTCTACTTCCACGTTGATTCGGCTCCCGATAAATTCGGACAATTAACCGGTCAATCCATCGATGCTGTTCGCTCGGGTGCGGGGGGGCGCGTTGACGGCACGGGCTCAAGCAAACGAGATCACAAAGACTTCGCCCTGTGGAAAGCAGCCAAACCCGGCGAGCCGACATGGGACTCTCCTTGGGGACCTGGACGCCCGGGATGGCACATCGAATGTACGGCGATGTCATTGGATTATTTTGAACGAGAATTTGACATTCATGGTGGCGGCCACGACCTTCGTTTCCCTCACCACGAGGCGGAAATATTCCAGGGTGAATGCCACACGGGTCATTCTCCCGTCGTCCATCACTGGTTGCACAACGGCTTTGTCAACATCGACGGGGAAAAAATGAGCAAGTCGCTGGGTAACTTCTGGACCATCCGTGAAATCTTGGGACAAGTCGACGCCATGGTTCTCAGATTTGCCCTCATCAATGCACACTACCGCTCGCCCATCGACATGAACGAGAGTTTGCTTAACGACGCTGAGCGAAATTACAACCGACTTCTCTCCTGTTATGTCGCCGCGCTCAAAGCCTGCAGTGACGCCGACCCTGTTCCGCTCCCACCCGCAGACATCACATCCACTCAACCCCTCGTGAAAACCCTCGGCTTACTCGAGAAAATGGGTGAAGGCTTTGCCAGAGCCATGGACGATGATTTCAACTCAAGAGAAGCCGTTGCGAAGGTCCTTGGGATGGTCCGCGAGGTCAGTCGTGGACTTCAAAGCGACCTTGACGAAGCAGACATGAATGCCTTTGCTCACTATGGAGTTGACCTTCTTGAAGAAACAGCCGGACGCGTTTTGGGTGTTTTGCCCTCCCGTGAACTCGCTTTGGCTGAACCTGAGGAAGACCCTCGCCGTGCAGAGATTGCAGACCAAGTCGAGGCTCTCTTGCTTCGTCGTGGCGAAGCGAGAGCTGCTAAAGATTGGCCACAAGCCGACGCTATCCGTGATGAACTGGTCGAACTTGGCGTCGTCGTTACCGATACTGCCAGCGGCCCGGAATGGAGCCTATCCTGATCACTCTTCTTCCTTGACTTGACCGACGGGCGGCACCAAGGGTGGTAATTGCGGCACAAAGGACTCGTGCTCGGCCTCTGTTTGTTCGTCCCACATTTTCTCAATGCGAACTTCGGCGGCTAAAGCGTCTTCACCACCTCGTGATACAAAGTAAAGAGCGACGAGGAGAACCACGACGATTCCAAAGAACAGCATGAGGGCATTCTGCCTTGTTACTTCCTCTTCTGATTGAGCATCATCGAGTGGGTTGTTGATGGCTGAATCTGTGTCGTCGGTAGTGTCAGTTGTGTCGGTGGTATCGGTTGTG
>DACE01000047.1 GCA_002494645.1 Euryarchaeota archaeon UBA256 | reverse complement strand
CTTGCAGCACCTCCCGCTCCACCAATGGATGCACTTGCAGCTCTCGCACCCGCAGCCGTCCTTGATGACGCTCCACTCCCCAACCTCGAACCCAGTGACTTGACAGGCGAACAGGCAGGAGCCAAGATTCGCAGCCGTGCTGAAGTTGATTCAGTCAGTGGCGACAAATTAGAGGGAACATTACACGAGATTGAAACGACGACTCTCAATCCTGACGGTGTCATCATCAAGCAAAACGTCAAGGGAACCCTCACGGTGAACAACCCTTCCAGTGACGACCGAATTTACGACATCGATGTTCTGCTTGATCACATCGACGCAACAGACATTGGCGGAGAACACGTTTCGGTTGACGAACTTGAACCATCCAAGAGCCACACCATGTCATACAAGGTGAACGGAAAGCAGATGATGACGTTGCGCGAACGTCTTGATACCAATCCCGACCGCTCTCAAGAGCGTTCAATGTCGGTAGCCATGGGCGAAGACCCCGGTCCGATTTCTCTCGACCTCGAAGTCGAAAACCTCTCGGGTGTTGAACTTCATGATGTTGTTGTGACTCGCCCTCTTGCAGACGCCATGCACTTTGAGATGTCAGGTGGAGCCGAACTGGATAACGGGACCATCACCTGGAATGTTGGCCGTCTTCAAGCCGGTGAGAAGCAGGTGCTTTCAATGGAGGGAACCATCACCGTCACCTCAACAAAAGCCATCAAAGCTGGAAAGGCCTCGGCGACCTATCGTGCCGATTCAACCCTCTCCAGCATGGCGTTCAGAGAATTGGATGCCTTCTGCCGTGGTTTCACCTACATGCGAGTCCGTGAAGATGAACGCCCTGACAACTGGCAATGCAAAGCCATCTTCGAGAACCGTTCTTCCTTTGCTGTTGATTTGACGAAACTCCAAGTCCGCATGAAGGGGAGCGAAGAGTTGCTGTTCGATATCAGCGATGTTGACGAGGACGTCAGCCCGAACGGGAAGTGGGAATCCGAAGAGCGTGTTGTAATGGCACAATCTGAACCTGATTTCACCTACGAACTTTCCTACACCGTACTACCAAAGGCTGTTCAGAGCACTGAAGGTACGATGACTCTCGAGGAAAAGAAACTCGAAGTTCTTGAGGCTAACATCGAGAAGACCTTCTCAACAGGTAGCCTACGTTCCTACCGTGCCCAAAAGTTGACAGCAACAATGAAACTCGAAAACAAGGGTTCATCGCCAATCAATCTGATGCGCATCACCGATGACATTCCGGGACTCTTTGAGGCGCCTACTCAAGACCAGTTGACCATCAAGTTGGCCGGTAAAGTCATTGATGACGACCAATTCAAGGTCGAGATGGCTGCAGGTGTCACCATTGAGAAGGAACACCGCTCACCTGATGGCGAGGGTCACACCATGACGTTGACGATCGGCACACGAGGTCCTCTCGGACTCAAGCCAGGTAAGTCGATTGAAATCTCTTATCCGCTTTCAGCACCCGACCCATCTCCAAGCAACGAGCGTGTTGACGCTCCTGCCCGAATTGAGTTCAGCGCAGAGCGTTTCGGACCGATTTGCACACGTGAACCCCAATCTACACCAAGCGTCAAGGTCATTCACAACCGTCGTAATTTCAGTGCAGGAAAGCAAGCGATCCCCTTGGGTGGCAAAGGTCGTTACGAAGTTCTCATTCTCTTTGAGAACAACGGCGACACCGCTCTAAGTGACCTCTACATCAATGATGTTCTCCCTGCTCAATTTGAGATCAAGGAATGGACCGTCAAGACCGGCTCCAGCAAGCGTGACGATGTCACCATGACATCTGAGGACGGCGAAGGCGGTCTTCACATCGTTTGGCACGTGCCCAAGGTCGAGAAGGGCGAGCGTCTCGAAGTTTCCTTTGACATCAAGGGCAGCGGCGAAGTTGATGCAGAAGCCCTCAACCGTTTCCATGGCGTACACTTCGGTGACGAAATTGAATCGGATGATTTGCCAGCCATTGAATCTGAAGAAGAAGTCACTGAAGAAACAGCGTCTGAGGACGTCGCAGAAACGGCCGAAGAAGTGGCGTCAGAAGATGTCACAGAAGCGGCTGAAGAAGTTGCGTCAGAAGACGTCGCAGAAGCGGCTGAAGAAGTGGTTGAAAAAGCAGCCACACCCAACATCAAGTTCCGAGAAGACATGCTCCTGCGTGTGATGAAGGCTGCTGGTATTGAGGACCGCGATGCATTCGTAGTGTTCGCCAGCGACTTTGACCATGACGACAACGGATACTTGAAGAAGGCAGAACTTGAGGATGCTGCGAAAGCTTGGAACGAAAAGAACGCTCCGGCTGATGACGCCTCTGGTGATGAGGAAGCGCCTGAAGAAGCGACTGAAGAAGCGGCTGGTGAAGAGAAAGCCTGTCTCATTTGTTCAATGCTCAATCCGGCTGATGCAAAGGAATGCTCGGCTTGTGCTTACACCTTCCCTGAGTGAAGGTCTGCGTGACTTGAGGCAGAGATGCCTCACGCTGGAAGAACCCATTGTGGCCAGTCTTCATGGTCTGAAGAGCGACTCACGATGATGATGACGTAGCGTTTTATTTCACGCAAGAGTTGGCTCAGGTCGGTTGCAGTCGATGGTGGAATGACACCGTCTCGGAGGTCAACAGCCAACCATGCCTGTGGATATTGCTTGGCCCATGCTTTGAGTTCTGCTTCAATTCCCTGCGGCGGAACGCCTTCGCGAACACTTGCGATGTAATCCCAACCTTCGGGGCATTTTCTCTCGTAATCGGTCCACAGGAAGAGTTTGGGATTGGTGCCCAAACGTTCGACCTGTTCGGTAGCCTCGTTGACCGTAGCGCAGACAGGTTGGCCGGGCATGGGCATGGGCAGGGGATAGCGCCATGTGGCAGCGACCTCAAGGGGTTCTTTGCGACGCATGATAGGGCGAAGAGACCTTGGCGTTTGAAGTTCTCCCTTCGTCGTGAAGAACGGAAAATTCCATTCCCACGAAGGCTAACCTTCATGCCCTGCCCGCAACGCAGGCGAAGTATGGCCAACGGTTCATCGCCTCCGCCTCCCCCACCGCCAGGGGGCTCCATGTTCGTCATGCTGATGTTTATGATTCTCATGACGGTGCTCATCATGACGCCATCGATTCGCATCACGTTGGGTACGACTGCCGACCCCTTGCTCTCCCCTCTGCTTCCCGAAGAATCCTACTTCGTCATCACCGTGATGATTCTGGGTTTGTTTTCAATGACGCTCAACACGGTCATCCGTAATTTCTTCGTTGACCCGATGGATCAGGCTCACATTGGACACCGACAAGGGCAAGTTCGACAGGTGATGAACGAAGCCAGACTTTCTCGTGACCCGATTTTACAAGAAAAGGCGATGACACTTCAGCAACAGATGATGCCTGAACAACTTGAAGTCCAAATGGGTGCGATGAAACCAATGATGTTCACGATGGTTTTCATCATCGGTATCTTTGCTTGGCTAACTACGGCCGTTGAAACCTTCCGTGTGGACTATGTGTCTCTGCCCTGGGCTCCAGAATGGCACCTTTTGGACGGCCGATTCTTGTTCTTCCCAGCGTGGATTTGCTGCTATATCTGCATGAGTGTTGCTTACGGACGCGTCCTCGACCGCCACATCAAACTCGCACGTTACCGAACCCATCCACTTGTTGTCGCTGGCGATGTCCTCAAAGAACCACTTCTCCATCTTGTGGCCACAAAGCCTTCTGTCAAATCGACTCAAGCCAAGAAGCGACAACAACGTTCTCGCCGCAGCCAACAACAGCGTAAAAAACCAACAAAGGTTGCTGAAGAAGGTAGTTCAGTTCAGGTCATGGCATCTCGATCCAACTGTCCTGAATGCGATGGTGATGTAATCACTCACGATGGCCCCCGTATGAAGCGCTGTAACATCTGTTTCCACGAATGGGTGTGAACATGGTTCGCATTACCGTTTCAGGTCATCCCGGAAGCGGTACGAGTACCTTGGTTCAAGCCCTCGTTCAGCGCTTTGATTGGACCTCTTTGAACGGAGGTGATGTCTTCCGCGAGGAAGCCAAACGGCGTGGCATGTCACTGGGGGATTTTGGAACTTTGTGCAATGATGAGCCCGAAGTTGACCGCTCCCTTGACGCCTTACTTCGCGAGCGTATGGAAGGAGATGATGCAGACGATATCGTCGAATCCCGTCTTGCTGGTTGGTGGGCGTACAAATTGGACTTGCCATGCCTTCGAATTTGGTTGGATGTCACCGATGAAGAGCGTGCAAGAAGAGTGGCAAGCCGAGAGGGCATGACCGTTGAGGAGGCCTTGGAGGCTAATGCAGCACGAGCGGCGGTTGACGGTGCTCGATTCATGCAACTCTACGGCCTTTTGCCCGAAGACCCTGAACCTTATACCCACGTGATAGAAGCTACAAACCTCAATGCACATGAAATAGTGGAGCGAGTCGTCCTGTACTTGGAGGCGAAGAAATGAGTGACCACTTACTGCTGCCCGAGGCCGAAACCAATCCGGCTTTTGGAGGCCAACCGGACGACCGTTCCTTGCAAGAATTGCTTGAATCGGGTTTCATTCTTGTCGATAAACCCGCAGGACCGACCTCCCATCAACTTGCAGCATGGGCTCGTGACCTTTTGGGTCTTGAGCGACTCGGTCATGGAGGTACGCTGGATCCTTTCGCTACCGGTGTTCTTCCCTTAATGGCAGGGCGTTGCATGAAGATTACCAATAAAATCCTCAAGCACAAGAAAACCTATGTCGCCGTATTTCGATTCCAAAACACTCCAAATCTGGACGAACTGGCCAAGGTTATGGCTTCGTTGACAGGGCGAATCTACAACGTCCCACCTGAAGTCTCTGCCGTTAAGGTCCAAGTTCGTACACGAGAAGTGTTCAAATTCGACCTTCTTGATTTTGATGAGAAAGATGTCATCACACGAATCACATGTGAGGCTGGAACTTACATACGCACCATGGCGAGGGACATGGGACTTCTGCTCAACATGAACGTTAGTTTGAAGGAATTACGTCGTGAGTCCTCTGGAATGTTTGACCTCGATCAGTGCGTGACCATGGACGACCTCGCCGATGCTGTCTGGCTGTGGAAAGAATGCGGTGACGAATCTGCCATGATGCGCATCGTTCATCCGATTGAGAAGTTACTCGTGGAGATTCCTCGCTGTCAAATCAAAGACAGCGCAGTCGCTGCGCTCACCTTCGGAGCCCCCCTGCTTCGTCCGGGTATCGTTTCGCTACCAAAAGACATCTCGAAGGGAAGTGAAATGTTCGTCACCTCGCTCAAAGGAGAGGCTGTTGGCTTTGTCAAACTCAAGGTCGATTCGAATGACGTCCAGTCCATGGAACGCGGCGAGGTCGCTCGACCAAGCATGGTGCTCATGGACAACGAGGTTTACCCTCGTCGTTGGTAAGCCCATTGGTATTGCTTCAAGCTTCGATGTATTCTTCGTAAATGTATTCTTCCGTTTCAATACGGATCTTTAGTTGTGACATGGTTCCCCACTCCCGCTTTGTCAACCAGGTTGAACGGTCCCCACGACCTCAAAGCAAGTTTTTGTGAGACGGTCTGCTTATGAAGTTTGAGGGTGCTTTTGGCGTTATACGACATCCGCACGGTGAATCAAGGCAGGAATGAAGTGCGAAAGTTTCACTCGATTTTCTTAATCTTCGACGGCATCAAATAGCCAATTAATGCCAAAATTCCTACGGCTATGCCAATCATACCGACCCAGATGACTTGATTGCTGATGGCACTGTCACTGCTTACATCATCTCCCGAATCTGATTCTGTGACGGCCATGAGACGTTCGAGGACGTTATTCTCCTCGTTCCCTTCAGGTATTTCCAGTCCCCTGTCCAACACTGCACTGAAGCGAAGGACCTTTGCGTCTTCTGGGATTTGCCAATCACAGGTCACCGAGCCTAATTCACCAGGACGTAGAATTGGTATTGTTTCCAGTCCGATGAGTTGGTCCTCAGTCTCGCAACGCACTGAAATCAGTGTTGCGTCTGCGTGCCCCTGATTTCGCACGAGTACCCGCATGGAGATGACCTCACCTTGAACCAATTCTTCATCGTCACCAAAGTCCATAGATTCCACGAAAATATCCGCAAGTGCCATCACTTCCAAGTCAATTTCACGTTCTGAACAACTTGATTGGTCGCATACGGAAAGGAGTACTGTTTGGAATCCAGCGGTCGGAGGAGTCACGGTGAGTGTCCCCATTGTCAAGTCAACGGTTGCCCAAGTCCTGTTGGTGGAAGCAGTAAGGTCAGTTGAATCTGAATCGCTTACGGTGACATTGATGATGGTTGGAACGTCGCGTTCGACTGGAATAAGCGATTGAAACTCATCGACAACTGGTGCATCATCAACTGCTGAAACGACGACACTGAATGCATGGTTCCATGCGTTACCTGCTGTGTCAACGACACTGACGCCGACAATGGCTTGACCGCTTGCTTCAGGCATGAGGCGCAGCCGAACATCACCTTCTGCGAGGTCAACGGCAATCAAGTCGGAATTGGTATTGGTGAATTGGACGGTTAAGTCCTCGTTGGTCGTGCGGTCATCACTGCAGCGAATGAGGAGTGGCAGAATGAGGCCACCGCCGTCTTCGGTCAGCGTTTGGCTGCCGATCTCTTCGCAGACTGGATTCTCATCCCATTGAATGGCGTAGCCCCCATTGATGCTTATGCTGCTGATTTCAAGGGCGCTGTTGCTTTTATTTCCTTCGGAGTCCCACGTGAACCAAGCGCGAAGTTCGACATTGACATCAGAATCACCGGGTGTCATGAATGCCCCTATCGGCCATTGATGCGAGAATGTCCCCAAGGTCATGGGCTCGTTGGAGACCAGTTCATCATTGACGAAGATGAGCCAGCGAGAGTATGCAGGGTCAATACCATCATTGGTTCCGAAGACTCGTCCATTCATGGAAAGAGAAGGGTCGTTGATATCAACCCAGAGCTCGTCAATGCAGGTGTCGGTCGCAGTGAGACGAAGCATGTAGGCTTCTGCTTGGGGCAAGAGTGTATTGACCTGCATGGTTTGGTAGGGAGCGAAATTCACTCCGTCAGACGAGGTCGAAAATTCAAGGCTGGTATTTTGTAGTTCGCCCTCTGCGACAGAGATATGAACACGTCCCATGGCTTGTTCTGGTGGTGTGGAGAAGACTTCGCTTTCCCACTGACCAGATGTTCCGGCTACTGCAGGCGTGAGCCCGCATGCATCCAAGGCCATGTTGTCGTAACTTCCTGCGCTCAGGTTCAGTCCCATGACTGGCATTTCGTGGCCGCTAAAAACTGAAGTTGCAACACCGACTTCACCACCATACCAAGGTGTTCGAACGGTGATATCAAGACCCATTGCATCAACAACAAGGCGAGAATCATCAACGCCGCCTGCTGAAACATAATCAAGTGTGAACACCATGTTGGCGATGTCATTCCACGTCCAATCCATGAGGTCTGTGATGTTCAGGGTGAAAGCAGAATTGTTGATGTAATCCAAATTACCTTGGGTGTGTGCGAATGTTTTCAACAAGTCAAAGCCGTCGGTGTGTTCAACTGAAATACGGACAGTATCTTCCTGTAGGGCATCTGGAATTTGAATGACGGCTTTAATGTGGACCGCATATAATTCGTATGTTGCCAGTCCACTGATATCAAAGCCAGTGAGTTGGATTTCGGGACCCGTCGACCACGTACTTGCTCCGTCAGGTGCTCCGGTTGAATAATTTGAATCGGTGGGCGATGTTGATGCCCACACGCTCATCGTATCGAGGTGAATTGGGCGGTGATGAGCCATTGTGAGTCGTTGATCTGCAACCATCGTTTCGGTGTACGTAGCAGATTCTTGAGTGAATGAGGTTTCAGCACCAACTTGCCATAAACCAGCATTCGTAAAGGCTCCTTGGGGAAAAATATCCACCTGACTGGTGCTGTGAACGCTGCGTGCGTGGGCATGTGCAGCGAGGGGAGATGTGATTGAGAGGAGCATCACGGTGACCAAGAGGAGGACGGTACGCGTTGTTCGCATGCTTCTACTCAATCGGCCACGGCACTTGAAGGCAAGGGTCACCTGTTTCGGTAGTACGCGAGAGGGAGCGTGGCGGATGATTGAAATACCAAGCCCATGAGGCGTTCTTACCTCTCATGGCTGTGGTGGTGTAGGGGTTAGCACGGCAGATTGTGGTTCTGCCAGCCCGGGTTCAATTCCCGGCCACGGCCCCATCTTACAGGTCCTCATCCTTGATGTGATGACCCATACGTTCTGCTTTCGTTGCTAGGTACTCACGATTGGTCTCATTGACACCGACAATAAGCGGCGTTCGAGTGACTACATTGATGCCGTGTTGCTTCAACTGACTGATCTTCTCTGGATTGTTGGTCAGCAGGTCAACTTCCTTCACACCTAATGATTTGAGCATGTCAGCGGCAATGGCGTAATCCCTTCCATCGGCAGGTAATCCAAGCATTAGATTTGCGTCCAAGGTGTCTGCCCCTTCATCCTGGAGGTGGTAGGCTTGTATCTTAGCATGCAGACCAATGCCTCTTCCTTCTTGCCTTAGATAGAGAAGAACACCCCAACCCTTCTCAACAATAGCATTGAGAGCAGCGTGGAGTTGAGGGCCGCAATCGCAACGGCGACTTGCAAATACATCACCCGTCAAGCATTCGGAATGGACGCGGAGCAAGACAGGGTCGGGGCCATCCATTGAACCTAAGGAGAGGGCTACGTGGTCGAACCCAGTTTCTTCGTCGTGAAATACTTCAATTTCAAAGTCAGCGTAATTCGTGGGCAAAAAAGCCACGCTTGGCACATCGCTTGGTTTGACCTTCATGCACTCACCTCGATGAGGTACCGAATTTCTCCTGATTCTTGAATGATATCAATCAAGCGATGGCTCGTTCGGCCAAGAAGGAGGGGCATGTCGTGGAGTGTTTCAGGATCGTCCGCCAACACTTCAAGAATAGCACCACGCTCAAGTTTCTCCAAGGTCGTGCGGGTCTTTGCAACAGGAACGGGACAGTAAAAACCCAAGACATCAAGGCGATGCGTGGGTAATGGATTGCGTCCACCTTCGCCCATGAAGTAGCGAAGTCAAGTTATGTTTTGAACACATGCCCTAAGAGGGAGAAGGCATCAAGTCCTTCGGCACGACCGCAACACCTTTTCTACAAGCCCTCCCATCAAGACACATGGCCACGACAGTTGATGCTCGCCCCGAGGGCGATATGTCGTGGAAAGAAGTAGGTGAATTAGGCCTGCGTTACGGAAGAATTCCTGCTGCCCTTTTACTGGTCGAGGCCTTCTATTGGTTTTTGACACTACCTTCGGATACCCTGGCGCCCATTCAAGTGACTGAAGCGTGGATTTGGAATGAATTAACGAATCTCATTTACGGTGAGGGCTCTGCTGTCATCAGCCACCACAACGGTTGGCTCACTCGAATCGACCTTCAACATGCTTCTTTTCCGGGCCCTTTCAATACCGTGGGGCTTTATGTCTCGGATGAATGTGCAGGCGTTCATGAAATGATCTTCCTTTCAACGCTCGTGATGATGACTGACGGTGTACCGCAACGCCAAAAATTACGGACGGTTGTGGTGATGTGTGGCCTTGTCTATATATTGAACATCCTCCGATTGGTAGTCTTCTATCCCATTGCAGTTAATGCCTGTGTGGACATGGCAGGTCAGCAAGCATGCCTTAACTCCATGTGGGACTATCACGAGCGAGTGTATGAATGGGGCTTTTTACTGGTTCTCGTTTCCATGTGGCTGATATGGTTCATACGGTTTGGCGGTCCAGCTCGCACACTTGAAGCAACCAAAAACGACCCTTCACCTTGGCGCTTTGAGCGCCGTCGCAGTTGGGCTCGACAACATTGGGTCGTCCTCGGCCTTGCGGGGTTGATGTTTTTGTTAGCAATGAGCAATATCTACTCCAATGAAGAGGCGCTTGCTGCTCGCGACACGATGGCCATGTGTGAATTCGCAAGCCTGCTTTCTTCTGATTGCAGCGATGCTCAGAACCGATGGGACGATGCAATCGGCTATGCATGGTCGTTGTCCGCACTCGGTCTTGCATTGATGGTTGGAACAACCGTTGTGATAGCAAGGCCGAATGAAGACGGTACGTGGCCCTCAGAGGCTGAAGTACCCGACGAAGTCGAGGTGCCTGTTCCCGTTGAGAAAAGCCACCACACCAAACAGAAAGGTTCGTGGAAGAAAAGCAGGGCCAAAGAAGAAGAGTGATCACTCAACGATGGCGCAGGTCAATTGATGACCGTTGTAGTCGCGCTTTTCTACGGCCTTCATGGCCAAGCCGATTTTGCTTTTGTGAAGGCTCACAAGGGTTGACTCACCATCAAATTTGATTTCTCCGACAGCCAATTCGTTGCATTTCAACTGTTCCATGAGCCACTTTGAGACTTGAAGTGCAGAGCCCGCCTCGTTCTCACTCAGGCTGAGTTGAACGGTGACAAAGCCAAAGACATCTGCCGATTCGGTGAAATCATCTTGGCGGCGAACAGGGTCTCTGTCAACACCTTCGGGCAATTCAGGTGCTTCAGAGGGTTGAATGTCCAATCCATAGGTGGCCATTATTTTCGAGAGTTGAGGGGCATCATCCCTTGAAACCAAACTCCATGCCTCACCACTGCGTCCGATACGTCCAGTACGGCCGATTCTGTGAATGAATGAATCAAGATCGTTGGGGATGTCGTAGTTAATCACGAGGCTGATGGCATCAACGTCAATACCACGAGCAGCAACATCAGTGGCGATGATGGTCTTCACCTTGCCTTCTCTGAAACTGTCAAGGATTCGTTCTCG
>DACE01000045.1 GCA_002494645.1 Euryarchaeota archaeon UBA256 | reverse complement strand
GCGCAGGAAACCACGGGCATTGACATGATTCTTGGTCTACGATTTTCCCCCGAAGGGCCCCTTCCTTGGTTCGATGATGTTGAAGGAACACGACGAAGCATGAAGGCTCCCGAAAAGGAAAAGAAGCCGCGTAAGCGTTCATTCTTTGCTCGCCACGCCCTGCCAGTTCTCGGCAAGGCACCGAGCGGCCATTCGATTCACGAAATTCAGTTGATTGGCTTTCACAAATCTGGCCACGGTGTGAACATTATTTTCGTTGATGATGCAGGTCTACCTTACGGGTGGGATGAACACAAAGGCACCATGGCCTAGGCCTGCATGAGTGCTTCATGCAAGTCAGCGAGACGGTCTGGATTCACGCCCAAATCACTCACGCCGAGGCGAGATGATGAGTAGAGAGAAATCACCGAGGAATTGTCGTCAACCGGTGTGAATTTCACCACCACGTCATCGGGAAACCGCCAAAATGACGTTATGGCAATCCGATGCGAGAAGTATTCACCGTCTTCGCTGATGCGGTCGTATTCAACCGCCAAATGTTCATCGCTCGACCATGATTCGAAAGCATCCCACAGGTCAGAGGCATTGGTGTTGACTGTGGATGAAAAACTGGCCTCCATTCGTACCAATCCACCATCGCCAATTGAAGCACAATTTTGAGTACCCTCTGGACAGACTGGAAGTTGAGTATGCTCTGGTGTTGGAGCGCTCACGAGAATCCACCCCTGCACAAGCAGCCAAGGCGAGAGCAACAAGAGGCTCACCATGACGATCGATTTCCAACGCGTTGATTCTGACATCGTCTCAATCTCCTTCGTATCTCCTTTGGGCACCAAGCAAGGACTACAAGGTCGCTGGACCGCCTTCTGGCATGGCAGGAAGCATGGTCACGGTTTCACCACGGAGGCTCGGTCCCTCATGGAAGGTTCCAAAGATTCCAATGTCGGCGAGATTGTGGGAAAGAGAGAACCACGTTCGCCCGTATGCATCCACTCGAATATCAAGGAAGTCGCCAAGGCCACCGCAGCGATTGTACCCACAGTCAGGTTCGGTATCGATAGGGTCGTCCAAGCCGTTGAGTTGTACCGTCGTTAGAAGTGGCGTTTCGTTGAAGGCATCGGTGGCATAGGTGAGGTAAGCATTCCAAGTTTCTTCTTCACCACCCGCTTCTCCAACATACCCGAAGGCGACGGTCCCTGCATCGCCTGCGACGACCACTGGAAAGCCCGTTCCGGTGAGGTTGATGGGTGGTGCGATCATGGTTTCATTGGACCATGTGTCACCTTGGTCGCGGGAATACGACCAGTATGGCATGTCGTCAAGCCCCATCCACATCGCGTGTACGTTACCTTCAGAATCGACTTCAACTTGCGCCTCTTCAGCATTCCAAGTATCAGCTGTACCCGTGACGCTTGTTGGCAGAGGATGTTCGGTCCAAGAAATGCCTGCGTTGGTGGTTCGGAAGATGGAATAGCCTTCACCGGTGCAACCTTTGTTGCCTCGGTAGAAATTCCCGTCCACGCTACCTACGAGGTGGGCTGAAAGGCCGCCGGACGAACAGGTCACGGGAGCGCCAGAGGTTTCAGGACCCCAAGTCGCTCCGCCGTCCTGGCTTGAAGAGCAAAGCGGATGCGGGGCGTTGCCGTTGATGCAGAACATCCACGTGGTTGGATGTGCGAGGGCTGGCATGTTGCTGCTGGCAATCGTTTGGTGGTCTTGAACCGAGTAAATCTGCGTGGCGACACTCGGGCCGTTCCACGATGCTCCTTCGTCGTCCGACCATTCAACGGTCATCCCAAGCAAAGCGTGCATGTCGAATTTCATGATTCGGCTGGTCCACGGGTCGACGTAGATGTAAGGGTCGTTTGAATTCGCAATGGGAAGGAAGGGGTCGTAGATATTCTCGCATGCGTAATCCAATGCCTCGGTCATGCCGATGAGGTCGCAGGCGATGATAGCGGTTGAGCCAGCAGGGCCGTTGCCATAGGAACTCATCATGAGAGTGTCCGTTTGAGTGATACCCATGGTCGGTTCAAAGGTTGACATCCCAATGCCATAATAGGTGCCCTCAGCCATGAATGGGACATTGCGCCCGGTGAATTCCATGGTTTCTAGACCCCATGCATCCACAGCACCTGGGAGGTGGTACCATGTCAATTCAGAGCGCTCAAAATCCCACACCGATGAGGATGATTCCTGAACCTCTTCTTCGGCTGCTCCGAAGCAACCTGAAAGGGACATGGAAACCATGAGCAAAGCGAGAAGCACAGCACGCATAGAGAGCATGTCAGTGCGTCCATTGGCGCTCAATTAAGGCTTACCACGTCACTTCATTGGGACCTTGCGAGCGGCATTCCTTCATCGGACCATCCCCTGTGAGCATAATAGGCTTGCATGCACGCTGCTTCGTCTTCGTCATCAACAAAGGACACCATACCCGCTGCTACGCCGCTGGGAACAGGTTCTCGACGCAGTCGCCACGAGAGCAAATCTTCTTCTCGTGCTTGACGGCCTTGGCGTTGCCAATGTTCAACATTCCACCGACGGGCCAAATCCCATTGGACTCCGGCACGTTTCATCAGGTCCTGCCAGGTGCATGCTTCACCCGTGATGGCTTGCCATGCCTGAACCATCACTTCATTGGGCGTTGCCCCTTTTGCAAAGGCACACAGGATCATGGAATCCCGGATGACGATGCTGTGCTGACTCTCAACGAGTTCTTCCATCAGGTCGAGTGCAGAGCGATTGGGAAGACCTGTCGGTTCCTTGTATCCCGCACGCATGTGAGAGGCGCCAACATTGGCAGTCATGTAGGCCATGGCGTTGCCGCGTTTTCCACGCGGGTCCCATGCTGGTAGGTCAAGCCCTTTGCAGTGGGCTGTGAGCCGCGTGGTGGGGTGTCCCGTTGTTTCTTCAATCCATTCACTGGCACCTACTGCACCTGCCGTCAAGGTACCAAAAAGCGTCCCGTCACCGGGGGTGGCATGGGCGAGCATGTGGAGGGCGAGGGGCGGTAATTCAGGGATACCAAAGGCCCAAGGTACGATGTCTCCTTCCTCGAATGAACCGAATGCGAAGGGCGCATGGAAATGGTTCGACCAAGTTTCAGGCAACCAGCCACGCCACGCTACCTCACACATGAAAGAAAGTGCAGCCCCTGCTGAAATGGTATCAATGCCCAAACGATTGCACGCATCGTTCCCGTCCATCACATCCAGACTTGAGCCGATACCGAGATTGGAGCCCAGCATCGCTAAGGTTTCGTATTCCGGTCGGTCAACTCGGTTCATGTGAACAGGTCGTCCTCGGACTTTCTGTCCGTCGATTGTTGGTCGGTCTGCAGCCTCGCAGGCGATGGGGCAGGGTGCGCAGCAACCCGACTGCTTTGCATCAGGAAGAGATTCATGCCAGTGTTCACCCGACAACTCGTGCGTTGACATGGATGAAACTACAGAAACAGCCTGAGCCCCATGCGCTACGTCTTGAGCCGATTGACCGCCTTCCCCTCCGCCCACTTTCAGTGCTGCTAAGTCTGGAATCTGAGCATCTGTGGAAGTATAATTTGCAGTTGGCATGCGCCCGTTTTCAGCAGCATAAAGCGGACCACGGCTCGTTCCGAAAGCGTAGAAAGGATCGCCTGACTTACGACGAAGACCCATTTCACTGCGTTGGGTTTTGACCGCTTCTGCGAGTTCAAATGCTTCAGCATAACGCACTTCTTGGCCGGCTTCTTTGCTCGCCTTGACCGTGACGGCCTTGAGGCGTTTGAAGCCAAAGGAGGCACCTGTTCCACCGCGTCCTGCGGCTCGCCGTCCTGCAGTGAGCGGCGATGAGATACGAATACCGTTCTCACCTGCGGGGCCGATGGAGAGGCATTCTCCCATTCCATTCAGCGTTTGTTCCACCTCCCATGTGGTCATGCCCACCAAGTCCTCAGCAGCGTGTAAGCCTACTTCACCATCGTTGATTTCGAGACGAACCCAAGTTTCACTTGCACCCGTGATGAAGAGGCCGTCCCAACCCGCTTTGCGAAGATCGTGACCAATATTGCCTCCGATGTAGGTGTCAATGTAGCACTCGGTGAGGGGAGAACGTGTGACTACAACGGCGCGCCCTGATGACCCGATTTTAGATGCCTGATAGGGGCCGGTCATGAAAAGAAGAGGTGTGGATGGGTGAACGGCGCTATCCATACGCCCCGTAACTGGATGACGGTTCGTCGTAGCCGCTTCGTAATCGGTGGTGTCCCATTCCACCAAAAGCTTGGTCGCCAAGGCTTTGCCACCCATGGACTGCAGGCACCATTCATGCGGCAGTTCACGTGCTTCACAGGTGCCTTCAGTCAAATCGACCCAGAGGATTCGTCCGGGAAAACCGTCGAAGCGCCAAGGGAGAGCCATGGTAGCAAGAGGTTGGCGGCCCACTAAAAACTCACCACATTCTTCACGATGAGACATAGGTGTTGGACTGGGCTGTGGGGAGGAGGCCAAGCGTCACGATAACTGCCAGCACTACTGATGCTTGTACCATCCAAATGTTCTGAGCTGTGAATTCACCGAGCAGAAGAGAAAGCGTCATGGCGGCGGCTTCGAGTGCAGCGGTGATGAATTGTACCTTGCCCATGTCCACGGATGGCGATTTCAGCCACAACCAGCAACCGACGACATTGGTACCAAGCAGGGCTGCTCCAATGGTTCGCAACCACGCTGTGTTGACCGCTTCGGCTTTGAGGAGTTCACAAAACAAGTCTGGTACGAGAAATAAGGTGAAGCCGTACCCCAGCGAAGCCCAGAGGTTCACGTGCATTGCTATGCGACCAATCTCAGATGATTCCATGCCCCGAAACACCACGAGGAGGTTATGGAGTCTTTCACATCCAATCGCCTCAAAAGGTGACTTTGAGACCTTCGTCAACCAGCCAATCATGCAAGTTTATTCTTTTCAAACTGAGATTGAAACCCGACAAAGGCCCTTGAATGAATTCAGGAACGGCGATTCCAAGCGCTCGCACTTCGCTCGTACACGATGGGCACGCCGGTGGGGACTTCAAGCGCCAAGACCTCTTCTTTGGTCAA